>NZ_JAUOSC010000001.1:0-677450 GCF_030548285.1 Gilvimarinus sp. 1_MG-2023
CCGGTTCCCGGTACAATTGGCTCGCACGTACGTGTGCTCGGCCTTACAGGCCAGCGAAGCTGCCTAAATCTGTTCCGAACAGATTTTTCCGGCTCCGCGCATGACATACAGGGAGTGTATTAATGTCGCGGGCGCAGGACGCGCAAGAGCGACCCATTATTTTTTCTTCGCTCCAAACTCCCAGTAAATTGAAACAAGCGGTATCTTTCTAACCAAGCCGTCATTGAACCGGTTCCCGGTACAATTGGCTCGCACGTACGTGTGCTCGGCCTTACAGGCCAGCGAAGCTGCCTAAATCTGTTCCGGACAGATTTTTCCGGCTCTGGGCGCTATTATTTCTTTTTTGATTATCTATTGTTGTGTTTCCGGCTAACATTTCGTCAGGTGGGGCAGAGTGGATCTAGTGTCCGCCTTAAACTCATTGGATGGAATATACATGGGTTTAAGGCGGTTATTGAGCGAGGGCTAGAAGCTTTTACTGAGTGCTAAATGCAAAATGCCGGCAATGCAGAGTAGGGCGCCGGCCGCCGCACCCCAGCGGATTGCTTTGGTTGAAGACTTCATCGCTACGATGCCGCAGCCAATATAGGCCACAACGAGTAGCAACTTGACTGTCAGCCAGTTTATGGGCCACAGAGGGTAGCCAACCAGGATGATTAAGCTGATACCGCTTAACAGAAGAGCCGTGTCGATGATATGTGGCGCAATCTTGAAAGGCTTGGCATGGATAAAGCGAGCGTTACACTGGGTTGCGATAAATCGCAGAAAAAACAGCCCGATGGATAAAACAATCAGTAGCAGATGCGTATGCTTTAATGCCATATAGCCCATGGTGGGAGTGTCCTTTATTGTGGGTGGTCTGGCTGGAAGTTTATCACAGTCTTATTTCTCGCCGGGAAATCACCCTTGTCGAGTTGGTGTTCGTTGGCTATTCGCTATACGCCTTGTCGGGCGTTGTTGAGAGTGGAGTCAATGGCACTTTACAGTATTTCTGATAAGCTCAGTAGACTGTTTATTGCTTGAGCAAGTGGTGATGTGATGAAACGATTTTACCTGATTGGGTTTGTAGCGTTGTTCGGTTTACTGGGCAGTGGTTGCGAAAAGTCCGATCGCGATAACAATTCTCAAGGGGCGGGCACTGTGTTTGACGATCAAATTCAAGCCCATCAAACCGCTAAAGATTTGGAAAAGAGCCTCCAGGAGGCGGCTGAAAAACGAGCCGAGCAAATGCCCTAGAAAACCTGTGGGGCTTCTCTAGGGCGCCCGCCCGCAAGGCTTACGCAAGTGTTTAACGCCGGGGCCTGGCAATAGCTAAATTATTGCTGCCCCAATTGGTTAACTACTTGGGCAAAGTTGGTAACCCCTTCCGCAATTTGCTCAACACCCTCGGACACCTGATTAATTCTATCCTGCCCTTGGGTGGAGATGGTGCTGACGTCTTCCATCTGTTGTTTAATTTGGTGGGTTAATTGGTGGTTCTCCCCAACGACCGTAGAAATTTCTTGCGTCGCCTCACTAGTGCGAGCCGCAAGTTGCCTAACTTCATCCGCTACCACCGCAAACCCTCGGCCCTGATCACCGGCCCGGGCCGCTTCAATAGCCGCATTAAGGGCCAGTAGGTTGGTTTGTTCTGCAATCGCGCGAATGGTGGTGACAATCTCAGAGATGCTATCTGATTGAGTGCTGAGCTTATCGGTCAGGGAGGCGGCTTCATGGATTTGGCTGGCGACCTGGTTTGAGGTGCTGACCGCATCCCCCAGCAACTCTTTGGCGTGAGTGGTAATCTGCGAGGTTTCCTCCGATGTGCTGGATGCTGCCTCAACCGCGGCAAGAGCGGCCTGAATACGCTCGGTAATATCCGAGGCAAACTTAATGACTTTATATACTTTACCTTCGGCATTTTTCATAGGGTTGTAGGTGGCTTCTAGCCAAACACTCTCACCGGCCGAATTTATGCGCTCAAACTTACCCGAGTTAAAATGACCATTGGCCAGTTGCTGCCAAAAGTCTGGGTTTTGCCGATAAAAACTGTCGTGACAGAACATCCGGTGGTGCTTGCCCACGACCTGTTCTAGTTGATAACCCGTGGCGGCTAAGAAGTTACTGTTAGCGCTAAGTATGGTGCCGTCTGGGGTAAACTCGATCACTGCCAGTGAGCGGCTAATGGCGTCAAACATGGCGTTGCGATCAAGCAAGTCTATGTGGTGTTGGGTTACATCAGAGGCTATTTTGATAACCTTAGTAACTTTGCCGTTCTCCCGAACTGGAAAGTAATTTGACTCCAGCCAAAGCGCTTCACCATTTTTATCGATACGTTTGAAGGTGCCGTTCTGACTGATACCGGCGTTTAGATTGGCCCAGAAAGTGTGATACTCCCCGGAGCGGGCATAATCCTGCTCGCAAAATATCTTATGGTGTTTTCCTTTTATCTCATCGATAGAGTAGCCGACAAGGCTTAAAAATATCTCGTTAGCATCCAAAATATCCCCGCCCGGGGTGAACATAATATAACCAATGTGTGTGCGGATGGCACTAATGTAAGAGCATAACTGACGATTTGTTGCTTCTAATTGGCGGTTTTCCGCCTCTAGCTCACGGTTTCTACCAAACATCATGAAATCTTCCTAGATAATGCGGTTTAATCAATTATCGACCAAAGTCTTGGTTTCTCAAGTTTTTATTGTGGTTTAACCGCGGGGGGATGCTTGTCGAACGCAGCTCGATACGCCGAGCAGCCAAGGGGTAACGCCGAGGGGGACTAAACGTATGCACAGTCGGGCGGGGCTCTTCCATGAGCATTTTGCCGTGACTACGTTTGCAGTGGTGTGTTCTTGTTAGGGTTGTTGGCTAGACAACCCCTTGTTCAATCATAGCTTCGGCTACTCGCTTAAAGCCGGCTATATTGGCGCCAAGTACTAAATTATTCGGTTGTCCATATTCTTGCGCCGCATTACTTGCAGCGGTAAAGATATTTTTCATAATGGCTTTGAGTTGTTCGTCGACTTCTTCGAACGTCCAGTTGCGCATGCTGGCGTTTTGCGACATTTCTAGTTGACTGGTAGCGACGCCCCCAGCATTGGCGGCTTTACCCGGGCCGTAGGCAATTTGGGCTTTAATAAAAGCCTCAACGGCCGCTTGCGAAGATGGCATGTTTGCGCCTTCGCTGACTAACGTGCAACCGTTGGCCAATAGTACTTGCGCGTCTTCGCCAGTTAATTCGTTTTGGGTCGCACAAGGAAAAGCTGCATCGGCATTAAAGCGCCATACGGCGTGGCCATCTTCAGGGTATTCACCGCTGGGTGTGTAAATAGCATCGCTGTGAACTCTCATATATTCTTCAAGACTGAGCCGGCGAACCTCTTTGATATCTTTGATTAGTTCGAGGTCGATACCTTGCTCGTGGAAAATCGTTCCGCGAGAATCGGAGCAGGATACCGGGGTTGCCCCTAGTTCAAGCAATTTTTCGATGGCGTATATGGCGACATTGCCTGCGCCGGACACAAGGCACTTTTTCCCTTTTAGTGAGCTACCCTGTGCTTCGAGCATATACTGGGCAAAATACACAGTGCCGTAACCGGTGGCTTCTTTACGTGCTAGGGAGCCTCCCCACAATAAACTTTTACCGGTTAAGACTCCTTCATAGCGGCCGGTCAGGCGCTTGTACTGGCCAAACATATAACCAATTTCACGGGCGCCGACACCAATATCGCCAGCCGGTACATCGGTGGTGGGGCCGATATGGCGGTATAGCTCGTTCATATACGATTGGCAAAAGCGCATAATTTCGTTGTCGGAGCGACCTTTGGGGTCAAAGTTAGCGCCGCCCTTACCGCCGCCAATGGGTAGCCCGGTTAAGGCATTTTTAAAAATTTGCTCAAAGCCTAAAAATTTAATAATGCTTGCATTTACGCTAGGGTGAAACCGCAACCCACCTTTGTAAGGGCCAAGAGCCGAATTAAACTCAACACGGTAGCCCTTATTAACTTGCACATTGCCGTTGTCATCTACCCAGGGTACCCGAAACATAATTTGGCGCTCAGGCTCAACAATGCGTTGAATAATGGCGTGCTTCTGGTAGCGCTTACTGGTTTCCAGGAGTGGCTCGAGAGACTCTAAAACCTCTTCTACGGCTTGATAAAACTCGCATTGGGCCGGACTGGATTGCTTTAGGTCGGTAATGGTCTGATGTATATAAGTCATAAGCAAAGTTAAATTTTAGGGGGTAAGAAGCTGTTGTTGCAGCTGAGAAGGTAAAGCAGACGCACTGATTACAGGCGTTCGAATTTTTGTTTTAATATTATTTGCTTATTGTGCCCTACGGTGGTGCGAGGGGTCAAGATTGGTGCGTTTTGAGGGGGTGCATACTGCACTTGTTGGGCCGCAAACGTTGAAGGAGGGGGGTGTTTCCGGCGGCGGTTGGTTGTAGGGGGCAAGTCGTATTTTGTGGCCGCCTATCATTACAATTCACGATTTAAAGCTGAGGCCAATCATTTTTTCTTATGATGGCTAAGCGACGTAGCGCCGCTTAGCCATAACAGGCCGTGAGTTTAACAAACCGTCAATGTTAAAGCGTTAACCTTGTAGGCCTTTACTGGCCAAGTACTCGTCGTAAGTGCCCGAGAAGTCGATGATTTTATTATCGGTGATTTCTAAAATACGGGTGGCTACCGAGGAGACAAACTCGCGGTCATGGCTGACAAAAAGCAAAGTGCCGGCATAATTCTCAAGCGCCACGTTAAGCGACTCGATAGATTCCATATCCAAGTGGTTCGTGGGTTCATCCAGCAACATCACGTTGGGCTTTTGCAGAATTAGACGGCCAAAAATCATGCGGCCCTGCTCTCCACCGGAGATCACTTGCACGCGCTTATTAATATCGTCATTGCCAAACAGTAAGCGCCCTAAGGTGCCACGAATTAACTGCTCGTCACCATTAACCGGTTTAAACTGGCTCATCCATTCAAACAGCGTCTCGTTGTTGGCAAAGTCGCTGCTGTGGTCTTGCGCGTACTGACCCAGCCTAACGTTTTCGGACCACTTAACCGTACCGCTGTCGGGGGTAAGCTCGCCCAATAGAGTGCGTAACAGGGTGGTTTTACCCGCGCCGTTCTCACCAATAATGGCAATGCGCTCGCCCACCTCAACCATTAAATCAAAAGACTTAAACAGCGGGCCATCTTCAAAGCCTTTGGTTAAATCGTGCACCTCTAGCGCTAAGCGGTGCAGTTTTTTATCTTGCTCAAAGCGGATAAACGGATTCACCCGGCTAGAAGGTTTAATGTCTTCTAGCTGGATTTTGTCTATTTGCTTAGCGCGCGAAGTGGCCTGCTTAGCTTTAGAGGCATTGGCCGAAAAGCGGCTGACAAACGATTGCAGCTCGGCGATTTGGGTTTTCTTTTTGGCGTTGTCGGCGTGTTGACGGTCGCGCACGGCGGTGGCGGCGGTCATGTAATCGTCGTAGTTGCCGGGGTAGAGGCGAATCTCGCCGTAATCCACATCGGCCATATGGGTACACACGCTGTTTAAAAAATGACGGTCATGCGAGATGATTACCATGGTGCTGTTGCGCTGGTTAAGCGTCTCGCTTAGCCAGTGAATAGTGTGAATGTCCAGGTTGTTGGTCGGCTCATCCAGCAGCAGTACATCCGGGTCCGAGAACAGCGCTTGGGCCAGCAGCACCCGTAGCTTCCAACCGGGAGCGATCTCACTCATGGGGCCAAAATGTTGCTCGACACCAATGCCCAGGCCAATCAGCAGCTCGCCGGCACGCGATTCGGCAGTGTAGCCGTCCATCTCGGCAAACTCGGCCTCCAGGTCGCCCACACGAATACCGTCGGCTTCGCTCATCTCAGGCAAGCTGTAAATACGGTCACGCTCTTCTTTTACCGCCCACAGCTCGGCGTGGCCCATAATCACGGTATCCACCACTGAGTATTGTTCAAAGGCGAATTGATCCTGGCGCAGCTTACCGATGCGCTCACCGGGGTCGAGCGAGACGTTGCCGGCGCTCGGCACCAAATCGCCACCGAGGATTTTCATAAAGGTAGACTTGCCGCAGCCGTTGGCGCCAATTAAGCCGTAACGGTTGCCGTTGCCGAATTTAACCGAAACGTCTTCAAATAACGGCTTAGCGCCGAACTGCATAGTGATATTGGCGGTAGTGAGCACACGAGATCCTGTAGTGGGAGGGGTGTTTGTCGAGCACAGATGTTGTATTCCGTCAGCGCTCTTGCAAGAAGCGCGCGATTGTCCCAGAAGTGGGGGGATACATCAACGGTAAAGGTATGAATATGTCGCTAACGCCGGGTTTCACGGTTATGCCGGCCTTGAGCTGGTATTTAGGGGTGGCGCCGCCGGAGGCGTAAGCTTTTTATATGCCTGTATCGCCGAGCGTGGCGAGTTACTTTTCTTTGTTTGGGTAAATCAAAGTAACCAAAAGGTCGTTCCTGCGCACAGCCCAGGCTGCTCTCTCTTGCATCGCAATTCACCTTTTCCTACTTGCTTACCCCCTAAAATGAGCCTCCGATCGGCTCAGTCGCATGGGCCCTCAATGCGGCACTTCGTAGCGATACTGGGTTGGTGGTTGCCTTTATCGCTATGGCATAATTCTACAGAAAACATAAGCACCGAGCGCGCATTTCAGTGGTCAATTAATCTCGGACAAGGAGCTGTCAAAACTACTATTTTCTCTTTTTTATCAAACACGTTCGGTAATATCCTAGATCCACCTCTCTTGGAGATAGCTTGCCGTGGGTGCGCACAATTCAAGGCTGAACCCCAGCAATTTCATTTAGCGAGGAGGACATCCATTGTGTTGATGATTTATGCGGCATAAATTTGATCTGACCCCATTTATTTCATTTATCCTGTTTCCGTTGCAAGGCTTTAACATATGATAAACATAGGTCGTGGTTTTGCAGTTAGCCGAAAACATTCTTCTGGTGAGTCTACATAGTTTGCACTTGAATAAGGCATCATAATTTTTTACTCTCGCGACTTTATTGCTAAAGTCTGTTGTCGGCGGGACAAAACAGCTCATAAGTTAACAACTGGCAAGGGGCCCATGTGTCAAAAGAACCGGATGGCTTATTGGAGGGTTGTGCGGGTAGATCAATACTATTCGAGGTGGTTTGAATCAATCAAGGCAATGAGAATTAGCTGTAAATGGTGTTATGCTGAGCTCATGGCATTAATGATGAGATAAACCTACGGCTTTAGCTCACAAGTTGTTATCTGGTTCCTGTTTATTGCTTCTAGCTTTAAATTAAGCGATTAGCTGCTTATATTAAAACGAACAACAAGAAGTTAGCCTGCTATGAATTTATCAAATGCTGAGGTCAGGCAAGTTGCTGAGTTAATACGCAATCCCCCACATCAAACCTTTTTTACGTTGCAGGCCTATATGCAGCTGTTGTGCAGAGTGCTGAATGCTGATGCCGTTGGATGGCTAGCTGCATTTGGCGGTCGGTTTGGCCGTAGGGATGATCGTGAGCGTGAATTGCTAACCGATTGGAAGGTTATTGATATGATCTTTCTTGGCATGCAGCCGGCTGAAGCTCAAATGGCAAAGCGCGAGTATTTGAGCTTGTCAGATTTACTTGACGAAGTGGATCCGTTAACACAGTGGGCCTTGGGTACCACAGGGTGCGACAGGGTACATACAATGCAATGTTCATTGCTGAGCCGTGATGACGTCGATCATTGGTTTCCAGAGTTTTTTTTGCATAAAAACAATATCCAAGATCGTATGTTGGGCGTAATTTCGTTGGGTCCAAATTGTGAAAGCTATATGATAATAGACAGGAATAGGGGCAGTGCTAATTTTAGTGAGGCTGATCAACAACGATTGTTGTCTTTTAACGCATTAATGGCGAGGCTCCATTTTTGGCTTATGTTGGAGCGAGGCCTAACCCAGTGTGCCAATGGTGTATTGACACCCCGACAGCGTCAAATTGTTCATCTATTGTTGCAAGGGTTGCCGGAGCAGGCCATAGCTAAGCAGCTGAAGCTGAAGAGCACTACAGTTCATAACTATATAATTGATTTGTACAAGTTATACCGAGTAAACAGCCGCAGCGATTTGCTTCTCAAGTGGTTGAATACCCCCTATCTGACGCGTTAGCACCGTTACGTATTGATCAGGCCCGTAGGGCATAGCTGGCAGTGAAAGTATAAAAAAGGATTTTTTATATCACTGGTGGGTTTTGTTAGATATGGGCCGCATGTGTTTTTGTCTTCCATTACTGTTCTTTTTGCCGCCAGCCATATATCCATACCACCATATGGTAGAGGAGCATTTTTGGGCAGTTTAGTAATACGCCATATACTTACGTATTACACCTACCTGTCGGGGGACTTCACAATGAAACGGAAACTTCTAGGGCGTTACGGTGCCGCCCTGATATTGCTTTGTTTGCTATCTGGTAACACCTGGGCGGGTGAGGTGGAGTACCAGCAGTTGCTATCGAATTACCGCACACTGCATGCGTTAAGACTGTCTTTGACCGAAATAAAACTAATAAGCGGACCAATGGGGCCACAAGGAGAGGTGGGTGAAAAAGGACTGCAAGGCTCACCGGGGGACCCGGGAGTTGGGTTTACTCAAGAGCAAGAAGATGAGCTGGGTGCCAAGCTTGATGCGAGCCGGGATCATATCACCGAGCTGCACGCTCGTATGGAACAGCTACGCCGAATGATCAGCACGACAGAAGTCTATATACAGGATTGGCATGATATTGCCGACCAGCTGGAGGCTCAAGAATGAAGCTACAATTGATAATGCTTTGTTCATTAATAGCCACTTTGGCGGCTTGCGGTGGGTCAGGTTCAGATAGCTCTGGCGCAGCGAATGAGTCTGTCACTAGCGACTCATCTTCGGTCTCCAGTGCCGCTTCTTCGGTCTCCAGTACCACTTCTTCGGTTTCCAGTACCGCTTCCTCACTAAGTAGCTCCAGTGCTGATCAAGAACCTTCGCCCTTCACGCACTATCAGACTTTGATACAGGAGGTTAATGACGCCGGAGCTATTTTGGTGGAAAATCATACAAACTCAAATGAGGCTGTTGAGCTTGTTGACCTTCAGGCGATAGTCGAGGCGTTGAACACCTTGGAGCAGGAGGTTACGGAAGACACGATCTTGAAGGATAGTGAAAGGGACCTATTATTCGATGAAATTTCACAGTATCGAGAAGGGCTAACCCAAGCAATTTTGCAAATAGAAATAAACAATCAACTAATTGCTGATAATGAACAACTTCAAATTCAACTCAATGAATTAAAACTGGTCAGTGCAGAAGCGGCACAGTTCGAGATTGAGTTGGCCACACTTGAACTGCTGCTTAATATTCTGGATGAGCAACATCAGCGAGTTGGTCCTGATGAAGAGAGTATTGATCGCTTACAAGATGAGTACGATAAATGGCAAGAGAAGCGTTTGGTATTGCAAGCTAAATATCAGGTTAATCACGACGTCTACGATTCATACTCCATTGCAGCCAAGTCCGGTACCGTCGCTCAGATTGAATTCGCCAAAACACTAAGTGAGCGGCAAGAAGAAATAAATAGGCACCTTGAAGAGTTTAATCAAAGCCTGCTACATATAAAGAGTGTTCTCGATGCGATCATTACTCTAATTTCTCAGCTAGAAACGAAAATTTCGAACGCACAATTACAATGGAGCCGGCTGTTGAGCTATGTAGAAAGTAACAACTCTATAGAGCGAAGCCTTACCGAAAAAGTAAATAATCTGACATTAGTTCCGGGTCCACAGGGCCCGCCAGGTGAGCGCGGTCCACGGGGTGGACAGGGCGAGAAAGGTGTAGAAGGTGACGGTCTGAATGACAATGATTTCAATACGCTGAATGCAATGATTGAGGGCGCCTTGTACTGGGAGTATTTGGGCGGCATAGATCCTGACGAATATTTTAATATGGGTGAAAAGTATATTTTTACCTTTGAGGAAAATTTAGGCAGGATCAATAAAACGCTCTACAATATGCACGTCGAGGAAAAGTAGCATGAGGTCATATCTGGTATTTTTTTTCCTGTCTTTATCTGTCGTTGCCTCTGCACAAACAGATCCGTGCGAGCAGGCTTCAGATAAAATAACTTGTATTGTAAATAAAATTAAATATGAGAAGGGGGAAATTGAAGCTCTTTTAGAAAATCTAGATAGGCCAGGTCCGCAAGGGCCTCAGGGCCTTATGGGTGAGGTGGGTGAGGTGGGGGATGATGGGGTACAAGGATTGTCACAAACGTTGTTCTATGGCTCAGTTGTAGAAAGGCATGATGAGTTGCTAGCGTTGATGGGTGATTCTTCCAACGAGGGTACTGTATTAGGTGATGAACTGTATGTTCGAAGAAAATTAGCGCCCATAAATAATGTGGGATCTACACTTGTATCTGAGTTTCAGCGAGCCAGGCTGAGAGTTTCCAATCACAATCGCAATCCCTCCGATGTTATTACTAAGTTGCCATATGGTGAGGTGACTGAAATCGATGGAATCACCTATTATATCTATGAGGGCTTGGCATTCCCTCGTGCGGATAACAGTAGTTCTGTTGTTGCCGGCCCATCAAGAGCGGGCTATTTTTTTAACGCCGAAAATGGTGATGTATTTCATGCTTGGGCGGAAACCTCTGGTTCAGGCGGTGATTTATTTGAAAATGTTTTTGTGGATCCTGTAGTAAATCCTGGTCAAAGTTACCCCGTAGAGCCACTTTGCAAGGCGCTACCTGGTATACCGGTTTGCTCGACCCGAATGGGGAGTCGGGTGTATTCGGATACTATTCTGCTGACCTATACGGATATCGATACGCCAATAGATGTTGACTTTGATGAATACCTTGATGAGCCTGAAGAGCTGCCGGGGCTGTACGATGTTCCTATTCGCGTTGTGAGCCTTAAGGATCATGCCAGTTACTTGTTAGGGGCGGAGCCAGAAAATCCGATATTTCAACGAGCGGTTAGCCGTACGCTGGATCTACTCGAAGAAGATGAACTGAAAATTATTGAGTCGTTGGACGAGGCGAGATCAAGCTTCGTGATTGATTATGCGGCGTACTCAGGCATTCCTGATTTTGCGGAGGAAGCTGCTAACATTGATACTTCCTTTACCAAATCTATCGAGCTTGTTCAGGTTTTGGCCCAGAACAACCCACACGCAAGAATAGTACTGGAAACACTGGCGCTCGAATCGCCTTTGATGCGCTATTTGCTGGTGTGTAATCTTATCGATATATACCTTGAATATCGTGATGGTTCGCTTTTTGGGTTAAGTGAAACGGAAATATACCATCTAGAATTGTTCGAAGATGGACTGGCTAGATTTGTACGCAGTTATACCGTTAAAATGCGGGACATATCTAAAAAATTGCTTGCTGCAGATATGAGGACAAGAGCTAGCTTACACAATGTTCTGGCGCTTCCGTTTGGGCCTTATGTAGATTCTGCGCGGGATCTGTTGTATGCAGATGCTGTGATTAAGCAGCCGCAGGTGTATAGGGAATTGTACGATGCATTATTTGTCAATGATGCTGATTTAGAGACAGTGGCGGTCATTTCTGCTGCGGTATCCACAACTACCGGTGTAAACCCGACATTACTTCTAGAGCAACAACTTGAAGGCACCATTCGGCGTGTGGTCGATAAAGCCATAAAAAAAGTTGCGGCTAAAGGTGCCAAGGTTTTGGTTAGAGTTCTGAAAGTCGGTGGCAATAGTAATGTTGTTGCCAAAATCATAACTACCTCCATAGAAATTGCTATTGAAGGCGGCTTACAAGCTAGCGAAAATTCCAAACAACGGGATGCTTTTTATGCCTTGATGGAGGCTGCGAGTCAGCTACCTGATTTTGACAGGTGGACCGATGAGGATATCGCTAATGCAGCACAAGACTGGCTAACCATTGGTATCGATGTCAATTAACAATTTTGAGTGGCCTCAGTCGCTGGGCGGACGAGAGAAATATTAATGGAGTCGGGCCTTACAAATCACATTTTATATTTTTCGCGTGTGTAAATTGTAGGGCCTACCTCACTCAACGCGCAAGAGCTATTCCTGATGTTGGTTGGGTAGGTGCAGCGTACGCGAGTGGAAAATCAATGTGTTGTCAAATGAAAGGCAGGAAACTTTGATTGTGCGAGATTATATTTGGGCTTTTCTAATAATTTTCTTGTTGATTTTTTCTACCATGGCGTAGCATTTTTATCACTAGATTCTCTAGTTAAATCGTCTTTATATTTGAGTTTTAAGTGGGGCGTAAGCTACCCCACTCAGTAGCCCCCCCCCCAAAAAAACATCTGAGGCGCGACAAATGGGCATGGATACTGGGCAGTGAGCAGTTTAAGCGCGATTTCGAGTCGAAAACGGGAAAATCCGTCGTTTCCAGACAGCTCGGCGGCGACCGGAAATCACCAAGCTGGAGAAATCAATGACTTTGACCCCATTGATCCCGGATTCCATCGATCCCTTGTATATCATTGCCCTGCCTCAAATGGTCTTAATCTGAGCCGGACATTAAGGTAGTACGACTGCGATTATCGGTAGATATGAAACAATAGGAATCGTATACTTTATGCTCTCGGCGGAAGATTCCGAGTGATAGCGGCTTTGAACGGAAGCCGCAACAAACCATTAGGGATATTTCCAACATGAAAAAACTTCTCTGGCTTACGCTCTTGGGCTGCCTGTTCTCAGTATCAGCCTCAGCGCAAGTGTCTCCTACCTTTAGCAAAACGTTTGTTCCTGAAAAAATAGAAACCAGCGATACAGCAGTGCTAACCTTCACGCTGGATAACTCGGCCAACGCGACGACCGCACTGACGGTGAACTTTAGCGATACTCTGCCACCCCCGATGGTTGTGGGCGCACCATCGAATGCCAGTACCAACTGTGTAGGAGGCACGCTGAGTGCTCCTGATAACGGGGGTAGTATTACCTACACGGGCGGCGCAATTCCCGCAGGCGGGATCTGTCAAATTGTCGTCGATATAGTCGCACCCAGCACCGAAGGCTTGTACGTCAACACCACCTCGGATCTTACATCTTCGTTTGGCAACAGCGGACCTGCCAGCAGCACACTGGAGGTAATCGAAAACGTTTTATTCCTACCTCTGCCGGTCGACCAAGACTTCGAGAGTATCCCCATTCAGGAAGTGAGATCCAACGACGCCCTGCTGGACATCCCCGGTTTTCGGTATGAACAAAACTCGCCCAATGGTCGATTCGCGATCCGATCCGACTTCGACCCCGATGGTATGCGCATAGCCTCTATGGATAACCCATACGGAGAGAGCTTAAACCACATCATTCTGGGGTTTGACGGATCGGCCCATCCTCCAGGCCAAGAGCTCTACTTGGATTTCAACTGGTACGATCACGGTGACGAAGCCGACATCGAGGACATCGTTGAAATCCGTGGTACGCCGACTGATGCATGGCTCCAGATTTACAATTTTGGCGCTAACTCGAATAATGGCGCTTGGACGTCGGTCACTGACCGAGAGCTCACTGCGGTGCTAAACGGCAACGGCCAGTCTTTAAGCAACCAAAGCCAAATTCGATTTGGCCAAAACGACAACTTTCCGATCAATACCGATGGAATCAGTCTGGACGATATCGAGATCGGCCCGTCCGTCAAGTTTGATAAGGCGTTTAGTCCTACGCTGGTTGCACTGGGTGATTCGGCACGGCTAACGTTCTCCATCGACAACCGCGGAACCCTCGATGCGACCGGCATCAATTTCTCGGACAACTTACCAGCAGGCATGACATTAGCGACACCCGCCAATGTTATCAGCACCTGCATCGGCAACCTGACAGCCGCCAACGGCACCAGCTTGATCGACTACAGCAGCGGCTCTCTAGTCTCAGGTGCCAGCTGCACGATCGAGGTCGACGTAGTCACTTCGGCGCCGGGCGACTTGATCAATACCAGTAATGCGCTGACCTCTTCGGCGGGTGACAGCGGCTCGGCTTTGGCCACGCTGACGGTCACCACTGAGCCAAGCTTCAGCAAGGCATTTGCGCCGGCCTCGGTCACCACAGGCACGACGAGCACTCTGACCTTCTCGCTAGACAATTCGGCCAATAGCGTAGCTGCCACTACGGTCGACTTCACCGATAACCTACCGGCCGGCTTGGTCGTGGCCACCCCCCCGAATCTCACCACCACCTGCACCGGCGGTACGCTCACGGCCCCAGCCGGCAGCGGCAGTATCGGCTATAGCGGCGGCACCATTTCAGCGGCTTCGGTTTGCACCATTGCTGTTGACGTCGTTGCCAGTACACTCGGTGAACTCATCAACCTCACCGGCGACCTGACCTCCAATCTGGGCAACAGCGGCACTGCCAGCGCCACGCTGGCTGTCAACGATGCTCTAGGCTTTGGCATTAGCTTTTCTCCTACGAGAATCACCTCTGGACAGCAATCGACGATGAGCTTCACCATCGACAACAGTGGCTCAATTGATACCGCGACAGATCTGGAGTTTTCCCTGCCGCTACCACCAGGAATGGAGGTTGCCTCACCCATCAACTTAATCGACGACTGTGGCGGCGCACTGATAGTCAGCGGTAGCACTCTCGATTACAGTGGCGGATCCGTGGCGGCGGGAGCAAGCTGCAGCATCAGCCTCGACGTGACGGCGTTCATCGGCAGCAGCTTCTCGCCGATGACTACGCTCTCGTCCAGCCTTGGAAACACATCCAGTGTATTATTGCTCGGTGCGCTGGGCGTCAACGCGCTCCCCCTACCGATGCTTTCAAACTGGAGCTTGGGACTACTCATCATAATGGTTATGGCCAGCCTGTTCATCCGCAGACGTCAGTTCTTCGGTTAATGGCTGGTTGAGTAAACGCAAAAATCCCCGCCTGTGTGGCAGGTGGGGATTTTGTACCTGATCTCTAGTCAGCTCATTGTAGAGGGCCGTATCGACAGGGCGCGGCCCAAGCCGACTTCTCTGCCTCCGGCATTCACCTTCTCTTATCTGCTTACCCCATAAAATAGGCCTGCGCTCGGCTGGCTGCAAGGGCCCCAAAAGCGTCATTTCGTAACAGGCTTGGGTTGGTAGTTGTGTTTATCGTTATGGCGTAATACTCTACGGTAAATATACGCGCCCAGCGCACATTTTAGTGGTCAATTAATCTCGGACAAGGAGCTGTCAGAAAATGCCGTTTTCCTCTTTTCGATCAAACACATTCCGCAACTCCTTAAACCGATTTTCACCGAGGATAGTTTGTCGGGGTTATTGGGGGTAGACCTTACAGTTGAGAATATTAAGTTTTTCGCGTGTGTAAATTGTAAGGCTTGACCCCGGTGGTTCCGTAGCCAGTTAGGAAGGTGAGATAATAAAGGGCGCAGCCCAGGATATACGCAGTAGCTCTTATCCCTACCTTTCCAGTTTGCAAGTCATCGCATAGAAATTAATGAACGAGTCATCGTGTTTGGGGTTTACATTGTGTGAATGTAAGGCCTCGTATATTGACGATGCCGATGATCTCGTAGAGCAGCTGTACCTAGCAACCACTTAAACTATGGCCGAATTGACTTGGCCACAACAACAAGGAGTTTCTTATGAATAAAATGAAAGTCATATCAAGCATTATTTTGTTAGCGTCCCCGCTAGCTTGGTCACAAAACTATCTAGACATTCCTTCAGGTAAGGACCCCAAGAAATATCAGTGGGGGTTGCACGCCATGGAGTTTCCTGATGCTTGGGAGATCACAACAGGCAATGCATATGTTGGTGTGGTTGATGGCGTTAACTATCAAGAAGTTCAATCTATAGAGGGCTTAAAGAGTAATCTGAAACCGCATATGTCAAATAAATTGAATAATTATGTTGATCCAGGCAAAGTGATACATAGTTTGCATGTGGCGGGAATAGTTGCGGCAGATGGGAAAGATGGAATTTATGGTGGTTGCCCTACATGTAATTTAATGGTTTGGAGTCGTTTAGATGAGCATGAAGAATTAACAGGTATAAGATCAGGCACAGCTGAGGGTGAAGCGATAGAGGCTGCGATTGAATCTGGGGTTCAGGTTATCAATCTTAGCTGGGGCGGGTCGACAGAATACAAAACTACTATCGGTTCCGCCATAACTAATGCGAAAAACAGAGATGTATTGATAGTGGCAGCCAGCGGTAATAGAGGCAACAAGTTTAATGGCCCTGATTTTCCAGCAAAAAATACTGGGGTATTAGCCGTTGGAGCAATGTCGCATTATGATTTTGATGGTTGGATCTTGATGAATTATGCTTGTAATAACGATTCTGGAGATATATATGTATCGCAACCCTTCGATGAAGACAACGGGGGAGTAGTTGCTCCTGGCCTAGACATACTTTCTTATTATGTTAAAGGAGATAACTATTTAGGCCTGGAATCTCTTAATGAAAATGATCCAGATTATCCAGTATACCCTGAGCTGTGCTTGTGGACCGATAGCGATAATCATAGAACTGTGGTGGATCCCAATATTGCAAATGACGGAATTGGTTTGTTATCTGGGACGTCTATGGCTGCCCCGCACGTCTCAGCATTAGCGGGTATTATTCGTTCTATTAACCCACTTATGTCAGCCAGTACAGCGATAGAAAAAATTAAAAAAGCATCAGACCGTTATGGTGCGAGTTATGAGGCATTAACTGAATTAATAGAGATGCAGGAAAGTAACTTTGAGGATGAAATACAAGATACTTTTGGCACTTCTGACGGATCAGTAGCGTATTATGAACCTATCAATCCATCAAGCCCTTCTGATCCATCAAACCTTCCTGATCCTCTGGGGAGTGGTTTGCCCAGTGCAAGCAGGGCATCACACTTGGCTTTAGCTACACTACCTTCTCGTTTAACACCATTGTTTTCATTGTATAGCAATGATCGAAAGGATCATTTTTACACTACTATTCCGCAAATGGCTGTTGGCGCACTAAATGGTCTTTTGTTACCTACATCATCTGAAAATTCCGCATCAAATATTTATACTACATTTGGAGAAGATATTCGAACTAGAAACTTTAAGTATGGGTATAATAAATTTCCATCTCTTTCTGACACAATAATTCCAAAAGCTGAAATATTTGTTTTCACTACACCACAAAATCCTTCGACAGGGGACGATCTTTCACCTTTATATAGAGTCAGTAAAAGTTGTGAATCTGAAATGGATTACTTCTGTATCAATAATCCTAATAATGTAGATATTGGTTATGCGATTGATATGGATGAACTACAAATCTATAAGAATAGTGGTTATTCAATCGATGGAATTGAAGGCTATGTGTACCCATATGATGAGCCTCAACCTCCAGGAACAGTCAAGCTGTTTAAAGGCTATTCTTTAAGTGTAAAAGATATAGCAATTTTTCCAGAAACCAAATTGCAGGAAATGGAGGACAAAGGTTATACAGGAAGCATTGGTAAGAGACATATTGGTTACGTATATGAAAACTTAGGTGCCTATGAGCCTTTACTTGATCAGCACAAGTCAATACAGCCACATGCTGTTCCTTTGAAGCCGACATCAGCGATTATTGTTGAACATAGTGAAAGTAGAGTTTTAAGATTTACTTGGAGTAAGGTTCCAGGTGCAGACAAGTATAAGCTCCATTTCTATGCTAGGACTAACCCACAAGGGGGCTTTACTAAAGTAGAGCTGGGCGCTAGTAGTAGTATTTGTAGATCAACGGGGAGTACCTGTTCATCGGCTGTCCAACTAACAACGGCGTTAAAATATTCAGAGTTTGGGGAAGTAAGGCCATTTCACTGGGAAGTTAGAGCTCGAGTCAATGGGACTTGGCAAAGTAGAAAATTCGTGAATAGTTTAAGTGTTAAGATGGTCGAATAAGAGGGTGTTCAAAACTCTGTGTCAGCCAACTAGCCTCATAGGCTAATGTGTTTTTCTAGGCGCTCCGGGAAGTGAATCGTCAGCTGTGACAGCGTCAGGTTCCAGTTCTGAATCGGGTGCGTCCAGCGCTCAGAAGCTTTGAGTATACCGGCGTACAGAAGTTTGAGTAAGCCGTTCTCGCCGGCGAAGCCACCTTTAGTTTTTGTCAGCTTTCGGAACTGGCGGTGAACAGCCTCAACCGCATTGGTGGTGTAAATCGCTGTGCGCACGTAATCCGGGTATTTGAAGTAGGCTGACAGCGTCGCCCACTTACTGCGCTAGGATTTGATCACCATTGGATACTTGTCGCCCCACTTGGCCTCCAGTTCGTCCAGGGCGCTCTCGGCGGCATTCAAGGTTGCCGCTTTGTAAACGCACTTTAGATCAGCCATGAACGCTTTCTCGGGTTGTTGAGGGTCAAGTCTTGAATCGTGAATTTCATGTATTGGTGACTACGAAGCACCGCTTTTAACTCCCCCTGCAACCAGCCGAGCGCAGGCCTATTTTAGTGGGTAAGCAGATAGGACATCTGCGCAAGCATCGCCACGCCAGGGATGGCGTGTCGATGCGGCCCTCTAAAATCGGCCGGAGCGAGGGAACCCGAAGGGCTGAGGTGCCGGGGTGGGCTTTCTATTGGTTACTTTGATTTGCCCAAACAAACAAAAGTAACTCGCCACGCCCGGCGACACGGGCATATAAACAAAGCCCCCGCGCTAGCGCGGAACCCCTAAAAACCTACTTCCCCGGCTCATACCCCAGCACCGGACTCAACCACCGCTCCATATCCACCATACTCATTCCCTTACGTTCCGCCAAGGATTCCACCTGATCTTTCTCGATTTTGCCGATGGCAAAGTACTCGGATTCCGGGTGCGAGAAGTACCAGCCAGATACCGCTGCTGTAGGGAACATGGCATAGTGTTCGGTGAGCTCTAGGCCGGTGTTCTTTTCCGCATCCAGCAGTTTAAACAGCGTGCCTTTTTCGGTGTGATCCGGGCAGGCGGGGTAGCCGGGAGCGGGGCGTATGCCCTGATAGCGTTCGCGGATTAGGTCGTCGTTGTTTAGCTGCTCGTCTTGTACGTAGCCCCAAAACTCGGTGCGCACGCGTTTGTGCATATGTTCGGCCAGTGCTTCGGCTAAGCGGTCGGCCAGGGCTTTAACCATAATGCTGTTGTAGTCGTCGCCAGCGTCTTTGTACTCTTGGGCCAGTTCTTCGGCGCCGATGCCAGCGGTAACGGCAAAGCCGCCAACATAGTCTTGTTTGCCCGAGTCTTTAGGGGCGACAAAGTCGGCCAGCGAGTAGTTGGGTTTTTTGTTGCCGGGCTTTTGTTGTTGCTGGCGTAGGTGGTGCAGGCGAGCGAGCTCGTTGCCGTCATCGTCGTGTACGGCGATGTCATCGTGGTTAACGGTGTTGGCGGGCCAAAAGCCGATAACCGCACGCGCGGTTAATAGCTTGTCGTCAATCAGTCTTTTGAGCATGGCCTGGGCGTCGTCAAACAAGTTGGTGGCCGCTTCGCCGACGACTTCGTCGGTTAAAATTTTGGGGTACTTGCCGGCCAAGTCCCAGCTGATAAAAAACGGCGTCCAGTCGATGGTGTCGAGTACATCGTTGAGTGGGTAGTCGTCGAATACTTTAACGCCGGTAAAGGCGGGCTTGGGTGGGGTGTAGTTGTCCCAGTCGGCTTTAAAGCCGTGCTCGATGGCGTCGGGGTAGGTGCGCAGGGTGCCGCGCGGCTTGCGGTTGGCGTTGCGCACGCGCACGGCTTCGTATTCGTCTTTGAGCTTGGCCACAAACGGGTCGCGGGCCGTGTCGGATAGCAGTGTGCTGCACACACCGACGGCGCGCGAGGCATCGGCCACGTACACCACTTGGTTTAAATCAAACGCTGGGTCAATTTTTACCGCGGTGTGGGCCTTGGAGGTGGTGGCACCACCAATCAGCAGGGGTTTGTTAACGCCCTGGCGCTCCATCTCGCGGGCAACGCTGACCATTTCATCCAGCGATGGGGTAATCAGTCCAGACAAGCCGATAATATCGCAGTTCTCTTCAATCGCGGTTTGGATGATTTTTTCGCCGGGCACCATCACGCCCATATCGACCACTTCGAAGTTGTTGCACTGCAACACCACGCCGACAATGTTTTTACCAATATCGTGTACGTCGCCTTTAACGGTGGCCATTAAGATTTTGCCGTTGGGGCGGGCGCCTTCGACTTTTTCGGCTTCGATGTAGGGCTGCAAATAAGCCACTGACTGCTTCATTACCCGGGCCGATTTAACCACCTGGGGCAAAAACATTTTACCGGCGCCGAATAAATCGCCCACCACGTTCATGCCGTCCATTAGCGGGCCTTCAATCACATCCAGCGGGCGTTCGGCTTGCTGGCGAGCCTCTTCGGTGTCTTCAATAATATAGGTCGAGATGCCTTTAACCAGCGAGTGCTCCATGCGCTTTTTAACGTCCCAGCCGCGCCACTCTAGATCTTCTTTTTTGGCTACGCCGCTGCCGCCTTCGCGGTATTTCTCGGCAATATCCAGCAGTGCCTCGGTGCCTTCGTCGGTGCGATTTAAAATTACATCTTCGACTTTGTTGCGCAGCTCGTCCGGTAGGTCGTCGTATACGGCCAGCTGGCTGGCGTTAACAATGCCCATGTTCATGCCGACTTTAATGGCGTGGTACAAAAATACCGAGTGGATGGCTTCGCGTACCGGGTTGTTGCCGCGGAACGAGAAAGACACATTGGATACGCCGCCCGATACACCGGCGTGGGGCAGGTTTTCGCGAATCCAGGCGGTGGCCTCGATAAAGTCCACGGCGTAGTTGTTGTGCTCCTCAATGCCCGTGGCAACGGCAAAGATATTCGGGTCAAAAATAATGTCTTGGGGCGGGAAGCCGACTTTATCGACCAGCAAGCGGTAGGAGCGCTCGCAGATTTCTTTTTTGCGTGCAGCGGTGTCGGCCTGGCCGTCTTCGTCAAAGGCCATTACCACCACGGCGGCGCCGTAGCGCATGCACAGGCGGGCTTTGTCGATAAACTCCTGTTCGCCTTCTTTCATGCTGATGGAGTTAACGATGCCCTTGCCCTGAATACACTTAAGGCCGGCTTCGATTACCTCCCACTTGGAGGAGTCCACCATAATGGGCACGCGGGAGATGTCCGGCTCGCCGGCGATTAGGTTTAAAAAGCGCACCATGGCCGCTTCGGCATCGAGCATGCCTTCGTCCATGTTGATGTCGATGACCTGGGCGCCGCCCTCGACTTGCTCCAGCGCAACTTCCAGCGCGGTGTCGTAATCTTCTTCGACAATTAAGCGTTTAAAGCGCGCTGAGCCGGTGACGTTACAGCGCTCGCCCACGTTGACAAACAGTGAGTCTTTGGTGATGTTAAACGGCTCAAGCCCGGATAGACGACAGGCGGGTTCGATGTCCGGAATCTGGCGCGGCGGGTGCTTGGCGACGGCCTCGGCAATAGCCTGAATATGGTCGGGGCGGGTACCGCAGCAGCCACCGATAATGTTTAGAAAACCAGCGCTGGCAAATTCTTCGACAATGACCGCCATTTCGTCTGGCTCTTGATCGTACTCGCCAAACTCGTTGGGCAGGCCGGCGTTGGGGTGCGCCGAGACATAACAGTTGGCAACTCGCGACAGCTCTTGCACGTACTGGCGCAGTTCGGCTGCACCGAGGGCGCAGTTAAGGCCAATAGAGATAGGCTTGGCGTGGGCCAGCGAGTTGTAAAACGCTTCGGTGGTTTGGCCTGACAAAGTGCGGCCCGAAGCATCGGTGATAGTGCCCGAGATCATAATGGGCAGTTCAACACCCAGCTCGTCAAACACGGCTTGCACGGCAAAAATGGCGGCCTTGGCGTTGAGAGTGTCGAAGATGGTCTCGATTAAGATTAAATCCGAGCCGCCTTCAATCAGCGCTTTGGTGGCCTCGATGTAGTTCTCGACTAATTGATCGAAGGTGACGTTGCGCGCACCGGGGTCGTTTACATCGGGCGAGATCGAGCAGGTGCGCGAGGTGGGCCCAAGCACACCGGTCACGTAGCGCGGCTTGTGCGGTTCGGCCTCGGTTAGCTCGTCGGCCACTTCGCGGGCAATGCGTGCGCCGGCCAGGTTTAACTCGTAGGCGAGCGACTCCATGCCGTAATCGGCCATGGACACCTGAGTCGAGTTAAAGGTGTTGGTCTCGATAATATCGGCACCGGCCTCTAGGTATTCCCGATGAATTTGTTTCATCATCTCGGGTTGGGTGAGGTTGAGCAGGTCGTTGTTACCCTTTACATCGCTGGGGTAGTCGGCAAAGCGCTCGCCGCGATAGTCCGCCTCCGAGAGCTTAAGGCTCTGAATTTGGGTGCCCATGCCACCGTCGAGGATTAAAATACGCTCGGTTATGGCTTGTTTTAATTGGGCAATGCGTTGCTCGCGATCTAAAGCGCTCATTCGGGGAACCTATCGTCTTTCGAAGCTGGGAAGATTAAAGCCGCGCATTTTAACAGTAAATGCACGACATTGGGCGCCGGCCTGAGTCGCAGGGGCACAGGGCGATGCACGCAGCGATTTATTCGGGTATCAGTACCATGCTGGCCTGGCGGGTCTCACCCGGGGCCAAGCGCCAGCTATCACCCAAGCAGGCGCCGCGCTCCACACAGACATAACCACTGTGATTGCCGGGGCCAATATCGGCTATTTGGCCACCCAAGGCGCTACCGGTATTCCACACCACAACGCTGGGGCAGTTGTCGCCTTCAATATGGATGCGTCTATGCCCCTCGATGGTAACGGGCAGCTGGATATCTTCATACACGCGGTCCACTTCGCCGGCAAAGGTAACTGGGCCGCTTTGGGTAAAGTATTTACCACCGGCTACTTTGTCAGCGTATTCGCGCCCCTCAAGGCCCAGCACTCGGGCGGAGGTAATATCCTCAATGGCAAAATAGCTGTGCATGACCCAGCTGGCACCAAAGCTGTCGGCGCTATGATTGGATAAGGCGAGGGTCAATTGAGCGGTAGTACCCAGTATGATCGTCAGTTGCGCACTAAAGTTATGGGCGAACCGCTCATCGGCCTGATGCTCAAAGCGTAAAACCAGGGTGCAAACACCGTCTTCGTTTTGGCTGGCGCTAGACAGTTGCCAAGGGGCGGTACGGGCGATGCCGTGGTTAGGTTTGGTGCTGTCAGTCGGGTGAGGCCCAAACCAAGGTAGGCACAGGGGGATGCCGCCACGCAGGCTCGCGCCCGGTTTAAACTGGCAGTTGGGGCTTACCCAGAGCAGTTCTTTACCCCCGGTGGGGCAGAAGCTCATTAACTGCCCGCCATTAAGGGCGATTACCGCACGGCAGTGCTCGCTGTTTACCTGAAGCAGGGGTAAACCCTCGCCGGGGTGGTCCGGAAATAGAGTTCGGCTATCGGTAAGGGTAAGAAAAGCGTGCTTGTCTACCAAGTGCTGCAGTGGTACTGAACTCTGACTCATAATACATCCGGGTAAAAGGTAGGTATTTTAGCAAATATTGTCACGGCTGTTGTCGCCTCTTATGGTTGACTTTCGTTTACTGCCCAGTCGCAGTATCATGCGCGGCCAGATAGAACAGCGTGAGGTTAGAGTGTCGCAATTAGAGTTCACCGTTGGACAGCGTTATGTCAGTGATACCGAACCCGAGTTGGGGTTAGGTGTGGTTTTGCAGGTGGGTAGTACATCCGCCGAAATAGGCTTCCCCGCTGCCGGTGAGCGCCGCAATTATTCTATCAAACAGGCGCCGTTAAGTCGGGTGCGTTACCAAGTCGGTGAAAAGATAAAACATCAGGACGGGCAGCGCTTAGTGATTAAGGATGTCGCAGAGCACGGCGGTTGCCTGTTGTACGACACCCGCGATGCTGACGAACAGCCGCGCTCGGTGCCTGAGTTTGAGCTCGATAGCTTTGTTCAGTTCAGTAAGCCTCGCGAGCGGCTATTTGCCGGTCAAATCGATAAAAGTAATCATTTCTCGCTGCGGTACCGCAGTCGTGTCTTGCGCCATCAGTCCGAGCAGCGCAACGGCTTTGGGCTCGGGGGCGCACGGGTGTCGCTCTTGCCGCACCAGTTGTATATTGCCAGCCAGGTTGCCAGCCGCTACGCCCCCAGGGTATTGCTGGCCGATGAGGTGGGGCTGGGGAAAACCATTGAGGCTGGGTTGATCCTGCATCGCCAACTGCTGACCGGGCGCGCTCACCGGGCTTTGGTGATTGTGCCCGATACTCTCCAGCACCAATGGTTGGTGGAGATGCTGCGCCGATTTAATCTGTCGTTTACATTGTTGGATGAGGCGCGCTGTCAGTCGCTGGAAGGCAAAGACTGTGACGATTTGCTGGATGATATCGACGAGCTGGATGATTTCGACCCCGATAACTTCGTTAACCCCTTTGAATCGGCCCAGCTTGTGCTCTGCTCGCTGAGTTTTCTGACCGACAATCCCGAACGGCTAGAGCAGGCCAGCGCCGCCGATTGGGACTTGCTCTTAGTGGACGAAGCTCACCATCTAGACTGGAGTCGTGAACAGGTTAGCTTGGAGTATCAAGCGGTAGAACAGTTGGCGCGAGTCGCTCGCGGCTTATTACTCTTAACGGCCACCCCGGAACAGCTGGGGTTAGAAAGCCACTTTGCCCGCCTGCGTCTGCTCGACCCAGATCGCTATTACGATCTAGAAACCTTTATTGCCGAACAAAAAAGCTACCAGCCATTGAGCGAGCTGGTGGAGCATCTCAACTCTATACGTCCGGATGAAGTAGCCGTTACCGGTGAGTTATTTGATGATCAAGTGAAAGAGCTGGCCGACTATCTAGACCCTGCCAGTATTGAGCGCGCCATTAAGCAGGCCCAAACCGAATCCCTACAGTTGGCCATTGACTACCTAGTAGAGGTATTGCTCGATCGTCACGGTACAGGCCGGGTATTGCTGCGTAATACTCGACACGGCATCAGCGGATTTCCCGAGCGAATATTGCATCAGCATAAGGTTGAGCTTGAGCCCACCGATGCCCAGGCTTTGGTAGAGCAGCCATTAAAGGTTCAATTAAAGCCCGAAGCTTATTGGGCCGAGCAAGGCGACTGGTGTCAGTTTGACCCACGTGTGCCTTGGTTGAAAGACTTTATTAAGTCCAAGCGCGGCGAAAAAATATTGGTGATTTGCGCCGATGGAGAAACGGCGTTAACGCTGGAGTTGCACCTTCGCTTGCGACACGGCATCGCTTCTACCGTCTTTCATGAAGGGATGAACCTGATTGCCCGCGACCGCGCGGCTGCTTATTTTGCCGATGCGGAAGAAGGCGCTCAGGTCTTGATTGCCTCAGAGATTGGCAGCGAAGGGCGTAACTTCCAGTTTTCACAAGACTTGGTGCTGTTTGATTTGCCATTAAACCCCGATTTACTGGAGCAGCGTATTGGCCGGTTGGATCGCATCGGCCAAGAGGGCTCGGTCAATATTCATCTGCCTATCTACCACAGTGACACAACCGTCCAGGCGCCGGCTAAACTGGCGAGGTGGTATCAACAAGGGCTTAATGCCTTTGAACAGACCTGCGCCATTGGCCAGACCGCCTATCAGGCCTTTGCCGAACGACTGGTGCCCGCACTGGGCGATGCAAGCTCGGATATAACTCCTTTGATACAGGAGACCTCCGAATTCGCCAAATCCCTAAACGATGAGCTACAAGCAGGCCGCGATAAACTGTTGGAGCTAAACGCTTGCCGACCCGTGCCCGCACAGGCCATGGTGGATGCGCTTACCGAGCTCGATCAAGACGACACTCTGCCCGATTACCTAATGCGAGCGCTGGATAGCTTTAATGTCGATTACGAGCGCCACAGCGATATCAGCTGGGTATTGCACCCTGGTGAGCATATGCGAGTCGACCCCTATCCCGGGCTGCCAGAGTCCGGGTTAACCGTGACCTTTGATCGTGCCACGGCTTTGTCACGCGATGATATGAGCTTTTTAACCTGGGAGCATCCACTGGTTCGGGGTACTTTGGAGCTGGTGGCCGATACCGAATTTGGTAATACCGCCGTCGCCACACTCAAACTGCCACCGCTGAAGCCCGGCACCATGCTGGTGGAGGCAATCTATTGCCTGTACACCCCGGCACCGGCCGACTTACAGCTCGGCCGTTATATCAGTCAGCCGGTTATGCGGGTATTGATGGATACCAATGGGAAAGATTTTGCCCAAGTGCTCGGGGCCGATAAGCTAAACAGACTGTTGCAAAAAGTGCCCCGGGCTAGCGCGCAAGAGCTGGTGCGACACAGTCGTGAGCAAATCTCCTCGGTACTGGATAACACCGAGCAGGCCGTAGCGCCCCTGCGCGCCGGACAAATAGACGACGCCAAAGAGAACGTCAGACAAGACATTGGCCGCGAAGTAGAGCGCTTGCAGGAATTGGCAAAAGTGAACCCCAATATTCGCAGCGAGGAGGTCGACTACCTGAATCGGCGCTTGGCGCGCAGTTTGGAGTATTTGGATCACGCCAGTTTGAAGCTCGATGCCGTTAGGGTGATTGTGGCGGTATGATTGTACGTCTGAAGTCCGATGTTTGACGTTTGATGCGTCTGACCTCGGGCCTCCGACATCAGACATTTTTTAGAGGCACCTATGTATATATTCTCCGCAGACGCCACCGCGCGTAAAGACATCGATGACGATGTAAAAACGGGCCAGCAAGTGCCTTTTATTGTCTATATTAATTTTGTCGATCTTTTTGGCGCTGAACAGTTGTGCAAAATTTATTTAATGCGCGCCGGCTTTACCGAGATTAATATCCACAAGCGCAAAGGCGTGGCTTCATCTCTGCTGGCCGATGAACGGGTCATAGCGGCCGATCAAGCCATGGCCGAAGCGCTCGATGGCGGTTATCACATCCAGATGTTTGATGACTTCTAGTCTAGACGACATGACTGTCTGTTAGCCGATGTTTTAGGCTGCTGCGCCGGAGGCTTTGCTATGGACTGTATCTACAACGCTGCCAACACCATTGAGGGGCAGCTGGTGTTGGACCAACTGCATCAGCAGGGAATCCGCGCGCGCATGGATGGCGAGTATTTGCAGGGCGGAGTGGGGGAGTTACAAGCCTTAGGGCTTATTCGTATCTTGGTGGCCCGCGACGATGTCGCGCAAGCGCAGGCTGTCGTACAGGCGTGGGATAAACGCACAGTTGTAGATGGCCCGAGCGATGTACCCGCCCAGGGTTCCGGTGCTAGTGGTAAACGTGGGTTGGGGGTGCTTGTAGGGGTGTTGGTGGGAGCTGCTTTGGCGCTAGCACTGCTAATATTGAACGCAGATTAGCGCCGCTGGGGGTGCTGTTCGTGCCTGTCCGTTAACTGGGGTGGCCCGTTAATTAGGGCGATCAAGCAGTTCGCCGCGATCGAGCGCGCCAACATCCAGAAAGGGCGAGGCGTCTAACGTGTGGGCGTCCATCATTTTGGCGACTCGCTGCAAGGACGCGATAATCATACCTTGTTCCCACTCTTCTAAATGTTTAAAGCGACGAACAAAGTCATCCTGTAGGGCGGTGGGGGCGCTTTCCAAAATCTTTGCGCCCTTGTGGGTCAGCTGGGGGTAAACCTTGCGTTTATCCTGCTGAGAGCGCACTCGGGTAATCAGCTCGCGCTTTTCTAAGCGATCTAACACCGTAGTGACTGTGGCCTGAGAGAGGCTCATATCGCGCGCCAGTTCACTGATCGTCATATCACCCTTGTTGTTCAAAATCTGCATCAATAACAGCTGAGGCCCCGTTACGCTGGCGGTTTTGACCAGCTTCTTAGAATGCAAATCCGTGGCGCGAATCACGCGCCGCAGTGCTACCAACACTTCTTCAATCTTATCCATGGCGGTTCTCTGCTGGGAAAGTTCGAGATTATATTCAGCTTTTACTTCGAGGCCTAATGTTTCTTGGTCGAGTTGCATAATAAGTGCTCGTGCCATATGGCTGTTGATTGGTGTGTGGCCCCATTATTGGCTGCATTTTGAGCAGCTTGGGTGCCAAATGGATTATTTTGGTGCTTCTGGACAACACAATATCCATAGTGTACTATAGATTAAAGCTTAGATCACTAAGTATTGTTTTGCAGTGAATTGAGTGTTTTGTGAGCGAATTAGAGCTTTTTAGGGCCGGAATTGGCTAAAATCGTCGCTTTCTCGTCACAAAATACATATAGATTCTTCATTTAACTATATAGAGAAAGAAATATTAGGTATGTCAGACATTGACGAGATTACCTTGCGACATCCCACCGCCGTAGACGGTCGGCATGTCCATGCGCTGGTTGCAGCAAACCCACCACTCGATCCCAACTCGGTTTACTGCAATTTATTGCAGTGCTCACACTTTGCCAGCACCGCCGTGGCGGCCTTTAAAGGCGAGCAGATGGTAGGTTTTGTGTCGGGTTACATTCCGCCCGAGCAGCCGCACGTACTGTTTGTATGGCAATTGCTGGTCGATGCTGCCGGTCGCGGTCAGGGTTTGGCCAAGCGCCTGGTAAAGGCACAGCTTAATGGTGAGGCCTGTCAGCAGGTAACGCACATTCATACCACCATTACGGCAGATAACGACGCCTCTTGGGGCGTGTTTAAATCCCTGGCAAAAGAGTGGGGCGCAGAGCTAACCCATGATGTGTACTTCGATAAAGATGCGCACTTTGGCGGTGAGCACGATTCGGAGCATTTGCTGGAAATTGGTCCTATCGCGCGGTGATTGAGACAAGTGGTGATTAAGCGCTGAGCACCGAGCTCAAGCAGCTAACCCTATTTAACGACGAGGTCTGTTATGAAAATATTTAATGAAATGGAATCGGAAGTTCAGTCATACGCCCGCTCATTTCCGGTTGTATTTAACAAAGCAAAAGATTGCTATTTGTACGGCGAAGATGGCAAAGAGTACATTGATTTTCTCTCTGGTGCCGGCTCTTTGAACTATGGCCATAATAATGACCATTTGAAGCAGGCGCTAATCAATTACATCGCAGCCGATGGTATTACCCACGGTCTGGATATGCACAGTGCCGCTAAGGCAAAATTCTTAGAAGTTTTCCGCGATAAAATCTTGCAGCCGCGGGATATGGAGTACGTGCTGCAATTTTGTGGTCCTACCGGTACCAATGCGGTAGAAGCAGCTTTAAAAATTGCCCGCAAAATCACCGGGCGCACTAACGTGATTTCGTTTACCAACGGTTTTCATGGTTGTACCTTGGGTGCAGCGGCGGTAACGGGTAATCAGCACCATCGTGGCGGCGCACAAGTGGCGTTGAACGATGTTGATCGTATGCCTTTTTGCGGATATTACGGTCACGATGTCGACACCGTTAAAATGATGGATAAACTGCTGTCTGATCCATCAAGCGGTATTGATAAGCCGGCGGCTGCTATTGTCGAGGCCGTACAGGGCGAAGGTGGTTTGAATGTGGCCACCAACGATTGGCTTAAAGCGTTAGAGAAAGTGTGTAAAAAACACGGTATTTTGTTGATTCTGGATGATATTCAAGCCGGTTGTGGCCGTACGGGTACATTCTTTAGCTTTGAAAAATCGGGCATTAGCCCTGATATTGTAACCTTGTCAAAATCCTTAAGTGCCTATGGTTTACCGTTTGCTGTGGTAATGATCAAGCCCGAGTTGGATCAGTGGGAGCCCGGTGAGCACAATGGTACTTTCCGCGGTAATAATCACGCATTTGTCACCGCAACGGCGGCTATTGAGCACTATTGGAGCGATGATGCTCTGGAGCAGGCAGTCAACGAAAAAGCTGCTATCGTTTCCAGTCGTTTTAAGAAAATCATTGCCGCTCATGGCGAAATGACTTTGCGCCTGAAAGGTCGCGGGTTGATGCAAGGTATTGACTGTAAAACCGGTGAGCTGGCCAGTAAAATATGTGCTCAGGCTTTTGAGCATGGCGTGGTGATTGAAACCTCCGGTAATCATGGTCAAATCGTTAAATGTTTTTGCCCGCTTACGATTGAAGTGGATGCCTTAAACAAGGGTCTGGATCTGTTAGAGCAGAGCTTTGCTGAAGTGTTTGCCAAGGAAGCACTGAAAAAAGCGTCGTAAACCTCCCGCTAGCTTGGGTTAAATGGCGGCCATTGCCGCCATTTTTAATGAATTGAGTATCAGAGGAAAGCAAATGATTGTTCGCAACTTGAAAGACGCCGAGAAATCCGGTAGAAAAATCGTATCTGAGGGCTGGGATAGTACCCGTCTATTGTTAAAAAACGATAAGATGGGCTTTTCGTTTCATGTGACGACCATTTACCGCGATGCGGAATTGCACCTGCACTATCAAAACCATCTTGAATCTGTGTATTGCATGAGTGGTTATGGTTCGGTGGAAAATCTGGCTGATGGAAAAGTATATCCGATTGAGCCGGGTACGATTTATATTCTGGATCAGCACGACAAGCATATCTTGCGTGCCGATGAAGAAATGAAAATGGCGTGTGTGTTCAACCCGCCGTTGCACGGTAAAGAAGTTCATAACGCAGAAGGCGCTTATGAGCTGGACGCAGAGGAGGTTACCGACTGAGGTCATTAGGCGGTAGAAACACTCACCTAACCTCAACGATAAAGGCATAGCTATGAATCATACGGTAGAGAAAATTGGCGGCACGTCCATGAGTGAATATGAGGCGGTTCGCGACAACGTAATATTGAAAGGCAATAACAGCACTGACATTTTTAATCGCGTCTTTGTGGTGTCCGCTTATGGCGGTATGACGGATCTTTTGTTGGAAAACAAAAAGAACGGCAACCCAGGTGTTTACGCTATGTTCGCGAACACCGATAGCGATGACGAATGGCAAAAAGCCTTCGCGAAGTTGCGCACTGAAATGTATGCCATGAACAATGCACTGTTTGGCGCTACTGAGTTGGGCGGAAAAGCTGATACCTTTATCTCTAAGCGCCTGGACGACGCTGAGCGTGTGCTGGTGGACCTGGAGCGCTTGTGTCAACACGGCCACTTTGAGCTGGAAGCACACCTGTTTACCGTACGAGAAATGCTGGCGAGTTTAGGCGAAGCTCACAGTGCCTGGAATATGGCTCACCTGCTACAGCGCGATGGCATTAATGCACGCTTTATTGACTTGTCCGGTTGGCAGGCCGATGGTGCAGAGTCTCTCGACAATATGATTAAGCAGTCTTTTGCCGATGCCGATTACGACAATGAGCTACTGATTGCCACCGGTTATACCCACTGCGACAAAGGCCTAATGGCCAGCTTTGATCGTGGCTACAGCGAAATGACCTTTAGCCGAATAGCGGTATTGACCGAAGCCCGCGAGGCCATTATTCATAAAGAATATCACTTAAGCAGTGCCGACCCACGTTTGGTAGGCGCTGAGAAAGTCGTACCGATTGGTCGTACCAATTACGATGTGGCCGATCAATTGGCGAACTTGGGTATGGAGGCGATCCACCCACGCGCGGCTAAAGGCTTGCGTCAGGCCGATATTCCACTGCGTGTTATGAACACCTTTGAGCCAGACCACGCCGGTACTTTAATCACAGGCGACTATGTCAGCGAGACGCCACGGGTTGAAATTATTGCCGGTCGCAAGCGCGTTTACGCGATTGAGCTGTTTGACCAAGATATGATGGGTAATATTGAAGCTTACGATAGCGCAATTTTAAAAGCGATTACTCGCTTTAAAGCGCATGTGGTCAGTAAAGACTTAAACGCTAATACCATCACTCATTATGTTGGGGCTAACCTCAAGACCGTTAATCGTATTCGTCGAGTACTGGAAGAAACCTATCCGGATGCCGAAATCAATACCCGTAAAGTGGCCGTTATCTCTGCTATTGGTAGTGATATGAAAGTGCCGGGTATGCTCGCTAAAACGGTATCGGCTCTGTCAGAGGTTGATATCAGTATTTTGGCTATGCACCAGTCGATCCGGCAGGTGGATATGCAGTTTGTGATCGGTGAAGATGATTACGATAAGGCAGTGCAGAGCCTGCACCGTTGCCTGATTGAGGTGCATAATCACGGTGATGCTATATGCGCAGCCTAACGGTTATTTTGCCATGGATCATGGCACTGTTAGTTTCACAATCGGCGTTGGCGCAAGCTAACGCCGATGTTGCATCTGACCAAGAAAAATCTGCGGTGACCGAAAGTGACGCTCGCGACCGGGTGAACAATCTAGAGGAGCCACTTTATAACCCATTTGTTGAGCGCTATGTGCTGGATGAGTTAAAGCAATTGCGCGCTGATATGGCCTCGCAGCGGGTAGAGCTCACCGAGCGGATTGTCGATCGCCAGGCCGAGTCGATCGATCGCGGTGTTAGTTATGCCACCAGTACTATCAATAATTTTTTCTATCTAATTGCCGGTGTGACATCGCTGTTGGTTTTAGTGGGTTGGTCATCGGTACGCGATATGAAAGAGCGCATGAATAAAATTGCCGATGAAGAAGTCGGCAAGTTAATTGCGACCTATGAGCAGCGCTTGGAAGCCATCGAGCGACAAATGACGCAAAAAACACGTCATATTGATGCTAACCGCGAAGAAATTGAGCGTACTCAGGAGTTACACGCTCTCTGGCTTAGGGCAGGGCAAGAGATCCAACCTGCTAATAAGTTAGCTATTTATGATCAAATCCTTGAATTAGATCCCGATAACTGCGAGGCTCTTACTTACAAGGCCGATGAAGTTCTCGAACAGGGCGAAGTTCAGTGGGCGATAAATCTATGTCAGCAGGCGCTGGCGATGGATCCTGATAACGCGCATGCGTTTTATCAGTTAGCCTGTGCTAAAACTAACTTAGGTAATTATGAGCAAGCTTTGCATTACCTTAAAGAAGCTCTGGACCGTTCGAGTAGCTATTTAGAGTCCATGACCGAAGACCCTGCATTAAAGCCGCTGTTGGAGTTGGATGAGTTTAAGGAATTAATGACGGCCAGTTAGTGTCGGGTTTGGTTGAGCTCAGTCGGTTGTTGGTTAAATATGTAACATTAAGGAACAAGCATGTTGGATGCATTAGCGAAGCGTATGGGGCTGAGCGCCATTCCGCAAATATTTTTTATTTCGGTGGCGGTGGTCGTGCTCTTTGTTGGCTTTGCGGTGCCATTTCACGATGAGTTCGCACAATTTTTTGACAGGCTAGGGCAGTTTACCTTTACCCGCTTTGGCTGGTTTTACGTGGTCAGTGTCAGTGGATTGTTGTTGTTTTTATTGTGGCTCAGTGCCAGTCGCTACGGTCATATTCGTTTAGGGCCTGAGGATGAAGGGCCTGAGTACAACACGGTGACTTGGTTTTGCATGCTGTTCGCTGCGGGCATTGGTACTATCTTGATGTTTTGGGGGGTTGCCGAGCCCATGTACCACTTTGCTCAACCCCCTTTTGCCGATATTGACCCCGAGTCGGTAGCATCGGCAAAGCTTGCCATGCAAATCTCCATGTTCCACTACGGTTTACACACCTGGACGATTTTTACTCTGCCAGCGTTGGCTATTGGCTACTTTGCCTATCGCCAAGGATTACCGATGCGCATTAGCAGTGTGTTTTATTCGGTATTGGGGGATCGTATCTACGGCCCCATCGGCTGGGCTATTGATATTATTGCCGTATTGGGCACGTTGTTTGGGGTGGCGGTTTCGGTTGGTTTGGGCACATTACAAATCAATAGCGGCCTAAATTACTTGGTGGGAATGCCCGATACGACCTTGGCCAAAATGGCTATTGTGGCTGTTATTACCGCCGTGGCGACGGTGTCTGTGGCGCTGGGGTTAGACCGCGGTATTAAACGCTTGTCAGAGTTTAATATCATCATTGCCATCGCTATTTTGCTGTTTATTTGGGTTTGTGGCCCCACATTGTTTGTCACCGAAGGCATGGTGCAAAACGTGGGTATGTATCTGGATAAAATTCTCTGGTTCTCTTTCTGGACCGAAGCTTATAGCGAATCGGATTGGCAGCGCAGCTGGACGGTTTTCTATTTTGCCTGGACTATTTCCTGGGCTCCCTACGTTGGTATCTTTATCGCCCGTATTTCGAAAGGGCGGACCATACGACAGTTTATTTTGGGGGCATTGGGTGCTCCGTTAATGTTTACCTTAGTGTGGTTTTCGGTGTTTGGTTTATCAGCGATTGATCTTGAGCTCAATCACGATGTTGCCATTGCCGCCGAAGTGCAAAAAGATGTTTCAGTGGCTTTGTTTTCATTTTTAGAGAACTTCCCGTTGCCGAAGCTGATCTCCACGTTGGCACTGATAGTCATTGTGGTTTTTATTACCACCAGTGCGGACTCTGCGGCCTTGGTGATTGATCTGCTTTCTCGTAAAGATAAGCAGCCTTCTAAAACCATTCAGCGAATATTCTGGACTCTTTTACTCGGTGCCACGGCTGCAACTTTGTTGTTGGGGGGCGGTTTGAAAGCCCTGCAGAATGTGATTACCGCACTGGGCTTTCCATTTTGTGTGCTCTTGGTGTTTATGGCGGTGTCACTGGTGCGTGCACTGCACGCCGATTACCTTGGTTACTCGATGAAAGAGTTATCACAAGGTAAAGCGCCCGGTATACATCCTATGGGCTCATTGCCCCGTGAAAAAAAGAGTCATTCCGAAAAGAGCAGCCGCGAGTAGCTCGCTATCATTTGGCAATAATCAGACACTCGATCTAAGAGAGTTGTTTGATTATTGCTTAGCCCGAGAGTTGTCGATCCAATAGTCTGGTCAGAAAGCGGCCAGTGCTAAGTCACTAGCGCCAATAATCCCAAGCATCCATAACCTTTGCTGAATATCGATAGCTGCCATAGCTGCCGTTGTAGCGAGCTAGTGCCTCGGCCAGACGCCCATTCGAGCGGTCGATGTAATGTTTAAGAATGATACAGCCGTAGCGAAGGTTGGTGTTGAGATTAATGAGGTTGTCTTCCGGGCGGCCAATTTCATGCTTCCAAAAGGGCATGATTTGCATTATACCCATCGCGCCGACCGGCGAAATCGCGAAGCGATCAAAATGGCTTTCCACCTGGATAACAGCCAGTACTAACTCGGGCTTTACCCCGGCGGCGGTGGCTTCTTTATGGATAGAGCGCAGCATAGAGAGCCGCTGATCGTGGTCTTTTATATAACGCTTGAGTCTGCCGTCCATCAGCATTAGCCAAGCTTCGGCATCAAAACGGTCGCTGAAACTATCGGCCTGTTCGATGTGGCTTTTTAACAGGAGTGCGAGGTCCTGGTCGACGGCTTTCGGAGGAGCAGTTTGTGCGTTTGCACTACAAGTCGCGACGAGTATCGCGGCTTGTAGTGCAAGTGTCGACCGGCTTTTAACCGCGGCCCAGGGATTCACGCAGCTGCTGTCCAATATCTGCCAGAGGGACGTCTTGCTTGTCGGCTTCGCGGCGATTTTTGTACTCAACATTGCCTGCCTCTAGGCCGCGCTCACCGATGACCACCCGGTGGGGGATACCAATTAGGTCGGTATTGGCGAGGGTTACCCCGAGGCGCGCATTTTTCTCATCCATAAACAGGGTGTCGATACCTGCTGCGGTCAGCTCTTGATAGAGTTTTTCACAGGCCTCGGCTACGCGCTCAGATTTGTGCATATTGATGGGCACAATCGCGACCTGAAACGGGGCGATATTATCGGGCCAGATAATGCCATTATCGTCATAATTTTGCTCAATAGCGGCGGCTATCACACGGGTTACCCCAATACCGTAACAGCCCATGACCATTGGCAGACTTTTACCGTTTTCATCCAGCACTGTGGCGCCCATGGCCTCTGAGTACTTGGTACCTAGTTGGAAAATGTGGCCCACTTCAATACCGCGTTTAATTTCCAGCTGGCCTTGGCCGCAAGGGCTGGGATCGCCGGCGACGATATTGCGCAAGTCGGCGGCCTCGGCGAGCGGAAGGTCACGCTCCCAATTCACACCGGTAAGGTGATAGCCGTCTTTGTTGGCGCCACAAGCAAAGTCTGCGGTGTGCAGTGCGCTGTGATCGGCAATAATACGGATGTTTAAGCCGACCGGTCCAATCGAACCGACGCCGACGCCCAGCTCTGTTTTGATACGCTCTTCTGGCGCAAAGGTCAGCGGGTGGGCAATACCGTCGAGCTTTTCCGCTTTAATATCGTTGAGCTCGTGATCACCGCGCAGCACTAGAGCAACCAGTGGTTGTTCTGCGCCCTCTGTTTCTGCTTCGCCCAGTACAATCAATGTTTTCAGGGTTTGTGCGGCGGGCAGTTGTAAAAACTCGGCTACCTCTTCGATACTGTGTTTACCCGGGGTCGCCACTTCAGCGGTTTCGGCTGTAGCCACTGGGCGCGGGCCGGTAGGAGCCAATGCGTCGGCTTTTTCAATATTGGCGGCATAATCTGAGCCGTCACTAAAGGCAATGGCGTCTTCACCGCTGTCGGCCAGCACGTGGAATTCGTGTGAAAAAGCACCGCCGATGGAGCCGGTATCCGCCAGCACGGGGCGATAGGCTAAGCCAATGCGCTCAAAGATATTACAGTAGGTTTGATGCATCACATCATAGGTCTGCTGTAGGCACTCAGCTGAGCTGTGGAATGAGTAGGCGTCTTTCATAATAAATTCACGCGAGCGCATCACGCCAAATCGCGGGCGAATCTCATCGCGAAATTTGGTCTGAATTTGGTAAAAATTGGCCGGCAGTTGTTTGTAGCTGCTCAGCTCATTGCGGGCCAGATCGGTAATGACTTCTTCGTGGGTGGGGCCCAGACAAAATTCGCGTTGGTGGCGATCGTGGATACGCAGCAGCTCGGGCCCGTATTGCTCCCAGCGGCCGGAGTCTTGCCACAGTTCCGCGGGCTGTACCACGGGCATCAGCACCTCTTGGCCGCCGGAGCGGTCCATTTCTTCACGCACGATAGTTTCGACCTTACGCAGCACTCTGAGACCCAGTGGGAGCCAAGTATAAAGGCCTGTGGCGAGTTTGCGGATCATGCCGGAACGGAGCATCAACTGGTGGCTGATCACCTCGGCATCGGCAGGGGTTTCTTTTAATGTGGCAATTAAATAACGGCTGGATCGCATATTCGGGGTCTGACTTACTATAATGGTTAAAGGAATGCCTTGTGGTTTACACAGGCCGAGTCTATTTTACACGGTATTCTACGCAGCTTCACAAGCTGGGTACAGGCCCTTAGTAATACGGATACAGGAGCAGGCAATGTTTTCTTTAGATAGTAGATTACGCAGTGACAGCTTTGTGATTGGTCGTTTTGAGTTATCGTTATTACTGCTTGCGCGAGATGCCAACTATCCATGGTTTATTTTAGTGCCAGAGCGCGCCAATACCTATGAGCTATACCACTTGGCCGAGGAGGATCAAAAACAACTTATTCGTGAATCCAGCCGTTTGGCGGAGGTTATGCACAATATCTTTGATGCTGACAAATTGAACATTGCTACCTTGGGCAATGTAATTCCACAGTTGCATGTACATCATGTGGCCCGCTTTGAATCGGACCCCGCCTGGCCGGGGCCGATATGGGGTAAGGTGCCGGCCAAAGAGTACCCATCTGATCGATTATCTGAGATTGTAGAGAAAATAACCAATGCCCTGGCCGGTGAGGACTTTCACCCTATACGCGAAGGGGATGATATTACGCGAGATGTGGCCCCGAAGCCAGTGATCGATTGTTAGTGAGGTAAGCGGTAGGGAAACAAATACTGAACAAAAAAAAGCCCGCATTGCGGGCTTTTTTTATATCTTGCAATGGAAAATGGCCGTCAGGTTTACAGGGCCATTTCTTTAAGCTTTTTCAGGGGGCGAACCTTAACCTGAGTGGTGGCAGGTTTGGCTTTGAACATGGTTTCTTCACCGGTGAATGGGTTGATCCCTTTGCGAGCCTTAGTGGCAGGCTTTTTCACGGTTTGAATTTTCATCAGACCCGGCAGGACAAACTCACCGCAGGCACGCTTTTTGATATGACCTTCAATCACATCTGACAGCTCGTCCAAAACCGCTTGTACCTGCTTTTTGCTCAGCTCGGTATTCTCAGCGATTTGGTTCAGAATTTGAGTTTTGTTGTAACGTTCACGAACGGCGGTAACTTTTTTAGCTGGCGCGGCTTTGGCAGCTGGTTTCTTGGCAGCGGCTTTTTTTGCGGGCGCTTTTTTTGCTGGAGCTTTTCTGGCGGCCATTTCTGTATCCTTTTGATGAGTGAGTGTAAAGGTGTGGTTGGGCAGGTTTTTGCCCGCTTGCCTGGCACCTCTATTCGCAACTGAGTGATCGGCGACCGATCTGTAAAAAAGCGAATGGCACTATATATAAAGGATTAAAATCGTGTCAGCAAGAAAAAAGTGCTTAAAACCCGATAAAAATGCATTTTTTTGACGAATGGTCGCTATTTAGTCGCAGGCTTGCGGGGGATGTGTAAAAGCCGTTGACTTAAAAGCCGGTAACGAGTAGTTGCGAAATTAAAGATAGAGAGAACGCAAGTCTGGAATGTCGCGGGCAAATTCCCAGATACGACGAAACTCTTCACTCAGAGATTTGATTTCACTGGCCGCTTGCGGGTTGGCAAAACCAAAATAGGCACTATCGTCGTTTTTATAAACCAATTGCTGTTGGTCAGCGCAAATAAACGCCATTTTCCGGTTGTTTGGCTCAAGGGTTATTTCTCGCAATTGCACCTTGCTGGTGAGCCTTTGGTGCAATCGGGCCAAACGATGGCCGCGCTCAACCAAATCTTTACCATTATGTACAAGAATTCTTAAGTCTATATTGCGTGAGCGCCTGACAAATTCTGACAGGGCATTAAACATTTCATCGGTGTCGTAGACGTAGGGGTCGAGATTTTCACTTAAAATAAATAAACGCCGGCGAGCCGTTTGCGCTGTTTTAAGGCTGTGCTCGACAAAGTCGTTGACCGATTGCAGACGGATTAAAGGCGCACTAACTGGAGAGTTCGTTTGCATTTTCTGCTCCCATGTTGACTGTACTTTTGCTTAGCACCATCGTGCGATGGGGAATGCCGGCATCGATAAATTCCGGTCCAACACATTGAAAGCCCAAACGCTGATAAAACCCTAGTGCCTCTATTTGAGCGTGCAAGAAAACAGTGCGGTGGCTATTGGCCCGCTGTGCACACCAATAGAGCATGGCGTGCATTAATTGTAGGCCAGCTCCCCGACCACGCCAGGGTTTTAAAACTGCCACTCTACCAATATGTAGACCTTTTTCTCCATGCCAAGTTTCTTCTATAATTCTAGCGCAACCAATCAACTCTGACGGGTCTTTGCGGTAATCTTTCACTGCAAAATGCCAGGCGTTCTCATCTTTACCGTCCCACTCTTCTTCACTGCTAACCCCTTGCTCTAAGATGAAGACTTGGTGGCGAATGTCCGACAGCGCCCTAGAGCTTTTGGGCCAATCAACCAAGTAGCTTTTAAACGCGCTGCGCTGATCGTTAGATTTATCTTGCCTGGAATAAGTCATTGAATTATGGCACTAATCCGACTGTTGAGTGTATTGTCAGCTGATTTAAGTCTGTGCTGGTTAATTAGCGTAGTCCAGCTCTAGTAGGGCGCCTCGAGCCAGCATTTCATATAATAGCGTTTGCTCATCGGCGGTAGCTGTGACATCGAATAACGACTGCCAGCGCCAACGTGTGTGATTGCTTAGTTCTGCGGCCAATGTCGCATTGCATGTGTATTCATGCCCGTCGATAAACAGTGAAGCTTTTTGCTCATTGTGAAGATGATAACAAAAACGTGATGCCGGGCTGGCTTCAATCCAGGGGTTATTTTCGTTTAGTTTTTCTTGTTCTTGAGGGCTTAATGGGTGCCAATCGTACTCATCACCAGCCTCTTTAGGAGTGCTCATATAGCGGCCAAACCAATCTGCTAGTGCCGGTTCGTCCAAATGCTGAAGGATAATAGACTTGAGCTTAGTAAGGGTATGCTGGTCAATTAAACCCGGTTCTTGTGCCGGTGATAAATCGGGGTCGGTAAAGCGCCGATCATTACTTAAATGCGAGGCTTGCTCCTGGGCAAAATCACCTAAAATATCGGCATGACTGGGGGCGCGAAAACCAATGGAGTAAGTGACACACTGATCGTCTAAGGCTTTGCCCCAGTGAGCAACGCCCGGCGGTATATACAAAATGTCCCCCGGCTTGGCGGTGTGCTCGCTTGCGGTGGTGAAGTCGCGCAGAATTTTTAGGTTAGTACCTTCTTGCAATGCTGTTTGGCTGTCACACATTTGCCCCAACTGCCAGTGCCGTTCTCCTTCGGCCTGAATTAAAAAGACATCATAGTAATCAAAGTGCGGGCCGACACTGCCCCCTGTGGGAGCATAGCTGACCATTACGTCATCTAAACGCCAGTTGGGAATAAAGCGAAACAGCCGTAATAGATCGGTTATTTCGGGTACCCAATGATCCACCGCATTGACCAACAAGCTCCAGTCGCTGGCCGGTAATTGCGCGAAACGTTCTTCATTAAATGGCCCGTTTTCTAACTGCCAAGGCGCATCGTCTGTATTGATAATAAGACGAGATTCAATGTCTTCCTCTAATGCGAGGCCGGCAATTTCATCTGGACTGAGCGGTGAGCGAAAGTCGGGTAGGGCGCGGGGTAGAAAGATGGCTTTTTTTTGCCAGTAATCGGTTAGAAAATCACGGACTGAAAGTGTGCCAAGTTGGGATAGGGGAGTGTTCATAAGTGGTCACGAAGTGAGTGTGTGGGAAGTGTTTCTCCCCACACACTGATGGCCGATTTAAATCGCGCGAGCTTGCGATTCGGCGTTGCCAATATAGTTGGCCGGGGTTAGTTCCCGTATGGTTTGCTTGGCGTGTTCGGGAATATCCAAAGTTTCCACAAACTCGGCCAATACTTCTCGTGTAATGGCCTGGCCGCGGGTGAGTGCTTTTAGTTTCTCGTATGGCTCGGCAACGGCGTAGCGACGCATAATGGTTTGAATTGGCTCGGCCAATACTTCCCAGCTGTTGTTTAAATCTTCGGCCAGACGACCGCGATTAATTTCCAGCTTGCTGATGCCCTTTAAGGTAGAGGCGTAAGCAATCAGGCTGTAACCAAAACCTACACCCATATTGCGCAGAACAGTAGAGTCGGTTAGGTCACGTTGCCAGCGAGAAATCGGCAGCTTTTGCGCCAGGTGAGAGAAAACCGCGTTGCCTATGCCGAGGTTGCCTTCCGAGTTTTCGAAGTCGATAGGGTTAACCTTGTGCGGCATAGTGGATGAGCCCACTTCGCCTGCAATGGTTTTTTGCTTGAAGTAGCCGAGTGAAATATAACCCCAAATATCGCGGTCAAAGTCGATTAAGATGGTGTTAAAACGAGCAATTGCATCGAATAATTCCGCAATATAATCGTGTGGCTCAATTTGAGTTGTGTACGGGTTCCAACTCAAACCAAGGCTGGTAACAAATGTTTCGGCATTGCTCTGCCAGTCAATATCGGGGTAGGCGGATAGATGAGCGTTATAGTTGCCCACTGCACCGTTAATTTTACCCAGCAACTCGACGGATTTAATTTGAGTGATTTGACGGCGTAAACGTGCTACCACGTTGGCCATCTCTTTACCCACCGTGGAAGGGCTGGCGGTTTGGCCGTGGGTGCGCGATAAGATTGGGTCGGCAGCGTAATCGTGTGAGAGCTTGGCGATAGCATCGGTGATGGTTTGAGCATCGCTCAGCAGTACAGTGCGGCCACGTTGCAGCATAAGGGCGTGAGAGAGGTTGTTAATGTCTTCACTGGTACAGGCAAAGTGTACAAACTCAAGCACCGCTTCAAGTTCGCTGTTGCCACTGAATTTTTCCTTGAGGAAATACTCTACTGCTTTCACATCGTGGTTGGTGGTGCGCTCAATGTTTTTTATGGCCAGGGCATCAGCTTCGCTGAATTGGCTGATCACTTCATCCAGTTGGCGATTGGTAGCGTCAGTGAAGGCGGGTACTTCGACCACGCCCTCTAAACGGCTTAGCTGCTGCAGCCAGCGTACTTCGACTTCCACGCGGCAGTGGATAAGGCCGAATTCGCTAAAAATAGGGCGAAGAGATTCAGTTTTACTGCCGTAACGTCCGTCGATAGGAGAAACGGCGCTCAGAGAAGAAAGGTCCATGGGCGGTCTCGCAGGTTAAACAAGTTGAGATTGGGTTAGGCTGCCACTGACAGCCCCGTCAATTAGGGGCGCTATGATACCTTATCAGTGGCCATTTTTCAGGCATTATCGCGCGCGGCAGGCTTTGCGGACTGCTAGAGTGGGATTTGTTGCAGTAAGCGCTCGGCCTCGGCCAGTAATCGTTTGCGCTGCAGCAATATTTGCAGCCTGGAGCCACCCACCTGCCGCCACAACATGGCCGAGCGCACTGAAGCCAAGAGCAGTGCTCTAACCTGATTAGCCACGCGTTTTTGCTGTAAGTAGGTCGGCTCTCCGGCTACTTGAATCCGAAAGCGAAAACGACTGAGTGTATCGCTGTAGATATCGGCTAAATTGGCAATGACATTGTCATGAGTGCTGCCAAAGTGCCCGGCTTGATGTTTCGCGGTATCAATACGACTGGAAATCACTTGCAGCATATCTTTGCGTTTGCGCAGGCGACCTTGTAGGTGCAGTACTCCGGCGCTATAGCGTACGGTGTGGTTTTGCAATTGGCGGTTCGACTGTAAAAGATCGCGCCAGGTTTCTAGCCCTAAGCGCAAATTGGCCAGCTCGCCGTAGACGCTCAATGTGTCGGTCGGTGAGGTTTGGAACAGGCTGTTAATACTGCAATGGTAGGCATCACTGGGAATAAAGCCGGTGCGTGCTAACTGATCCACAAGTGCAGTGGCCTGCAATGTTCCGGCTGCGGCCAGGGTGATGTCTTGCCATTTGTTCGATTGAGCCAAGGGTAATTCCTACATCAAGTAAATGGTGAAGCTTGCAGTTGAGGAGCTATTGATTGTCGGCAAATTCGATAACCGCACCGCCTAAGCAGATCTCGCCATCGTAAAAGACAACCGACTGGCCAGGGGTAACCGCTCGTTGTGGCTGGTCGAAAAGAACCTTCAAACCCTTATCGGTAATGGTCACTGTACAGGCTTGGTCGGCTTGCCGATAGCGAGTTTTGGCGGTGCAGCGAAAGGGGGTTTGTGGTGCGCCATGATTGATCCAGTGGGGTTGGGCGGCACTTAAATGGTTGGTGAAAAGCCGTGGGTTTTCTGTGCCTTGGGCGACTTTTAATATATTGCGGGTTAAATCTTTTTCTACCACAAACCACGGATCGTCGCTGGCGCCTTTCACACCGCCAATGCCAAGCCCCTGACGCTGGCCAATCGTGTGGTACATCAAACCGCTGTGCTGGCCGATGACACGACCTGTATCGTCTTCAATAGCCCCAGGCTGGGCGGGTAAGTACTGCTCTAAAAAATCTTTAAATCGACGCTCGCCAATAAAACAAATACCGGTGCTGTCTTTTTTGCTGTGGGTGATTAAACCGTGAGCCTCAGCAATGCTACGCACTTCGGGCTTGTCCAGTTCCCCGACTGGAAATAGAGTCTGAGCGAACTCGGCTTCACTGACAGCGTGCAGAAAATAGCTCTGATCTTTATTGCTGTCTAAGCCGCGCAATAGGTAGGTGTGTCCATCGCGCTCGGCGCGACGCACATAGTGGCCGGTGGCAATATATTGCGCACCGAGCATCTGCGCGTACTCGAGAAAGACTTTAAATTTGATTTCACGGTTGCACAGAATATCTGGATTGGGCGTGCGCCCGGCTTTGTATTCGGCCAAAAAATGCTCAAAAACATTATCCCAGTATTCGGCGGCAAAATTGGTGGTGTGTAATTTAATGCCCAGGGTTTCACACACTTTTTGTGCGTCGGCTAAATCTTCTTTGGCCGTGCAGTAATCTGTGCCGTCGTCCTCCTCCCAGTTTTTCATAAACAGGCCTTCTACCTGATAACCTTGCTGTTGCAAGAGTAGGGCAGAAACGGAAGAGTCGACACCACCGGACATGCCGACAATGACTTTTTTGGAGGCTTGATTCATACAACGTGTGTCTTTGCTGAGCGAGATTGGGCGCTATTCTAACCTTGCCCGCCGGTTACCTCCAAGGGGAAACGGCGGCCACTTAAATAGTCTTCAATGACTTTTAGCACCATTGGGCTGCGCAATTGTGCCGCGCGGCTGCGAATTTGCTCTACGCTTAGCCATATGGGGCCAATGATCCCGGTATCCAAGGGGGCCTCTGCATTATGTTGAACGGCCCGAGCAATAAAAGTCGTGCGCACATAGGTGATTTGGTTGGCCGGTGCTTTGTAAAGATCAACGCCCACCACGCCGGTTACTTCTACCTCCCAGCCGGTTTCTTCCATAGTTTCACGCCCAGCCGCTTGTGCCAGTGTCTCACCGGCCTCAAGGTGCCCAGCCGGTTGATTGAGCCGCTCTTGGCCGTCGATCCACTCGCGTACCAGTAAAAACTGACCTTCTTGCTCGACGATGGTGGCGACAGTCACATGGGGTTGAAAGCTCATACGGGGTCCTGATGGGGTGAACGGGTTTATCGGGGGCGTTTGCCACCGGGTTTCGGCCCTTTAAAGGCGGGCCCCTTGCTGCCAAGTCGTTTTTTATTAATGGGTCGCTTAGCGGCGGGTGGCTGTGGGAGGTGAACGGTCTCCATATGCCACTGTCCACTGTCGAGATCACCCAGTTGCCACTGACCGATACTCACTCTTATCAATCGCAAGGTGGGTAGATTGACGGCGGCCGTCATGCGTCGAACTTGACGATTGCGGCCCTCCGTAATGGTAATGGCCAGCCAAGTGGTGGGGATGTGACGGCGCTCGCGTACCGGTGGGTGGCGAGGCCAAAGTGTGGGTGGTTCAATAGTCTGCACTTTGGCGGGGCGGGTGAGGCCATCTTTCAGTGTTACGCCTCGGCGCAATTGCTCTAAGGCTTCTGGGCCTGCGTCCCCTTCCACTTGCACCCAGTAGGTTTTGGGTAGTTTGTTACTCGGGTGAGTAATACGCTGTTGCAAAGCGCCGTCGTCGGTCAGTACCAGTAGGCCTTCGGAGTCGAGGTCCAGTCTACCCGCGGCATAGACATTGCTTTGAGTAACATAGTCCGCCAGAGTCGGACGCCCTTCGGGGTCGGTAAATTGGCACAAAACCCCATAGGGCTTATTGAAAAGCACTAATTTGGCCATAGATATAGGTAAGTTGGAGTGAAAACGCGGCCAGTGTAGCTTAGTTAGCCGCGTTTTGGCGAACCGTTCGGCCGTTAGGTGTGGGGCGTTGCTGGTTCTGGTAGAGTGATATTGACAGCATGTAAGCCCTTATCACCTTTAGAAATGTCAAAACTTACGGCTTGGCCAGCTTTCAAGGTTTTGTAACCGTCCATACTGATGGCGGAATAATGGGCGAATAAATCTTCGTTTCCTTCATCCGGGAGGATGAACCCGTAGCCTTTGGCATTGTTGAACCATTTGACAGTACCGGTAGGCATATTATTAATCCTTCTTATTATAGGCGCGCTACTCTTAGGTTACGCACGATTATTATTAGTACTTGCCCTCACAAATGCCACAGCGATTGCAGTGCGTCAATAGAGTGACGGTCAAGTTGAGTGGCGAAAAAACGACCACCGGGTGACTTTTTATCTGACAGGAGAGGTCTTGTCAAGCCGTAGGAGTTCGTGATGCCCGAGGGGAATGGGTTACAATGCTTAAACCTACAATTTGCAGAAAAGAATCGGTTCTTGTGTACGACTATGGGAAAGTTTGAAAACTATCGACTAACATTAAATCAGGTGAGTGGTCACAGTGACGGTGACGACGACTATAACCATGAGGGTGGGGCGGCAGTGCAAGAGGCTCCGCCGGAGCTTAAAAAGCCCGCCAAGTATCAAGTGGTTATGCACAATGATGATTACACGCCAATGGAGTTTGTGGTTTATGCGTTGGAAACATTTTTCAGCATGAACCGAGAGCAGGCCACACAGGTAATGCTCACCGTGCACACTAAGGGCAAGGCAGTTTGCGGCACTTACACCCGTGATATCGCCGAAACCAAAGCCGCTCAGGTTAACCAGTGTGCCAAAGATAACGAGCATCCATTGTTGTGTGAGATCGAAGCAGTAGAAGGGGACGAAGACAATTAAGGTGTCATTCGGTATTTATATAACCGGTGAATTGGGCTCCCTAGAGAGGTACCGTAGATGTTAAGTAAAGACCTTGAAGTAACCTTAAATATGGCTTTTAAGGGCGCGCGAAGCAAACGGCACGAGTTTATGACCGTTGAGCACTTGCTGTTGGCTCTGATTGACAATGAGTCGGCTGCCGGTGTGTTGCGTGCCTGTGGGGCAGACCTTGTGGTTCTAAGGCGCGAGCTGATCGAATTTGTCGATTCCACAACCCCATTACTGCCTGAAAACGATGATGAGCGTGAAACGCAGCCCACCTTAGGTTTTCAACGTGTGCTCCAGCGTGCAGTCTTTCATGTGCAGTCCTCTGGTAAGCAAGAGGTCACCGGCGCCAATGTTTTGGTAGCGATCTTTAGCGAGCAAGAGAGCCAAGCGGTGTACTACTTAAAACAGCAGAGTATTGCCCGCATCGATGTGGTCAATTACATCACGCACGGTATTCAAAAGGTGGCCGGAAACGAGCACGGCGCCGAAGAGGGTTCGCAAGAACAAACCGATGACGAGTCGCTAGGGGTAGAGCAGCCCTCGCAAAGCCCATTGGAAAACTATGCGACCAACCTTAATGAGCTTGCCGCCAACGGCAAAATTGACCCACTGATTGGCCGCAGCTTCGAGTTGGAGCGAGTCGCGCAGATATTAACCCGCCGTCGCAAAAACAACCCGCTGCTGGTAGGTGAGTCCGGTGTGGGTAAAACGGCCATCGCAGAGGGTTTGGCCAAGCGGATTGTCGACGGTGAGGTACCCGAGGCATTGGCCGCCAGTGTGGTTTACTCTTTGGATATGGGCGCACTATTGGCTGGCACCAAATACCGCGGCGATTTTGAAAAACGATTTAAAGGCCTGTTGCACGAGCTGAAAAAACAGGACGACTCAATTCTGTTTATCGATGAAATTCACACCATTATTGGTGCTGGTGCCGCTTCTGGGGGCGTAATGGATGCCTCTAATTTACTTAAGCCACTGTTGAGTTCTGGTCAGCTACGCTGCATGGGTTCTACCACTTATCAGGAATACCGCGGTATTTTTGAAAAAGATCGCGCCCTATCGCGTCGCTTCCAAAAAGTTGATGTGGATGAGCCCACGGTCGATGAGACTTATCAAATTCTTAAAGGTCTGAAAAAGCATTTCGAAGAGCACCACGGCCTGCGCTTTACCGATCCGGCGTTAAAAGCCGCTGCCGAAATGGCCGAACGCTATATTAATGATCGGTTTTTACCCGATAAAGCCATTGACGTTATCGACGAGGCCGGAGCTTATCAACAGTTGCAACCACCGAGTAAACGGAAAAAAACGGTGGGCGTCACCGACGTGGAAGCCGTTGTGGCAAAAATTGCCCGTATTCCACCGAAAAGTGTATCGGCTAACGACCTAGAGCAGCTGCGCAAGTTGGAAGACAATCTTAAGTTGACTGTGTTTGGTCAAAATGAAGCGATTGAAACACTGGCTACAGCGATTAAACTGGCTCGGGCAGGTTTGCGCACGGGTGATCAGCCTATCGGCTCCTTCCTCTTTGCGGGTCCCACCGGTGTGGGGAAAACCGAGGTGAGTAAACAATTGTCCCGCAGTTTAGGGGTCGAGTTGCAGCGCTTCGATATGTCGGAATATATGGAGCGACACACCGTGTCTCGCTTAATAGGTGCGCCTCCGGGGTATGTCGGCTTTGACCAAGGTGGTTTGCTCACCGATGCGGTGACAAAAAACCCACACTGTGTGGTGCTGTTGGATGAAATTGAGAAAGCTCACCCGGACGTCTTTAATTTATTACTGCAGGTAATGGATCACGGAACCCTAACGGATAACAATGGTCGCAAAGCAGATTTTCGCAATGTGATTTTGATTATGACCACTAATGCAGGTGCTGAAGACGCTAGTCGAGCTTCGATTGGCTTCACCAAGCAAGATCACTCCACCGACGCCATGGAAGCACTGAAGCGGATGTTTACCCCAGAGTTTCGCAATCGCTTGGATGCCGTTGTACAGTTTGGTTCGCTGCCACTGAGTGTAGTGGAAACGGTTGTAGACAAATTCTTGACCGAGCTGCAATCCCAACTGGACGACAAAAAAGTGACTCTCGAAGTCTCTGAGCGAGCGCGTAAATGGTTGGCGGTTAACGGCTATGACGAGAAAATGGGTGCAAGACCTATGGCGCGATTGATTCAGGAGAAGGTGAAAAAGCCATTGGCCGAGGCGGTACTGTTTGGCGACTTAGCCAACGGCGGTGTGGTTGAGGTGGATGTGGATGAAGCGCGCGATGAGTTGGCGCTTGGCTACGAAACCAAAGAGCTTGAGCCCGCTTAGTATTTAACCGTGCTCCTGCATAAAAAAACCGGCATTGGCCGGTTTTTTTATGCAGTTGTTTAAGTTGTGCGTTTAACTTAATAGGCGTCGCGAATAATATTAATGCCTGGTGTAAGAGCTGCTTGCCAACTGCGCTCTATGCTCGGTGAAAACTGCGGGTCAAATTGTGCAAGCGTCTCTAACAGAGCATCAAACCACAACGAATACCAGTGTGGTTGAATATCGTACCCAGTGCGAGAGTGACTCTGCCCCAGAGATTGTAACTTTGTAGAGGGCATGCCTCGGGCGTGGAGTACTAGCTGCATGATGCCGTTGCGCAATAAGTGCCGTTGAGCTGACATGTCGGTATCGCGAAATAGCTGGCGAATTTCATCGGACTTGCTCATAAATCGATCATAAAATTCAACGAAAAATGCATCGTTATTACAGCACCGTCCATAGCTTTGGAAAACAATATCCGAATCGAGTTGCCCCATAACTGTCGCCTTCTATAGTGTCTGTAGGATAAGTGGCGGCACTTTACTCCAATACAGTCAGTCGGTATTTGATATTGGTCAATCAACGCATACGAAAAAGCCCCAATAAAGGGGCTTTAGCGGGCGTTTAAGTGTAAAACGCTTGCGGCTGAGATTAGCGCGCGCGGTAGGTGATACGACCTTTGCTTAAGTCGTAAGGTGTCATCTCCACCTTAACTTTATCGCCGGTAAGAATACGGATGTAGTTCTTGCGCATTTTGCCGGAAATGTGGGCGGTGACCACGTGACCATTTTCCAGCTTAACGCGGAAAGTGGTGTTGGGGAGTGTATCGATCACTTCGCCTTCAAATTCAATATTGTCTTCTTTCGCCATTCGGCAGAGTCCTCTACTTGGCTGTGCTTCTGCGGGTGTTGTCTAAAACGGCGTGAATTGTGCCTGAAAAGACCCCATTAGCCAAGCCTGAGCGGCCAAATATTGGGCAAAAGACGTTAAATAGGCAAAGTTTACGTCATAAAAAGCTTAATTTAGCCGAACCCAGCGTTTATTAACCAATAATTCCAGTGGTCGATACTGAGTTTTGTAGTTCATCTTCGGGCATTCTTTAATCCAATAGCCCAAATAGACATAGGGCAAAGACAGCTCTTGAGCCTTGGCAATTTGTTGCAAAATAACGAAAGCACCGAGGCTGCGCTTTTCTAATTCAGGGTCAAAAAAAGTATAGACTGCGGATAAACCATCCAGAAGGCGGTCGCACACGGCAAGTCCCGCCAGCTTATCGCCCAATCGGTACTCAATATACTGGGTGCTGCCCCACTCGGAGCTTAAAAAGGCCTTGTACTGTTCGCGGGTTGGCGGATACATATCACCATCGCGATGACGGGTATTGATATATTGTTCATAGAGCTGATAGTGCTCATCGGTGTCGATGTTGTCTATCCAGCTGACGTTCAAATCGCTGTTGCGCTTTAAGCAGCGCCGTTGATTGCGATTAGGGCGAAACAGCCGAACCGGAATACGGCAAGAGAGGCAAGCCTGACACTGGGCGCAGTGGGGGCGATAAAGGTGTGAGCCACTGCGACGAAACCCCAATTGAGAGAGTTCGGTGTAAAGCGCTGAGTCGACATCGGCAGCCGGGTCGATAAAGACCGTGGTGGCTTCTTCGCCGTCCAGGTAGCTGCACGGGTGAGGGGCCGTGGCAAAGAGTTTTAGTGTCGATAGGTCGCTCATGGCTAGTTCATCCAATACGGCTAATAATGTAATGTCTGTTCAGCGGCCGTTTGTGTCTGCAGTATGAGCCGCTGAATGGCTGCTATCTGCCCCTAACTCTAGAGTATTTACACGCTTTTGTCTGCCTGCTAGGTCTAGTGTTATTGCGGAATGAGTAGTGGGGTCTGGTTGCGCCAGTGCGAGGCGCTGGTAGCGCCAATGTGGCGGTTTAACTGCTCGGCAAATGCTTCGCGTGGGATTTCGTCTGCCCCCAGTGAGGCGAGGTGTGAGCTGTGCACCTGACAATCAATTAACTCAAAGCCCCAGTCATTAAGGTTGTAGGCCAAGGTGGCGAAGGCCACTTTGGAGGCATCGCTGACCCGGCTGAACATGGATTCGCCAAAAAACACCTTCCCCAGTGCCACTCCGTAAAGCCCGCCCACCAGTTGCTCTTCCAAGTACACTTCAATCGAGTGGGCGACTCCCAGGCGGTGCAGTTCTATATACGCTTCTCGCATCTCACCTGTGATCCATGTGCCGGGCTGGCCGTTGCGCGGCTCAGCACAGGCATCAATGACCTCGGCAAAGGCGCGGTCAGCCGTGACGCTAAACAGCTGTTTTCGCAAGGTTTTGCGCAATGATCGCGACAAGTGGATAGCGCTTGGCGTGACCACCGTGCGCGGGTTAGGGCTCCACCACAGAATGGGCTGATCTTCTTCATACCAAGGGAAAATGCCCTGAGCATAAGCGTTCACCAATCGGGTGGGGCTGAGGTCGCCGCCGGCGGCCAGCAGACCATCGGGCTCGTTTAGTGCCTGATCGAGCGCGGGAAAAACAGATGGGTTGGGGCCGAGCCAGGGAAGTTGAATCATTGAGACCTTTTTAGTTACAACAAAAAAACGGGCCGAAGCCCGCTTTCATTGTAACTTATCGTACAGTGGGGCGTTAATCGTCGAGAAACTTCTCGGCGTCCAGAGCGGCCATACAGCCAAAGCCGGCTGAGGTAATCGCCTGACGGTAGATGTGGTCAGAGACATCACCGGCGGCGTATACGCCCTCTACGCTGGTGCAGGTGGCATTGCCATCTAAACCGCTTTTGATTTTGATGTAGCCGTCTTTCATATCCAGCTGACCGGCAAAAATATCGGTATTGGGTTTGTGGCCAATGGCAATAAATACCCCGGCAACGTCGATTTCTTTCTGGGTATTGGCATCCAGGTCGTTCAGGCGCAAGCCGTTAACACCACTGTCGTCCCCCAAAACTTCCTCTAGAGTGTGATTCCAGAGAATCTTAATATTGTCTTTGGCGAACAACTTATCTTGAAGAATTTTCTCTGAGCGCAGGCTGTCGCGGCGGTGAATTAGGGTCACTTCACTGGCGATATTGGACAGGTAAAGCGCCTCTTCAACCGCGGTATTGCCACCGCCGATGACGGCCACTTTCTGGTCGCGGTAGAAAAAGCCATCACAGGTAGCACAGGCGCTAACACCACGACCCATAAACGCTTCCTCGGAGGGAAGTCCCAAGTATTGTGCCGAAGCGCCGGTGGCAATAATCAACGCATCGCAGGTGTAGGTTTCAGTACCTTTTAAGGTGAAAGGGCGCTTGGATAAGTCGGTTTCGTTGATATGATCAAAAATGATTTCAGTGTCGAAACGCTCTGCGTGCTGCTGCATTTGCACCATCAAATCGGGGCCCTGCAAATCGGCCACACCACCCGGCCAGTTTTCTACCTCAGTGGTGGTGGTGAGCTGGCCGCCTTGCTGCATACCGGTAATAACCACTGGTTTTAAATTGGCGCGAGCCGCGTAAATAGCCGCGGTGTAACCGGCGGGGCCGGAGCCCAGAATAATTAAGCGGTGGTGCTTAGCGTCGCTCATTTGCAGTATCCTTGTTCAAAGTGTTTGATCGGTGAGGGCGGTATCTAGCGGTTGTCATTGGTGTAGAACAGCCCCTAAAGTGGCGACAATCATAAGGGAATCAAACTCATCAGGCAAAATTGTAGTCTTTAATGCGTTAGATTGGTAAATACTATAGCGCCGATCCTGCATTATTAGAGATGCTTGTGTCCACAGTTTACGTATTGGGGCGTCACAGCCCGCTGGCAATGATTTACAATGGGCTAGTTTAGAGTATTAAGCCCCAGGGCAGAATGAAATAATTAGAATACAGAACAACGATAATTGGAGTAGGAAACGTTTGAGTAAAGCCAGTGCCAAGCAGGCAAAGAACAACAGCCCAGAGACCAACAACCTAACCGGGCGCATTCTTCGCGAAGGCGCATTAATCGGCTTGGTGTGCGCTTGTGTCTTAATGCTGATTACCCTGGTGACCTACGATACCGGCGACCCAGGGTGGTCGCGCACCGGGGAAAATCTTCATGTGCAAAATGCCGGTGGCCCAGCTGGGGCTTGGTTTGCCGATGTTTGCTTTACCCTGTTCGGGTATCTGGCCTTTTTGTTTCCGTTAATGCTGGGTTACCGCGCTTGGTTGGTTTTTCGCGATCGCTCCCATCCTCCGCAGTTTGACCCGGTTTTAATCGGCCTGCGCACGGTTGGCTTAGTGTTGGTGATGGTGGCCGGCACTGGGCTGGCGGTACTGCATGTGGGCGGAAATGGTGGCGCTTTGCCCTTCTCCGATGGCGGTTATTTAGGCTTGTCCGTGGCCGAAGCGGTGGCAGGAGCATTCAGTCACACCGGTGGCACCTTATTGCTGTTTGCGGTGTTCTTTTTTGGGGTCACTATTTTTACCGACTTATCTTGGTTGGGGCTGATGGATCGCATCGGTCTTTGGGTGCTTACCGGCAGTCGCAAGTTGGCTGAAAAGTGGACTCATTGGCGTCAGCACCGTGCGGAGCAATACGAGGCCAATAAGCAACAGCGCGAACGCAAAGCGGCCATTGTGACTCGTAAAAAAGAAGAGGCTAAGCGCGTCCCCCCCAAGATTACCGAGCCTGCACGCAAACCGGCACCGGTCAAACGTCCACCACCGGCCAAACAGGCTTCACTGTTTGAAAAAACCGATGCACCCGTGGGGGAAATGCCCGCCATTGAGCTGCTCGATCCGGCCGACAAGCACAGCGACAAAGCTTTCTCAAAAGAGTCGCTAGAGGCTATGTCGAAGTTATTGGAGCTTAAGCTCAAAGATTTCGGTATTGAAATTGAAGTCACATCGGTGCAACCAGGGCCTGTGGTGACTCGCTTTGAAATTAAGCCCGCTCCTGGTGTGAAGGCCAGCCGCATTACCAATCTCGCCAAAGATTTAGCCCGCTCGCTGGCGGTTATTAGTGTGCGTGTGGTGGAGGTGATTCCCGGTAAATCGGTAATGGGTATTGAGATCCCCAACGAACACCGCGAAATGGTAAGACTCAGTGAGGTGATCGCCTCCGAGCCTTACGATCGCTCCAAGTCGCGCCTGACCATGGCGCTTGGCCACAATATAGCCGGCGAGCCGGTCATTGCCGATTTGGCCAAAATGCCTCACCTGTTGGTGGCCGGTACCACCGGTTCGGGTAAGTCGGTAGGGGTTAACGTTATGTTGCTCTCGCTGCTGTACAAATCTTCCCCCAAGGATGTGCGCCTTATTTTGGTGGATCCGAAAATGTTGGAGCTGTCGGTTTACGAGGGAATTCCTCACTTGCTGACCCCAGTGATCACCGATATGAACGACGCCTCTAACGGTCTGCGTTGGTGTGTGGGCGAAATGGAGCGGCGCTATAAGTTGATGGCGGCTATGGGCGTACGCAACCTGGCGGGCTTTAACCGCAAAGTCAGTGAGGCAGAAAAAGCCGGTACGCCAATCGCTGATCCTTTGTTTAAGCCCGATGAGAATTTTGAAGCGGGCAGCGCCGAAGCCACGCCCCCTAACTTAGAAACACTGCCGGCTATTGTGGTGGTGATCGACGAATTCGCCGACATGATGATGATAGTCGGCAAAAAAGTGGAACAATTAATCGCCCGTATTGCCCAAAAAGCACGGGCGGCAGGAATTCACTTAATTTTGGCCACCCAAAGGCCGTCGGTGGATGTGATTACCGGTTTGATTAAAGCCAACGTGCCTACCCGTATGGCCTTTCAGGTGTCCAGTAAGATTGACTCGCGAACGATTCTGGATCAGGGCGGGGCAGAGCAACTCTTGGGCCACGGTGACATGCTCTATTTACCGCCCGGCACCAGTGTGCCCGAGCGGGTGCACGGCGCCTTTGTGGACGACCACGAGGTGCATAATGTGGTATCGGATTGGAAAAAACGCGGCCAGCCGAATTATCTCGAGGAAGTCGTGGACGACAGCACCAACAGTATTCCGGTGCCGGGCTTACCTGGCGGTGAAGAGGGCAGTAACGATGAAGGCGATGCCCTCTACGATGAAGCCGTCGCTTTTGTGATTGACTCGCGCAAAGCCTCTATCTCGGGCGTCCAGCGCAAATTGCGCATTGGTTATAACCGTGCGGCACGCCTGATTGAAACCATGGAGGCCGCCGGAGTGGTATCGGGGGCCGGGCACAACGGCAATCGTGAAGTATTAGCCCCCAAAGGTTAACGGGCATTAGTTGTGCTTGTGGCCGCCCAGACTTAACTGGGCAACCGCTTGAAAATTGAGGAAGTTATGTCAAATATTCGATTGTGTGTCACCTTTGTAGCCGCGTTTTTGTTGGCTGTTAATGTTCAGGTGCGGGCCGCGACAGATGTCGAGGTTTTGGTGGGTAAATTAGCCCAAATTACCAGCATGAGTGGTCAGTTTGAGCAGGTGCTGTTGGATGAAACCGGTGAGACGATTGAGTCCAGTCGGGGTCAGTTTGTATTGCAAAAGCCCGGTCGTTTTTACTGGCTGACTACCGAGCCGTTTGAGCAAGAGTTAATCAGTGATGGCGAAACCATCTGGCTCTACGATCCAGATTTATTTCAAGTCACTGTGCGCGAGGTGAGCGAAGCCATGGACAAATCACCGGCTCACTTACTCAGCGCGAATGCCGCCACTTTGTCAAAAACCTATCAAGTTGAGCGTCAGGGCCAAAATGAATTCACCCTGACACCGAAAGAGCCGCAGGCTCTGTTCGATACCCTGGTCATCGGTTTTGACGATAATAGCGTGGGTCTTATCCGACTCAATGATGCCTTGGGTCAAAGCACCGTGATTACGCTTGCGGATACGCAACTGAATCAACCGGTTGACGCGTCACAGTTTCAATTTGTCGTGCCGCAAGATGTCGATGTGTTAGTCGATTAATATGAACGATTTGTTTGCCCAAGAGGGGCCAGCACAACCCTTAGCGGCGCGAATGCGACCGCGCACGCTCGATGAATACATTGGCCAGGAGCATATACTCGGTAGGGGCAAACCCCTGCGCGAAGCGGTGGACAAAGGCCAGCTGCATTCGATGATTTTGTGGGGACCACCGGGTGTGGGGAAAACCTCCTTGGCCAAGCTGTTTGCCGAGCGAGCCGATGCGCGCTTTGAAACCATCTCCGCGGTATTGGCCGGGGTAAAAGATATTCGGCGCGCGGTTGAATTGGCCCAGCAAGAGCGGCAAATGCGCGGCCGTCAAACCATTTTGTTTGTCGATGAGGTGCACCGGTTTAACAAATCGCAGCAAGATGCTTTTTTACCCTATGTGGAAGACGGCACCTTTATTTTTATCGGCGCCACCACCGAGAATCCCTCCTTTGAGCTCAACAACGCGCTCTTGTCCCGTTGCCGGGTCTATGTGTTGCGCTCTTTGCCCCAAGAGTCACTGCTGCGAGTAATTGAACAGGCAATTGCCGATGAGCGCGGCTTTGCGGCCGATATAGAGGTGGACACCGAAACCCGCGAGCGTTTAGCGGCCGCCGCCGATGGCGATGCCCGCCGGGCACTCAACCTGCTGCAGGTGGCGGCGGATTTGGCTCGGGATGAGAACGGCCGCAATATTGTTGATGGCCAAGTGTTGGCCGAAGTGGTGGGGGGGGATGTACGCCGCTTCGACAAAGGCGGCGATCTTTTTTACGAGCAAATCTCCGCTATGCACAAAGCCGTGCGCGGCTCCTCACCGGACGGCGCTCTGTACTGGATGGCACGTATGCTTGATGGTGGCTGTGACCCGCTGTATATCGCAAGACGGGTAGTGCGTATGGCCAGTGAAGACATTGGCAATGCCGACCCGCGCGGTCTATCGCTGGCACTGGCGGCTTGGGATACCCAGGAGCGGCTCGGCAGCCCGGAAGGTGAACTGGCCATCGCCCAGGCGATTAGTTACCTCGCCTGCGCGCCGAAAAGCAACGCGGTGTATAATGCGTTTAATCAAGTCATGGCCGATGTACGCAGTGACCCGGCTTACGATGTTCCCATGCATTTGCGCAATGCCCCGACGGCACTGATGAAAGATATGGCTTACGGTCAAGAATACCGCTACGCCCATACCGAGCCGGGTGCCTATGCCGCCGGCGAGGTTTATCTGCCAGAGGAAATAGCCTCGCGCCGCTACTATCAGCCCACCGATCGCGGGTTGGAAGGTAAAATCAGCGATAAGCTGGAGTATTTGCGTCAGTTGGATGACAGCAGCCCAATAAGGCGCTACTTACACGAGGATTAACCATGCAGTGGTTGTTTATTGGTTGTGGCGGGGCGCTGGGCGCTATGTTGCGGTTTTATATTACCGCGCAGTTATTTCCCGTGACTGGTAATAAATTTCCGCTGGGCACCTTAACAGTCAACCTGCTCGGTTGCGCGCTGGTCGCTGTTTGCTATGTGGCCATTGTGGAAAAAGGCCTTTTACCCCCTTATTGGCGGCACTTGGCCATCGGCGGCTTTTTAGGCGCACTGACCACTTTTTCTACGTTTTCGCTCGACGCTTTATTGTTGTGGCAGAACGGTTTGCACATGGTGGCCGTGCTCTATGTTCTGGCCAATGTGCTCGGATGTCTGCTGGTGGTAACCGGTTCGTGGTATTTGGCCAACTTTATGTTATCTTAACCGCCCTAAAAATTACCTTCCAACCGTTAACAACAGTCAATCTTATGCTAGATCCAAAACTGATTCGCGCCAACCTTGATGAAGTGGCTCAGGGGCTTGCCAAACGCGGCTTCGAGCTCAATGTCAATTTATTGCGTTCGCTGGAACAAGAGCGCAAAGAAATTCAGGTTAAAACCGAGAACTTACAATCCGAGCGCAACAGCCGTTCGAAAAATATCGGCAAAGCCAAAGCTGCCGGTGAAGATATCGCACCACTGCTTAAAGAAGTGGATCAGCTCAAGCAAGATCTAGCCAGTGCTGAGACTGAGCTGCACGAGGTGCAGAATAAGTTGGATGAGTATTTATCCACCGTGCCGAATATTCCCGCTACCGAAGTGCCAGAGGGCGCCAGTGAAGACGACAATGTCGAGGTGCGTCGCTGGGGCACGCCGCGCCAGTTCGACTTCGAGGTGAAAGACCACGTTGATCTCGGCGCCAGTATCGATGGTCTTGACTTCGACACTGCCAGCAAAATTACCGGCGCTCGCTTTGCTGTGATGCGCGGTGGTATTGCTAAATTGCATCGCGCGTTAATACAGCTAATGCTCGACACTCATGAAAATGAGCACGGCTACGAAGAAGTGAACGTACCCTACATCGTTAACGCCGAGTCATTGTACGGCACAGGCCAACTGCCCAAGTTCGAAGAAGATCTATTTAAGCTCAATGACGAGCGCGGTTTTTATCTAATTCCTACCGCCGAGGTGCCGGTTACCAATCTGCTGCGCGATACCTTGCTGGATAAGGGCGCCGAGCTGCCGTTAAAGTTTGTCGCGCACACACCATGCTTTCGCTCAGAGGCGGGCAGCCACGGGCGCGACACCCGCGGCATGATTCGTCAGCATCAGTTTGAAAAAGTCGAGTTGGTACAATTTGTTCGCCCCGAAGATTCCGATGCCGCACTGGAAACGCTTACCGGCCACGCTGAAGCTATTTTGCAAAAGTTGGGCCTGCCATATCGCACCGTCATTTTATGTGGTGGCGATATCGGTTTCTCGGCTGCTAAAACGTACGACATTGAAGTCTGGGTTCCCTCGCAAGACAAATACCGCGAGATTTCATCTTGCTCGAGTTTCCGTGACTTTCAGGCACGCCGCTTAAAAGCACGCTACCGCGATCCGGAAACCGGAAAACCTGCCTTGCTGCACACTTTAAACGGCTCTGGTTTAGCCATTGGCCGCACCTTGTTGGCGGTCATGGAAAATTATCAGCAGGCCGATGGCAGCATACTGGTACCCGAAGTGCTACAGCCTTATATGGCCGGTGCCACTCGTATTCAAGCCTAAGTGCAAGTTAGCGTAAGGAGTTAAGTGGTGGAGTATTTCCCTTTCTTTATGCATCTGCGCGGTCGCCCCGTGCTACTGGTGGGAGGGGGGGATATTGCCATCCGCAAGGCTCGTTTGCTGAACAAAGCGGGCGCGCGGTTACAGGTGGTCAGCCGCGAGGTTGCCCCTGAGCTCGAAGCTATAGTGCGTGACGGCGGCGGCAGTATCCGAGTGGGGGAGTTTACCCCCGATGATCTCAACGCCGTGGTGTTAGTGCTGGCCGCCACCGATAATGCCGAAGTTAACCGCAACATTTCCGAGCACGCTCAAGCCCGTCAATTACCTGTTAACGTTGTAGATAGCCCTGAGCTATGCACCGTGATTACCCCCGCTATTGTCGATCGTTCGCCACTGATGATTGCCATCTCCAGCGGGGGTGAGGCACCGGTATTGGCGCGCCGGGTACGCGCCCAGCTAGAGCAGTGGCTGCCCACCAGTTACGGACGTTTAGCCGGTCTTGCCAGTCGTTTCCGTCAGGCGGTAAAAGATAAATTTAGCGATGGCGATCAGCGCCGGCGCTTTTGGGAACAAGTGCTTAGCGGCCCAATCGCTGAACAAGTCTACGCCGGTAAAGACGAGCAAGCCGATCGTATGCTGCGCGAGCAATTGGCGCAGCAAAATGACACGGTCGGCGGCGAGGTGTATTTAGTCGGCGGCGGGCCAGGGGATCCCGAGCTGCTCACCTTAAAAGCCTTGCGTTTAATGCAGCAGGCCGAAGTGGTTCTTTACGATCGCTTGGTCTCCGATGAGGTGATGGAGTTAGTGCGGCGCGATGCCGATCGCATCTACGTGGGTAAAAAACGCAGTGAACACGCCGTGCCTCAGCCCGATATCAATCAGCTATTGGTAGACTTGGCTCAGCAGGGTAAGCGAGTGCTGCGTCTAAAAGGCGGCGATCCATTTATTTTTGGCCGCGGCGGTGAAGAAATAGAGCTTTTGGCCGCCAACCACATTCCCTTTCAAGTTGTGCCGGGTATTACCGCGGCCTCTGGCTGTGCCGCTTATGCGGGTATACCGTTAACCCACCGCGATCACGCACAATCCGTGCGTTTTATTACCGGCCATCTAAAAAACAATAACCCAAATTTAAGCTGGCCCGAGCTGGCACAACCGGGGCAAACTCTGGTGTTTTATATGGGCTTGTTGGGTCTGAAAGAAATTGCCCAGCAGCTTATGCACAATGGCCGATCGGCCTCTACCCCAGTAGCGCTGATTGAAAAAGGCACCACAGATGAACAACGTGTGATCGTCGCTACTTTAGACACCATCAATGCCAAAGTGGAAGATTTGGGTGCCAATGGGCCAACACTGATTATCGTTGGCGAAGTGGTCTCTTTACGCGAGCAGTTAGATTGGTTTGGCACAAGCCGCTAAAATTGTGAATTAAAACGCGTTTTTGGATAAAATACATACAGTTTTTGATATTTGGCCGATAGCCATCATACTCAACTGATAAGTGTATTTATGGTTTACTTAGGACCCATTACAAGATTATCCCCGCTAACCATGCCCAAGCCTGCCACCGGCTATGAGCCCGATAAAGACTTGCTAATTGATAAGCGCTTGCCCGATTCTAGCCCCCCCAAGCTAGAGCGGCGACGGGGTGATCGGCGCAAAAAACAAAGAACATCTGTTCTCGATTCGCGCGCCGGTCAGGATCGACGTCGTGAAAATGCGCCTAATATTGATCTCGAAGTGTAACAGCCGTACTCTTAAGCACTCTAATGAGTGAATTCACCTCTTTGTTGGACAGATCAAATGGGCACTACAATAGCGACAGAAACCTATGATTTATTAGTAATCGGCGCAGGTTCCGGCGGTGTTCGCGCCAGCCGGGTGGCCGCGAGTTTGGGCGCAAAAGTGGCCGTGATTGAAGAGCGAGCACTAGGGGGCACCTGTGTTAATGTCGGTTGTATTCCCAAAAAGTTATTCGTATACGCCAGCCAATTTAACGAGCAGTTTGAGCGCGGTAAGGCTTACGGGTGGCAAGCGAATGATATTCACTTTAACTGGCCAATCTTGCGCGATAACACACAGCAGGAAATCCAACGGTTAAACGGTGTTTACGGTCGAATCCTGGACAATGCCGGCGTCACCTTACTGCGCGGTCACGCCCGGCTTTTGGGTGATGGCCAGGTACAGATAGAAGATACCGTTTATCGGGCTAAGCGTATTATTTTGGCCGTTGGTGGCTGGCCGTTTATCCCCGATCTTCCCGGTCGCGAACACGCAATTACCTCAAATGAGATTTTTACTCTGCCAGAGCTACCAGAGCGAGTTGTAGTCGTCGGCGGCGGCTATATCGCCTGTGAATTTGCCGGCTTTCTTAATGGCTTGGGGGTAGATACACACCTTATCTATCGCGGCGATTTAATACTGCGCGGTTTTGACGATGACATTCGTCAGTTAATGCTCGAACAAATGCGCCATAAGGGCGTGCAGGTACATTTGCAAACGGATATCGATGCCATAGAGAAAACCTCGACCGGGCAGCTGAATTTGGCGTTAAATAATGACAGCGAGATGCAAGCCGGTGCGGTGATCTACGCCACAGGTCGCAAGCCATTACTGGATAACCTAGGGTTAGAAAACACCCAGGCCACCACAAGTAAAAGTGGTGCCCTTACCGTCGGTGATGACTATCAAACCGCAGAGCCCAATCTCTACGCCATTGGTGATGCTATAGACCGGCTGGCTCTGACGCCTGTGGCTCTGGCAGAGGGTATGGATTTAGCACACCGATTATACGGGAAAACCGGCCAAGGCCCGGGAGCTGTCGATTACCCACTGGTGCCCACTGCTGTCTTTACCCAACCCAACATTGCCACTGTGGGTTTAACCGAGAATCAGGCCCAACAAAACAGCGTAGAGTACGATGTTTATCGAGCAAGCTTTACACCATTACCTCTGACCCTGTCACAGAGTTCTGAGAAAGTTATGGTAAAATTATTGGTCGAGCGAGCGAGTGATAAAGTCATAGGCTGCCATATGGTGGGGGCTGAGGCTGGTGAAATCATTCAAGGCCTAGCAGTGGCCATGACGGCTGGGGCCACCAAGGCTGATTTTGACCGCACCATAGGTATCCACCCAACAGTAGCGGAAGAGTTTGTGACTCTGCGCGAGCCGGTTACCAAGTAGGGGGTGTCTCTTGGCCCCGTGGGCACTAAGGTAAACAAACAATTCGTAGCGTCATAAAGTTTTGGTATATTTAAGTTTTCGAAGACTAACGACAATAGAAAGGAGTTCAATAATGGCTATTCGATTGAATAAAACACTGTCTTTAATCGCAGCGGCGGCACTGACTTTCGGTGCGGTAAATGCCCAGGCGCGCGATGAAGGCCTAATGCTGCCGATTCAGGATGTCTTGACTGAATACACAGACAAGCTCGATAGCGATATTAAGTTGTATTTTGGCGAGCAAGCTTACCCCGCACCCAGTAAAAAATTGGGCAGCTTCACCAGTAACAAAAAAACCAAGGCCGTTTTTAAGTCTGATGAGGAAGCGTGTTCTTGGGCTATGCTATCGGCGTTGATTGCACTGCAAGAGCGGGCTGTGCGTGAAGGTGGTAATGCTGTGGTTGATATCGTTAGCTACTACAAGAAAAACGAAATGAGCAGCGAAACTCAGTACGAGTGTCATGCCGGTAAAATCATGGCCGGTGTTGCCATGCGTGGACGAGTAGTCACTATAGACTAACCAACCACTGACGACTAGTTTATCTCAATTTGCTCTATAAGAAAGGCGCTCTATCGCAGAGCGCCTTTTTTTTGCCTCATGATATCGGTCAAAAATCCCACTTGCACACTCTGAGTGCGCCTCTAATTTTATGCACTGCCACAAATGCTCGTCTCTGGTGCGAGCGTTGCGCCTTCGTCTGGGGCAAATATCTAAATGTGTGGGCAAAACAGTGCATGGGCAGGACTAAATGTAAACCCAAGCCACTGTCTGTTTTTTAAGTTCTAGGTTTTTTTCTACAGTTCTAAGTTGTTGAAAAATAATAATAATAAAGTTTTTTGTGCAATGTTAAAGCCGGCTGGCATATGCCTTGCTCTACCCCTTGCGCCGATGTGGGCGACACAAAAAAACAGAAATCCAGCGCACAGTAAAAGCTCACAGATAAGTTTCACAAACTTAGAACCAAAATAGCGCGGCGGGAAGAAAACAAAACCTAAACAACGAGCTAGGAGATAGGCAATGAAAAAGCAATTGGTTTTGGCCTTGGGGGCCGCAGGATTAATGAGCGCGTTTGCAGCACAAGCACAAGAGGCTGCCAGTATTAAAGAAGCACTGACACAGGGAGATGTGAAGTTAAATTTTCGTCTGCGTTATGAGGATGTTAATTGGGATGGACTGACCGACTCGGATGCACTAACACTACGTACCCGATTAAGCTTCACCTCGCAAAGCTACCAAGGCTTTGGCTTAACGCTGGAGATGGACGATGTCCAAGAGCTGCTGGATGCCGATTATCGCACCGCTGGCAATGATGCCCTAAACCCAGGTACGGCGATTATTGCCGACCCCGCAGGTACAGAAGTTAACCAAGCCTTTCTGTCTTATCAGGCTCCCGCTAAAACCACGATTAAATATGGCCGTCAGCGAATACTGTTGGATAATCAGCGGTTTATTGGCGGCGTAGGCTGGCGTCAAAACGAGCAGACTTACGATGCCTTCTCGCTCAGTAATAAAGCACTTGAAGACGGCACCTTTTTCTATGCCTATGTCCATAATGTTAATCGCATTTTTGGTGAAGATAACCCCATTGGGGATCACAAACACGAAGCACATTTAATCAATTTTAATTACGCCGGCTGGGATGCTGGCAAGCTGTCGCTTTATGCCTATTTGTTGGATAACGAAACCGCTGCGGCCTTGTCAAACGACAGTATTGGGGTGCGATGGGCAGGTAAGGCGGGTGAGTCTGTAGGCTACACACTGGAATACGCCATCCAGTCAGATGCTGGCGATAATCCTGTTTCTTATGATGCCAATTATCTTTTGGCAGAAGCTTCAGTAAAATTCAGTGGCGTTAGCATAAAAAGCGGCTACGAAGTCCTCGGCTCAGACGATGGCGTGGTTGCATTCAGTACACCATTGGCAACCTTGCACAAATTTCAGGGTTGGACGGATCGATTCTTAGGCACACCAGCGGCGGGGGTTGAAGATCTTTATGTGGGTGTGTCCGGCGCCCTGGGTGGGGTGAAGTTAGCAGCTACCTACCACGATTTAAGCGCGGAGTATGGCAGTACCGATTATGGTCAGGAGTTCGACATCTCTGCAGCGAAAAAAATCGGACCCGTAACACTGCTGGTTAAGTACGCCGATTATCAAGCCGATGATTTTGGTTCGAACACGCAAAAGCTGTGGGTTATGCTAAACGCGACCTTTTAAGTCATTATTGTAGTCGTGTATTAACGCAACACAGACAAATATATATTTTTCAGTCTGTCAAAAAATGGCCCCAATATTATGGGGCCATTTTTTTATTTGTCTTCCGGTAAATCTAACTCCAGGCTTGTTTTGTCCTGTGAAGCACTTGGCGCTACTGGCGCCTTGGCGGGTGGGCTTTGTGAGTGCCAAATGCCGCCATTACTAAGCTGTTGCCAACCCCAACGTAACCAGCCGGTTAGGGCAAAGGCGAGCCATAAAGACCACAGTAGCATAACCAAACGATAAGCCCACAGTGGCAAGCTGATAATGGTAACCTGGGGTGTGCTGCCCGCACCCTGATCAATAAACCAGTGCAGTAGATGGTTACTTGAGCCATTGCCCTGAACCAACATTTGCGGTTGCGCCAAAAGCCCGTAGGGAATAGTGACCAGTAACAACAATAACGAAACAACACTAAAAATAATTAAAAACACCTGCATAACATTAAAGTTATTACCCAAGCTTGCGCAGGCTGTGCGTCCGCGCACCGTTAAAGCAATAAAGCAGGCGGCAATGATTAACAGTAGCAAGGCGTTCATGGTGACGATGCCCAGGCTTAGCAGTATCCATTCCCACGTACGCAGTGGCGTCAATTTGGTTTTGGCCAAAGCGATAGCCAGTAACAACACCACCGCCACTATGCTCCACAATAAAACAGCCGGCCCAATTTGTGGCCCGGAAACCCACAGCACCCACCGATCACTGGGCAAGGTTATTGAAATCTCGGCGTTGGCAAAGGGGTAATCGAGCCGAACCGGTTTTGGTTTGGTCAGTAGCGATAATTCACTGGGGCTTTGCCATTGCAGCTCAACGTTTTGGGTGTCGGCGCTTACCGGTATCGCAAGCTTGCCACTTTGCTGCGCGCTGGGTTGTTCACGCCCGTTAACATGAAGTCGGGTCAGCTCGGCACCGCTGGGTAATTGAAATTCAAATTTACCCGCTTGATAGGTTTGCACACTCACATTCAATGTGTTGGTTTGCAGCCCTTTGCCCAGTGTTTGCCCCAGAGTTAATTCACTCAATGCCAGTGTGGTCCCTTCAACTGGGGTGGGGCGCGATACCTCTAACGTTAAGTTGTCGCCGGGGCGGGGCAACCATTTTACTTGATCACCCTGTAAAAGCTTAGTTGCTTCGGAGGTGGTCTTAACGTGCCACTTAGGCGCTGCACTTAATTGCCACACTTCATAGCGTTGACTGTTAGCATCCGCGGCGGTAAGTTCTAAGCTTGTGTTTGGCTCCAAGCGAGAGCGCCACTCAACGCTGCGCTGGGTGGGGGCTAGTTGTACCGGCATAGCGCCATCAATCAGCTCACTATCGCTCAGGGGTTGTTCGCCTGGTAGCAGAGGAACTGAAGCGTTAATGCCTCCCTGGCTAGGCGCCATACGGTAGACGCGAGTGTGTACCATCCAATCGTGTTCAAGCTGAATGTGACGTTCTACCCGAATAAACGGAGCAATGTCGTTGGGTTGCAGCTCTACCTGATCATTGGTTTGTGTTTGCACTGGGTTCAGTTGCAGATGGCGACCAGGTTTTTGGCTGAGGTTGACGCTCCAACCGTCCAGCTCGGTAGTGACATTATGTACCACCGTGGAAAAATTTAAATCCAAGGTTTGGCGTGATGGCACCTGACCGGAAAGCACCACTTGGTGGTGCCCTTTGGGAACTGCGAGCATAAACCCAAGGTCGGCACGCTGTAGGGTGGCGGCTTTGTTATTCAGTGTCACCTGCTGCGGCCAGTTATAACCTAGCTCGGGTAGACTGAGAGTCGTTAAGGCTTGTGCGCTGACTTCCAGTTGAACGGTAACCTGTTGATCGTGCGCCTGTACCAGCGTTGAATTAATGACAGCGCAACTTGGATGGCAGTCGGGCGTTGCAAACAAACGTTCACGCAAGTCATCAAGCAGCTCATTATCAATCACCACACTCGCCTCTGGGGCGGGTGTCCAGCCGCTGCCAACAATCAAAGCCAGTACTGCAGCTACACTAGAGCGGGGCAGTTGGGGGAGGCTAGGCCTGGGGCTTTTAAGCCACAACAACCACGCTAACAACAACGGCGAAAGCAGAGCCAGTAGGTGACCGAGTTTATCCAGTATAGGCGGTACCATCAGTAAGGTCAGTGTTTGGGTATGGGTCACCGGACCGGTCCAGTTTAAGCGGGCGGAATTCCACTGCCATTTCATTCGCGGTGGTCCAGCCTGCACTTGTTGTTGTGCATCGTACTCGGTGCTGAGTATTTCTTTTTGTGGCGCGGGGGCCTCGGCGTATCGAATGCTGCTCAGTATGTTGCTGCTTTGATCAACGACTTTCTCTTCTAGCGTTCGAGCTACAACGCTCACTTTATCGGCCGATTGAGCCTTTTCTGCGTGTGGTGCTTGCAGGGTATTGATTTGCGAGTGTTCGAGTTGTGGATAAGCCACCATTCGGGCTTGATTAATGGCAAAGGGCAGCATAATAACCGCAAAGAGTGCAAAGCTTGCCAGTGTGTAATAACTCAAGCGCTGGTGCCATTTGTCTTTAACGTGCTGAGCCAAAGCAATGCAAATGGCAAAGTTAAGCCAAATAATCAGCGGTGCTCCCTGGCGTTGATACGTTAACAAAACCACAAACAGCGCCAACGCAGCGGCGCGCCATCCACCCACGCGTTTAACCGCAACCGCAATGATTAAAATTAAAAAGATATCCCACAGGTTAAAGCGATCTATCCATACGCCGCTTACATTGTCGGCGCCCGAAGTGGCTAAAATAGACCAGCCCGGTGGTAAAAATAGTTGGCTGGAGACGGACTCAAAACTTTCATCCCAACCGCTAACGGGAATACTGCTCTGTCTTGGCATACGGCCTACGGCTGATAGGTTGACCGATTGCTGACGTACCTCTACCCCGAGCTGATCGTTTAGTTGCGATACCACTAAGGGCTGATTGGGGGTTGAGGCACTGCCTAGTTGATAGGCCTCCACCACATTAAGGCGGGCGTTGGGGCCCAGCTCACCGGTTAACGTATCTTCAATGGTAAAACCTGCACCATTAAAATCGAGCCAAAGTTTTTTATTAAGCGTTAACTTGTTCTTGCGCTCGCCGCTGATACGGGATATTTCCTCGAGCGTTGCCGGGTGTTCATGGTTTAACAGGTAGGCGGGATGATTGACCCATTGGGCGGGGACTTGCGCTTGGGCTGGGTCCACCGTGGGTGCGCCACTGATGTTGGCATTGCGATACTGAGTGTCTGCGGCAAAGCTCCAGATTTCCTGTTCGGGCCAAAGCGCTTCATTTATATTGGCCGATAGCGGCGGTAAGTTCTGCAGGCTGTAGGCTTGAATATCGATGTGCCAGCGGCCGGGTTTAACCAGAGCGGTAAGCGTATTGTCGGCATTAATTCGCGCGGCCAAATTGCTTTGCACCGACTGCGCTTTAAAATGTTGGGGGAGTACTTGTTCGAGCTGTATTTCTCTTGAGGTGCCACTGACGTCAAGGTGAATGCGTGTGGTGAGTGCCATGGGTATGCCGTCTTGCAGTAAGCGGTAAACGCGTACATTTACATCGTCAGCTTCACTGTCGGCTATCTCTTGAACCTGTCCCTGTAGCCTGAGCGTATCGCGGTCTACCTCTATTCGAGGTACGACTTGTTGATGGCGGGTAAGGCTCAGCAGCCCAGTTTGGCGGGGTATGCTTAACAGCTTGGGTAGAGCCCCCCATTCAAACCGCCCGTTTATGGTGTGGTTGCCCGCATCGAGCACAACCGCGGGGGCATTGTTGTAGCGAAATAGATTAAGGCTGGTTCCGGTTTGGTCGGTGACAGCCAGAGGCCAATGATTGTCATCCCCCGGTAAAATAACCTGAGTGCGACGGTACAGATCAACCTCAAGAGTAAATTTACCGCCGCTATCATTGACGTTTAATTGCAGTGACTTGGGCCAGACACAATGGTGTGCGCTGTTCGAGGCCAAAACACAGGCCGCATCGGGGCGCTCGGCCCGTATCCAATCGGCCCATTCGGCCAGCGGCTTAGGCGTAGCGGCGGGGTCGTAGGCAGCGTGGCCAGGAAGGGTAGATAACAGCAGCGCTGTAGCTACGAGAAAGAGGATGATTTTTTTCATACGAGTGCTTCCCGTCACCAATTGATTATGCGCGATACCTTAGCACAAGGCGGTTATTGCGGGAATTAAAAGATGTTACACAAGAGCACAGGTTCTACTTTTGGAAACAAGGTCGTTCATGGCAAAAAACGCTCGGTAATCGGCTGGCCTCAGGGGACAAAAGCGGGCCATCGGCGCGGGTTTTAGTGGGCGGTCGTGTTTATTGTGACGTCGTAATAATCTAGGTTAAGCGCTTCGCATCGGGCAAGGAGCTGCCAGTGTGTGTAGTTGTTCTTAGTGACCGAAAAACACCTTGCCAGCTTTAAAGCCGATCTCTGTCGGAGATAGATTGTCGCGGGGAGTGTGATTTTGGCAAATGAATTTGCTGTTATATGTGTGTATCGAGGGAGTGCAATATGCAAAAGGTTATCGTATTTAGAAAAATGTCATTTTGGACAAGTCAGCCGGATATGTTGAAGTTGAATCAAAAAATCCAGTCATTGAATAAAGATGGTTGGAAGGTTCAATCAATCGTTCCCAATGTCTCTATGGTGGGGGCTATTCGTTCATTTACTTTGCTGCTTGAAAAGTAATTTTTAAATATACCTCATTAAAAATCATATAATGATAATATTATGTCGCTGCAAAGTTATGCGGCTGCGTCCGCTACACTTGCGATTCGCAGCCCATATTCGGGTGTTAAGCATCCCCCACTTCTATTAATATCCAGCTCTGCGGTCTAAATAATCCTTTACCTTTAATTGTTGATTAAAGAGAGGATTGAATAGCCCTGAGCTTTGGTATGGTTAAGGCTTAACAATAGCGTCAATCGCTGCCAGCTCGTCTGCACTAAAGTTCATATTATTTAAAGCCGCAACCGAATCGTTGATTTGTTCGACACGGCTGGCGCCGATGATGGCACTGGTGACGGTTGGGTTATTGAGCGTCCAGGCAATGGCCATTTGGGCGAGGCTCTGGTCGCGGCTTTGGGCTATGTCGTTTAGGGCGTTTACTTTACCTATGACTTCTTCGCTTAGGTCACTTTCTTTTAGGTAAATTTGATCGCCCCGGCCAGCGCGTGAATTATTGGGAATGCCGCCTAGGTATTTGTTGGTGAGGATGCCTTGATTCAGTGGCGAGAAAACAATGGCGCCTACACCTTCGTTGTCCAGCACGTCGGTCAGGCCGTCTTCAATCCAGCGATCCATGAGGTTGTAGCGGGGCTGGTGTATTAGCAGCGGGGTGCCTAGGTCTTGCAAAATAGCGGCGGCTTGCCGAGTTTGTTCTGCGCTATAGCTGGAAATGCCGGCGTACAGTGCACGGCCTGAGCGAACAATGTAGTCCAACGCTTGCATGGTTTCTTCCAGTGGGGTTTCTGGATCAAAGCAGTGGGAGTAAAAAATATCAAAGTACTCCACACCGCAACGCTTGAGGCTTTGGTCGCAACTGGCTACTAAGTATTTGCGTGAGCCGCCCATACCGTAAGGGCCGGGCCACATGTCGTATCCGGCTTTACTGGAAATGATCATTTCATCGCGGTAGTGGTCTAGACCTTCGGCCATAAGCTGGCCAAAGGTGGATTCTGCCGAGCCGTAGTTGGGGCCATAGTTGTTGGCTAAATCGAAATGCGTAATGCCGAGGTTAAACGCGCCTTGAACCATAGCGCGGGCATTGGCCAGGGAGTCTACCGCCCCAAAATTTTGCCACAGTCCGAGAGATAGGCGTGGCAGGCGCAAGCCGCTTTTACCACAGCGCTGATAGGGCATGGTTTGGTAGCGTTGTGCGCTGGCGACATAGCGCGGATTGACTTCGTGGGTAATCATTGGCTGTCTCTTATAGTGTGTTGTGTGGCTAACGGTGCCCGTATGCGGGTTGGGCTTATTGTTGGATTATACCTATTCTACGAAAAAGCCGACCTTTGGGGGTCGGCTCTGACGATTCTTAACAGAGTTTTCGTTTGCCGAGTTGGTGTTATTCGCTGGCAAACAAATCGTCAATGGATAGGTAGCGCTCGCCGGTGTCGTAGCTGAACACCAAAATACGACTGCCTGGTGCGAATTCCGCTTCGCGCTCTTTAACCGCCGCGAGACTAGCGCCAGATGAAATGCCGACAAATATCGCCTCTTTGCTGGCGCACTGGCGGGTCATTTCAAAACTTGCTTCTTCGCTAACGGCAATGGTGCCGTCCAGAGTGTCGGTATTGAGAATCTCCGGCACAAAGCCGGCGCCTATACCCTGCAGGCGATGCAGACCTTTTTCTTTGCCCGCGATTACTTGGGATTTTTCTGGCTCTACCGCATAGGTTTTCATATCGGGAAATTCGGCTTTTAACGCTTCGCTGCAGCCGGTGATATGGCCGCCGGTACCCACGCCGGTAATTAAGTAATCTAAACCTTCCGGAAAGTCGGCTAAAATCTCCTGGGCGGTGGTTTTGCGGTGCGCTTCTACATTGGCTTTGTTGGTGAATTGTTGCGGCATCCAGCTGTTGGGGTAATCGTCGCGTAACTCGGTGGCTTTGTTGATGGCTCCGCCCATGCCTTGCTCTTTCGGGGTTAATACCAGCTCGGCACCGAGGGCTTTCATGATTTTTCGCCGTTCGACAGACATTGACTCTGGCATGGTCAGTATAAGTCGGTAACCGCGCGCGGCCGCTACCATGGCCAAACCAATGCCGGTATTGCCGCTGGTCGGCTCGATGATAACGGTGTCTTTCTGCAGCAAATCTTGGGCTTCGGCGTCATCAATCATGGCCAGAGCAATACGGTCTTTGATGCTGGCGCCGGGGTTAAAACGTTCGGCTTTCATCCATACTTCGATGTCGGGTCGAAATAGGTGGTTAATTTTAATGCACGGGGTGTTGCCAATGGTCTCTAGAATATTGTTGTACTTCATTGTTCTGCTCCGTTTGGTGTGTGGCCGGCTTAACTTAGCCCTAGTCGAGGGTTATTTCAATAATTTTGAATCTAATACGTCAGCCGGTGTTCCGATTAAATTTTCTACACTCTCTTTAAGCATGGTGAGGTCAACCCGCTTTTCTTGGACCAGTATACGGGTGATGTCGTCTAGCGATTTTTCCCCATCAGTCTTTTGGTCAATTTCCTCGGCCAGCGCTTTAATTAATAATACCGCACGCGCGGTTGTTTCCCCGCTTGAGGCGCTACCGCGCAGCTGGGTGATGTCTTCACTCCAATCGGCAAGCCATTGGTAAATACGCTCGAGCCTATCGTCGCTTAAACCCCCACTGCGGTAGAGAATTTCAATGGCATAGTACTCGGCCAGGCCCTCGACTAACCAGTCGTCGTTGCCTTTATCGGTAATGCCGGTCAAGGTATGAAATAGCTCATGGAGCAGGGTGCTGGTGCCATTTTCGCTCACCATAGGCCGGTCGGCATGGAAGAACAGCGAGTTGGGGCCTGACAAGCCACCACGCCACATGGGGTCTGGCGCGGTAACGATTAATATCTTGGGTGGCAGCTCGTCCAACAGCTGACGAAATTGAGGCCAGTTCATAAGAATAAAGCTGACTAAGTCCATCCGTTTTACGCCCAGATTTTGCGGCGCACTGACGGCAATGTGTGTATCGCTTAAGCGCTCGCGCCGGGTGCCGAGTTTACCGGCTATAAACCAACCGGTGGGGCGGTCAAAGCGTCGGTCGGGGGCGTCAATGGCAAAGCTGCCATCTTCTTGTTTGAGCCAGCCGCTGTTCACGCTGTTCCAGTGCTCGGGCAGGGTAAAAGTTAAGGTGGCTTGGCTTTCAACTCCGGCTTTAGTGCGTACTTTGGCCGGTGGGACTAGATCGTCGCCCCTAAATATGGTGAAGTCTTTTTGCCGGATAGAGTCGAACTCCCCTGGATCGCGCTCGTGATTAAGCGCCACTTTATACTCTAGTTTGGCGTTTTCTTCCGGTGGGTGCCAAATCGCGCGCCCATCGTTGACCTCTAGTTGACCGTTGCCCTCTATATCACTATGAAAGTCGGGGTCGAGGTTAAAATTAATACTCTTAATCAGCTGGGCTTGAGGAATGGTTATGCTCATCTGAGCGTGCTCGGTATCATCGCTTATGGTCGCATGATATTGAAGAGCGTAAGTCTCGCTAATGGCGGTATTTGAGGTGATTAACAGAGCGAGGAAAAAGCTCGATTTAAAGATTCCCGAGCGGAACGTCAGGGACATAAAAATATAACTCCGATGACAACGAGTGAGTGTAAGTAAACATAGAGTGCATGGTTTGGGCACACGCATCAACGCCTATGATCACATTTCGGTCGATAAATTCAACTTGTTAACCGAAGTGTCCTTCTTTATGATGCCCCACCTTGGTGCACTGTAAAGGTAGAGTCGCGTGTTATTTCTCAAAGGTTTACTGGGGATAGAGGAAAATGTAACAAACCATCCGGAAAAACTGATATCCGGTTTAGGTGCTGCTGTAGGGATTGGCTTGGTTTACGGCTTAACACAATGGTTTGTACCGGACGCTACGGCTTGGATCTTGGCGTCTATGGGGGCTTCAGCGGTACTGCTATTTGCTGTGCCCCACGGGCCACTATCGCAGCCGTGGGCGCTCGTCGGCGGGCATCTAATCTCAGCTTTGGTCGGGGTGTCGGTTCAGCAATGCTTACCTGGGCAGCCTTTTGCGCCTGCTCTTGCGGTTGGCCTTGCCGTATTGCTCATGTGTTATTTGCGTTGCATACACCCACCCGGTGGGGCTACCGCTTTAGCTGCGGTTATCGGTGGGCCCGCTATTCATCAGTTGGGTTATGGTTATTTGTTGATTCCGATAGGCATTAATGTCGCCGTTATCTTGGTCGCTGCGGTGTTGTTTAACAGTGTGTTTGCATGGCGGCGATACCCAAGAACCTTGGCTAGCAGCGGGCATGTGGTTAATAAGTCTCTGCCAACGTTGACCCATGAAGACTTTGCCGCGGCAATGCACGATTTAAACACTTTTGTGGATGTGGCGCCGGATGAACTGTCGGATATATTTGCTCGTGCCTGGGAGCATGCACGCCAGCACGATAGCCATAAGCTTGAGCTACACAAAGGGGCTTACTACAGCAATGGCGAGGTGGGTGCACAGTGGTGTGTTAGACAAATTTTTGATTGCGATGACGACCTAAGTCGTAATGATGCCAAATTAATTTATCGCAATGTGGTTGGTGTCGAGTCAGAGCAAACCACACTTTGCCGAGTTGGGGAGTTTCGCCAATGGGTACGCTGCCAAGTGCAAAAACGCAATGGTCATTGGGTTCGCGTGGTGCCAGAGGCTCAATAAAAATCTGTCACTTCAATGTTATAGCGTTGCAGTATTGTCTGGTATTGATCGGTTTTCCGAAATTCTGCCACCGCTTGGGTCAAGTCGGCGACTAATTGCTGGGCGTCGGCTCTGGTTTGTGAAACCCCTATATAAATAGGTCCGCTATAAACGGCCTGGTCGAAAAAACGGATTTGACTCTCAACCCCTAACGTGCGCGCATGATGGGTAATACTGGCCCGGTTGCCCAGAGCATAATCTATTCTCCCTGCCAATAATATCTTAACCAGCTGCGACTCGGTGTTTACCTGTCGCTTGGTAAAATCATTTTGGTCTTGCAGTGCCTCACCATAAAAATAACCCCGCACGCCTCCCACTTTGTGTTGCTTAAGGTAGTCACTGTTAAGTGGCCGAGGCGTGGTTACTGCTGTCTCCAGGCGAGAAAAAACGGAGATAGTTTCAAAAATATGGGGTACTTGGGTGAATACTATGCCCGGCGAGCGTTCGCTAGTGTTAAATAAGGTGCAGGCGATATCAGATTTACCTTCTCTGAGTTCGTGCAGCAGGCGTATAAAAGGTGAGCGCTTAAAGCTGAGGGTGTGACCGAGCGAGGCCACTACTTCTCGGCATATCTCAATAGAGACGCCCGTAAACTGCCGGTTAATATCGTCGTAGTAATAAAACGGGGGGTAGTCTTCGTTGGCGAGTGATGCCTGTAGCTGGAGGGCGTGTACAGGCTGTGAGCCAATAGACAAGGCCAGAAATGGCGCGAATAGAGATCCCAAAATCAGTTTCAACGGCCGATCCTACTTTTTGGTCTGCGTGCCAGAATACTATACCCGTATTTGACTGCCAATATAGGGTTTTTCCCAGATAGAGACAGCTCCCACTCTCTGCCTTCCCTGTTAGCCTTAGCTGGAACGCTTTCCCTTGCCCTGAGTGAACACCAGTGTCAAGAAACCTGTACCGATAGTCAGCCTGCCGACTAACTCATATTGTTGTATCTCCTCCTACAATCACCCGCCATAAAAATATCGACCCAGCCCGCCCGATAGGAAATAGCTATCAGTAGAATAATGATAGTTAATTTAAATTGTTTCTTTATGGTTGATAGTATTTATTCCGTTGATTAGATATCGCTTTTTAAACACTAACTCAGGAGTAAACCATGTCTCGATATATCAATAGTGAACTGCAAGCCTTTCAAGCCAAAGCTTATCTGAAGGGTGAGTTTGTGGATGTTTCCGAAGCCGATTTTAAAGGTAAGTGGGCGGTTGTTTTCTTTTATCCTGCGGACTTTACCTTCGTTTGCCCGACAGAGTTGGGCGATTTAGCGGATAACTACGAAGAGTTTAAGCGCCTGGGCGTTGAGGTGTACTCCGTATCGACGGATACCCACTTCACTCACAAAGCCTGGCACGACTCATCAGAGACTATTGGCAAGATTCAGTTCCCGATGATTGGCGATCCAACAGGGGCGATTACCCGCAGCTTTGGCGTGATGATCGAAGAAGAAGGCATTGCCGATCGCGGCACCTTTGTGATCGACCCCGAAGGCCGGGTGCAAATTGTTGAAATCACCGCCGGTGGTGTAGGGCGCGATGCCAATGAGCTGATACGTAAAATCAAAGCGGCTCAATATGTTGCTAACAACCCAGGTGAGGTTTGCCCGGCTAAATGGAAAGAAGGTGAACAGACACTGGCACCATCGCTGGATCTTGTCGGCAAAATTTAACTCTAGCCCCTTTGTGCCGGCTTCGGTCGGCATTTTTTTTAACCATTTATGAACAACATCGGGACACACTTATGTTAGATGCAACAATCAAACAACAATTGGACACCTATCTGCAAAAGTTGGCGGAGCCCATTGAGCTCAGTGTGTCCATGAACGACGGTGAAAAAGCGCGCGAATTGAGTGCTTTAGCGAGTGAAATCGCGAGTTTGTCTGACAAAATTCAACTCAAATTTCAGTCTGCCAATCGCTCGCCCAGTATGGGCATTGCCAGAGCGGGGGAGACGCCTCGGGTGAGCTTTGCTGGTATTGCTCTGGGGCACGAATTTACCTCGTTGGTGTTGGCCGTATTACAGACCGGTGGTCACCCGATAAAAGAAGATGAATCTTTAGTGGCAAAAATTCGCAACCTCAAGGGCGAATACCATTTTGAAACCTTTGTGTCGCTCTCCTGCCAAAACTGCCCAGAGGTAGTTCAGGCTCTGAACGTGATGGCGACGATTAATCCGAATATTACCCACCAGATGGTCGATGGTGCTTTATTTCAAGAGGAAGTTGAGCGGCGTAATATTATGGCCGTTCCCGCGGTGTATCTAAATGGTGAACCCTTTGGGCAGGGGCGCATGACCCTGGATGAAATTGTCGGCAAGCTCGATGAAAACAGCGGCGAGGAAAAAGTCGCCGAGCTAAACGCCCGCGAAGAATACGATGTGCTTGTAGTCGGCGGTGGGCCAGCCGGCGCAGCGGCGGCCATTTACGCGGCGCGCAAGGGTATTCGTACGGCGCTTCTGGCCGAGCGTTTTGGTGGCCAGGTGATGGACACTGTGGGGATCGAGAATTTTATTTCAGTGCCCTACACCGAAGGGCCTAAACTGGCCGCAGGGCTGGAGCAACACGTAAAAGACTACGGCGTAGATATTATCACCGCCGAGCGCGCCAACCGAATTTACCGCGATGAAAAAATAAACCTGGAGCTGCAAAGCGGAGCCAGTTTGGCCAGCAAAAGCGTTATTTTGGCAACCGGTGCCCGCTGGCGCGAGCTGGGTGTGCCCGGCGAAGCTGAGTACCGTACCAAGGGCGTGGCTTATTGTCCGCATTGTGATGGCCCATTCTTTAAAGGTAAATCCGTAGCGGTCATTGGCGGTGGCAACTCCGGTATTGAGGCGGCGATTGATCTGGCCGGAATTGTCGATCATGTAACCGTGTTGGAGTTCGCCGACACCTTGTGTGCTGACCAGGTCCTGCAAAACAAGGCAAGGTCGATGGCCAATATCGAAATTATCGCCAGCGCTCAGACCACCGAAATAATCGGTGATGGCCAAAAAGTGACGGGCTTACGTTACCGCGACCGGGTAACCGAGCAAGAGCACACACTGAGCCTAGCGGGTGTGTTTGTGCAGATTGGTTTGGTGCCCAATACCGAATGGCTGCAGGAGTCAGAGGTGGCACTCACCGTGCGCGGAGAAATTGAAATTGACGAGCGCGGTGCGACAAGTGTACCCGGCATATTCGCTGCGGGTGACGCCACGACCGTGCCCTACAAACAGATAGTGATCTCTATGGGCGCAGGAGCCACGGCAGCACTGGGTGCTTTCGACTATTTAATTCGCCGTGAGGTTGCGCAGCCAGAGGTTGAGAAAAAATCGGCGGCCTAGTATTTATCTTTCAACTCCCATTGGCCCTTCGGGGCCTTTTTTTAAGCCAAAAAAAGAGCCGCGAAGAGCGGCTCAAGGGGGAGGGTGATGCCGCGGCGGACGCCGCGCTCATCGATGGGAATAAAAAAAGGCCGCCCACCGGTGAGGGTGGTGGCCTAACGAGGGTGAGTGGTTCACCGGCTCGGGCGAATAAAAAAGGGCCGTCAATCGGTTAAAAAAGCGGCCCAAGTCGGGGGGTGAAAACATGTTTACACTCTGAACCGCACCAGTCACTACTTGAGAGGTGCTCAAGTTGGCGTCTGATTGCTGGGCTGGATTGGTATTAACCATGTCAATTGTCTCGCAGCGGTTCAATAGTGTTCGCAGTATTGCGTGTGTTGTTTACCATTTGTTAATAAGTGAATAGCGATACTTATGCCAACAATCAAATATTCATATAAAACAATCACATATGGAGTTTTTGGTGTCGGTGTGTGCTGCTAAACCGGCCTTAGGTGGAGAAACTTACAAGCGGTAAGTGTAAGGATTGCAAAATGATTGAATAGTAATGGGGTAGGCAGAGAGTCGCTTGATTATACGGTTTGGGCGGGCCGTTTTATTGCTTTTATTCTGATCGATTAAGACAGTGGGGTGTTAAAACGCTCGGCTGCATGAGGTCCTGTTGAGCTAGGTCGCTATTTTGCCATGGAATATGCCGGGCCGCACGGTTCCAGTCGGTAATTGGCGTATAGATTTGATTAATACCGGTTGTTGTTTAGCATCAATGATGGTAGTGTACTAGTACATGAATACGGAAGAGCAACACCTTCAAGAGCTGGTTCAGTATCTGCTGCAATTTGACACTCCCGAAAGTATGCGTCGCGTGCTTGAAGGTTTGTTAACGCCGGCGGAGCTGCACGCTATTTCTCAGCGTTTGCAGATCACACGGTTGTTAAAAGCCGGTGTGTCTCAACGAGAAGTGGCCCGGCAGCTGGGGGTAGGCATTGCCACGGTAACCCGAGGTTCACGCGCTCTTCAGGCTGGCAAGCTGGATGATATGTAAGCCGCTGCCCAAACCTAGCTGTTATAGGCCCGATTATGAATAAGCCAGACCCTATTAGCATTCCTCGCAAGCCGAGTTATGTCACACTTACGACCGATTGTGATTTTTTTGGAGTCTTCAAAAAAATCGAGAAACGCTATGACCATTGTTTTTTCCTCGAATCACTGGGTGAAGAAAGCCATATATCTCGCTACTCTCTGATCGGCTTCGATCCGGAAAAAATTCTCTCGGCCCAAGGTAAAACCTTGACCATTACTGAGCGCGATGGCAGTGCTGAGCAATATCCCAGTGAAAACCCCTACTATTTGCTGCGCGATATTGTGCCACAAAATATTATTTCTCGCGGATACGCCGGCGGCTTAACCGGCTATATTGGCTACGACTGCATGAACTACTTTGAGCCGAGTATGAACTTGCAAGCCAGTGATTACTTCGATGCCTTTAAGTTTGGTTTGTACAAAGACGGGCTGATTCTGGACAAAATGACCAATGAGGTTTTCTACTTCTTTTACGATGAAAGCCGCGAAGCTTTGGTGCATGACCTGTTGAATGAAACGTATCAAGGCGATGGCGATTTGTGCATAACCCCGCAAGGCGACACCATGGATCGCGCCGCCCATGAACAGGCGGTAGAAAAGGTTAAGAAAGACATTGTTGAGGGAAAAATCTTCCAGTGCGAAGTGGGGTTTAAAACTCAATTTAAAATTGAGGGTGATACCATTCGTGTGTATGAATCTATGCGCGAGGTGAACCCTTCACCGCAAATGTACTACCTTAAATTTGGCGATGAAAAAGTCATTGGCGCTAGCCCCGAGCTCTTATTCCGCCTGCGGCAGGGCGAAATGGAAACCTATCCTTTGGCCGGTACGACGAAACGTGGCGCCACAGAAGCCGAGGATAAAGCCCTGGCACGCACCCTGTTAAATGATCCGAAAGAAATTGCCGAACACAATATGATCGTGGACTTACACCGCAATGATATTGGCCGCGTAGCGCAATTTGGTACGGTGAAGGTACGCAGTTTGATGGATATTAAGCGCTTTAGTCATGTGCAGCATATTTCCAGTGAGATTGTCGGGATTATGTCGGATTCTGAAGATATGTTTTCCGCTCTGGCGAGTAACTTCCCGGCGGGTACATTAACCGGCGCCCCTAAAATTGAAGCCATGAAAATTATTGATGAGCTGGAGGCCGATGGCCGTGGCCCATACGGTGGCGCAGTAGGGCACTTCTCTTTTAATGGCGACTGCACCTTTGCCATTCCTATCCGAACGGTGTTTGTTAACGGCGAACACGGTTATGTGCAAACTTGCGGTGGCAATGTGTACGATTCTAATGCCGCTGATGAATACCAAGAAATTCAACGTAAATTCGCCGGCACTAAAAAAGTGTTGGATCGATTTAAGCCGGCCTAAGGAGTCTGACCGTGAAAATTTTAATTATCGACAACTACGACTCCTTCACCTACAACTTGTATCAATATATAGGTGAAATTCTAACCGCAGAAAAGGCCAAGGGCGCTGTGGGCGATTTTTCTATTGTAGTGGAGCGCAATAATGACATCAGTTTAAACGATGTTATTGCTATGGCGCCGGATCGTATTATTATCTCGCCAGGCCCGGGGTCGCCCGATGACAAAGCCTATTTTGGTATTTGCGCCGAGGTTATTGCCGAAGCCGGAAAAACCATCCCGCTACTGGGTGTGTGTTTGGGCATGCAAGGTATTACTCATGTTTTTGGTGGTAAGGTGGTTAAAGCCGGCTTGCCTGTGCACGGCAAAACCAGCCCAATTTATCACAACGCGCAAGGTGTCTTTGCCCGTGTGCCGCAATCGCTTGAGATCATGCGCTACCACTCGCTGGTAGCTGACCCATTAAGCTTGCCCGAGTGCTTGGAGTTGACCGCAGTAGTAGCTGAGGTGGGTATTAAAAGCTTTAGCGATGCCGCTGCCAGTGGTGCGCCTATGGAAATTATGGGTGTGCGCCATAAAGACTACCCGATTGAGGGCATACAGTTTCACCCCGAATCTTTTGCCACCGAGGGCGGTAAAGATTTACTGAGAAATTTTTTGTTTGAGCAGGAGCGCTAAATACTTAAGGGTGTGTGGGCGTCAAATTTTTAAAAGTGTCGAATACGATCTTTTGCTGAGAGGATGTATTCGAATATGCTACTCGGTTAGGCAACTGGGGTCGAAGGTGTAGCCGCCGGCTAGCCAATCACAGATTTCTGCTGCTATGGGGTCGATGATGCCGAGTGGTGTGTAGCGCTCAATCAGTATTTGTTTGTCGTGATCGCTTAATGCGTTTAATCCGCCCTGCTCAAAAGTGGGTAAATCTTGCTTAAGGTAGTGCGCGGTTTGTTCGCTGTACAGGTTTTGTAGAATTGTTTGGCACTGCGGTGCTTGCTGACTTGTTAACACTTGACTTAAGCCGGCCAGGGCAGGCCACGATGCATAGAATTGATTCATCGGGTTAGCCGCAATGCCTGCTATATAGGGTTTGGCGGTGCTCCGGTCGCTCTTGGTGGGCGATAAATACAAGTGCTGTGAGCGTACGGCGCCGTCATTGACCGGATAGTTGTCCCACAAAAAGGGCTTGCGCCCCAGGCGCTCGTTCACCTCAAGCAAATGCTCGGTTGGGTAGTGATCACTGCACACCGAAGGCCCCGTCCAGAAAACATCAATAGCCCGATCAAGGGTTTGTCCCAGGGTTTCTAAATAGTGCTCTGGTGCAGGGCCGAATACTTTTTCCAGCACCGGATCGTTGGAGTAGTATGTAGGGCAAAGAATGACTCGTTTGGCGTTGCTTAGGTTGGCGGCGCGCTCGGCGAGCTCGCTCTGGCGCTGGGCGAGCTGGGGGATGTCGCCACGCATATCGTCAAATAATAGGGCGAGGTAATCCAGCTCAAGAGTGTTCAAGTGTTTAATTTTAGCGTCGAGCGCGGCGGTATCGGTAATGCCCTGATCGGTACATAAGTCCAGCGGGCTTAGGCCTACGCCAAAATCAATCTGACAGTCTCGGTAGGTCTCGCGGGTGGCGGCCAACTCGCGCCATTGCTCGGCGGGGTGTGATGCGCGCCAGTGTCGCCGCAAAAAGGGGTCAGATTTGGGCGCGTAAAGATAGAAGTCGAGCTGATGCTCGCTCAGAAAAGAGGCCAATTGACGCCGCTGCGGCCACTGCCACGAGCGACCAAAAAAACCTTCAATGACGCCGGCCGGAATTGGGTTGCTGGTATTCATAAGCCCTATCTTATAGCAGTTGCCGAGATTGCGTTAGTGTTGCCGCCACCGCTGGCAATTATTGCGATATTTACTCAGTTTTTGCCGTAAATTCAACAACCTGCGCTACGGATATGACGTTAGTGTGACGGGATAGTTCAGAATAGTCAGATTGACATCAAGGGGTGGTATCACTATCATAGCGGCCTTTTCGCACCGCACTGTTAATGATTTGGCCCAATAGGGCTAAAACCCTGTTTAACCAAGGTAAATCAAAACGTCTGACGCACTGTTGTGGCGCGTTTTATTGGTTAAGGCAGTGTTTGGTGTTGTCGTACAACCGAAATGTAACTGAGGATGTGGAGTAAACATGCCCAGCCGTACTGAACTGACTGCCTGGCAGGCCCTTCAGGCTCATGCCAATGAGATAAGTACACGTCACATGAGTGACCTGTTTGATGAAGACGATCTGCGATTTGCAAAATTCTCCCTCCAGTCCCCTAATATTCTGCTCGATTACTCCAAAAACCTGATCACCGAAGAAACCCGCACCAAGCTACTTGACCTGGCAAAGGTCTGCGAGGTGGAGTCTTTCCGCGATAAAATGTTTGCCGGTGAGAAAATCAATCGCACCGAAGATCGCGCTGTATTGCACGTTGCACTGCGTGATCCGTCGGATGAGCCGCTCGAAATAGACGGGGACGATGTGCGCTCGCAAGTAAAACATGAGTTGGCGCGTATGAAAGCGCTGGTGGCTCAAGTGCGCGGTGGCGATTGGCGCGGTTACACAGGTAAAGAGATCACTGATATCGTCAGTGTCGGTATCGGTGGCTCCAACCTAGGCCCATTAATGGTGACCGAGGCCTTGGCGGCCTATCAAGATGGTACTCTCAATGTACACTATGTATCTAATGTGGATGGTTTTCAGATCGCAGAGACGTTGCGCGATCTAGACCCTGAAACCACTTTGTTTGTGATTGCCTCGAAAACATTCACCACCTTGGAGACCATGACCAACGCCAATTCGGCTGTGGCTTGGTTTTTGGATAAGGCCGAAGACAAAAGCTACATCAACCGTCATTTTATTGCTGTTTCCTCTAATCGCACCAAGGCTATGGAGTTTGGTGTGGCCGAGGAAAACATCTTCGATATGTGGGACTGGGTCGGGGGTCGTTTTTCGTTGTGGTCAGCAATTGGTCTGCCTATCGCGCTTAACCTCGGGTTTGAAATGTTCGAGGAGCTACTAGCGGGCGCTCACGAAATGGATGATCACTTTCGAACCGCACCCTTGGTCAAAAATGCGCCGGTAATGCTGGCTCTAATGGGGGTTTGGAATAACAACTTTTTGGGGCGACACGCCCACGCCTTACTGCCTTACGATCAGTGCCTGCACCGCTTAGCGGCTTATATGCAGCAGGCCGAAATGGAAAGTAACGGCAAGAGCGTTAATTGGAGTGGTGAGCGGATTGATTACGCCAGCGTGCCGCTTATTTGGGGTGAGGTAGGTATTAATGGTCAGCACGCCTTCTATCAGTGTTTGCACCAGGGTACGCAAATTGTACCTGCCGACTTTATCGGTTCGGTTGAGCCAACAGTGCCGGTTAAAGGGCATCACGATGCGCTGATGGCTAACTTCTTTGCTCAGTCTGAGGCCATGATGCGCGGTATCAGTGCCGATCAAGTGCGCGCAGAGCTAACGGCTCAGGGCATGGCGCCCGAGCGCATCGAAGAAATCGTCGATCACAAAGTGCACGAGGGTAATCGACCTACCAATACACTAATGCTGCAAAAGGTGGATGCTCGCTCGTTGGGTTCACTGATTGCTTTATATGAGCACAAAATATTTGTGCAGGGCATTATTTGGGAGGTTCACTCCTTCGATCAGTGGGGTGTAGAGCTGGGCAAGGTGTTGGCGAAAGGCATACAAGCTGAATTGGCGCCAGAGGCGTCAGTGGCTGATAAGCATGATTCGTCGACCCGCAATCTGATAGAATACTACAAGAAATCGCAGTCTTAGGACTGTTTTCACCCTATTTGGTGGGGTGATACTGGGGGCGACCCCGCCGCAATACCATCGACGTAAACCGCCGGGGTGTTGGAATGGGCATCTCTAGTCATAGAGATGCCCATAAGTTGCTTTATGACTAGCGTTATACACCTACTAGAGCGCCCAAGGCGCCAGGCCACAACAGAGCTATAAAGCCGAGTGGCCAGCCACGGTATACGTGGTTTTGAGAGAGCTGCACTACACGCCTACGGCGACCAACGGTAAGTGATCCTTGCCTAGGGCCCCGTATTTCTTAGGCATACTGGATCAGTGGTAACCAAATGACCGATAGTAAGATCGCTGCGATAACCGACCGAATTATTGAAAACAGCCGACCGACACGCGAAGCGTATTTGGCAAAAATTGAACAAGGGCGTTCCAATGGGCCCGCTCGCAAGCGTTTATCCTGTGGCAATTTGGCCCATGGATTCGCCGCTTGTGGCACATCCGACAAGCAAGCATTGGCCGAAGGCGATGCCCCAAACTTGGGTATCGTTTCGTCCTATAATGAAATGCTGTCGGCCCATGAGCCCTATGCGAGCTACCCGGAGCAGATTAAACAAGCGGCTCACGCGGCGGGCATGACTGCCCAGTTTGCCGGTGGGGTGCCGGCGATGTGTGACGGCGTCACACAGGGGCGCGAAGGTATGGACTTATCGCTGTTTTCGCGCGATGTGATTGCCATGTCTACCGCCATTGCTCTGTCACACGATATGTTCGATGGCGCAATTTGCTTAGGTATTTGCGACAAGATTGTGCCCGGGCTGACCATTGGCGCACTGTCTTTCGGTCAGTTGCCGGTTATATTTGTGCCCGCAGGTCCAATGACACCGGGTTTGCCTAATGCCGAAAAGGTACGGGTACGCCAGCTGTTTGCTGAAGGCAAAGCGGGCCGAAAAGAATTATTAGAGGCCGAAAGTGCCTCTTATCACAGTGCCGGAACCTGTACGTTTTACGGCACTGCGAACTCGAACCAAATGCTGATGGAGATCATGGGGCTGCACTTGCCGGGAAGTTCATTTGTGAACCCAGGCACGCCCCTGCGAGACGCGCTGACGCACGCCGCTGTGAAGCAGCTGGCTGCAATCACCACCCGTGGCAATTACACGCCAATGGCTGAAGTGGTGGATGAAAAGTCAGTGGTCAATGGCATGGTGGGTTTGTTGGCCACCGGTGGCTCAACCAATCACGCCATCCACTTAATGGCCATGGCGCGGGCCGCAGGCGTGATCATCGACTGGCAAGATTTGTCAGATTTGTCGGATGCGGTCCCTTTGATGTGCCGTATCTATCCGAATGGGCTAGCGGACATCAACCGCTTTCAGGCCGTGGGCGGTATGGGTTATTTAATGCGCGATTTGCGTGCCGAAGGTATTTTGCACGACGATGTAAAAACCGTGATGGGTGAGGGCGGTTTAGAGCCTTACACCAAAGAGCCGTTCCTGGAAGAGGGCGAGCTGGTATGGCGCGATGCGCCACAAGAGAGTTTGGATGACGGCGTACTGCGCCCGGCCAAACGTGCGTTTAGTACAACAGGCGGCATGAAGTTGCTTACCGGCAACTTGGGGCGCTGTGTGATTAAAGTCTCGGCAGTAAAACCCGAGCACCGTGTTGTAAAGGCGCCGGCGGTGGTTTTTCAAACCCAAAACGCACTGCAAGAAGCGTTTAAAGCCGACAAGCTGAATAAAGATTTTGTGGCAGTGGTACGCTTTCAGGGCCCTAAGGCCTGCGGCATGCCAGAGCTGCACAAACTGACGCCGCCATTGGGTGTGCTGCAAGATCGTGGATTCAAAGTGGCGCTGGTCACAGACGGACGTATGTCTGGCGCGTCGGGCAAAATCCCGGCGGCGATTCACTTAACGCCCGAGGCACTGGATAAAGGCCCCATAGGCTTGGTACGCGATGGCGATATCGTCGAGGTGGATGCCGAAACCGGTGTGCTTAAGTTGCACGTCAGTGATGAAGAATTGAAAGCCCGTGAACACGCCGAGTTTGATTTGACGGCCAGTCACGAGGGTATGGGACGCGAGCTGTTTGCACCGCTGCGTCAAACAGTGGGTTCCGCCGAAGAAGGCGCAACTGTATTTCGCTGGTAAGCCTTACCTAAACCCAATTAGAGCGAGTGGATGTATTAATGCAAAAACCATTTGATTTTGTGATTTTTGGCGGCGCGGGCGACTTGGCTCTGCGCAAATTAATTCCGGCCTGGTATCGTGCTTATCGCGAAGGGCAGATGCCCAAAGGATCGCGGATTTTTGGCACTTCACGCAAGCAGGACCAAGTAGACGGTTATCGTGAAATGGTACGCGAGGCCGCCTTTAAGTTCCTGCGCGCCGATGAAATCGACAACGAAAGCTGGGCCGAGTTTGAGCAGTGCGTGCACGGTGTGTACATCAATATCACAGAATTTGATGATCACTGGAAAAATCTGGCCAAGACTCTCGACCAAGGTGCCGAGGAGCGGGTGTTTTATATGGCTACGCCACCGGCGGTTTTCTCAGCCTGCTGTAAAAACATCCATGACTCAGGCATGATCAGTGAGCACGCTCGCGTGGTGGTTGAAAAGCCACTGGGTTACGATACCGAGTCGGCCGAAGCTATTAATGCTGAAATTGCGCAATATTTCGATGAAAACGCTATTTTCCGTATTGACCATTACTTAGGCAAAGAAACGGTTCAGAACTTGTTGGCCCTGCGCTTTACCAATTGTATTTTTGAGCACCTGTGGGATGCCAAATCAATTGATCATGTGGAAATCAGCATTTCAGAAACAGTGGGCTTGGAAGGGCGCGCCAGCTTTTATGACGACGCCGGTGCACTGCGCGACATGGTGCAAAACCACTTAATGCAGTTGCTCTGTTTAGTGGCCATGGAGCCCCCCAGTAAACTGAATGCCGATAGCATTCGCGCCGAAAAGCTCAAAGTATTGGATGCTCTGCGCCCATTAGTCGGTGATGATGTGGCCACTAACACCGTGCGCGGCCAATATGTGGCAGGCGTGTCTGGTGGTAAAGAGGTGCCGGGATATTTGGATGAACTAGGTAAAGACAGTAATACCGAAACATTCGTGGCCATTCGCGCCCATATCGATAACTGGCGCTGGTCAAACGTGCCGTTCTATTTGCGCACCGGCAAGCGCTTAAAGCAGCGCTGTGCGGAAATTATTATTCAATATAAGACGCCGACGCATCATATCTACCCCGAATCGGCCGGCAATATGGTACCTAATCGTCTTGTCATACAGTTGCAACCTGATGAGCGTATTCAGATGATCGTGACCTCCAATAATCTGGAGAAGCACGAGTCTGCTTTAGTACCCAGTGTCTTGAATCTGAATTTAACCGATCATTACGAAAAATTTTACTCCGACGCTTACAAGCGTTTAATGCTCGATGCAGCGGCCAATAATCCAGCGTTGTTTATTCACCGCAATGAGGTGGAAGCGGCTTGGAAATGGATCGATCCAATCATTGAAGCTTGGCAGCGACCAGAAAACAAACCCAAACCCTACCCGGCAGGTAGCTGGGGCCCTCAGGCCTCGGAAGACCTGCTCAGCGAGGGTGGTTGCGGCTGGTTTAACGTCGGCGAGAATATTCGAGGGAATTAATAGCCATGGCAGTAGAAGAACGTTTTTTTGACTCTCGCGAGCAAATGGTAGATGCGGTGTTTGAGCACACCATCAGTGCATTGCGAGAGGCGACATCGCAGCGCGATGCGGCGAGCTTCCTGGTGTCTGGAGGCAGTTCACCGGCGCCTATCTATAAGCGCTTATCTGAGGCGGACTTAGCTTGGCAGAAAATCCAAGTTGCTCTGGTCGATGAGCGCTGGGTTGATATTGACCACGAGAAAAGCAATGCAGCGTTTATTCAACAAACACTGCTGCAAAACAATGCCAGCGAAGTAGAGCTGGTAGGTATGAAAAACTCGGCCGTGAGCGCGGCCGATGGCGTGGCAAAATGTGAGGCGGCTTATCAAAAGCTGGCTGCACCGTTTGATGTGACCATATTAGGTATGGGCCCCGATGGTCATACCGCATCGCTGTTTCCACATGCCAAAGGTTTGGCTGAGTCGTTGGAAACCAAAAATTTGTGCAGTGCTATCACCGCGATTAAAAGTGAAGTGACTGGTGATTGCACAGAGCGAATGACATTGTCATTAAATGGCATTGTCAATTCGCGTCATTTGCTATTGTTGATTTCTGGTGAAGAGAAGCTTGCCACTTATCGCGAAGCTCTAGCCGGTGACAATATATCGGAAATGCCCGTGCGTGCTGTACTACAACAAGACCAAATACCTGTAACTGTTTACTGGGCTCCATAAGAGCCAACTTAACGAGACTGTGAGGACCTACAAGTGAGCCTGACCATTGATGAAATTTTGAAATTGGCGCCGGTTGTACCGGTAATTGTGATTGAAGACCTTGAAGATGCCGTACCCCTGGCACAAGCGCTGTATGACGGCGGTCTGAAAGTGTTGGAAATCACGCTGCGTACTCCAGTTGCCTTGGATGCTATTAAAGCAATGGTAAAAGCGCTGCCAGAAGACGCCGTGATTGGCTCAGGCACCGTTGTAACACCAGAAGATTTACAGGCTTCTATCGATGCCGGTTGTAAATTTATGGTAAGCCCAGGCACCACGCCTGCTTTGATTGAAGCGGCCAAAAAGAGTCCGATTCCATTGTTGCCAGGCATTGCCTCACCGTCAGAGGCGATGAACCTCTACACTCAGGGCTTTAAGCACTTGAAATTCTTCCCGGCCGAAGCCGCCGGCGGTGTCCCTATGGTGAAATCCATCGGTGGGCCATTACCGCAAATCACTTTCTGCCCAACAGGCGGCATTAATTTAGAAAAAGCGCCGACTTACCTAGCACTGCCTAACGTCGCTTGTGTAGGCGGTACTTGGACGACACCAAAGAATCTCATCACCGAAAAGAAATGGGACGACATTGAAGCACTTGCTCGCGAGGCCGCTAGCCTAGAGCGTTAATTGAACAGAGATTAGCTTTTATCCTGCCCGCTGGGGCAGAGACATAGACAGGAGAGAGAAATGACAATTAAAGTAGCTATTAATGGTTACGGACGTATTGGGCGCAATGTTTTGCGTGCTCTGTACGAATCAGGTTATCGCGACCGTATTCAGGTGGTTGCCGTAAACGATCTGGGTGATACTGACCTGAACGCACATTTAACCAAGTACGATTCTGTACACGGCCGCTTCCCTGGTGAAGTTTCAGTTAATGGCGATAAAATGATTGTCAATGGCGATGAGATTCAAATCACCGCCGAGCGCAATCCAGCTGACCTGCCTTGGGGCAAGTTAGATGTAGATGTTGTGTACGAGTGTACCGGTATATTTACCAGTCGCGAAAAAGCTAAGCTGCACTTAGATGCCGGCGCTAAAAAAGTGATTATCTCGGCACCTGGTACCGATGTAGATGCCACCGTTGTTTATGGTGTTAACCACAACATCTTGAAAGCGACTGACGAAATTATTTCTAACGCGTCTTGTACCACTAACTGCTTGGCACCTGTTGCAAAAGTGCTGAACGATAAGTTCGGTATCGAACAGGGCTCAATGACCACCATTCACGCCTACACCAACGATCAAAACCTGAGCGATGTATTCCACAAAGACATCTACCGTGCCCGCAGTGCCACTCAGTCAATGATTCCTACCTCTACCGGCGCCGCGCGCGCAGTTGGTTTGGTGTTGCCAGAGCTGCAAGGCAAGCTGGATGGTATGTCTGTACGTGTACCGACCATTAACGTCTCTTTGGTTGACTTGAATGTACAAGTGAAAACCGACGTTACCGCCGAACAAGTTAACGCTGCCATGAAAGAAGCGGCCGACAACGAAATGCCTGGCGTTTTGATTTACAACGATGAGCCGCTGGTTTCTATCGACTTTAATCATCATCCAGGATCGTCCAACTTTGACTCTAAGCAAACCAAAGTCATGGGCACTCGCTGGGTTAAAATTATGTCTTGGTATGACAACGAATGGGGCTTCTCCAATCGCATGCTGGACAACACCATCGCGCTGATGAACGCCAAGTAATTAAAGAGAGAGAGCTATGTTTCGTCGTACCAAAATCGTCAGCACACTTGGCCCGGCTTCTGAGTCCGAAGAAGTCCTAGAGAAGCTTATTCTTGCCGGCGTTAACGTCGTGCGCTTGAATTTTTCTCACGGTTCACCAGAAGATCACAAAGGTCGTGCCGAGGCGGTTCGTCGTCTGGCCGCCAAACACAACCGCTATGTGGCTGTGTTGGGTGATCTACAGGGCCCCAAAATTCGTATTTCCCGCTTCGCCGATGGCCCAATCACCTTAGCCGTTGGTGACAAATTTATCCTCGACGCCTCACTTGAGCGCGATGCGGGTAACCAAGAGCGCGTGGGAATCGATTACAAAGAGCTTCCCGGTGACTGTCAGCCAGGCGACAAACTGTTGCTGGATGATGGCCGTGTTGTGCTCGACATCGATAAAATCGAAGGTCAAGAAGTATTCTGCACCACCAGTGTTGCCGGCCCTCTGTCGAACAACAAAGGCATCAACCGTCAAGGCGGTGGTTTATCGGCTCCGGCCCTGACCGAAAAAGATTTGGCTGATATCAAAACCGCGGCTGAAATCGATGTGGATTATCTGGCGGTTTCTTTCCCACGCAGTGCCGATGATATGAACCAAGCTCGCAAACTGCTGACTGAAGCCGGTGGTAAAGCAGGTTTGGTATCTAAAATCGAACGCGCTGAAGCGGTGGCTGATGACGAGACTCTGATCTCTATCATCGAAGCCAGTGATGCGGTAATGGTTGCCCGTGGCGACTTGGGTGTGGAAATTGGTGACGAAGAGCTGATCGGTGTGCAAAAGCGCATTATCAACTTCTCGCGCGCGCAAAACCGCACCGTGATTACTGCGACGCAAATGATGGAGTCGATGATCAACTCCCCTCTGCCCACTCGCGCCGAGGTGTTTGACGTTGCGAACGCCGTACTGGATGGTACCGATGCGGTTATGCTGTCGGCTGAAACCGCTGCCGGTAATTTCCCGGTTGAAACGGTAGAGGCTATGGCCCGCGTTATTGTCGGTGCGGAAAAGCACCCGCAAACCAACTATTACAACTACCGCGTCGATCAGGATTTCGGTTCAGTTGATCAGGCGATTGCTTTGGCAACCGTGTATACCGCCAACCACTTAGGTGGTGTTAAAGCGATTATCGCCCTGACCGAATCTGGCGCGACACCGCGCTTGATGTCTCGCGTGGGTTCGGCGCTGCCGATTTTTGCTTTCTCGCGTCATATCGATACCCAGCGTCGCGTTGCTTTGTATCGCGGTGTACAGCCCATACCGTTCGACACTCAAGACATCCCGTGCAAAGAAGATTACAACCGCGCGATCGATGTGTTGAAACAAGACGGTATTTTGGTCGATGGTGACCTGGTGATGTTGACCGCTGGTGACAGCGCGCAACTTGGTGGCACGAACACCATGAAAGTCTTGCGTGTGGGTGATAAGATCGCCTAAAGCCGCTCGATTTTGCAGCAAAAAAAACGGCAGCTTCGGCTGCCGTTTTTTTTGTCTGGTGAACAATAAACTCCGCTGTTTAAGGACTCTACCTATGTATCCACTGCGAATAATACTGGCCGCCTTTGGGTTAATCTGGGCCGGTTGCACCACCGCCGCCGATGCTCCGCCGCTATCCATAAAAGGCGAGTGGATTCAGGGCGGTATTCTGCGCGGGCAGGTGGCCCCCGGTCACGAGGTGCGGGTCAATGATGAGGTGATCGATGTAGGGCCAGATGGCGAGTTTGTATTCGGCCTGGGGCGGGATGAACCCGAAACAGTCACGCTGGCTGTGATTGGGCAAAGCCTGGATTGGCATAAAACCTATGAAGTGGCGCGCAAAACATACAATATACAGCGCGTCGAGGGCGTTCCTCAGCAAACCGTGAACCCCTCTGAGGCGCAGCGCAAACGCACACAAAAAGAGGCCGAAAAGGTATGGCTGGCACGTCAAACACAGCGCTCCAGTTTGGATTATATGCAGACGTTTCAGTGGCCTCTGCTGGGTCCGATCAGTGGCGTCTACGGCTCACAACGGTTTTACAATGGCGAACCCCGGCGCCCACACTACGGGGTGGATATAGCCCGGCCCACGGGCACTAAAGTGGTGGCGCCCGCTGCGGGCTTGGTGACCCTGGCCGAGCCCGATTTGTTTTACTCCGGCGGCACTTTGATTATCGATCACGGCCATCGCCTGTCCTCTACCTTTTTGCATTTGTCCAAGCTGCACGTCGAGGTGGGGCAAGAGGTCGAGCAGGGCGCCTTGCTCGGCGAGGTGGGCGCCAGTGGTCGTGCCACCGGCCCACATTTGGACTGGCGCATGAACTGGCGCGACCGCCGGGTAGACCCAACGACTCTGGTTGGCCCAATGCCCGATTGGCAGGCACAGTAACTCTCAAGCGCTTATTTATTGGCCGAATAATCAGCCGCTGCTAGGGCTACTTTTCCGACCCAGTATTCATAGCGACAGGCAATCGGCCAATTAGTATCAACTTACCCCCAACCCGCAAGACACAAAGGCCTTGGCGGTGTAAACTAACGGGCTTTGGGCCGTACTCGGCCGATCGTTTATCAGGTTATTCACCAGGACACGGCATGATCGATAAAAAATTGCTCAGTATTCTTGTCTGCCCAGTCAGCAAAGGAGAGTTGGAATACCTTCCGCAACAATCCGAACTTGTTTGCTGGGACAGTGGCTTGGCTTACCCCGTGCGCGACGGCATCCCGGTGATGCTCGAGACCGAAGCCCGCTCTGTGACCGACGAAGAAAAACAAGCCCATAAGCACCGCTAATACCGATTGATTAGACCTACGGAAACACTATGAAAAGCGCTGAAATCCGCGACGCCTTTTTGCACTTCTACGAGTCCAAGGGCCACACTATTGTCCCCTCCAGCTCACTGGTGCCAGGTAACGACCCCACACTGCTGTTTACCAACGCTGGTATGAACCAGTTCAAAGATGTTTTTTTGGGGGGCGACAAACGCTCTTACAGTCGTGCCACCAGTTCTCAGCGCTGTGTGCGCGCCGGTGGCAAACACAACGACCTAGAAAACGTTGGCTACACCGCGCGCCATCACACTTTTTTTGAAATGTTGGGTAACTTTAGCTTTGGTGATTACTTTAAGCGCGACGCCATCCGCTTTGCCTGGGAGTTCTTAACCGGTGTGCTGGGCCTGCCCGAAGAGCGTTTGTGGATTACCGTGCATATCTCGGATGACGAAGCGGCGGATATCTGGCAAAAAGAAGTCGGCGTGAGTCCCGAGCGTTTTTCACGGCTGGATGAAGATAACTTCTGGCAAATGGGCGATACCGGCCCCTGCGGCCCCAGCTCAGAAATCTTCTACGATCACGGCGCCGATATTCCCGGAGGCCCACCGGGCAGTGAAAACGACGACCTGGATCGCTATATCGAAATCTGGAACTTGGTGTTTATGCAGTTTGAACGCCAAAGCGACGGCGAACTGAAGCCATTGCCCAATCCCTCCATCGACACCGGCATGGGCCTTGAGCGCATTGCCGCTGTTATGCAGGGCGTGCATAACAACTACGATATCGACCTGTTCCAGCACTTACTAAAAGCCGCCGCTAAGGCTACAGGTTCCAGTGATTTGGAACATAAGTCCCTGCGTGTAATCGCCGATCACATTCGCTCCAGCGCCTTTTTGGTCAGTGACGGTGTGTTGCCTTCCAACGAAGGGCGCGGTTATGTGCTGCGTCGTATTATTCGCCGGGCGATTCGCCACGGCCACAAATTAGGCCAATCCGGTAACTTCTTCCACACCTTAGTTGGCGCACTGGCCGAAGTGATGGGCGAAGCCTATCCCGAGTTAGTCGAGCGCCAAGCACAAATTGCCAAAGTCCTGTTGGCCGAAGAAGAACAGTTTGCCAAAACCCTCGACAAAGGCATGTCGGTACTCGAAGACGCGCTGGCCGCTTTAAAAGGCACTGAAATTCCCGGCGATGTTGTTTTCACCTTATACGATACATACGGTTTTCCGTTAGATCTTACCGCCGATATTGCCCGCGAGCGCTCCTTAACGGTAGATGAGGCCGGGTATAAAACGTCCATGGAAGAGCAGCGCAATCGCGCCCGCGCCGCCGGTGCCTTTAAGGTGGATTACACCCAGCTCACGCTGGATGTGGCCGCTACTGAATTTACCGGTTACACCGAGCTTGCGGGCAAAAGCCAAGTGTTGGCCGTGGTGCGCGAAGGTGCGGTTATTGAACAGGCGGGCGCGGGCGACGAGGTTGCTCTGGTGTTAGATCAAACCCCTTTTTACGCCGAGTCGGGTGGTCAGGCCGGTGACAATGGTTATATCGATGCCGAGGGTTTGCACTTTGAAGTGCACGACTGCGTTAAACAAGGCAACCACTTTTTGCATGTGGGCCGTGTACTAAGCGGCAGCGCTCAGGCTGGTATCAGCGTTAGCGCCACCGTGGACAACCAAGTTCGTCAAGCCACCGCACTTAACCACTCGGCCACTCACCTTTTACATGCCGCTCTGCGCCAAGTACTGGGCGAGCATGTCAGTCAGAAGGGGTCGCTGGTAGATTCTGAACGTTTGCGTTTTGACTTCTCTCACTTCGAGGCGGTTAAGCCCGAAGAGCTGCAAGCCATTGAAACCTTGGTGAATAATCAAATTCTCGCCAACACCGCGGTCACCACCGAGCTGTGTGATATGGAAGCGGCCCAGCAAAAAGGCGCTATGGCGCTGTTTGGCGAAAAATACGGCGAGCAAGTGCGCGTATTGAGCATGGGGCAAGACAGCTTTTCGGTAGAGCTGTGTGGCGGCACCCATGTGGCGCGCACCGGTGACATCGGCCAGATACGTATTGTCAGCGAGTCGGGCATTGCTTCTGGTGTGCGCCGTATAGAAGCCATCACCGGTAAAAACGCGCTGGCAGCATTCGATGCCGCACAACAGCGCTTAGCGCAGGCCGCGGGTTTAATTAAAGCCACCCCCGATAACCTGCTGGAAAAATTAGAGCAGCTAACCGCCGCCAATCGCAAATTGGAAAAAGATGTCAACCAGCTGAAAACCAAACTGGCCACCGCTGGCAGTCGAGACTTAACCGCCGAGGCGGTTGAGATTGCCGGTATTAAAGTGCTGGCGGTTAAGCTCGAAGGCGCCGATGGTAAATCACTGCGCGACAGTGCCGACCAATTGAAAAACAAGTTGGGTTCAGGTGTTGTGCTGCTGGCCGCCGATGATGACGGCAAAGTAGCGCTGGTGGCCGGTGTGACCAAAGATGTCACCGACCGGGTGAAAGCCGGCGACTTAATGCGCATGGTGGCCGAGCAAGTTGGCGGTAAAGGCGGCGGCCGGCCCGATATGGCTCAGGGGGGTGGTACCGATGTTGCGGCCATCGACGGTGCGCTGGCTTCGGTCGTCCCCTGGATAGAAGCTAAGCTCAACGCTTAGTTTCTTGCAGCACGTCTAGGTGTTTTATTGAGCCGATATACCCTGTCTACTCTCGCCCTAGAGCTGATTAGACGGGGTATGGCGGCCAAATCTCCAGACTTATCCAAGTTGTGATCTTATTAATACCGCGGGACGTAAATAATTGTATATGTAGGGCACAAAGCGATTAACTTTTGTCTAAGTATGGTGTTTAATTGCTGCCCATTTGCGCCAAAATGCATTTTAATGCGCCAATCAAACGGAATGTGTGAGGAATAGGCCAAGAATGAGCTTATTGGTACAGAAATATGGTGGTACCTCGGTCGGTACCACAGAACGCATCGAAGCGGTGGCAGATAAAGTCGCCGGCTTTCGTCAGCAGGGCCACGATATGGTGATAGTGGTTTCCGCCATGAGTGGCGAAACCAACCGCTTAATTGCACTGGCTAAAGATATTCAAGAAACGCCCGACCCACGGGAAATGGACGTACTGGTATCGACCGGCGAGCAAGTCACTATCGCATTATTGTGCATGGCCTTGAAAAAGCGCGGCTGGGACGCACGTTCATATACGGGTGGGCAAGTTCGCATCCTAACCGACGACTCGCACACCAAGGCCCGTATTCAAGAGATCGATGAAGCCAATATGCGCGCCGATCTCGATGCCGGCAGAGTGGTGGTGGTTGCAGGTTTCCAAGGGGTGGATGCGCAAGGCAACATCACCACCTTAGGCCGCGGCGGCTCAGATACCACCGGCGTGGCACTGGCAGCGGCACTAAAAGCCGATGAATGCCAGATTTATACGGACGTCGACGGCGTATACACCACTGACCCACGGGTTGTGGATCGCGCGCGCCGGCTAGAGAAGATCACCTTCGAAGAAATGCTGGAAATGGCCAGCTTAGGCTCCAAGGTGCTGCAAATTCGCGCTGTTGAATTTGCGGGTAAATACAATGTACCGCTGCGGGTTTTATCCAGTTTTAAAGAAGGCCCCGGCACTTTGATTACCCTCGATGAGGAAGAAAACACTATGGAACAACCCGTTGTTTCCGGGATCGCGTTTAACCGCGACGAAGCCAAAATTACCTTAGCCGGTATTCCCGATCTGCCCGGCATTGCCTCTAAAATTTTGGCGCCGGTGGGCGAAGCCAACATTGAGGTAGACGTTATCGTGCAAAACGTTGGCGCCGACAACACCACTGACCTGACCTTCACCGTTAATCGCGGCGATATGAACAAAACAGTGGATGTGCTGAGTGCTGTCGCCAAAGAAATCGGCGCCCGCGAGGTGACTGGTGACGATGCCATCGCCAAGGTGTCTATCGTGGGTGTGGGCATGCGTTCGCACGCCGGTGTGGCCTCAACCATGTTCAGCGCACTGGCTGCTGAAGGCATCAATATACAAATGATCACCACCTCAGAGATTAAAATCTCGGTGATTATCAGTGAAAAATACTTAGAACTGGCTGTGCGCACCTTGCACAGCGCGTTTGGCCTGGATGCCGAACCTGCCGCTTAAGACGTCTTAAATGTCTATTTATTAGGCACTGACTTGCACAGTAGGTATAGACGGGATGTCTAGGGTTGAAATACACCCATCTTTTTTTAGGGGGCAACTCCCCTTTTTGCGGATTATGGACAATACTATAAACAAGGATGCCCAACATAAGGGCAGTTGTTCCGCAAAGGGGGTTAATATGAGCGGCGTGGGATAGTAGGAGTCCGGTCGCGACTACAGGATGGAATTAAGGAGATTGTTATGTTGATTTTAACCCGCCGCATTGGCGAAACCTTGATGGTTGGTGATGAAGTCACCGTTACCGTACTCGGTGTAAAAGGTAATCAGGTTCGTATTGGCGTTAACGCACCCAAAGATATCGCCGTACACCGTGAAGAGATTTACCAGCGTATCCAACGCGAAAAGGAAAACCAGGATCTGGGTTAACCAGAGCACTGTTAAAAAACGGCAGCCAGCAGGTTGCCGTTTTTTTATGCGCATTGATTGCCGAGCCTCCACAGCTTAAAAAAAATTCCCGAAAAGTCTCACAAGCCTTTGAATTTCTGTCAAATATGGTATTATGCCGCCCCAGTTGACGAGATGCTTTTAACGCACTTGCTCAGCGGAAACTACGGAGAGGTGGCCGAGTGGCCGAAGGCGCTCCCCTGCTAAGGGAGTATACCTTGATCGGTATCGAGGGTTCGAATCCCTCCCTCTCCGCCATATAAAAAAACCCAGCCTTGCGCTGGGTTTTTTTATATACGGTGTGGGAGGGTGAGAACCCTCGCCGGGTTCGACAAAACGCCGGGAGCGTTTTGAACCGAGCGCCAGCGAGCCCGAAGGGCGGGGCACAAGGACGTTCCCTGGTTACAAAACGCCGGGAGCGTTTTGAGCCGACCGAAGGGAGCCCGCAGGGCAAAGCGCATGGACTGCGCTTAGGCTCATCCCTCCCTCTCCGCTCCACCAGTAGAGCGCCACTGCTGATTAAGTTGTCAGATGTTCAGCTCCACCAGTCTTGTGCTTATACATGGTTGTACGTCTAACGTCAGACATCTGACTGTATTTTAACCATTTGCCCTCTTTCGCCGGGCGGGCGAGGTACTTTTTACTGCAAAAAGTACCCAAAAAGCTGCCCCCGGCAACTGGCCCTGCGTCGCTAAGCGTCCGGCCAGCAAGCACAGCTTACTGTCGTTCGACTACGCGCAAAGCTGTGCTTTGCAAACGCTAGGCCTCACCCCTCACTCCGGTTGATTTTAGTGGGCCGCATCTACTCGCCGTCCTTGGCGAGAAGATACTTGCGCAAACGTCCTGTTTGCTTACCCACTAAAATCAACCTCCACTCGGCTTAGTGGCATGGGGGAAGGGGACTTTGTAGCGGGTTTTGTTTTTGCGTCAGACGTCAGACTTTCATTTTTCATCAGACGCTCCCCCCCCAATTGTTGGCTTCGCACGCTTGCCCACACCTGGGCGCACGGTTGGCGGTTTTCAATATACGGAAAAACCTTTATAGTCAGTGTCTTAACCAAATTGGAAGGTTAGATAACAAGACCCCGTGTGCGAGATAATGCGCACGCACGCTTTGCTCTCCCTTCCCAGAACTAATAAATAAGTTAAATCGCTTAAAAATCAAAAGCTTGTGTCGTATTCTTGACCTTTTCTCAAGGAGTGATAACGCGCATGCGCGATATACAAATGTTAGCTTTCTCGGAGAGAATGGATGTATTCCTCGAAGTATGGAAAAACAATTAAATTATTTCTGATGGATGCTGACCCTGATGGAAGGATGGTATGCGAATTATCGAACTGGAACGGCAAAGCGTACCGGATACCTCGAGGAAAGGTTAAAGATTGCTCAGACAGGCAAGACCTAAAAGGCACCTCTGTTTACCTTTTGTTTGGTCGTGCGGAATCCTCGGCTTCCAAGCCGAAAGCATATATAGGCGAAGCTGAAAACGCCTACGCTCGTCTTGCTCAGCATGTATCTGAAAAGGAATTTTGGAACGAGTCGGTCGTATTCATAAGCAAAGATGAAAACCTCAATAAAGCTCACATTAAGTACTTAGAGTCCCGACTTTATGAAATTGCCACTGCCGCGGGAAGGTATGATATTAAAAATGGAAATACCCCAACACGAAGCTCCATTTCTGAGTCAGACCAGGCGGAAATGGAAGAGTTTATCGAATATATAAAAATTTTAATCAATACGATGGGCTTCAAAGTCTTCGAGCCTCTTATTAAAGTGGATTCGAATGAAAAAATTACTGATGATCATTTCTTCATAAAAGGTGCCAGAGGTGCAGATGGCCGCGGGAAAAGAACACCAGATGGATTTGTTGTATTTTCTGGTTCTAAGCTAGCCGTTGATACAGTTCCATCTTTCCCGAAGGGTTTTAATACCCTCAGGGATGAATTAATAGACAATGAAATTGTTGTCAAAGAGGAAGAAGATTTGGTCCTAGCATCTGATTACCTTTTTAGCAGTCCATCGGCTGCAGCTGCCGTAATCATGGGGCGGAGCGCGAACGGGCTAATCGAATGGAAAAACTCACAGGGCAAACAGCTTAAATCTGTCGAAGAAACAGAAATATCAAAAGCTAACAAATCAAAGCACTCGGACGCCATAGACGGCGCCGGTGTTTGAAGCGTTAAGTGCCTCTGAGTATGGATAGTATTAAAAATCTAGCGTCGGAAATAGAGCAAAATCTAAGGCATAATAACTTCAACGATTATGCTGATGGTATTCATCTAAGCATCATGAAGCTAGATCGCAAAGAAACTATTTTAGAGGGGCTTTCTGAAATTGAAAGCGCTTGTCATATAAAAGCTTATGGCGATCTATACCTTGAAACATTATCAGGTTGGGAATGGCCAAATAAGCTAAGTAAGCTTGGTAGTATGTGTCGTAATAAGAAAAAGGGAATGCTCGGCGCATAAACACTTAACAAGCAAAGGCAGAATCTCCCCTGCGGGGTTGGGCTTCGCTTCGCTACGCTAGATCGCTGCTTTGGGTGTTAGGAGTAAGTGATGGGTAAGAAGCTGTCACCAAAACAATTGGAACTCTATAAAAGAATTGACGAGATTCTTTTCTATAAATGGGACCCAATTGGAATTTCAGATGGAGGCTGGGCTAGGGATGAGTATCAATCTTACTTGCCAAGAGTATTCGTTCATGCACTTGAAAGTGATTCGCCAGAAGCAATTGCCGAGTATCTAGGTGTGGTTTCAACGAAAAGTATGGGTTTGTCATCCGCTACAGAGCACGACATGAAAATTGCACAAATAATAATTGAAATAAAAGAGAGCCTAGAGCTGTAACAAAAATGTAGGGTCAGATGAAACTTATGGAGCATTATGAATGCTTTCTATGGTGAATATGGGGCGACTGGGGTTAAATTGATGATAAATGTGTCATAAGTTTCATCTGACCCCATTTTTACATTTTTCATCAACATCAGATTACACTGCTTTATATTCAGCCAGGCAAGCCGATTCAAAATGCCTATGTTGAGCGTTTTACCCGTGCAGCCCAGCACGAGTGGCTCGATTTGCATGATTTTGATAGCGTTGAGCACACACAAGAGCTTGCGACTCAGTGGCAATGGCATTACAACAATGAACGGCCGAATACCTCAATCGAAGGTGTCCCGCCAAGGTGGATACTACAGGCAGTATAACCCTCTACTTTTAACGGCTGTTTAAAATGGGGGGATTACAGAAGCAGACAATATGATATCTAATAAATACAAATGCATCTTTGTGCACATACCAAAAGTTGCGGGGCAAAGTATCGAACATTTTTTTCTAAATCATCACAACTTATCTTGGGAGGAAAGGGCTACCATGCTTCTAAGATACAATTCTGACCCCAAAAAAGGCCCTGAAAGGTTGGCACACCTTACAGCAAGCGAATATGTAGATTGCAGTTATCTTTCAGAAGCTGAATTCAATAATTACTATAAATTTTCATTTGTTAGAAATCCGTGGGCACGAATTGTCTCTGAGTTTAATTATCGAAATTATCATAAAAGCATGTCATTTAGGGAGTTCGTAACAACCGGACTTCCAGATAAAAGCAACTACTCAGACGTCTTTCGTCATTTAATGCCTCAATATGACTTTTTGCATGATGACAAAGGCAATCTACTTGTTGACTTCGTTGGTAGGTTTGAAAATTTACAGGCTGACTTTGATTATGTTGCCGCTCAATTAGGATTTAATGAAACATTATTACCACACATTAATTCCTCCAATAAGTTATCACTAATAAAAAAATTCAATATATTTAAAAGAAATAAAAATAGAAAGGGAAGATGTTATTCCGAATACTACGATGAGGTTTCGCGAAATATAGTTGATAAAATGTATGCAAAAGACATTGAAGCATTTGGTTATAATTTTGGTGAATAGTGTTTCTAACATTCGACTGTGGTTCAATCCGAAGCTAAAAATATTTAATACGCCAACCCCTGACCATCAAGAAAGTGGGGTCAGTTGAGATTTATGGCGTATAATATTCATAATCTTTGAGCTACTTCTACTTTTTTGAATGTGAGCATGGCGAAGGAGCTGATCACGCAAGCGATGCAAGTGGCCATTGATACTCGTAAATTTTCCCCTGGCTTGATCCTTATGAGCAGGTTGGGAAGTTGAGAATTCCGGTGCTGTTCCCTCAATTAGAAAAAACCTAAAGTTATTTATTATAAATACGGCAAGGGTTTACAACTGATTCACAAAATCAGCTTGAGTTGGGTTGGCTGCCGCTTCGCCTGTGTGCTGAGCGTTTTACCCTATCTGTTGACGGCAGCGCCGTAAATGTACGCTGTAAGCCAGAGGTACTGCACTATTGTGCAAAGGTGCCTTAATTTAGCCCCTATGCTCAGGCACTATTTATTGACATGTGGCCCTTTTCGAGCAATCATAAACACATGAATATCTTTTTGGCGCACAAGGCTTTCCGAATTATCATCATTCCATAGGAATGGTGGGGTTTTTATGCGTCTGTAACTTATTAAACCCACCTCTTTAAGGTGGGTTTTTTGTTTCTGCCTCATAAGAGTGGATGTTTTCAAGGAGGCAGTATGAAAAAAATAGCCGTTTTCGGTAAACCCGGCAGTGGTAAATCGACATTAAGTAAAGCTTTAGCCTTGGCGGCTGGTATACCGCTATATCAGTTGGACTCGATAATGTACAAACCGAACGGGGAGCTGGTAGACCGCGGTTTATTTGATGAAGAGCATGCGCGCATTTTGTCGTCTGGAAGCTGGTTAATCGATGGGGTGGGGCCGTTAAGTTCATTTAATCAGCGTCTGGAAGCGGCTGATACATTGGTTTATGTTGATCTTCCCTACTTAACGAGCTACTGGTTTGTGACTAAGCGGCTTTTAAAAGGGGTTGTTGTAAAACCCGAAGGGTGGCCGGATGGAAGTTCGGTCTTAAAGGGCACCCTTGCAAGCTACAAAGTATTACGGTTATGCCCGAACTTTTGGAATGATGATTTCATTGCGAGATTGGAATCGTTGTCAGATAAGAAGTCTTTATACATCGTTAAGTCCGTATCTGATCTGAATAACTTTGTTAGCCGAAACATTGCATAGCTGTATTAATCATTCAGAGCCGGTGGGGTTACTTTGGTTCGCTGCGTTACTAGCAGAAATTAGTCTAGTGGCTTTCGGTACGATTTTTCTGCCGATTGGTTAAATGTTCTCTCAGTATTCTTGTGTTTCGGATATTGGCTTTGAAAAAAGCATCGAATATATCGCCAACGATTGGCACCAGGCCGCCCAGAAAGTCGATGGCTATATTGAGCAATATGCGCAGTTTGACAGTGCCGCTGGCTTGAGCGCGCTGAGCTTCGAGTAATACGTAGCCAGACAATAGTAAACCGGCTAAATCCCCAATCACGGGCACTAACCCGATAATAGAATCCAGGCCAATCCTAAAGCGAGTTAAGGGAATGGGAATGCTACTGTCGGTTAACCGGCTAAAGGTGTCCAGTCGCGCCAGTATGGCCTGTTCTTGCTCTAGTGTTGGCTTGGGCATAGCGTTAGTGGTCTGGTGTTATTGAGTTAGGGGCCGGTTTAATCGGTTTCAGTGCCGATTTCTTGCAGTGCTTGCTTAAAGGTAGCGCTTTCTTGCGCACCAGATATTAAATATTTGCTGTTTACGATAAACGCGGGTACCGCCGTAATACCAGCTTGTTGGTAGGTGGCTTCGTCTTTACGCACTGCCTGTTCGTATTGATCTGAGTTTAGTACTTGTTCAGCGCTTTCTGGCGCGAGCCCTATGCTGGCGGCGCAGCGAGTAAGTACGTCGTGGTCAGAGACGTCTTCGGCTCGGCCGAAATAGGCGTCAAACAGCGCTTGTTTCATGGCGGTTTGTTGGCCTTGTTCGCCTGCCCATTTCACCAGCCTGTGTGCGTCAAAGGTGTTGCATGTACTGCGCTCTTGCAGCTTGTCAAAATTAATTCCAAGGTCTTTGGCAATTTTTATCATTTGGTCTTGATTGGTGCGCATTTCGTCTTCGGTGCCGCCGTACTTTTTTACCAATGCAGGCAGTATGGGCTCGGCCTCGCCATTGTGTGAAGGGTCTAACTCGAATGCGTGCCAGTGTAGAGTGAAGTTGTGTTCGCTGCTTAATTCTTTAATGGCTTTCTCTAGGCGGGCGTAACCTATGGCGCACCAAGGGCAGGCGATGTCGGAAACGATATCGATTTGAATGTCGGACATAATTGGGCCTGTTGAGTAATAAAATTTCGCGTTCGGTTAATGTAACACGTCGCTTCGCTTTGTACTCAGATTCGCTATGGATGGCACAGTTCCGTGATCGTAACGCCGTAAATTAAAGGTATAAGCGCCGTTTGTGTCTATTCCGAGCATTGATATTTAGCAGCATCTTGTTCACAAGCGAGCTTGAGCCAAAGGGTGGGGTTGTTACGCACATCCTCTAAGGTGTGGTCTTTTTTGATTTATCACGCCTATTGGTTGATTTATTGGTTAACCAATTAAGATAAATGGCACTATCTTTGTAGTTAGTGGCATAAAGTATTAACAAATGCGCCAAATTCTTCACTATGTGCCATTTATACAGATTGGTTCACAATAATGGCTGTGCAGATTGTATACATATTGGAATTCAATGCGGTAGTATCTAAAACCTGCTTGATCGGGACAGACGATAATAATGCGTACCTGACTTAAGCAAGGGCTCAAAGTGGCGAAGTGCTAGTGTTCAAACTAGTGAGTGGCGTGGAAATTTGCCTGAGTTCTTTGAGCAAAGTTGATAACAATAACGGACCGAATACATAGACATCTATAAGCAAATTGAGTGCTTTGTAAGCTCAGTGCATGTAGGTGTGAGCTTGGCTCTTTACTACGTACTGTGACAGCTAAATTTATACCCGGACGTCACAAGCTGTGTAGAAAAAACGAATAAATCAGATTCACGCCATATTTCCTGTCATGGTTTTGTCGTTTTGCAGTTTCTTCCAGTCATTCTTTAAGCCATACGGATGGTGGGCCTCTAGGGGTTTATACATGTCCCGTAATGGCAAATTTATATAAAAATAATAGGAGAATATGCCCATGCATAAGCAAATACGCATACCCGGAAAACTAACCATGCTCGCGGCGGCCTTGGCCGTTACTCACTCTGCTGCTAGTTTCGCGGCAGTCCCGGTGAGTGTTAATGCGTCTGACCACGATGGTAATACACCTGAAAACACACTGGATAATGATCTTTCTACCCGTTGGTCGGCAAATGGCGATGGCCAATGGATAGAGTATGAGTTGGGTTCGGTCGTTAATGTTGAGTCACTGGATGTGGCTTTCTATAAAGGTGACCAACGCACCACAACCATTGATATTCAAACCTCAACCGATGGCAGTAGTTGGGAGAGTGTTTATTACGGTGACCAACCGGTAAGCACCGCGCAACAACAAAATATTGATGTGACCGACTCGGTTGCCAGTTATGTTCGTCTGGTCGGCTACGGCAACACCTCGAACACCTGGAACAGCATTACTGAAGTTGATATCAACAGCTCAGCTATTAGCAGCTCTTCTAGCTCTTCTAGTTCGTCTTCCTCAACCGCATCGTCCAGTTCTTCTGTAAGTGGCGATACTATCTTAATTCAGGCTGAGGATTATGATTCCGAGTACGGTACTGGCGGTGATTACACGGTAGATGTCGGAGGCGGCGAATATGTGGGGTATATTCATGATGGTGAATATACTGAGTATTTAGTTGATGTGCCTGAGTCAGGTATTTATACGTTTAACGTGCGTGTTTCCAGCCAGACAAGCGGCGGAACTATTAACGTAACCCAAGGTGGCTCAAATGTAGGGTCGGTAGACGTTCCTGGAACTGGCAGTTGGACTGCTTGGACCACTGTGAGTTCTACGGTGAATTTACAGGCGGGTGAACAGCCTTTGCGCTTAACTTTTAACGGTGGCAGTGGCTATTTATTTAATCTTAACTGGTTCAGTTTAGGTGGTGATGGCGAAGTAAGCAGTTCGTCTTCAAGCACTTCCTCTAGTTCTTCCAGTGTGACGAGCAGCTCTTCAAGTGAGGCCAGTAGCTCAACCGGCTCGTTGAATGCCTCGGCCAGCACTGATGATGGTAATGTGGCAAGTAATGTACTGGATAACGACCTAGGTACGCGTTGGTCAGCCAGCGGTAGCGGCCAATGGCTGCAGTTGGACTTGGGCAGTGTGCAGCAAGTGGGCAGTGTAAACCTTGCTTTTTATAATGGTGATCAACGTAGTTCTTCGTTTGATATTCAAACCAGTATAGATGGCTCGAATTGGACTACGGTGCTTTACAGTGGCAACAGCTCTGGTTCCACTACATCATTAGAGTCTTTCAATGTGGCCGAATCCGATGTTCGCTACGTTCGCTACGTGGGCTACGGCAACAGTTCAAACGATTGGAACTCCATTACTGAAATGAGTGTGAGTTCTGAAGGTGGTCAGCAAAGCAGTTCGTCTTCTTCTAGCTCTAGCACGAACTCATCTTCTAGCAGTAGCTCATCTGAAGACAATAATTCATCCTCGAGCTCTTCAACACCTTGGCAGGGCGGTGGTACTACTTATACGGCCTCACCTGATGATGTCGCCGATGTGTTAGCCGGTGCCTCAGCGGGCGACGAAATTATTGTGACTGGTTCGGGTGAGATCTCGATCAGTAATGAGCATTTCACCGCGCCGGTTATGATTCGCGCTGCCTCTATTGGTGGAACGACGCTTAGCAATGCGACCATTTCAAACAGCAGCAATATTATTCTGCAGGGATTTGTGTTTGGACCTAATGAAGAAAGCACCTACCTGAAAATTGTCAATTCGACCAATATTCAAGTGTTGCGCAATGTGTTTGATCACGATGGGATTAAAAACAGTCAGACATCCATCGTCACCACTCAGGCCAGCCAATACATTTCGATTGGTTACAACGAGTTCCGCGGTAAAAATGAAATGTTTACCTCCGAGGGTTACAAGCTAACGGGCAGCTATATCAAAACCCAGTTTGATGACCCGCAGATGACGAAAAACTTACATGTATTCCGCAATCACTTTAAAGATATTTATCCATACGTACCGGACGGTACCACACCAACCGGTGATTCGGACCGGGAAGTAATGGCTATGGGTATTGCTGACTCGCAAGATGTGGTCACTAATAATGTGGTGGAATATAACCTGTTTGAAAATTGTGATGGTGAGAATGAAATTGTAACGGTGAAAACCTCAAACAATAAATTCCGTTATAACACCTTTAAAAATTCAATGGGTTCACTGTCATTCCGTTTAGGTTCAAACAACGAAGCGTACGGTAACTACTTCTACGGTGAAGGTGCCAGTGCCAACTGGGATGATGATAACTATCAAACCGGTGGTATTCGGATTTACGGTGAAGGCCATTTGGTTTACGACAACTATATGGAAAACCTAACCGGTGTCAGCTGGCGTCGGCCGATCCTGATTGACTCAGGTGACACCTCAGACAGTACCGGTGCCGACAGTCACGAAACGCCTAGTAATAATTCTATTTACGACAATACGATCGTCAACAGTGTAGGTGGTGGCATTCATATTGGCAGTGATAATTATGGCAACATGCCTTATAACATCGACATCGATAATAATCTGGTGATCGGTAGTGAAGGCATATTGTTTAATAACTATGCCAATGACTCATCCAACAGTTGGTCCGGTAACCAGGCCTATGCAACGGGTTTTGCCACGGCAGTAGGTGGCGGTTCGCTCGGCTCGTCTGAGGTGAGTGTACTGTCCAGTGAGCCAAGTATCAGTTCGCCAGGTTACTTAACCGCAAGTGATGTTGGCCCTGACGCACCATAAAATCAACGATTGCACCCGACTTGCCGGCCCTAATGGGCCGGCTTTTTTTGCCTCTTCATTATAGAGTTTGATATTTACCGGTTAAGTCCTCATTTGGGGAAGGCTGAGTCTATTCTCTTGATATGTGCTCATCTTTTACGTGTGGCAATACGCAGTGAAGAGTGATGAGGGCATCTTTTTTTATTTATGCTACATGGACTTTTTCTGGTCGGTTGTTCGAGTAACAACAAGTACAGATGCTCGCCCCAACGCTAAATTCGGTAGCAGAATATCTAGCTCAACATGAAATGCCGTTAAGCCAAGCTACCACGATCCAGTTATTAACCTAGCGCCGGTTACGACTTCCACAACACCTGATACCGCAAGTCATACTGGCCTTGTAGTTGGGTGTCTAGGGTTGATAAGCAGTTATTAATACGAAATTCCTGAATGAAGCTCCGCTAAAACTCACTTTTTTTGATCGCTATGAGCGGTGGTTTCTCATTGAGGGTGAAAGCAGAAAGTTGTTTTTTTATTAGACTTGTAGAGCGCCGAGAAAGGTTGTTCTTCTTTTACGCTTTGTAAAAAAAGCCCCGCAAAGCGGGGCAGAAATAGGAACACGACAGGGGGAGCCCGCAGGCTCGTATCATTAACCGTTCAGCTTTTTAAATTCGCGAATGGTTTGGTTAAAGGTGTCGGCGTAGCTACGTAATTCATCTTCGGTTTTGCGAGCTTCGCTTGAGCTCAGACGAGCACAAGACAGGTATTCTTCGGTAGCGCGAACATAGGCTTTTACTTCGTTGTTCACTTTAACCATCTGTGCGGTGACCGCTGTTGTTGGGTCGGGAATGGATGGTTTGCTTTGTGGCATTTCGCAGGCCAGAGCAGGGGCCGTTACCAGGGTAAAGATTGCAGCAGTAAACAATGTTTTTTTCATAGCGCTATACCGTATTTTCAATGGCTGTCCTCGCGCTTGGTAAACGCTGGGCAGCGGGTTGGTCTGGTTGTTTGTTGTCGAAGTGTGATGCACGTCTCAAACATGGGCGCATTTTGCCACTGAAATACGATACTGGAAATAGACCCAACTAATTATTTTGTTATGGATGCGGGCGAAAAGTGAACAATTTGTTATAGCTTGAGGTTATAGCTGGTTTATCTTCTTAGTTCGTGATGGAATTATGTCGCGATTAAGACGTGATGGTTTCGCCAGTTTTAGTGTGACAAAAATATGACATAAAAAGCCAGGGCGGGCCCTGGCTTTTTAGTGGGGCGTAATGAGCACAGTAAGCGCGGGCCATAGACGCTGTTTACTCGTCGATGGCCTCTATGGCTTTCAGTTGCTCTGATAAGGCGTCAATACTGCTGCTGTAATCAGCCAGCTTGGCTTTTTCCTTGTCCACCACTGCAGCCGGAGCTTTATCAACAAAGTTGGCATTGCCGAGTTTACCGGCAATACGCGCTTTTTCTTTGTTTAATCGCTCCAGTTCTTTGTTAAGCCGCGCCTTTTCGGCGGCGACATCAATAAGGCCGGCCATGGGCACCAGTATTTCCAGCTTGCCGACCAGGGCGGTGGCCGCCAAAGGGGCTTCATCGCCGGGGTTAAGCCAGGTGATCTCTTCCAGGTTGGCCAGCTTTTGCAAAAATACGCGGTTGGCTTCAAGCCGGGCTTGGTCGTCGCTGCTGCCCTGCTGCATAAACAGTGGTATGGCCTTGCCTGGGGCAATATTCATTTCGCCGCGAATATTGCGCACTCCGACGATCACGCCTTTTAGCCACTCAATGTCGCTGATGGCTTGCTCGTCGATTAAGCTCTGGTCGCTAACCGGGTAGGGGGCTAGCATGATGGTGTCGCCACTTTGCCCGGCCAGAGTTTTAATGCGCTGCCAGATCTCCTCGGTGATAAACGGAATCAGAGGGTGGGCTAGCCGCAAGCTGGTTTCCAGTACACGAATCAGAGTGCGGCGGGTGCCGCGTTTTTGTTCGTCACTGGCGCTTTCATCCCACAGTACCGGCTTGGACAGCTCCAGATACCAATCGCAGTACTCATTCCAGAAAAACTCATAGAATGTTTGGGTGGCCAAATCCAGGCGATAGGTATCGAGTGCGTCGCGCATCTTGGCTTCGGCTTGTTGCAGACGGCCGATAATCCAGCGGTCCGCCAGCGATAGCTCATAGTTTTCACTACCGTTTTGACCGCAATCTTCCCCCTCTGTGTTTTGCAGCACAAAGCGGGTGGCGTTCCACATTTTATTGCAGAAGTTGCGGTAGCCTTCCACGCGGCCCATATCGAATTTAATGTCGCGCCCGGTGGAGGCAAGCGAGCAGAAGGTCATGCGCAGGGCATCGGTACCGAAAGACTCAATACCGTCGGGGAATTCCTTGCGGGTTTGCTTTTCGATTTTGGGTGCATCTTTCGGGCGCATCAGGCCCTTGGTGCGCTTGGCAACGAGGTTTTCCAGATCGATACCGTCGATGATATCCAGTGGGTCCAGGACATTGCCCTTGGACTTACTCATTTTCTGGCCCTGAGCGTCGCGCACCAGTCCGTGCACATACACGGTTTTAAACGGGATTTGCCCCTGGCCATTTTCGTCTTTTACCAGGTGCATGGTCATCATGATCATACGTGCCACCCAGAAAAAGATAATATCGAAACCGGTGACCAGTAAGTCGGTAGAGTGGAATTTTTTCAAAAACTCCGTTTGTTCGGGCCAGCCGAGGGTAGAGAAAGTCCAAAGGCCGGAGCTAAACCAAGTGTCGAGTACATCGTCGTCTTGCTTGAGGCTGACTTCATCGCCCAGGTTGTGCTTGCTGCGCACTTCGGCTTCATCGCGGCCCACATAAACCTTGCCGCTGTCGTCATACCAGGCGGGAATGCGGTGACCCCACCACAGCTGACGAGAGATACACCAATCCTGAATGTCGCGCATCCAGGAGAAGTACATGTTTTCGTACTGTTTGGGGACAAACTGAATATCGCCGTCTTCCACCGCTTTAATGGCGGGCTCGGCCAAGGGTTTGGTGCTGACGTACCACTGATCGGTGAGCCAGGGCTCAATCACCACACCGGAGCGATCACCGCGCGGGACTTTTAGGGCGTGGTCGTCGATTTTGTCTAACAGCCCCTGAGTATCCAGATCGGCCACGATTTGTTTGCGCGCCGCGTAGCGGTCGAGGCCGGCGTAGGCTTCGGGCAAGCCGGTGTCCAAGTCGTTACGCAGTGAGCCGTCAATGTTAAAGACTTGCGCCTGGGCCAGAATATGCGCGGAATAATCCAACACGTTAATCAGAGCCATGTTATGGCGCTTGCCCACTTCGTAGTCGTTAAAGTCGTGGGCGGGAGTGATTTTGACGCAGCCGGTACCAAATTCGCGCTCGACATAATCATCCGCCACAATGGGGATGCGTCGGCCCACCAGCGGCAAAATAATCTCTTTGCCAATCAGCGCTTGGTAGCGTTCGTCTTCCGGGTGCACCGCGACGGCGGTATCGCCTAGCATGGTTTCCGGGCGGGTGGTGGCGACGACTAAATAGTTTTTGCCTTCTGCCGTCGTGGCGCCATCGGCCAGAGGGTAGCGCAGATGCCACAGGTGGCCTCTCTCATCGTGGTTTTCCACTTCAACGTCAGAAATGGCGGTGTGCAGTTTTGGGTCCCAGTTGACCAGGCGCTTGCCGCGGTAAATTAAGCCGTCATCGTACAGGCGCACAAAGGCCTCTTTTACCGCATCGGACAAACCGTCGTCCATGGTGAAGCGTTCGCGCGACCAATCCAGCGATGAGCCCAAGCGGCGCAGCTGGCGGGTGATATTGCCGCCGGATTCTTCTTTCCACTGCCAGACGCGCTCCAGAAACTTCTCACGGCCTAAATCGTGACGGCTGATGCCCTCAGCGGCCAGCTGACGCTCCACCACCATTTGGGTGGCAATACCGGCGTGGTCGGTACCCATTTGCCACAGAGTGTCATCGCCTTGCATACGGTGATAGCGCACCATGGCATCCATGACGGCATTATTGAAACCGTGCCCCATGTGCAGGTTGCCTGTGACATTGGGTGGGGGAATCATAATGCTGTATGGCTTCTCGCCCCCTTGGGGTTTGAAGTAGCCTTGTTCTTCCCAAGTTTGATACCACTGGGATTCGATGGCCTGGGGCTGGTAGGTTTTATCCATGGACTGTCTGACCTGTGCCTAAACGATGATAGTGAAACAAAAGCGCGATTATACCGAGTTTGGCCCGCCAAGTAGAGAGCTGTGAGCCGGTGATTGCCCTTTGCTTGGCTGCGGCTTGCTTTCGCAGGCGCTTTGGGTAAAAGTGAAGCAAATTGACAATCAAATATCCGTTATAGTCGCCGTTGTACTTGTGGGCGTTCTGACTAAAACAAAAAGAGTCTGTCTATGTTTAAACTTGTGTTTAATGGGGAGCTGCAATCGGGAGCGCAGCAAGCGCAGGTGGTCGCGGCGCTGGCCAAACTGCTGAAAACCGATGCCGATAAAATTCAGGCCAAGCTCTTTGCCGGCAAGCCGGTGACGCTCAAGCGAGTGACCAGCCATGCCGAGGCGCTTAAATGGCAGAGGGCGTTTGCCAAAGCCGGAGCGGTTTTGGCTATCGTCGAGCAAGAGGCGGCCTCGGAGGTGACTTCACAACAAGCAGTCGCCCAACCACCAACCGCTGAGGACAATCGAGCTTCAGAGCCGGAGCAGCCCGATACGTCCGCACACGAAGCGGCCGCAGCAGGGCCAAATCACTCGCAGCCGAAGTCGCGCAAACGGCTCTATATTGGGTTGGGTATTTTGGCCCAGTTGATTATTGCGGCGACTGTGATCGCGCTTTGGTACGCCAGGCCACTGTGGCAACCTGCCGCGCTCAGTGATAGCCAGCAAGCACTGGGTTCGGCCATGGTGACTGATGAGAGTTTTGCCATCGCCCGTTTGGATGTGCAACGACTGAATGCTCTAGAGGGCCTGTCCGGTGATGAATTCGATTTACAGGCTCTACCCGTGGGTGAGGGGGTTGTGAATTCGCTGGCGCGTTCCGGGCTGAACATCAGAGCGGATGTCGATACTGTTTGGCTGGCCGGTTATTTAATAAACGATAAACCGGCGAGTATTTTGTTGGCAACGGGGCGCTTCGACTCCGCGCGTCTGACAACGTGGTTTTCCGAGCGGTATGAGGTGGATCAAACCTTGAGCGATGGCGTCGTTTTTCGCCCCGTGGATGAGACCAATTGTGAAAAAGGCGAACCCGTTCGCGCGTTTGTCTCGGACAACCTGGTGTTGCTGGGGGATGTCGAGCAAGTGGGCGAGGTGCTGGAGCGAATGGCACAGCAAACCGCCGCCAGTGACCGGGTGGCTCGCTGGTTTGCCGTGAGCGATTCGCAGCTTGCATCGGCCGCCGTTTTTGCCCCGGAAAACATTGGTCATACATTGTCTGGCCTACCGGGCATGATGCTCGGTGGTATGGGGCGCGCCGCGGCCCCCGCCGATGGTTTGTACTTTGGGGTGGAGCCCGTTGTTTTGCCACCAGGAGTTGAGTTGCAGGTTGTTATCGAAAGCGACGATGCTGAATTTATTCAAAAAACCGACACGGCGCTAACTACAAAGTTACAAACGCTGCGCGCCTCGGCCGAGATCAATTACCCAGAAACCGTCAAGCTGTACGACCGCCTGAGCGTTTCTCGCACCGATGCCGGGGTGCAGGCCGCTATGCGTTTCGACCAGCATTTGCGCACCGAGTTGTCCACTTGGTTTACCTCGCTGTTTGCCGGCGCTATTTCGTCCAATGATGATTCCGCTCCGGTGAGTGAGCAATTGGATGAAAACCCACCCGTCTTTGGCTCCGCCTCGCCGGCGCCGCAGACGCTGGAGTCGTCAAGCCCCGCCTATTCGGACCCATTTTTTCAATTTAGCAGTAACGCCGGGCCTTTTGCCTTGGGCGTGCAGACGCTTGAGCTGAGCGATGCCAATACCATCGCCATTGGTTTGGAGGCGCGCGCTTATGACTTACCTAATTTAGCGTCGCGTGGTGTGGCGGCGCGCATGGTATTAACCGATATTATTAACCGTGCCGGTGACAGCATTATGCCGCCGCTAGAGTGTGGCCAAGCCGATAATCGTGAGCCGGTCGAGATAGGTCAGGTCATGACTTACAACCATTATGTGGATGGCGACAGCCTGAGCGGCCGGTATGTGAGCGGCAAAGCCAGTTATACCTTGCCGGCAAGTATGGATGTGAATGATATCGGTCAGCTGCAAGGCTATATTGATTATCCAGCGGTGACATCGGTGGAGACGATTACGCTAAAACAACCGCTCGCCGGTCAAACGATAGAGCGCGATGGTTTCAGTTTGCGTTTTACTCAAGCCGGCCCCAATGCCGTGAGTTACCTTTATCAGGGCGAGCCGGGTAGGTTATTGCATATCGCCGGTTTGAACGCTCAAGGTCAAGCACTGGCGAGTGGCGGTGCCATGTGGGGCGGCGTGATGTTTGGCTCGGGACAGACCGCCAATGTCGACTTTCAAGGCGAGGTGGCAGTGGTGAATGTCATCTTAGCTCAGGACCTTCGTCCCCAACGCTTTGATTTTACGCTACAGCAGGTGGTGCCCGAATTTAAGCCAGATACTGGATTTAGTCATCAGCGTGAGCCGATTCAGTGGACGCCGGAGAGCTGGACGAACGTTTTATCCGGCGAGCCGCCAGCGGTGAGTTATCGCTGGAACAAGCCTGTGCTTGAGCAAGCGGTCGGCCCCATGACGTTAGCCGTTTATGACGCCTCCGCCAATGAACACTTTGGGGTTCAATTCAATGCAGAGTTGTTTGTCGATTATAATCTGGCACTAACCGGCCTACTGAGCCCTGGCCGGTTAGTGGTGGAGTCGGTGGCAGCTCCCATCAGTGATGAAACTATTGAGTCTCCAAATATTGAGACACCATTAAGCGCACCACTGTCGTTTGCGCTCGATGGTGGTATGTGGGTAAACGGCGTTTATCAAAAAGACGACGAGAAAAATTGGGTTAAAGCGCGTGTTGATCTTCGTGAGCGGGCGCTAAAGTTGGCCTCGCTCGGTGCCATGTCCGGTTACGTTGAGCTTAACCTACCGCTGGCAAGCGTTACCGAGCAAGTGCCGTTTACATTGGGTCAGCAGTGGCGGCGCGATGACTTGACGCTAACCGTGAGTAAAATAGAGGCAGGGGCGGCTTATCTGTCTTTCGATGGCAATTTGTCGCCGCTGATATCCGTGCAGGGCAAGAAAGAGGGCGAGTCGGTAACCGAGAGCGCAGAGCTGCACTCAATGTTCGGCGATGCTTCGGTTAAGCTCACATTAACCGAGTTGCCTGATGAGCTAGTCATCACCGTAGCCACGCAAAGTAAGCCGCAGCGCTTTGACTTTGAGTTATCGTTGCCGACAAAGTGATCTTTGATATGCAAAAAAAACCGGCCAATAGGCCGGTTTTTTTTGCGATTAAAAAACGCTTAAGCGTTTTTGTGCAGCTCTTCGTTCAATTGAACCTTAGACTTGTTGGTCAAACATTCAATGCAGCCATTTTGCGAGTTGCGGCGAAACAGTAAGTCAGATTGGTTGGCCAGATCGCGCGCTTTAACGACATCGACGGTAGCACCTTTATCGTCCAGCAGAGTCACCTTGGTGCCGGCGGTAATATAAAGGCCTGACTCAATAGTGCAGCGGTCACCTAAAGGAATGCCGGTACCGGCGTTGGCACCGAGCAAGCATTCTTTACCGACACTGATAATAATATTGCCACCACCGGAAAGGGTACCCATGGTGGAACTGCCGCCGCCGAGATCTGAACCAGACTCGACAAATACGCCGGCAGAAATACGGCCTTCAATCATGCCCGGGCCAGCGGTACCGGCATTAAAGTTAACAAAACCTTCGTGCATGATGGTGGTGCCTTCGCCTAGGTAGGCGCCCAAACGAACACGGGCAGTGTGGGCGATGCGCACTCCGGCCGGTACAACGTAGTTGGTCATCTTGGGGAATTTATCCACGCAGGCAACGTCCAGCAGTTCGCCGTTCAGGCGCGCTTGCAGTTGGCGCTCGGGCAGCTCTTCTAAGTCGATAGCACCTTGGTTGGTCCAAGCCACGTTTTTCAGTGCGCCAAACAGACCGGTTAAGTTGGTGCCGTGAGGCTTAACCAAGCGGTGAGAGATTAAGTGCAGCTTTAAAAAGCCTTCGGGCACATTGGCCGGCGCTTCATCGTTGGCCAAAACGGTGGCCACTAAAGGACGGTTACCGGTGGCCAGTTTAGCGGCAACGGCGGCTTGTTCGGTGTTGCCGGCTTTGGTGAGAGCGTCGGCCAGTGCCTGTGCTTGGCTGGCGTCAATCGCCACCACTTGGTTGCCAGCGGCATCACCAAGTGTGTCGGTAATAGCTTTGCCGGTAGCGGCATCTGGGTTGAGCAGGGGCGCCGGGTAAAATACTTCCAGCCATTCGCCTTTGCTGTTTTGGGTGCCGACGCCGAGGCCGACGCTGTATAAATCAGTCATGAGAAATCCTATCGATCAATTAAATAGAGTTTGGTAGTGCTCGGCTTTAAAGCCTACATGCACCTCGTTACCTAAGGTTAAAACGGGGCGCTTAATTAAAGTTGGGTTGGCCAGCAGCAGCGCGGTGGCCGTGTCGGCATCTAACGCTTGTTCTTTCTCGCTATCGGTCAGACCCTTCCAGGTGGTAGAGCGCTTATTAACCAGCGTCGCCGTATCGGTCGCATCGAGCCAGTTTTGAACTTGCGCGGCACTGAGCCCATCGCTGCGAATATCGTGGAATTGAAAATTTATACCTGCTTGCTCCAGCCATTGGCGGGCCTTTTTGACGGTATCGCAATTTTTAATGCCGTAGAGCATAGCGTCGCTCATTGCGGGTTCCTCAATGGTTACAAGAGTATTCGGTACGCTTAGAGCGTTCGTTCGCTTTAGGTGCCGAGGAAAATCGGCGGCTATTCTAGCACGGGGCGAGCTCGGTAAGAATAAGCGACGCAGTTAAGGCTTGTGGAGTTTTTTCGGGTGTTTGCGCGCCGGGTAACAGGTGCGGCAAATGCCGCAAACCCGGCCATCGCAACCGCGCGCAGAACAGTGCTCGCGGCCGTAGAAGATGATTTGCAGGTGCAGCTTATTCCAGTGTTCCTGTGGGAAAAGCCGCTTTAGATCTTTTTCCGTTTGCACCACATTTTTACCGCTGGTTAGCCCCCAGCGTTGAGCCAGACGGTGAATATGGGTGTCGACCGGAAAGGCGGGGACGTCAAATGCTTGCGCCATCACCACACTGGCGGTTTTGTGGCCGACGCCGGGCAAGCTTTCCAGTGCTGCCATATCGGCCGGCACCTGACCGTCAAATTCGTTGACCAACCGTTGCGACAGCACCGAGATTGCCTTGGATTTTTGCGGTGATAACCCACAGGGGCGAATAATGGCTTTAATGTCCTCTACCGCCACCTTAGCCATATCGTAGGGGTTGTCCGCCAGTTGCCATAGTGCCGGGGTAATTTGATTGACGCGGGCATCGGTACACTGGGCGGATAGCAGTACGGCCACCAGCAAGCTGTAGGCGTCGAAATGATCCAGTGGTACCGGTGTCTCGGGGTAGAGCTCATTCAGCGTTTGCTGAATGTAGTGCACCCGCTCAGGTTTGCTGAGGTTTTTGCTTTCGTTCACAGCTACAGTGACTCAACACACGTGCGAATACGGCGCGCCGCTTCAATGCACTCGGCCTCGGTGGCGACCAGTGCCATACGTACATAGTTCTCGCCAGGGTTAAGGCCGTCGGCTTGGCGGGATAAGTAGGCCCCGGGCAGAACCGTGACATTGTGTTCGGCGAAGAGTTTTTGCGCGAAAGCTTCACCGGAGATGGGCAGCTTGGGCCAGAGGTAAAAGCCCGCTTCGGGGCAGCTTACATCGAGACAGCCGCCCAACTCTTTTAAAACAGCCTTGAACTTGGCGCGGTAGGCGTCGCGGTTAGCAAGCACGTGGCTTTCATCTTGCCAGGCCGCAATGCTGGCCAGCTGATTGGGGACCGACATGGCGCAGCCGTGGTAAGTGCGGTACTGCAAAAATTTCTTGAGAATGTCGGCGTCACCGGCGACAAAACCTGAGCGCAGGCCGGGCAGGTTGGAGCGTTTTGATAAGCTGTGAAACACCACGCAGCGGGCAAAATCGTGCCGGCCCATGGCGCTGGCCGCTTGCAGCAAGCCCGGCGGTGGAGCATTCTCATCTTGATAGAGTTCGCTGTAGCACTCATCGGAGGCGATGACAAAATCGTAGCGATCGGCCAATTCAATTAATTGTTGAAATTGCTCGGTACTGATAACAGCTCCGGTGGGGTTGCCCGGCGTGCACACATAAAGCAGTTGGCAATCGCGCCAGACACTGGCCGGCACGGCGGCAAAGTCGGGGATAAACTGATTGTCGGCAGTGCAGTTTAAAAAGTGGGGTTTGGCTCCGGCTAAGAGCGCGGCACCTTCGTAGATTTGATAAAACGGGTTGGGGCTGACTACCAGTGGGTTGGCCGTCTGGCGGTTAACCACCGCCTGAGCAAACGCAAACAGGGCTTCGCGCGTACCGTTAACGGGTAAAACTTGAGTTTCAGCGCACAGCCCTGAACTTAATTGAAAGCGCTTGTTCGCCCATTGGCTGATGGCCTGGCGCAATTCGGGCAGACCTTTGGTGGCCGGGTAATTGGCAAAGCGGCCTAGGTTGTCAGCGAAGGTTTGCAAAACAAACTCAGGGGGTTCGTGTTTGGGCTCGCCAATGGACAGTGCGATATGCGCTAAGTGTGCGGGCGGCGTAATGCCGCCTTTTAATTCAGCCAGTTTTTCAAACGGGTAGGGGTGCAGCTGTTGTAAATCCGTGTTCATGGTTTTGCGAATGCTCTAATACGGTTAGTAGCCCGCCGCTTGGTCGACGCGATCGTCCAGCTGGCGACAAATTTCTTCTTGCAGGCGTTGGCATAATTCTGGATCGGCCAGTGGCTGCTCTTGATTGTCGGTGATATAAAAAATATCTTCGACGCGCTCACCCAGGGTGGCAATTTTTGCGTTCTGTAGGTGCAAATCAAACTGAATAAAAACGCCACTGATGCAGGCCAGCAGGCCCGGTCGGTCGGGGCTGATGACTTCCAGCAGGGTGTAGCCACTGGCGATGTCGTTGCGAATGATCGTGCGCGTGGGCATGGTAAAATGTTTAAGCCGGCGCGGTGTTCGGCGCGAACAGGTGGAGGGCGCCTCATCCATTTGCTCCAGTTCGGTGGTCAAGTGCTTGTGCAGTCGTTGCAGGACCGCGGGGTCGGTACCCAAGGGTTCGCCATCTTGGTTGAGGACGAAAAATGTATCCAAGGTAAAACCTGACTTGGAGCTGTAAATTCGCGCATCTTGCACGCTTAAGTTTAATTGATCTAAGGCGGCGGCCATGGTGGCAAAAACCTTGTCACGACCCTTGCAGCGCACAAAGATTTGCGTGGCGCCTTCCAGTTCGCGACTGGATGTTTCCTGAATCAAAATTAAGGGTTTGGCTGGATTTTCCTGCATCAGAATCGCTTCGGTGTGCCAGGCGATATCGAGCATGCTTTCGCGTAAGAAGTAATCGTCGTCCACGTCTTCCCACACCGAACGGCATTGTTCGGCGCTGATGTCGTGGCGACTTAAGCGCGAGATGGCACCTTCTTGCGTTTCTTCAATCCAGTCTTGTTTGTCGATGGGGTTTTCTAAGCCGCGTCGTAAGGCGCGCTTGGTTTCTAAGTACAGAGTACGCATTAAGCTGGCGCGCCAAGTATTCCATAGATCTGGATTGGTGGCGTTAACATCGGCTACGGTGAGTGCGTAAAGGTAGTCGAGGTGTAACTGATCGCCGACAATGAGAGCAAAATTATGAATAACGTCCGGGTCAGAGATGTCTTGTTTTTGCGAGACCGCTGACATTAGTAGATGTTTTTCTACCAGCCAGCTAATCAGTCGGGTTTCGCGTGGCGATAGGTTGTGGCGCTCGCCAAATTCGCGGGCATCCACTGCGCCCAACTCTGAGTGATCGCCGCCGCGGCCCTTGCCGATATCGTGATAAAGTCCGGCCATCAGGACCGTTTCAACTTTGGGTAAACGGCGCATAACATGCCAAGCCACTGGGTAATCTTCTTTGGCTTGTGGTTGCAAAAAATTACACAAGTTTTGCACAAGTAGCAGGGTATGAGCATCGACTGTATAAATATGAAATAAGTCGTGTTGCATTTGTCCGGTCACCCGGCCAAATTCGGGCAAGTACAATCCCAGTACGCCGTAGCGCGACATCCGTTTTAAAATTTCGACTAAGTCTTCGGGGTAGCTAAACAGCTGCAAAAATAATTGCTGATTTTCGGGTTTGAGGCGATAGTTCTCGTCGATTAGATAGCGGTTTTCGCGCATTAGGCGAATAGTGGAGGCGCGCACGCCTCTAATGCTTGGGTTTTGCGCCATCAGTACAAAAATTTCTAACAGTGCCGATGGGGATTCTTCAAACACATAGATATGGCTGACTTCAATATAGTCATCGCGGCGCTGAAATCTTTCATTGATTGGAGTGACGGTTTTTTTCACCCCTTTTTGCAAAATGGCCTCGTACAAAAATTGCAAAAGCACATCGTTAAGTTCGCGCAGCGACATCACTAAGCGATAATAGTGATGCATGAATTGCTCGACTGCGAGATTCTCATCGTTGTCTTTGTAGCCGAAAAGCTGGGCGAGTTGACGCTGGTGGTCAAACAGTAGGCGCTCTTCGGGGCGCCCGGCCACCATGTGTAATCCGTAGCGTACTCGCCAGAGAAATTCTTCGCCGTTTTGTAATAGAGAAAACTCTTCTTCGGTAAAAAAACCTTTGCCGTCGAGCTGTTTTAAAGTCTTGACCGCAAAGTAGCGCTTGGCAACCCAGCCGATCATTTGAATGTCCCGCAGGCCGCCCGGGGCATTTTTGATATTCGGCTCTAGGTTGTATTCGCTGTTTTTATATTTTTGATGGCGAGCGTTTTGTTCGTTGAACTTGGCTTTAAAAAATTCATCCGCGGGCCATAGGTTGCGTTCTTGGCTGAGCTTTTCTAGAGTGGCTCGCATTTTTGAATCGCCCACTAATGTGCGCGATTCCATCAAATTGGTGCCAACGGTGATGTCTTCAGCGGCGATTTGCAGGCACTGTTCAATGGTGCGCACACTGTGGCCAATTTCCAGACCGATATCCCACAAAAGGGTTAGCAGCTGCTCTAAGTTATCTTTGCACTCGGCTTCGATGCTCTCATTGAGCAGTATCAGTAAGTCTATATCTGAGTGCGGGTGTAACTCGCAACGACCGTAGCCGCCGACCGCCTCTAGGCTTATACCTTCCGGCCAGTCGAATTGATGCCAGACGTAGTGAAGTATGCAGTCTATAAAAAGGGCGCGTTCGTGAATCAGCGCACGTATATCCTCACCCTCTTTAAAGCGTACATCAAATTGGGCGTTGGCTGCGGTAATGGCGTCTTTAAAGACCCCGATTACCGGCTGGCTTACGAGCGCCTGCCGGAATCGGGTTTGGTCAAAAAAGAATAGAGGGCGAGTAAAATAGGGCAGGCTGTCGGCGGCCATGTATTAGAAAGACTCCTCGGTGCGAGCGGTTAAAACTTCAACGCCATCGGCGGTGACGGCCATGGTGTGTTCCCATTGAGCAGAAAGGCGCCCGTCTTTGGTTTCGACAGTCCAGCCGTCGCGCTTGAGCTTGGTGCCGGCTTTACCGGCGTTAATCATGGGCTCGATGGTGAAGGTCATGCCTTCTTTCAGCTCAAGGCCGGTGCCGGCCTTGCCGTAGTGGAGGATTTGCGGTTCTTCGTGGAAAACTGTGCCAATGCCGTGACCACAATACTCGCGTACTACCGAGTAGTAGTTTTTGGCGGCGTGTTTTTGAATGACTTCGCCAATATCACCCAGGCGGCAGCCGGGCTTAACCAGCTCGATACCTTTATATAAACACTCCTGGGTTACCTCTACCAAACGTTGGGCGTGGGGGGCGACATCGCCGACAAAGTACATTTTACTGGTGTCGCCGTGGTAGCCCTCAAAAATCACGGTGACATCGATATTAATAATGTCACCGTTTTTAAGGATTTTTTTCTCTGAAGGTATGCCGTGACAAATTACATGATTGACTGAGGTGCATACGGATTTAGGAAAGCCACGGTAGCCCAAGCAGGCAGGAATTGCTTTTTGTTCGTCGACAATGTAGTCGTGGCAGAGCTTGTCGAGCTCGGCGGTACTCACTCCGGGCTGCACATAGGGCCCAATCATTTCCAGCACCTCGGCGGCCATGCGGCCGGCGATGCGCATTTTGGCGATATCTTCCGGTGTTTTAATCGATACGGTCATGGTGTCTCGCTTTACCGGCGCAATCGTGGTGCGCCCTTGGTCTAAAAACCCCTAGTTTAACGTACCCGAGCTTATGACTACAGTAGGAGAGGTTGTTCATTGGAGATTATTGGACGATTTGTACGCTATTTGGCTGTGGCGGCCAAAGGCTGGGTGGGGTTGCGAGCCGCAGTGGTGCGAGTGAATTCAGGGCGAAAGCGATGAAAAGCTTTATTGTCAGTTATGGTTGTGGTATAAAGCGCGCCTCTCGTCATTCTGGCCGTGATAATGGCCTGCGAGAGTTAACTTAAACGTCACACATACACCGTCACGTTCAACCTGGGTGCCCTGCGGGGTTGGTTAGCGGGGTGTATGGAGGCCTAACCCGATAGACAGGAAAAGATTATGCCTACAGTAAGCATGCGCGATATGCTGCAAGCCGGTGTCCATTTTGGTCACCAAACTCGTTACTGGAACCCAAAAATGGACCGTTTCATTTTTGGTGCTCGCAACAAGATTCATATCATCAACCTCGAGCACACCGTTCCCGCGTTCAACGAGACTCTGGAGCACGTCAAGAAGCTGGCGTCACAGAAGAAGAAAATCATGTTTGTTGGCACTAAGCGCGCCGCTCAAAAAATCATCAAAGAGCAGGCCGAGCGCACTGGTCAGCCTTTTGTTAGCCACCGCTGGTTGGGTGGTATGCTGACCAACTTCAAAACCATTCGTGCCTCTATCCGCCGCTACCGCGAGCTGGAAGCGCAATCGAAAGACGGTACTTTCGATAAGCTGACCAAAAAAGAAGCGCTAATGCGCGCCCGCGATATGGCCAAGCTGGAATGCTCCATTGGTGGTATTAAAGATATGGCTGGTCTGCCAGATGCATTGTTCGTAATCGACGTGGATCACGAGCGTATTGCGGTTCAGGAAGCCAACAAGCTGGGTATTCCTGTTATCGGTGTGGTTGATACCAACTCTAACCCCGATGGCATTGATTACGTTATCCCAGGTAACGATGACGCCATTCGCGCTATTCGCCTGTATGTAACCGCGATTGCCGATGCTTGCGCCGAAGGCGCTGCACAGGCGCAAAGCGTGCCAAACAAAGACGAGTACGTCGCAGCTGACGGCGAAGCCGCCGCTGAGTAAGCGCCACTGACCTGTCATCTTTTCAGGTTAGATTGTACTCAAGGGGGGTAAACCGGTGGTTTACCCCTTTTTTCAAACGAATTTAGATATATTTTGAGAGGATAGATACATGGCAGCTATCTCTGCTTCAATGGTTAAAGATCTGCGCGAGCGCACCAGCCTTGGCATGATGGAGTGTAAAAAAGCTCTGAAAGAAGCCGGTGGCGATATCGAGCTGGCAATTGAAAATCTGCGCAAGGCCAGCGGCTTGAAAGCCTCGAAGAAAGCCGGTCGTACCGCTGCTGACGGTGTTGTTAGCGCCAAAGTGGCCGACGATAACAGCTACGCCGTACTGGTTGAAGTGAACAGCGAAACTGACTTTGTGGCTCGCGATGAAGGCTTTTTGGCTTTCGTTAACACCGTGGTTGAAAAAGCGTTCGCCGACAAGCAAACCGATGTCGCCACTCTGATGGCCGGTGAGCTTGAGTCTGCTCGTGAAACTCTAGTTCAAAAAATTGGTGAAAACATCAATGTTCGTCGCGTTAACTTGGTAGAGGGTGGCGTGATTGATGCGTATGTTCACTCTAACAACCGTTTGGCGGCTGTGGTTCAGCTCGAGGGCGGCAACGCTGAGCTGGCGCGTGATGTAGCTATGCATGTTGTAGCGGTTAATCCTCAGGTTGTAAGACCAGAAGATATGCCAGCTGACATCGTTGAGAAAGAGAAAGAGATTATTAAGGCTCAGCCTGATATGGAGGGCAAGCCCGAGGCTATCGTTGAGAAAATGATGGGCGGTCGCATTAAGAAGTTCCTGAAAGAAGGCAGCCTGCTGGAGCAGCCTTTTGTTAAGAACCCAGAAGTGACTGTTGGCAAGCTGGCCGAAGAGGGTGGCGCTACTGTCACCAGCTTTACTCGCCTTGAGGTGGGTGAAGGTATTGAGAAGGATGAGACTGACTTCGCTGCCGAGGTTGCCGCACAGGTAGCTGCCTCTAAAGGTTGATCAAATCTTCGCCGCCTGGCGGCTTCTTTGTTCGATCCATCGAATAAAGCTCCCTAAAAAGGAGGTCGGATACCCATCCGGCCTCCTTTTGTTGTAAACTGCCCTCCGTTTTTCGTCACCACTTCGTCAGGAGCGCACCCATGGCCAACCCTCGTGAAAAAAAGTATAAGCGGATATTGCTGAAACTCAGCGGTGAAGAGCTGATGGGCGCAGAGGGGTTCGGTATCGACCCCAAAGTATTGGATAAAATGGCTCTGGAAGTCGGCCAGTTGATCGGCATTGGAGTGCAGGTGGGCTTGGTGATTGGTGGCGGCAATCTATTTCGCGGGGCGGCGCTCAATGCCGCTGGCTTGGATCGGGTGACTGGCGACCATATGGGCATGCTGGCGACGGTTATGAACGCATTAGCCATGCGTGACGCGCTGGAACGCTCTAATATCTCCTCGCGTGTTATGTCCGCTATCCCCATGAGCGGTATTGTCGAGCATTATGATCGCCGCCACGCTATCCGCTGCTTGAACGCAGGAGAGGTGGTGATTTTCGCAGCCGGTACCGGCAACCCTTTCTTTACCACCGATTCGGCCGCTTGTTTGCGCGGTATTGAAGTCGAGGCCGATATTGTCCTTAAGGCCACTAAGGTGGATGGCGTTTACAGTGCCGACCCAATGAAAGACCCCACAGCCACCAAGTACGATCGTCTTACCTACGACAAAGTGCTGGAGGATAAGCTGGGGGTCATGGATTTAACAGCGATCTGCCTGTGTCGTGAACACGATATGCCAGTTCGCGTATTTCGTATGAATAAAAGTGGCGCTCTGCTGAATATTGTAGTGGGCAGTAGCGAAGGCACCTTGATTGAGGAGGGGGTAACCCATGTTGAATGATTTGAAAAAAGACGCCGAAGATAGAATGCAAAAAGCGGTTGTGGCTATGGGTAACAACCTGAATAAGATTCGTACTGGCCGGGCGCACCCGAGCTTGCTCGACGGTTTGACTGTACCTTACTACGGTGCTGATACGCCGCTGTCGCAAGTGGCCAACATTATGGTAGAAGATGCTCGAACCCTATCGGTTAAACCTTGGGAAAAGCAAATGGTGCCAGAGATTGAAAAAGCCATTATGAAGTCGAACCTGGGTTTAAACCCATCCACTTCAGGGGACAATATCCGCCTGCCGCTGCCCGCTCTGACCGAAGAGACGCGCAAAGGTTACATTAAGCAGGCTCGCGCCGAGGCCGAAAATGGCCGTGTCTCCATTCGCAATGTTCGTCGCGATATATTGTCTGATGTGAAAGCACTGCTTAAAGATAAAGAAATCAGTGAAGATGACGATCATCGCGCACAGGACGATGTGCAAAAAATCACCGATAAATACATCGCTGAAGTGGATAAAATCCTAGCTCAAAAAGAGCAGGAGCTAATGACCGTTTAAGTACAGTCAGTAGAGCCGGGCAGGCCCAGCCCGGCTCTCACTCGAGTTTGCCAGCACTATCACAATAACGCTCGGCAGCTTTTTGTTAATAGGGGCAAGATTCATCAGCCCAGGAGCGAGTTGTGTCCGGCAGTCCGTTACGTCATATCGCCATCATTATGGATGGCAACAATCGCTGGGCTAAGCAGCGAGATCTCTCTGGTATTGCCGGCCATAAAGAAGGCGTAGAGCGTATTCGCGAGGTGATGTCGTCGTGCCAAGAGCTGGGTGTCGATGTGCTAACGCTCTTTGCCTTTAGCAGTGAAAACTGGAAACGACCAAAGCGAGAAGTGGATGCGCTTATGTCGTTGTTTCAGTTGTATCTCAAGCGCGAGGCTAAAGACTTAAAAAAGCGCGGAGTGCGCTTGCGTGTGGTGGGAAACAGAAGTCAGTTTAGCACCGCACTCAACTCGGCTATCACCAAAGCGGAGCAATTAACCGATGTGGCTGAGGCCAAAACAACCTTGGTGATTGCAGCCGATTACGGTGGGCGTTGGGATATAGTTCAAGCTGCCGCGCGCCTGGCTGACAGAGTTGCAGCAGGAGAAATCACAAGTGCCGACATTAATGAGCAGACTTTTGCCCAGAGTACCGCTCTGGCGCAAATGCCTGAAGTTGATTTGTTGGTGCGAACAGGAGGGGAGCAGCGTATCAGTAACTTTGTATTGTGGCAGGCCGCTTACGCCGAACTGCATTTTTCACCCGTGCTGTGGCCAGATTTTAATGCAGATCATTTAAAACAAGCCGCTCAAGATTTTCATTCGCGCCAGCGCCGCTTTGGGAAAACCCAAGAGCAGTGTGAGCCCCAATCTCACGGTGGCCACCATGCTTAAGCAGCGTGTAATAACAGCTATAGTGCTAGCCGCGGTTTTTCTGGGTGTTTTATTTTTTCTGCCAATACCGTTATTTCCTGCATTCGTCGCGACCATTGTGCTGATTAGCGCCTGGGAGTGGGCTAACCTGTGTGGCTTTACTGCCCTGTGGCAGCGGGGGTTGTACGTAATCTTTCAAGCCGCTGCTATTGCTGGGGCTGCACTCTATGTGGGAGCGCTGCCGCTGGGGGGGGCTACCCCTATTGATGCGGAGCTACACTACCGTCCAATATTGATAGCTGGCTGTACTTGGTGGGCTCTGGCATTGCTCTGGGTGCAGGGGTATCCCGCCAGCGCTCTGCTTTGGCGACATCCGGCGCTACGGGCGGTGATGGGCTTTTTTGTATTGGTGCCCACTTGGGCGGGATTAAGCTATGTGCGCCTGCAAGAGCAGGGCGCCTGGCTCGTGCTGATGATTGTGGCAGTGGTGGCTACAGCCGATATCGGTGGTTATTTTGTTGGACGCCGTTTTGGACAGCGCAAACTCGCGCCTAACGTGAGTCCGGGTAAAACGTGGGAAGGCTTTTTGGGTGGAGTGTCGGCCAATGTATGCCTGGCGCTGCTGGTTTGGTTTTTTACCGGTCAGGCGTTGTGGGCCATTATAGCGCTGGTACTGCCGACCTCACTGGTGTCAGTACTAGGTGATTTGTTAGAGAGTATGGTTAAACGCGAGCGCGGCATTAAAGACAGCAGCGCTCTGCTGCCCGGCCACGGTGGAGTGCTCGATCGGGTCGATAGCCTGACCGCGGCGGTGCCTGTGTTTGCTTTGGCCTTAACCGCCGTTGATGTGACCCTGGGATAGCTATGCAGAGGGTTACCATTCTTGGTTCCACCGGCTCCATCGGTGTCAGTACATTAGATGTACTGGCAAGGCATCCGGAGCGATTTGAGGTGTTTGCCCTTACCGCAGCTACACGTTGGCAGCCACTACTCGAGCAATGTTTGGCTTATACACCGCAGTACGCCGTGATGAGCGACCCGAGAGCGGCAGAGCAATTGCGCCAAGCGTTGCAGCGTTCGGGCTCAAAGGTGGAAGTGTTGTCCGGCACCGAGGCGCTGGTGGCTGTAGCGCAAGATTCGTCCGTCGATACGGTAATGGCCGCGATTGTTGGCGCCGCCGGCCTATTGCCCACCTTTGCCGCTGTAAAGGCCGGAAAGCGTGTGCTTTTAGCCAACAAAGAAGTGTTGGTGATGGCCGGTCATTTGTTTATGGCCGCAGCGAAAACCCATGGCGCGCAGATATTACCGATCGACAGTGAGCACAACGCTATTTTTCAGTGTTTACCTTTAGCGGGTCCTCTAGCTCAAGGAATTGCACTGGCAGAGCTTGGGGTCAGCAAAATCGTGCTAACGGCCTCGGGTGGGCCCTTTCGCCAGCTGCCGTTGTCACAGCTATCGCAAGTCACCCCCGAGCAGGCCTGTAATCACCCTAATTGGAGTATGGGCCCGAAAATCTCAGTAGACTCAGCCACTATGATGAATAAAGGGTTGGAGTTTATAGAGGCTTGCTGGCTGTTTAATGCCCGCGCACGGGATGTCGAGGTGGTTATTCATCCGCAGAGCGTTATCCACTCAATGGTAGAATATGTGGATGGCTCAGTCTTGGCACAGCTGGGCAACCCGGATATGCGAACGCCTATTGCTCATGCACTGGGTATGCCCGAGCGCTTACCCTCGGGAGTAGAGCGGCTCGATTTGGTGCGCAGTGCCAGGCTCGACTTTGAGGCGCTCGATGAGGAGCGTTTCCCCTGTATGACTTTGGCGCGCCAAGCCGCCGAACGTGGTGGTACTTGTCCGGCCATACTCAATGCCGCCAATGAAGAAGCCGTGGCCGCTTTTTTAGCCAGCCAATTGCAATTTAATGACATTGCCCAAGTGATCGCGGCGGTGCTCGATAGTGTGGAAAGCGCTGAACCGGTCAGCCTAGATGCTGTCCAACAAGCCGATTTGTCCGCGCGTCAGCGTGCTCGGGTCGCGATTCAACAAATAAGCGCCAAACAATGAGGGTGACGTGAATATAGTACAAATGGTGTTTTGGTTTTTCGTTGCCATTTTAATTTTGGTGACCGTGCATGAGTTTGGTCATTTTTACGTGGCTAGACGTTGCGGGGTAAAAGTACTGCGTTTTTCGGTGGGCTTTGGCAAGGTACTGTTCAGTCGCCGGGATAAACAGGGTACAGAATATGCCTTCTCGGCCATCCCGTTGGGCGGTTACGTCAAAATGCTGGATGAGCGCGAAGGTCCGGTGCCCGAGTCAGAAAAACACCTAGCGTTTAATAATAAAAGTGTTGGTCAGCGCATTGCTGTAGTGCTGGCCGGCCCAGCTGCCAATTTGATATTGGCGGTCTTGTTTTTTTGGCTGCTTTTAGTCGTCAGTGGTGAGCGCGGTGTGGCGCCCATTATTGGCGAGGTAGCCCCGAACTCGGTTGCGGCGGCGGCCAATCTTGAGGTGGGCCAGGAAGTACTGAGTGTGGATGGCGTCACCACCACCTCCTGGCAGCAGGTGCAAAAGCAACTGCTGCGCAGGTTGGGTGAAAGCGGCCAGCTCAGCTTTACCGTTCGCTACCCACAATCGGATTTACAGTACCAGTCCGAGGTGGAGTTAAATGCTTGGCTGCGCGGCGCTGCAGACCCGCAGCCGCTGGCCGGTCTTGGCATAACGCCGTATATCCCGGAAGTTCCCGCTATTGCCGGGCAGGTGCTGGAAGGCTCGCCCGCCGAACGCGCTGGATTGCAGAGCGATGACAAGATAATTCAAGCAGGCAATACACCCATTGGCAGCGCCCAAGACTGGATCGATTATGTCAAAGCGAGGCCTGATCAGACCTTTACTGTACGCATTGAGCGCGGTGGCCAGGTACAGAATTTATCCATGACGCCTGAGCAAATCAGCGAAAATGGCGAGGTGTTCGGCCGGGTAGGGATGGGATTTGCCCCCTATGAGTGGCCCGATGAGTTTATCCGACACTGGGAATATTCCGTGGTGGGAGGATTTATTGCCGCTGTGGACCGAACCTGGGAAACTTCTGCCTTTGTTTTGATGTCTGTTAAGAAGCTGATTTTTGGAGAGATTTCCACAAAAAACTTGAGTGGAGCTATCACCATTGCTAAGGTTGCGGGTTCTGAGGCTGAAAATGGCTGGCGTAGCTTTCTACGCTTTCTGGCCGCTCTTAGTGTAATGCTCGGTGTCTTCAACTTACTCCCTATTCCTGTGTTGGATGGTGGTCATTTGATGTACTACCTCGCAGAACTGGTAAAAGGCAAACCTGTATCGGAAAAAGTGCAGGTAGTTGGGTATCAGTTGGGGCTTGTGATGGTAATTGGTTTGACTCTGTTGGCGCTCTATAACGATATTATGCGGCTCTAACTCCGAAATGATTGCAAACACACAGGCGTAAGTTGCGCCTGTGTTACTGGACTCTGTGTTGAAGCAGATGAGAAATTCAACAATAGAAAGAACTATATGACACACGTTGTTACACGATTGATCGGCCTTATCGCTGTCCTTGCTTTTTCTACGCTCGTACAAGCCCAGTCTTTCCGGGTGAACGATATTAGGGTGGAGGGGCTCCAGCGGGTGTCCGCCGGTACCGTTTTTAGCGCACTGCCTGTCCGCGTTGGGGACACTCTGACGGACGTTGATATCCAAAACGCTATTCGCGAGCTCTTTAAAGTCGGCTTATTTACCGATGTTTCAATCGGTCAGGATGCGGGTGTTTTGGTCTTGGTGGTCAAAGAGCGACCAGCCATTAATGAGATTCTCATTGAGGGCAACAAGGTTATTAAAACCGATCAATTGATGGAAAGTTTGACCGACAGTGGTTTGTCAGAAGGTCAAATTTATCAAAGTGCCACTTTGAATATGATCAGCCAAGCTCTAGAACGCGAGTATATCGGTCAAGGTCGTTATGGCGCTTCGGTGGACTTGGAAGTAGAAGACTTGCCGCGCAATCAAGTTAAAGTTTTAGTTAAAGTAGATGAGGGTGAAACCGCCCGCATCAAAAAGATCAATATTATTGGCAATGAAGCTTTTGCCACCGAGGAATTACTGGATTTGTTTGAGCTACAAACTACCGGCTGGTTCTCTTGGATTATGGGCGATGATAAATACAACAAAGAAAAATTAACCGGTGATATTGAGCGCATTGAATCCTATTATTTAGATCGTGGTTACCTCGCCTTTAGTCTCGATTCGACCCAAGTTTCTTTGAGCCCAGACAAATCAAAAGTTTATCTCACATTAAATATCACTGAAGGCGATATTTACACCGTCAGCGACGTGAATCTAGCCGGTGACCCCGCCATTGATGAGCGACTGATTCGACGTATGATTTTAATGCGTGAGGATCAAACATTTTCACAAGCTTTGATGACTCGCTCCTCGGAATACATAACCAACCGCTTGGGAAATGAAGGTTTTACTTTTGCCGAGGTCGAAGGCATACCCGAACGTAACGATGAAGATAAAACCGTTAAAGTGACGTTTTTTATCGATCCGAAAAAACGTGCCTATGTTCGGCGCATTAATTTTCGCGGCAATACCACCACGCAAGATGAAGTTTTGCGCCGTGAAATGCGTCAAATGGAAGGTGGTGCAGCGTCTACCTCGCAAATTGAACATTCAAAAGTTCGCTTGGAACGACTGGGCTTCTTTAAAGAGGTGAATGTCGATACGGTTGAAGTGCCTGGAGTGCCCGACCAAGTTGATGTCGATTTTACCGTTGAAGAGCAACCATCGGGCAGCATGGGGCTGCAGATTGGTTATGCAGACCTGTCTGGCCTTCTATTGTCTGGGAGTATTCAACAAAACAACTGGTTTGGTACGGGTAAGCAGGTTGGCATCTCAGCCAGTCACTCCGCTTATCAAACTTCTTATAACTTCAATTACAATGACCCGTACTTTACTCCGGATGGGGTAAGCCGCGGCATTAGTCTGTACTACCAGTCGAGCGACTATGCGCAAATTAACATTGCCGGTTACAGTACCAATATTCTTGGCGGGGCAGTGCAATTTGGGTACCCAATTTCCGAAATTGAGCGTTTAAGCTTTGATGTGGGGTTTCGTAACTTAGAAGTTATTCCCAACAGTTATTCGGTGCGGGAAATTTTCAATACCCCCCTGTACGCAACAGGCTCTGAATATATTACGCAAAGTGACTGGCTGGATCTAATCGAAGGCAAAACCACAGGCGATTACCCGACCTTGAATTATGACACCATGCCTGTCCCCACGAGCTTTGATGATGATATCGACGGTATTCGTGGCGAACCGGGCTTCCTGGACGTGCACGGTACTGAGTTTCATAACTTCACGACCAATTTCTCTTGGGCTAAGTCGACATTGAACCGTGGTATTTTGGCAACACGCGGAAGCTCACAACAATTACGTGCAGAGGTTTCGCTGCCGGGCAGTGACCTCGAATATTATAAGCTAACCTACAGCGCCCAATTTTTTCAGCCCTTAACCCGTCATTTAACCCTGCGTTTACGAGGCAATATTGGCTGGGCCGACTCTTACGGTAAAACTGAAGAGCTGCCTTTCTTTGAGCACTTTTACGCCGGCGGTTTTGGGTCGGTCCGTGGCTTTGAGCGTAACAGCTTAGGCCCTCGTGGCACTTATGCCGAGTCTTCGTATATGCCTGCCATGCTTTGGGATGATATTAACGGTGATGGTGTGGTGGATGACAATGAAGAATACGGTAATTATGCTGTACTCTGTGAAGATCCAACGCTGGGTTACGCCTCTGGTACGACCTGTCGACCTGGCCAGCTAATCACAGGAGCCGGTGGGGTTATTGACGAAGAAACCCGATCGTTCGGTGGGAACTTCTTGGTGGAAACTACCGCCGAGGTGATTTTCCCGCTGCCTTTTATTGAGGATCAGCGTACTTTCCAAGCAGCATTCTTTATTGATGCCGGCAATGTGTTTGACACCAATTGTGCCTCCACTCAGTTAAACTGTTATGACTTTGATGTGAAAAAGTTGAGCATTTCTGCCGGTCTTGGTTTAACGTGGATTTCCACCTTCGGCCCCATGACTTTCTCTATTTCGGATGCCTTGCAAAAGAACGAGTATGACGATGAGAAAAGCTTCAACTTTACACTTGGGCAAACATTTTAAATCAGTATTTATAAATCAACTCATAACTTACGATAATTAAGGGGATGTATTGTGACATTTATTAAGCGAATTTTACTGGCCAGCGCACTGATGGTGACCAGCGTAGGCGCATTGGCGGAAGGCAAGGTAGTCGTCTTGGATGCCCAGCGCGCCATGTTGGCCACTGATTTGGCTAAAAAAACAGTTGATGGTCTGCAGAAAAACGCAGAATTTACCGCTCTTCGCGCAAAAGTAGAAAGTTTGGTAGCCGATCTGCAGGCGTTGCAAGGTAAAGCTGAAAAAGACAGTATGACCTGGTCGGAAGACCAAGTGGCTGAGCACCGCAAAAAAGTGGAATACCTGCGGGCTGATTATGAGCTGGCACAAAAGAAAATGCAGTCAGAGCAGCAGCAAATCCTGCAAAAAGTGCAGCAGCAGCTTCAGCCAAAGATCCCTGCGATCTTGGAGCAGCTGACCAAAGATGAAAAAATCGGTATGATCATCAATGCTCAATCGGTCTTTTTCGCCGATCCAGACCACGATATTACGGCTCTGTTGGTAGAAAAGCTAAACGACGCCGAGTAAATAACGGGAATATTCGTGACTTCCTATACCCTCCGTGAAATAGCGGATGCCTTATCAGCAAGGCTTGAAGGCAATGCCGGTTTATTGATAACCGGCATTGCTGGTTTGGGGCGGGCGGAAAATGATCAGGTCAGTTTTCTGGCTCAGTCACGTTTTCGCAGTCTCTTGGCCGATTGCAACGCCGGTGCGGTGATTTTAGGTGAGGCAGATGGCCATCTGTTTGCCGGTAATAAGCTAATCGTTGATGACCCTTATTTTGCCTATGCCACGCTGAGTCATCTATTCGATAAATCTTTAACGCACAATCCAGGTGTTCACCCCTCTGCAGTGGTGGCTGAATCGGCTCAGGTAGATTCAAGTGCCGAGGTCGGCCCCAATGTCGTGATTGGTGAGCGAGTGGTTATTGAATCTGGAGTGAAACTCGGGCCTGGTGTTGTCATAGGCGCTGGTGCCCACATTGGTGACGGTAGCCGTGTATTGGCCAATGTGAGCATTTATCACGATGTTATTATCGGTCACAGCTGTGTTATACACAGCAATACAGTCATTGGTAGCGACGGTTTTGGGTATGCACCCGATCGAGTGCAAGGTGGGTGGCGTAAAATTCACCAACTTGGATCCGTACAAATTGGCAATCGAGTCGAAATCGGTGCCTCTACAGCCATTGACCGTGGCGCTCTCAACGATACCGTTATCGGCAATGGTGTAATTATCGATAATCAGGTACATATTGCTCACAATTGTGTTATCGGTGATAACACCGCGATTGCGGGCAACTGTGGATTTGCGGGCAGCACTGTGGTTGGAAAAAATTGTACCTTTGCCGGTGCAGTAGGCGTTGCCGGTCATCTAGAAATCACCGACAATGTACACATCTCGGGTATGACCATGGTCACCAAATCAATTTTGGAGCCCGGTAGCTATTCCTCTGGCACCAGTGCTATGCCTTCAAGAGAGTGGCGTAAAAATGCAGTTCGGTTTAATCAATTAAATGATTTGGCATCCAGAGTGAAGGCTTTGGAAAACAACAACGACAAGACTTAATTAACCGGTTTTCTGGTTATTGAAAAGCGCATTGACGCAAAGGCCGCAAGCTAATGATGGACGTAAACGAAATTCGCCAATATTTGCCGCACCGTTACCCTTTTTTGCTGGTAGACCGTGTGGTTGAGTTGGTCGAGGGCGAGTCAATCGTCGCTTATAAGAATATCACTGGAAACGAGGAGGTATTCAACGGCCATTTCCCTGATTTCCCGGTATTTCCCGGCGTGATGATTTTGGAAGCTCTGGCTCAAGCCTCAGGGGTATTGGGCTTTAAAACCATGGATAAAAAGCCAGAAGATGGGTCAATTTATCTATTTGCCGGCATTGACGATGTACGCTTTAAGCGTCAGGTTATTCCTGGAGATCGCCTCACCTTGGCTTCTCGGGTTGTGTCTTCTAAGCGTGGTATTTGGAAGTTTGCATGCCAGGCAACGGTGGACGGTGAGCTGGCTGCATCGGCGACGATATTGTGCGCGGACCGCAAGGTCTAAGGTAATCAAAGCAAGCTATGGCTAACTTGATAGATTCAAGCGCAATTATTCATCCCGATGCCCAAATAGCAGAGGATGTCGAGGTCGGGCCCTGGACTACCATTGGGCCCGGTGTGGTTATTGGTACCGGCAGTCGTATTGCCTCGCATGTGGTTTTAAAAGGCCCGACCATAATTGGGTGCAACAACCAAATTTATCAGTTTTCATCGGTGGGGGAAGATACCCCCGATTTGAAATACGATGGTGAACCCACACGGTTAATCATTGGTGATAATAATATTATCCGTGAAGGGGTCACGATCCATCGTGGTACTGTACAAGATCGCGGTGAAACCACTATTGGCGATGATAATTTAATCATGGCCTATGCCCATATTGGTCACGACAGTGTGGTCGGTAATCACTGTATTTTGGTCAACAATACAGCGTTAGCTGGCCATGTTATTGTTGGCGATTGGGCCATACTCAGTGGGTTTACCTTGGTGCATCAGTATTGCAATATCGGTGCGCACAGTTTTACCGGTATGGGCAGTGCTATCGGTAAAGATGTACCCGCTTATGTGATGGTCAATGGCGCGCCCGCTGCTGCTAAAAGTGTAAACTCGGAAGGGTTGAAGCGCCGAGGTTATAGTAAGGAACAAGTGGCTGCTATTAACCGAGCGTTTAAAATAATTTATCGTCGTGGTCTAACGGTTGATGAGGCATTGTCACAGTTGCAAGTTCTAGCACAAGATTGCAGCGATGTTCAATTAATGATTGACTCTTTGCGCCAATCCAAACGCGGTATTGTCCGCTAGTTCTATTATGAACCGTACCATTCGAATCGGTATTGTAGCGGGCGAGGCTTCCGGTGACTTGCTTGGAGCAGGGCTGATTCAAGCCCTTAAACATCATTACCCCCACGTTGAGTTCTCAGGTATCGGTGGACCCAAAATGTTAGCCGAAGGCTTTCATTCTTTTTTTCCGCAAGATCGTTTGGCGGTAATGGGGTTGATCGATCCGTTAAAGCGCTTACCCGAGCTATTAAAAATTCGTCGTTTCTTGTTTGAGCACTTCAGTGAACAGGCGCCGGATGTGTTTATCGGAATCGACTCACCCGATTTTAATTTAACACTCGAGCAAAATTTGCGTAAGTCGGGTATTAAAACCGTACATTATGTCAGCCCATCGGTGTGGGCTTGGCGTTCAGGCAGAATTAAAAAAATTAAACGCGCGGTGGATTTAATGCTAACCATATTGCCGTTTGAAACTGCCATTTATCAACAACATCAAGTGCCGGTTAAATTTGTTGGCCACCCCTTGGCCGACAGTATTCCCATGCAGCCAGACAAGCACGCTGCCCGAAAAAAGCTTCAACTGGATGCCAGCTCAGCTGTGGTGGCATTAATGCCAGGCAGTCGTCATAGTGAAGTGGAGCGGCTGGGGCCACTTTTTTTTCAAGCAGCAAAACTAATGCTAAAGCAAAGGCCCGGATTAAGGTTTGTATTGCCTGCAGCCAGTGGCCAACGTTACAAGCAGCTACATCAAATGCTGGGCCCGCACAGTGATTTACCGGTTACCTTGGTGCAAGGTCAATCGCACGACGTGATGGCGGCGGCGGATGTGGTTCTGCTGGCGTCGGGTACTACGGCTTTAGAGGCTATGCTTTTAAAAAAACCGATGGTGGTCAGTTATAAAATGGCCTGGTTGTCGTTCAAGATTATGCGGGCGATGGCACTGGTCCGATTTGTGTCACTTCCTAATTTATTGGCCGACCGGGAAGTGGTGCCAGAGCTTCTGCAGGCGGATGCCGACCCTGAACAAATGTCAGAGGCAGTGCTGCGCTATTTTAATCAACCTGAATTAACGGCCGAGTTGGTGGAAACTTTTACTCAGCAACATCAAAGCTTAAAGTGTAATGCCAATCAAACGGCGGCAGCTGCACTGATAGAATTAATCAAAGGGCAAGAGTAGTGGAGCCATTTGTCAGTGTTTATCAAGGGCACTTATCCGCAGGCGTCGATGAGGTAGGGCGCGGCCCACTGGCTGGTGATGTCGTAGCCGCTGCGGTAATTTTGGATATGAATAACCCTATCGAGGGCTTGGCTGATTCCAAAAAGTTAACAGAACGCAAGCGAGAAAAATTGTTTGTTGAAATACAGGCTAAGGCGCTGAGTTGGTGTATTTCACGCGCCAGTGTCGAAGAAATCGATCAAATAAATATCCTGCAAGCCAGCTTACTGGCCATGAAACGAGCGGTTGAAGGCTTAGCGGTCACGCCAGAGCATGTGCTAGTGGATGGCAATAAAATTCCGAGCTGGCAATTCAGTGCAGAGGCCGTGGTTAAGGGCGATGCACGGGTAGCATCCATTAGCGCGGCCTCTATTTTGGCCAAAGTGACTCGAGACCGTGAAATGATCGCCTTTGATCAAACCTACCCGGGCTACGGCTTTGCCGGTCATAAAGGTTACCCTACTAAGGTACATATGGCGGCCTTGGATAGCCTTGGGCCAAGTCCCATTCATCGCACATCTTTTGGCCCGGTTAAACGGCTGATAGAACAACTAGAAATCTTTTAAGCCTTTATGACTGCCACTTTTATACACCTGCGCTTGCATACTGAATATTCACTGTCCGACAGTGTGATTCGTATTAAACCTTTGGCGGCCCGTCTGCAAGAACAGGGTATGCCTGCTTGTGCCGTCACCGATCAAACTAATTTTTACGGTTTAATTAAGTACTACAAAGCGTTGCAAGGTGCGGGCATTAAGCCCATTGTCGGCAGTGACTTTTTGATTGCTGGCGCCGATAGCGAAGCAAAACCCTCGTTTATTACGTTACTGGCCATGAATGATGCCGGCTACAAAAATATCATAAAGCTTATTTCTCTGGCCTATCAAAAGGGGCAACAGCAAGGCGTCGCGTTTGTTCAGCGAGATTGGATTAGTGACCATGCCGATGGCGTGATTGTTTTGTCAGGCGGTCGTCAGGGTGATGTGGGTATGGATTTGCTGGCTGGGCGCAAAGCGCAGGCGCGAAGTAATGCCGAGCGCTGGATGGCTGAATTCCCTGACCGATATTATCTGGAGTTGCAGCGAACTGGCCGTGAATACGAAGAGAGTTATATACATTCAGCTGTTGAACTGGCTGGTGAATTGCAATGCCCAGTCGTAGCGACTAACGATGTTCGTTTCTTAAGTGCGGATGATTTTGAAGTCCATGAGGCTCGGGTTTGTATTGCCGATAGTCGCACTCTTGATGACCCCAGGCGAGAGCGGCGCTACAGCGAGCAGCAATATCTACGCAGCGCAGAAGAAATGCAGGCGCTTTTTAGTGATATTCCCGAAGCGTTGGCTAACTCGGTTCAAATTGCCAAACGTTGCACGGTGAATATTCATCTGGGCGAATACTTTTTGCCTCAATACCCCATTCCTGAGGGCATGACAGAAAACCAGTTTATGGAAAAAGTCTGCCATGATGGCCTGGACGACAGACTGGAAAAAATTCTCGATAAACAAGACCCTGAATATGATGCAAAACGGCAGTCCTATTTAGATCGTCTGCGATTTGAACTCGATATCATCTTGCAAATGGGATTTCCAGGTTATTTCCTTATCGTTATGGACTTTATCCAATGGGCCAAGGATAACGCCATTCCGGTTGGTCCGGGTCGTGGTTCGGGTGCGGGCTCGCTGGTGGCCTATTCGCTTAAAATCACCGATCTCGACCCTCTGCAATACGACCTGCTGTTCGAGCGTTTCCTGAACCCGGAACGGGTTTCCATGCCTGACTTTGATGTCGATTTCTGTATGGAGAATCGCGACCGGGTGATCAGTTACGTGGCCGATGCATACGGACGTGAAGCGGTCAGCCAAATTATCACCTTTGGAACCATGGCCGCTAAGGCTGTGGTGCGCGATGTAGCACGCGTACTGGGTAAGTCTTATGGCTTGGCCGATAAGCTGTCTAAGCTTATACCTCCTACACCAGGCATGACGTTAAAAGTTGCCCTGGAAGAGGTTGAACAGCTGCGAGAAATGCTGGAAACCGATGCCGACGCCCATGAAATATGGGAAATGGCGATTAAGCTGGAAGGCTTAACTCGTAACGTCGGTAAGCACGCCGGTGGTGTAGTCATTGCTCCCAATAAGCTTACCGATTTCTCTCCCTTGTATTGTGATGAAAATGGTAAAGGGTTGGTTACCCAGTACGATAAAAACGATGTGGAAGAGGCCGGTCTGGTTAAGTTTGACTTTCTCGGCTTACGTACACTGACTATTATCGACTGGGCAATGGAAATGATTAACGCCCAGCGTGAAAAGCAAGGCGATGGGCCGCTGGTGATAGAAGAGATTGACCTGCAGGACGCCGAAACTTTTAAGCTATTACAGCGTGCGGAAACCACGGCTGTCTTTCAGCTTGAATCGCGCGGCATGAAGGATCTGATTAAACGCCTCAAGCCAGACAATCTGGAAGATATGATTGCCCTGGTAGCACTATTTCGGCCTGGCCCTTTGGATTCGGGCATGGTGACAGACTTTGTTAACCGCAAACACGGTAAGGCCGAGGTTGCCTATCCCGATGCCAAATATCAGCATGAATTCTTAGAGCCTATCCTCAAGCCCACTTATGGGGTTATTGTTTATCAAGAGCAGGTCATGCAGATAGCTCAGGAGCTGGCCGGCTATAGTCTTGGTGGCGCCGACTTGTTGCGCCGCGCTATGGGTAAAAAGAAACCCGAAGAGATGGCTAAGCAACGGGTCAGCTTCGAAGAGGGGGCGAAGTCGAAAGGCATTGACGCCACCTTGGCGATGAAGATTTTTGACTTGGTGGAAAAGTTTGCCGGTTATGGTTTTAACAAATCCCACTCTGCCGCCTACGCATTGGTTTCCTATCAAACCGCATGGTTGAAAACCCATTATCCAGCTCACTTTATGGCGGCCACCATGAGCTCGGATATGGATAAAACCGATAAAGTGGTGACCTTCATTGAAGAGTGCCGCACCATGGGGTTGACCCTGTTACCCCCTGACGTTAACCGCGGTGAGCTGAAGTTTGCAGTGGATGACAATAACCATATTATTTACGGACTCGGGGCTATTAAGGGCCTTGGTGAAGGCCCGGTAGATAGTATTATTGCGGCGCGCAATGAAGGTGGCCCCTTTAAAGATTTGTTTGATTTCTGTGCCCGCATTGATTCGCGCAAGGTGAATAAGCGCGCATTAGAGGCGGTGATTCGCTCTGGTGCTGCGGACAATTTAGGCCCTGGGCGTGGGCTGGATCAAGATCGCGCCGTTATGTTCGCCGCAATCGCTGAAGCTGTAAAGGCGGCAGAGCAAAGTGCTGCTAATGCCAGTGCTGGCATGACAGATTTATTCGGCGAGGTAGTGCCCAGTTCAGACAATTTAGAAGATACTTATAAAGAATTTGCCCGTGTACGACCCTGGTCAATGAAAGAACGCTTACAGGCTGAGAATGAAACACTGGGTCTTTATTTAACTGGCCACCCCATTGATGAATACGAGCATGAGATCAATCATTTGGTGTCAACGCGTATTAGTAATCTGGCAGCTGATAAAAATGCGCAGCGGGTGGGTGGCTTGGTGGTGGCAACTCGCACCATGAAAACTAAACGCGGTGACACCATGGCCTTTATTACCTTGGATGATCGCACCGGGCGAATTGAAATTGCAGTATTTTCCGATACTTTTAACGAGTGTCGCGAGCTCATTGTGAAAGATGCCCTTGTGGTGGTTGAGGGGCAGGTAAAATTTGACGACTATAATAATGCGTTAAAAATGTCAGCTGATAATGTTAAGCACTTGGCGGAAGTGCGGCAAGACAAAGCGCGTGCCTTAAAGCTGGTGCTTAATGCAGGGAAATTAAATCATACGGTCGGTAAAGATTTGCACCAATGTCTTGAGCCCTACCGGGATGGTCGCTGCCCAATTGTTATCGATTATTGTCGCTCGGATGCTCGTTGCCAAATAACCCTGGGTCGGGAGTGGAGTGTGCGCCCCGATGATGAGTTGTTGCAGCGTCTACGTGATGATTTTGGGGCGGATGCCGTTACCTTGCAATACACCTAACTATTTTCACGATAATAATTTTGGTTTGGATATTTTAATAGATAAAAAAAGGCCCGGAATTTCCGGGCCTTTTTTTGATCGCTTAGGCTTGTTTCTTCTTGCCTTTAAACTTTGGCTTGCCTTTGCGTGGGGCAGGGCCTCGGTCAGCGCTTATGGATAACACTTGTCCACGCACATGAATACGTGCGATTTTTTGCTCTTGCGAGCCCGATAAGTCGGCAGGCAAATCGAGAGTTGAGAATTTATCAAACAACGTGATTTGACCAATTTGCTGGCTACTAAGACCCGCTTCGTTGGCGATTGCACCGACGATATCGCCTGGGCGAGCACCGTGAGTGCGACCTACTTCAATACGAAAACGCTTCATGCCTTCATCTGGCGTTGAGCTACGACGGCGGCGTTCGCCGCGATCAGCCCGCGGTCCACTATCACGTTCGCGCTCACGCGAGGGTTTGATGTCGGCAAATTTTACTTGCAGCGGACGTTCTTTTTGCAGCATAAACGCCAAAGCTGTAGCGATGCGTTCTGGAGTTTCACCGGTCTCATTGGAGTAGTTGACCAATAATTCTTCGATAAAGCTCAGGTCGGTTTCGTTTTGCAGCACATCGGTTATGCCCTGCATGAACTGACTGGTGCGGGCATCAGTCACTGCGCTGCCGCTAGGCAGAGTCATTGGCTCAATACGTTTACCCGTGGTTTTTTCAATGGCGTACAGCAAGCGTTTTTCGCGTGGTGCTACAAACAAAATCGCCTTTCCTGAACGACCGGCACGACCAGTACGACCAATGCGGTGTACATAGGCTTCACTATCGTAAGGAATGTCATAGTTCACAACATGGCTGATTCGAGTCACATCAATACCGCGTGCGGCAACGTCTGTGGCTATCAGAATATCCAGCTTGTTGTTTTTTAAGCGCTCAATGGCGCGCTCACGTAGCGCCTGATTCATGTCGCCGTTAATGGCCGCAGCACTGTAGCCTCGCGCCTCAAGCTTTTCGGCAAGCTCCACTGTGGCGGTTTTGGTGCGAACAAAAATAATCACACCGTCAAATTCTTCCACTTCCAGTATACGTGTCAGTGCATCTAGTTTATTAGTGCCGCTAACGGTCCAATAAGTTTGTTCGATGTTCGTGCCGGTAGTACTTTCCCGCGCCACTTTAATTTCTTGTGGGTCTTTTAAGTAAGTACTGGCAACACGACGAATTTCTTTCGGCATAGTGGCCGAGAACAGAGCCGTTTGGCGAGTACTTGGGGTGTGTTCTAAAATCCAGGACACATCATCGATAAAACCCATACGCAACATTTCATCGGCTTCATCGAGCACTAAGTTACGCAGACCTGACAAGTCTAAGCTGCCACGGCGCAAGTGATCCATAACACGACCTGGGGTGCCGACAACAACTTGAGCGCCACGTTTAAGCTGACGCAGTTGTCCGCGCATATCTTGACCGCCGTATAGCGGCAGTACCTGAAATCCGCTTAAGCCCTTGGCGTAACTGCTTAAGGCCTCGGCCACCTGAATGGCCAGTTCGCGAGTTGGGGCAAGCACCAAAGCTTGGGTGCTTTTATTAGTAGGGTCCAGCTGGGATAGCATGGGCAGGGCAAAGGCTGCGGTTTTACCGGTGCCGGTTTGCGCTAGGCCGACAATGTCGCGGCCTGAAAGCAGGGCTGGAATGGCCTCCGCTTGAATAGGAGAGGGGGTTTCGTAGCCGATTTTTTGCACAGCTTCGAGAACCGATTGGGCTAAACCCAAATCGGCAAAAGATAGATTTTCATTTTGCATTCAAATAGTTCCATTCTGGCAAAAATAGCCAGTATTAGTGAGTCAGCCGCTAGTGGGCATGTTATGGAGCGTGGGCGCCTTGCGTGTCATTCCTGAAGGCACGGGCCTTCGCACATAACAGGAGCAGGTATTGACCTGCCGGGAGGACTGTAAGCACATCTCAAGGTGACATCCTGGAGCTTTTTTCTCCAATCAATCAGTAGTACCTCGATACACTTACTCAAGTCGCGTGTTGCGATCTTCACAGGGAGCGGCGCAATGGCCGAACAAAGGTGAGGCTTTACTGAAGGTGGCGAAGTATAGAGCATTGGTTAGCGTTTGACCAGCTATATTTTCATCTTTATGGTAATCTGAGGTGAATAAGAGGCAAATGCATGACGGATAATCACCCCAAGCACCTATCGACCACCGCTTTGGCCAAGAAAATAGGCAAAGAGAGTAAAGAGCTGTTTATTCTGCTCGCCAACAGTGGCTGGATCGTAAAAGTAGAGAGCCATTGGCAGTTGACGGCCAAGGGGCGCTTTGAAGGGGGCACCTATGCCAACCACCCTCGGTTTGGCGAATATATTGTGTGGCCCGCCAGTATTAGCGAACATCCTGTACTGGGGCTGTTGCCGGAGGCGCCGCTCAGCGCTCGTACTTTGGCACAAAAAACGGGTTTACCTGCTCGTTTAATTAACCGTGTATTGGCGAATATTGGCTGGCTAAAACCTTATATTCACGGTTGGTTAGTGACGGATTTAGGAAAAGAAAAAGGAGGTCAGCAGCACGAGGGTGAAGCGAATGCGATCCCCTTTGTGACCTGGCCTGAGATTATGTTGGAAGATGCGAGTTTCCAGCGGGCGGTGTCGGGATTAACGGTGGGAGCAACCCAGTGTTTGGATGGACACTCGGCTGAAGCACCGGCTTTAACTTGCATTGATAATTGGCTTTATACATTGGGAATCGCACATGCTGTTGATTACACACTGTATATAAATAGTGATTCCTCAAGCAGTTGTGTCGTAGATTTTTACCTGCCCAGTGCCAACGCCGTTATTCTCTATTGGCCGGATGCACCCAGTCCCGATGTGTTGGCGACTAAGCTGGCGCAGCGTGAGAGTTTGTTGCACAGCCGCATCGCAATAATTGAACTTACGTTATCGCAGCTCGATAATATTGATGAGCTACTAACGCGTGAGTTATTAAAGTTAGGCGTGGCGGTTTATTAGCCCGTTCATTGAATGATCGATTGTCGTTTGATACAAATATTGAGAGGTGAAGTATGGCGAGTGTTTTTTCTAAAATTATAGCGCGGGAGTTGCCTGGAAATTTTGTCTGGGAAGATGAAGAATCTGTGGCTATTATGACGATAGCACCACTCAAAAAAGGCCATGTGTTGGTGATTCCTAAACAGGAAGTAGATCACTGGTATGATTTGCCTGATGCTACCATTGCCCACTTGTCGGTGGTGAGTAAAAAAGTAGCCAAGGCTATGCAGCAAGCCTTTCCGGCAACTCGCGTGGCTGTGATTATAGCCGGGCTTGAAGTGCCACACACACATTTGCATTTAATCCCTATGGATGAAATGCAAGAGCTTGATTTTGCCAACGCAAAACCTGCCGAGGCCGATGACCTGGCCCGTTACGCTGAAAAAATCAAAGCCTACCTCTAGCGGGTAACAAAATCTTATGCTGGTGATGCAGATAACACTGCCATAGTGCCGTGGTAAAAGCTAATCAGTGCAAAAATAAGAAAAATCACAAACGCTGCTCGGTGAAACCATTGAATGGGAAATTTTTGCAGCAACCAGGCGCCACCGTAAATAGCAGGAATATTGGCAATAAGCATGCCCAGGGTAGTCCCCAGAATGACGGCCATTAACGCTTGTGAGTAATGGGCGGCCAAAAGGACTGTGGCAACCTGGGTTTTATCACCCATCTCGGCTAAGAAAAAGACAATACACGTGGCGCCGAAAGCGCCGAGCTTACTAAAACGTTGATCGTTCTCATCGACCTTATCGGGAATCAACGTCCACACCGCAACAGCGAGAAAACTGCAGCCAATTATCCAGGGTAACCAAGTGTTCGGTATCCAGTGGGTAAGCTCCGCGCCTAGCCAAGCACTCAGGCCATGGTTTACTACCGTGGCGACCAACACGCCGGCACAAATGAGCAATGGCTTGGCAAAGCGTGCTACTAACAAAATTGACAGTAGTTGCGTTTTGTCTCCAATCTCAGCAATAGCGACAGCCACTGTGGCGTTTATAAATGCGTCCATCAATAAATAGAATACTCACGCTTACCGCCATAGGGTAGCGGGGGCAGTGAGTCGGCGATTAGGTAGAGTGCCTCGAGATAGATTTTTTTCACGTCTGGCTTGAGGCCAACTTTCATACGTCTTGATAGCATGGTAACGGGAAACAAACACTCGTTAACACTCATGGCGCATAGGGCGCGCGAATGTCCTTTTTTATCTTCGTAAACTTTCCATTCCAGTTCGGACTCTTCGTTCATTAACGCATCGCCTAAAGCGACGCCCAGAGCTTGCTGCATGGAGGTGTCTGATTGACTGATCAATTCGCGTTCGATAATGCGCTGCAAAGTAGTTAGATCAGCTTTAGTGCCGCGAATAGGTGCGCCAATTTTCTCTCCGGCTAGCCTGGCGATACGCTTGCGCTGGGTGTTTAAGAAACTTTCATCGGTCCAGCTTAAATCACGAATTTGCGGTGTTATGGATTGGGGCGGCTGGGCATAGGCAGTCGCAGTTGCCAGTAATGGAGCAATAAAAAGTAATAACCATAATTTTTTCATAAGATTTCCTCCGCCGTATCTGAATTCGAGGCCGAAACGTCAGTAGGGGCGCCATCATTGATTAAGCGAATGGGTTCTGGGTAGATTTCACTCATAGGCGCCGAGAGGCCGCTCTGGGTGACAATATGGACGTGTTGGCGTTTTAATTTTCTAGGTTCGGACACACCACAAGCGTGGGCCAGCATACCGACGCCATAAGTCATATTGCGTTGGTAATGAGCGACACGTTCAGCTTTGTCTTTAGGGACTAAACCCCTCTGTAATTTCGGATCGTGAGTTGTCACCCCTGTAGGGCAGGTGTTTTTGTGACACTGCATCGCTTGTATGCAGCCCAAAGCAAACATAAAACCGCGGGCGCTCACCGTAAAATCTGCACCTGCGGCAATTGCCCAGGCGACCTTCGATGGAGTGATGAGTTTTCCCGATGCTATGATTTTAATCCGTTCGCGTAGACCTGCTTCGGTTAGTAAATCGCAGACAAAAGGCAAGCTCTCTTTGAGCGGAAGTCCCACATAATCCATCAGTGGCTGGGGTGCGGCGCCTGTTCCGCCATCGCAACTGTCGATGGTGATAAAGTCGGGTGCACGGTCAATACCCCGTTGGGTAATGGCTGCCACTAAATCTTTTAACCATTGCTTGTCGCCAATGACTGACTTAAAGCCGACCGGCTTGCCGGTGATTTCGCGTACATGCTCCAGCAAATCTAGCAGTTGCTCTACTGAGCGTATATCTGGGTGGCCATTGGGGCTGATGGACGCGTGACCTTCAACGATGCCGCGAATATCGGCAATTTCGCGAGAGACTTTTTCAGCCGGTAAGATACCACCCTTGCCGGGTTTTGCGCCCTGGCTGAGTTTAACCTCAAACATTTTCACTTGTTCTATGGCGGCCAGCCCGCGCAACTTATCATCACTGAGGTGCCCGTCTTTGTCTCGCACGCCATATTTTGCGGTACCAATTTGAAAAACAAGGTCGCAGCCACCCTCAAGGTGAAAAGGAGAGAGGCCGCCTTCGCCTGTATTTAGCCAACAGCCAGACTGTTTAGCGCCAGCCGACAGAGCTTTGATCGCCGGCGCAGACAGTGCCCCGTAACTCATGCCACTTATGCTAAACAGTGATTGAGTTGTATAGGGCTGGCGACAATAGGGGCCCAGTGTGATATCAGCCGGTAGGGCCGCATCTTTTTCCAGTGTAGGGAAAGCGGCATTGAGAAACATGACTGAGCCCGCTGAGGACAGATCTCGGGTGGAGCCAAAAGCAATATTAGCATCAACATTCTTGGCCGAACGATACACCCAAGAACGTTCCGCTCGATTAAAAGGCATTTCTTCACGGTCCATAGCAAAGAAATATTGCCGGAAAAATTCGCCAAGATGCTCGAAAATATACCGAAATCGACCAATAACCGGATAATTTCGTCGGATAGTATGAGAACTTTGGTTTACGTCAATAAAGTACAGAACGATAGCTGTAATAATCAGCGCAAAAATACCAATCGTTAGCGTTAGGGCGAACAAACCTAAAATTGTCAGAGTTATACTGTTTTCCATAGTCTTAGCTGGCTAGTACCTAGTGAAATCTCAGGCTATGATAGGGGTTTTTAGCGGGAAAATCATGTTTCTGGGGGCATATTTACCATGCGAAATCTGTTGACGTTTGTGTTGTTTCTCGTGGTTGCCATTGAAGCGGGCTTGCTTTATCTGGGCCACCAGCGACAATTAGAGCTACAAGCTGACTTGGTGGAGCAGCAAAAGGCAATCACGGCTTTACAGGTGAAGGTGGATCAACAGGCTCAAACACTAGGTGCACTGGAAGACGAAACCGTCGGCGCTATGGTGCAAAAAGCTAATGCGGTAATCGTCGGTGGCTGGGATGCTATTGCCAACTCTGTCGAGGCGGAGCTGGATAAAGCTCGTCAAGCTTTAGAGCAATTAAATGAACAATCCAATGACTAGGTTAATAAGCCGCGTTTATAGATGTGAGTTATGAATTTTTATTAAAAGGATGAAGTTATGAAAGCGTTAAAAATTATTCTTATCATATTAGCGGTTATCGTGCTGGTAGTCGGTGGGTGCTCGTATTGGGTGTATCGCAATATTGATGGATTTATCGTCTCGGCGATTGAGTCTACCGGATCCGACGTCTTGCAAACCTCGGTTAATGTTGACGATGTTAATTTCAGTTTAAGTCAGGCTAGAACTGAATTGCATGGCTTCGAAATTGAAAACTATCCGGGATTTGATCAGCCAAATCTGTTTGCATTAAATCAGATTGCTGTTGATTTTGACCCTAATAGTGTGGAGTCGGGAGTATTGATCTTTGATGAAGTGTTGATCGATGGGGTAACTTTAACCCTAGAACAACAAGCCAGTGGCAATACGAATATACAAGAGCTGAAAAAACGCTTAGATGCTTTAAGTAGTGGGCAGCAATCAGAAGAGCAGGTAGAGGCTGATGGTGAACAACCTAAATTTATTATCCGTCAGCTTAAATTTACCAATGTTAAAACCGAGGTGTATTCTCCATTAATTGAGAATCAAAGCTATCAAATGCAAGATGTGATTCGTCGTGATTTGGGTGTCGAGAGCGGTGGTGTAACAGGTGCTGAACTAGCCGGGGAAGTTTTCCAGCCCTTTATTGATCAGGTTGAGGATCTCTTGCGCGATAAAGCCGGTGAGGAAATCAATCAGTTGCTGAAAGATAATCTATCGGACGAAGATGCGGAAAATCTCGATCAGCTCAATAAATTGCTCAATCAATAATGCTTTAAAAGCCGCCGCCCTCTCTATTGATCGATAGGGCGGCCCTTTTTAGTGTTAAGCAATACCATCGTACTCACTCCCAAACTGTTGGCCGCTACTGCGGGTACAGTGGACGCAAGTTGTCGCTCGTTTTGGGGGGTTGATTTTTTAACTTGCGCAAACCTTTTAGTAATTCATCAAGCTTGAGGTCGGCACTCGCTGAACCGTAAATAGCTTGGTCCAGTTTTGTCAGTTGTTCTTGTGTGGTTTGATCTGATAGCTGTGCCAGTTCGGCCAATGTGTGAACCTCAATCTGTAAATGTTGTTTTGCCCAAGCAATAATTGCCCCTCGTAACTGTTTTAAGTCATTATTTTTAGCGGCTTTTTGAACGGCAGACCATTCGGTTTTGGATGAGGTCTGTTTACTTTGGGGGCTCGGAGCTGACGCAGATTTTTTACGCAGCGCCATGGGCAGTAAAATAAGAATACACAGTACGCTAATCACTTGACTGACAATAATCCAAGTAGGAATACGCTCAACAATTGTCGTCTGATCTGACTTGGCGGGTATAAACGTCTGTGGCGGTGGTGCTGCTATATCGCCCTGGTCTGCAGGAGTGCTGCCGGCCGGCAGTGATGCGCTCACCTCAACGCTTGGCAATGTGGCTGTTTCAAAGCGGCCTGTGGTGGTGTTATACCAGCGCAACGTAATGGGCGGCAACTGTGTTTGCCCAGCCTGATTGGGCACCATGGCAAGGGTTTCAATACGCGAGGCGTTAATGCCTTTGTTGCTGCGAGTTTCATCGGTTTGTGCTTTGTCCCGATAAATACTAAAACCCTCTACCTCAGCAAACTCAAGCGGCGGTAGCTGGGTGGGGTGAAGCCCTTCGGCGCTGATGGTAATGCGCCGTGTGATAGGCTCGCCGGCGGTTAAGTTGTCTGGGGTGCGGCTAAAATGCTGACTAAGCTCAAGCTTTTGAGCTGGCAGCCAGGTGTCATTACCATTACTTTGCGGAATACTTTTAACTTCAATCGATAAGGGTTGGGCTTTGCCGCGGCGAATTGGGCCACTGTTAAAGCTTAAAAAGCCCCGCGATGAACCCGAGCGCAATTGCACCGCGTAGTCAATGGCTGGTATTTCTAAACGTCCACTAGACTGAGGGTAAACGGCAAAGGTAACCTCGTACACTTTATGCCGAACACCATTCAACTCGGTAATGTATTCGTCTTCACTGACGGCCTCTATCAGGGCATAGTCTAGGTTAAAATCCCCGATTTCCTTACCCGTCCAGTCGTACTTAGAGTAAAGGCGCGCGGTTAACAACACTTGTTGCTGAACAAACACACTCTGTTGATCAGCACTGATCTCTAAAAAGGTTTCCGCATTCGGGTCGGAGGCCGTGGTAGGGGCTTCCACCACAGTAATAGTCAGTGGTTGAGTTTTACTACCGGCCAAAGCAATAGCTGGAATGGTCAGTTTGCCCACATGTTTAGGGGCCAAGGTAACCCGCCAGGTTAGAAATTCATTGGTTTCTCGGTTGACGGTGTAAGATTCTTGTCTGCGCTCTATATTAAGAATTTCAAAATTCGACTGTACCGGGCTCAGGTCAGGTTCGACATTATCAGGGCCGTTTTGCAGGCGGAAATTTACGGTTAATTGATCATTGATATTAATGTTAGTGCGCGCTGCCTCGGCGGTAAACGTGGCCGCATTGGCAAGTTGAGCCAAGAGTACGATGGCGCTAATGATTATTAGCTTAAATGGCTGTATATAGCGTTTAGACAATAAAATCTTCATAGATTTACCAGCGTTGTTCCTCATTACCGAAGTCATTTAATCCTTTGAATTGGCGTTCCATTCGGTTCTTACGATATTCGTATTGAAACTTATTGCGCAATAAGCCCGATGGATCATCGGGTATGTTACGTAGCCATTGTTGCTCGGCTTGGCGTTGTTCTTTTTCTTCGGCGGTTAAGGGCTGCTCAGCCAAAGTTTGATTTTGGCTGCCTTGCGAACTCGCTGTGCTACTGGCCGATGCTTGTTGTGAATCCTGATTTTGACCTTGCTCTTGAGCGGCACTGCTTGATTGAGCGCTGCTGGCCTGGCCTTGCTCTTGAGAGTCGCTTGCTGCGCTGGCACTTTGGCCTTGATCATCGCCAGGTTTTGGTTCCGAATTGTTTTGTGCTTGATCTTCCCCCTGGCTTGAAGCCTGATCATTTTGGTTTTGTTCGCCCTCCGACTCATTGCTATCATCATCGGTAGATTGACCGGACTGGTCTTGTTGCTGTTGTGATGGATTCTGCTCGCCCTTTGAGTCTTGCTCTTGATTGGAGGAAGATGAATCACTTTGTTCTTGCTGTTTTAATTGTTCGATCAGTGCTTTGTTGCTGGCGGCATCTTGCAGCTCTGGCTGTATTTCCAGGGCCTGATCGTAAGCCGCTAGTGCTTGATCGAGTTTTCCCATTTGCGCCAAGGCGTTGCCTCGGTTGTAATGAGCTTGAGCCGTATCCAGCTGCGCGAATGACGTGGCGGCTTGCTCATATTGTCCTGCGCGATAGAGTGCGGCACCGCGCCAGGCGGGGTCTTTAAATTCTTGCGCTGCTACCTCGGCTTGGCCATTGGACAACGCTTTGGCACCGCGTTGATCGGGTGATAGCAGTAGTTTGTCCAGCATTGACGACTCAGCAAGTGCCACTGGGCTATCGAATAAAAGGCTTGATGTCAGCAAAACCGCCACCAAAATCCCTTTACGAAACACGAGCAGTGCCAGAGGTAAAAGCAGTATCGCAAGCCAGGGGCCACGATCCAGCCAAGTATCCATTTTGCTGTCAGATAATTGATATTCACCTGGCGAAAGGTCGTGTCTGGGGGCTAACAAATAGCTAAGGTCTGAGGTGTCAAAGGTGGAGGTGACATAGCGCCCATCGGAAGCTCGAGCTAATCGTTGTAGCTGACCACTGGCCAGTGCGGTCGTAATAACATTGCCTTGATTGTCGCGCATAAAACCGCCATTGCCCGAGGGGATTGGCACTGGTTTATCCGAGCCAATACCTAGTATGGATAATCGGTAGGCACTGCCTTGCAGTGCTTCACGAATCGCCACTTGGGCTGACTCCGCTATTCCATCAGTAAACAATAACAACTCACCATTGCGGTAACCCGCATCGGTCAGCATTTTTATGGCGCGGTCTACCGCCGCTTCAGTGCGACTACCCGGAGCAGGCATCATGCGGGGGTGCAGGGCGGGCAGTAAGGCACTGATAGTTTGTGTATCTTCGGTCAGTGGGGTAACCACGTGTGCCTGATCGGCATAGGCGATTAACGCGGTATCACCTTCGGTTCGCTGTTGCAGTAACTCGGCAATTTTTAAGCGAGCGCGAATCAGGCGTGTGGGTTTAATATCCTCACCCAACATTGAGGGCGAAAGGTCGAGCAAAATAATCAGAGCATCGGCATTGCGATGCACTTGGCTCGGCGCTTTTTCCCAGCTAGGGCCGGCCAAAGCGATACAGCCTATTAACCAAAAGCTGGCTAATCCCCAGAGCAATAAACGGGAGCTACCTGTGGTTTTACTGTCGGTTAAATAAGGCAAAAGTTTGGCATCGATGACCGTTTGCCAATCGGTAGCGCTACGCTTGTTATACCACAGCCCAATTACTGTGAGCAGCAACGGCAGCAAACCCAATAGCGCCATCGGGCGCAACAGGTGGAGGTCGTTCACAGCGCTCATGTCGAGTCTCCTTTGGCTTGTACGCGCGCGCTGCCAGTCCAGCGCAGCTGGCTGAGTGCTATAAGCCAAGTTAATACCAGCGCCAAGCCAAGCGGCCAGAAGAATAATCGCAAGACTGGACGCACTTTCAACTGTTCAAGCTCCAGCGGTTCTAATTGATCCAGCTGTTGGTGTACTTGTTTTAATTCCGCGGTGGATTCAGCACGAAAAAAAGCGCCACCGGTTGTATTGGCAATAGCTTGCAGCGTTTGGGTATCTACTTCATTTGTGCGTCGGCTGCGTCGTGTTCCGCGAATGTTTTCGGTTGAGCCAAATGCGATGGTATAAATTTTAACCCCCATATTGGCGGCAATGTTGGCCGCATCAATGGGATTGCTGTCACCGGCAGTGTTGGCGCCGTCGCTCAATAAGATAATCCGGCGACTGCCCTCGGGCCGTTCTTTTAAACGCTTGATAGCGAGCCCCAAGGCATCGCCAATGGCAGTGGCCCGTCCAGCAAAGCCGACCTGAGCTTCTTGTAACAGTTGGTTAACTGTGACCACGTCACGGCTTAAGGGGGCCTGTAGATAGGCTTGATCGGCAAATAAAATCAAGCCTAAACGGTCTCCACTGCGCCGCTCGATAAATTCGCCGACTACGTCTTTAACGGCATCCATTCGAGTGTAATCGTTATTATTTTGAAACTGCATGGCAACCACACCCGGCGGTTGCATGTCAGGGGTAAGCATACTTTGTGATAAATCCACTGCCAGCATCATATCGCGCCCCGAGTAGGGGCTGCCGGTGGGTTTGCCCACCCATAATGGATCACTGGCGGCCAGCACTAATAATAACCAGCTTGCCCAGAGTAGGGTAAGGATACCTTTACGACTGGCTTTTCTTTCTCCGGAAAGTGACAGCGATTCTAGTTGCCGATAAAAAGGCACTTTAATTGCTGTGGTGTTGGCTGGTGCCGGTTTAACCCAACGCATCACTATCGGTAAAGGCAGCAGCAGTAATAGCCATGGATAGCCAAATTCAAACATCACTATCCTCCAGGTTAGCTGGCAAGCGTTTGCGGTGTAATTTTACCCATGCTTGTGCGGCCGCTATTAACGCAGCGCTGTCGTATTTTGGATTAGCTTGATAAGCGGCAGTGCCCAGTACTTGGCAATGCTCGGTTTGTAGCTTAGCCCGTGCTTTGGGCGCACTCTGGGCCAAAAAGTTCAACCAGTTGTGACCGTGCAGGGCGCCGCAAGTATGTTGGCCATAGGCGGCAATAGCGGTCGCCTTTAGAATTTTATTAATGCTGTTCGGGGTAGCGTCAAAGGACTGCTGTTGTAATTGCCGCAGGGCGGCGCGGCGGTAGCGATTGCTTCGATAACTACGCCAAGCCGCGACAACGGCTAACACAATAACAGTGGTTGCTAGGGCAATAATGGCCCACCAAAAAGGAGCCAGCGGCCACCAACCAATGGGATCGGGGGTATGAATATCGTTTAGTTGCGCTAATGGATTCACAGTTAGCGCCTCCTGGGGTGACGTGTTGGGCCTGCAAAGCGGTGCCTTAAAACCGTAGCGTAATCATCGGCTGTGGATACGGGTATTAATTCAATTTGCAGGCGAGTACAGGTGTCGCGCAATTGCTGCTGTTTGTCTGCGGCCATTAGGGCGTATTCAGACTGGAAGCGCTTTTGGTTGACTGGCAGTAATTGCTTATCCGTCCCGTTAGTGACGGCCAAGGCGCTGTTGCCGATCAGTTGTTGCTCCAGCGGGTCGTGGGTGTGAATTAAACTGATGTCGAGGTGGCGGCTTAATTGAAACAGTTGTTTCTCTGCGGCATTATCCAAATCGTTAAAATCGCTGATCACAAATAGCGCTGCCCCGGGCTTGGCTATACGTTGGGTGTCACTGAGCATTTGCGCCAGAGATAAAGAATTACTGTTGGCGATAGGCGAATGTAGTTGGTGGTTGTACTGTTCCAGCAATCGGATCAATTGTAATACGGCGTGCTTGCTGCGCTTGGGCCGACTGTCGCGAAAATCTTGATCACCAAAGACTAGGGACCCGACACGGTCACCCGCGCCGAGGGCGGCCCAGCCAATACAACTGGCCAAGTGGCAGGCGAGGGTGGATTTAAAATGCTGAACGCTGCCAAAGAACATTGGTGAGCGCTGGTCGCAAAGTAAATACACCGGTCTTTCGCGTTCTTCACTGTAGAGTTTGGTGTGGGGAACCTGAGTGCGAGCGGTCACACGCCAGTCTATAGAGCGAATGTCATCGCCTGGCTGGTACAGTCTAACTTCTTCAAAATCGACCCCCCGTCCGCGAAAGCGGGTTCTAAAGCGACCAGCTTGGGCACTTTTCACCGGGTGCGGGGCAAAAAGCTTGAGATCGCGAGCGTTAAAACGCTCGCGTAACAGATTTGCTACAGAGCAATAAGCGCTGTCTGCACTCTGGGTGTTTACGTCTGTTGGCATTAGGCTACGGGTACAGTGTTCAGCAGTTGGTCGATCGCCTGATCGCGGGTTGTGCCATCGGCCTCGGCTTCAAAGCTTAATATTAAGCGGTGGCGCAAACAGTCGTGAATCACGCAGGCTACATCGTCAGGGCTGACAAAGTCCTTGCCATTTAGCCAGGCGTTAGCACGGGCGCAGCGCTCCAGTGCGATTGTTCCGCGCGGGCTGGCGCCGTATTCGAGCAGCCCCGAGAGAGATTCGCTGTAGAGTTCTGGGCGTCGGGTGGCGTTGATTAACTGCACAATATATTCTTCAACCGCATCGCTCATGTGTAGGCTTAAAATGGCTTTGCGCGCCTCAAATAAACTGTTTTGAGCTAAGGCTGGGGGCTGGGCTGCCGCTTCTTGTTTGGCCTCAGCACGTACCAGCGCCAAGATTCGACGCTCGGCTTCAACGCTTGGGTAGTCCACATTAACATGCATTAAAAAGCGGTCGAGTTGGGCCTCGGGCAGCGGGTAGGTGCCTTCTTGTTCGATCGGGTTTTGTGTGGCCATCACCATAAACAGCGGTGGCAGGGGGTAGGTTTTATTGCCGACACTCACCTGGCGTTCGGCCATCGCTTCCAGCAACGCTGACTGAACTTTGGCTGGTGCACGGTTGATTTCATCGGCCAGTACTAAATTATGAAATACCGGGCCTCGCTGAAATTCAAAGACACCTTGCTCGGGACGATAAATATCGGTACCCGTGACATCGGCAGGTAATAAGTCTGGGGTAAATTGGATGCGGTTGTAGTCACCTTCTATGGCATCGGCGAGGGTTTTAATCGCTTTGGTTTTGGCCAGCCCGGGGGCGCCTTCTACCAGTAAGTGGCCATCTGCCAAAAGTGCTGTTAATAAGCGTTTTACAAGATGCTCCTGGCCAATAATCTGATGGCCAAGCCAATCACCGAGTGACTGAAATTGCTCCTGTAGTGTCATAGTGTGCCCCTTGCTGATTTTTTGTTCGAACTATACAACCGAGATATGGCTTCTGCGCGCCTCAGACAACAACGATGTGGAGGCAGTTCCCCAAAAATCAATAGTAAATGACCGCCAATATTAAGCCAACTGGCTGTTTTTGTTCAGAAAACGCTATTGGGCTGAATAATTTGTTGGCATAGCCGGGAAATCGCGATGCTAAGCGGCGCGCGCCTGCTTAATCGTCTAGGCTTACAGTGATTTTCAAATACATCGATTGGAGCTCTATATGGAAAGTTCTACTTCTACAGTAGATGTTGAAGCAATCGCCGAGGCAGTCGCCAAGTCACAGCCAGAGTCTGTACGTGAAGCCTGCAAAGTGTTTGTTAGGTTGTTTTTTAACCACTTTCCCGCTGAAGATTTTATCGATCGACCCAGTAGCGATATCAGCGGTTGCTTATTATGGTTGTGGAGTTTACTGCAAGGTGAAGTCGCCAATTTGCCCATCGTGCAGGTGGTGAACCCTGAACTCGACAGCTGGGGCTGGTCCAGCCCACATACCGTGATAGCCGTTCGGCAAATGGATATGCCTTTTTTGGTGGATTCGATTCGACTTGAGCTTGCCCATCGACATATTCCAATTTTTAGTGTTAAGAGTACGCCCTATGTACCTGTGCGGCAGGGTGGGCAGTTAGTCGAGATATTACCGGTGCAATCTCGGCAGCATACCGCAGAGGCAATGGTGTATTTGGAAGTGGGTAAATTGACCGATGCGCGCAGTATCCGGGAAGCTGTTCTTGCCCTAAACGAGGTGCTGGGGCAAATTCAAAAAGTAGTGACGGATTTTTTGCCGCTCAAACAAGCCATGCTCGACAGTGCAGACGAGCTGGGTCAGGTCAGCCATGCCTTAGCTTGCAATGATGTCACTGAGGCGCAAAAATTTTTACACTGGCTAACCAATGATCATTTTACTTTTTTAGGTTTTACCGAATTTAACTTAGAGAATCGTCAAGGGAAGGATGTCTTAGTTGAGGATCGTCATCAGCGCGTGGGACTTTTTGATGATAACAGTAAGACCAAAATTAAAATCCTCGATGATGCTCACCCTGGCGTGTCACGTTTTTATTTGTCGCCGGCGTCTATTGCTTTTTCCAAATCGCCACGGCGATCGCGTATTCATCGCAGTGCCTACCCGGACTATGTGGTGGTTAAGCGCTATAACCCGGAAGGTAAAGTAATAGGTGAATGTCGCTTTTTAGGCCTATATACCTCTTCGGTTTACAGTGAGTCGCCTTCGGCTATTCCGCTACTTAGAGAAAAAATCAGTTATCTGTACGAGCGTATGGGGTTAACCCCATGGAGCCACGAAGGTAAAGCGTTGGAGCAAATTGTTGAAACCTTCCCTCGCGATGAGCTGTTTCAGTCGAGTGCTGCGGAGCTGTACGAAACCGTTCGGGGTATATTAGAGATTAACGAGCGCTACAAGGTTAAATTATTCTTGCGCCGAGATCGATTTGCCAAGTTTGTTAGTTGTCTCTTATATGTACCCCGTGACCTTTTTTCAACCCAAATACGATTGCGAGTACAACAATTAATTGGCGAGAAGGTAGGTGCTTGCGACGAACAGTTTAATACTTTTTTTTCCGAATCTCTTCTGGCGCGGGTGCACCTTGTATTTAGATTAAAAGACAAACAAATGCCAGAGGTCGATACCCTGGCACTTGAACAAGAAATAGAAGCGATGGTGCGCTCTTGGCAGGATGCATTACTGTCCGAGTTGTACCACCACCACACCGAAGAGCAGGCTCGTTACCTGGCGAAATTATACGACACCAATTTTAGTGCGGCTTACCAAGAAGCGTTTACGGTGCAACACGCGGCCAGTGATATTGCGATTTTAGAGTCAATGGAACAAGAAACTCTTTGGCTAGAAGTTATTCCTGGTTCAGAGTCAAGTGGTATTCGTTTAAAGCTATATCGACAGGGTATGCCACTGGCCTTGTCCGATATTATTCCACTGCTGGAAGATTTTGGCTTAAGAGTGCTTTCGGAGCATCCCTTTAAATTGCTTAATAAGAATAAAAAGGTGATTTGGCTGCACGATTTTGAATTGCAGCGTGCGGAATCGGCGGAACCTTTGACGAATGCGGGTTTTGCCAATTTGAAACAAGCGATTATCGCTGTGTGGGAGAAAAAATCTGAAAGTGACAGCTTTAATCAACTGGTGGTAGAGGCAGGATTGGATTGGCGAATGATCTCTGTATTTCGGGCCTACGCCAACTATATGCAGCAAACACTGTTTAACTCCTCGATAGAGCACATTGCTGAAGCGTTGGTTAATCAGCGCTTTATTGTCATGTGTCTCGTTAAATTATTTAATGCTTTATTTTCTCCAGAAAATAATAATTCGAAACTAGCGGAGGAACAATTACAGGCGATAGATGATGCTTTAGAGAATGTGCCAAGTTTAATAGAAGACAGGATTATACGTCAGTACGTGGCACTTATGAATGCCACGGTAAGAACCAATTATTTCCAAAGTGATACCCTAGACTATTTAGCGTTTAAGCTTATGCCCAGACAGCTGAATAACATTCCTGAGCCCAAGCCGATGTTCGAAATATTTGTTTATTCTGGTCGGTTTGAAGGGCTTCATTTGCGCGGAGGTAAGGTTGCCCGGGGCGGACTTCGCTGGTCCGATCGCTATCAGGATTATCGTACCGAAGTGTTGGGCTTGGTTAAAGCTCAACAAGTTAAAAATGCTGTGATTGTTCCCAGTGGCGCCAAAGGTGGTTTTGTTTGCAAGCAGGTGGCAGGGCTTTCTCGCGAAGAAAAATTTGCCGAGGGTAAGGCTTGCTACCGGCAATTTATTCAGGCATTACTGTCCATCAGTGATAATGTCATCGACGATCAGGTGGTGCTACCAAACCAGGTGGTTTGCAAAGATGAGCCGGACCCATATTTAGTCGTCGCCGCCGATAAAGGTACGGCTACTTTTTCCGATCTGGCCAACAGTGTGGCACAAGAAGCTGACTTTTGGCTTGGCGATGCATTTGCCTCTGGTGGTAGTCAGGGCTATGACCATAAAGCGATGGGGATTACAGCCAAAGGTGCATGGGTGTGTGTCCAACGTCATTTTAAAGAATTGTCGGTCGATGTTCAAAATGACCCGATTACTGTAGTGGGTATTGGTGATATGGGGGGCGACGTATTTGGTAATGGCATGTTGTGCTCCGAATCGATTCAACTGGTGGCGGCATTCAACCATCTGCATATTTTTATCGATCCACAGCCGGATGCCAGTGCGAGTTTTGCCGAACGCCAGCGATTGTTCAATGCCGCCGGCTCGCAGTGGTCTGATTACGATGAAAGTTTGATTAGTGCCGGCGGTGGTGTTTTTGACCGCTCCGCAAAATCCATTTCACTGACGGCTGAGGCTCGCTCCGCCTTAGGGATAGATGCTAGCCGGTTAACACCGGCCGAACTCATTAATCATATTTTGCGAGCACCGGTTGATCTTATTTGGAACGGTGGTATTGGTACTTACGTAAAAGCTGAGGCTGAGTCACATGCCGAGGTAGGGGATAAGGCCAATGACGCGGTGCGTATCAATGGTAATGATTTGCGTTGTAAGGTTTTTGGTGAGGGCGGCAACCTGGGGATGACGCAGTTGGGGCGAATAGAGTTTGCCCTTGCAGGTGGCGCATGTAATACCGATTTTATTGATAACTCGGCCGGTGTTGACTGTTCGGATCACGAGGTCAATATCAAAATCTCCTTATCACAATTAATTAAGGCTGACGAGCTGGGTGAGGCATCGCGCAACGCGCTTTTAGTCGAGATGACCGATGAGGTGTCGAGTGATGTTTTGCTTAATAACTACCGGCAATCTCAGGCAATCAGTTTGGCAAGTGGAGATAGTCTTGCCAGAACCGCAGAAATAGTACGCTTTATTCATTGTTTAGAGGCGGCAGGCCGGCTGGATCGTGCTTTGGAATTCTTGCCGGATGATGAAAAAATTGCCCAGCGTCAGGCGGCGGGAAAGGGGTTAGTTCGGCCGGAAATATCGGTACTGATTTCGTACGCCAAAGTCGGGTTAAAAGAAGACTTAGCAACACCTACCATTACCCAAGACCCAGTGTTGGCCAAGCTGTGCCTGCAAGCTTTTCCTGCGACAATGCAAAGTCGATTCCCCAAGGTGCTGATGGACCACCCATTGGTATCAGAAATTGTGGCGACACAGCTTGCTAATGATATTGTCAACACGCAAGGATTTACTTTTGTACAAAGAATGATTGATGCCACAGGATCGACCACCGCAGAGGTGGCTAGAGCCTATTTCTTGGCTACAACCGTAGCAGGCGTTAAGGCGTTGTGGCGGGCGATTGAAGATCTCGGCTTTAGTGTTGAAGACTCCGTACAACAACAGCTGCTTCAACAATTGATGCGTCGAGTTAGGCGCATGACTCGTTGGTTTTTGCGTAATCGTCGGGGTAATTTAGATCTTACCTGCGAACTGCAGAATTTTTCCGACGGCTTGGTGGGGGTTCAACAGAGCTTGGTTAATCACTTAGGCGGCGAGGTCGTTCGCGACTGGCAAGACAATATAGATATATTGGTCAGTCAAGGTGTACCGGAATCTTTGTGTCAAAAAGTATTGTCGCCAGGGTATTTATATTCGGGCATGGGAATATTGGATGTTGCCGATCAGAGTAAGCAACCCGTGGAGAAAATTGTAGAAATTTATGCGGGTTTAGTGGCGTGTTTGCATCTTAATGGCTTTGCCCAGCTGCTCAGCGATGCTCGCGTTGAGAATGATTGGCAAGCGATGGCACGCGAGGCCTATATGGATGATCTTGAGTCGCAAGTGCGGAATATTACCCAGTCATTGGCAGGCATCGATCAGTCGCCGCAAGTGATCGTAGAGCAGTGGGCGCAAAGTCACCAATCACTTTTGGACCGCTGGCTAAGTATGGTAAAACAAACACAAACCGCAGGCATGACCGATTATGCAATGTTTTCTGTTGCTCTAAGAGAGTTATTAGACTTGGCTCAAGTAACACGGCATTCATAGTCTTTAAGCAGAACTCGACGCGCACAGAGTGGTCGCACAGTTAAGTGCAACCGAAATGTTAGAAATAGGTGATACAGATGACGGCAATACCTCAATTAACGCATACGAACTTGTGGCAAAACCGTTGCTACATCGGTGGTCAGTGGGTCGCAGCAGTGGGCGATAATACTTTAGAGGTGGTTAATCCGGCTAATGGCGAGGCGTTAGCTCAGGTGCCATTGCTTACGCAAAAGCAAGCTAATGCAGCGCTGGTGGCAGCAGAGCAGGCTTTCGATGATTGGCGAGCGCGATCTCCTAATGAACGTGGCGCTTTATTGCGCCGTTGGTATGAGTTAATGCTAAAACATAAGGACGATTTGGCCACCATAATGACCCTGGAGCAGGGCAAGCCCTGGGCCGAGTCCAATGCTGAAATTCAGTATGCGGCCGCTTTTATCGATTGGTTTGCCGAAGAGGCAAAGCGTGGTTTTGGCGATGTTATTCCGGCAACAAAACCCCACCAACAACTATTGGCGATACCGGAGCCGGTTGGGGTTAGTGTGGCAATTACCCCCTGGAATTTCCCTGCAGCCATGATCACACGTAAAGCCGGTGCCGCCTTGGCGGCTGGATGCTCAATGGTAGTCAAACCCTCGGCACTTACGCCTTTATCAGCGTTGGCGCTGGCGGTTCTAGCGCAGGAGGCTGGCATTCCGGATGGTGTGTTTAACGTGATAACGGGAAAGTCAGCCGATATTGGGGAAGTATTTACTCAGTCAACGATTGTAAAAAAATTAAGCTTTACTGGCTCGACTGAGGTCGGACGCCACTTAATGGCTCAGTGTGCCCCTAATTTGCAGAAGCTGTCACTTGAGCTTGGTGGCAACGCCCCATTTATTGTGTTTGCTGATGCCGATCTGGATCTCGCCGTGCAGGGGGTTATAGCCGCTAAATTCCGCAACAGTGGCCAAACCTGTATTAGCCCCAATAGATTTTTAGTCGAGGTATCGGTCCAAGCTGAGTTCGTGCAACGCCTTACCAAGGCTTTGGCAGATTTAAAAGTTGGTGACGGTCTGGAAGAGGGGGTACAGGTGTGTTCGCTGATCAATGACAAAGCACTCGACAAGGTGCGGCGACATTATGATGATGCGCTTGCGCAAGGGGCTCGCTGTGAAATGGGTCAACGGCCAGGTAGCTTAGCTAATAATCGCATTGCCCCGATTGTGCTTACCCAAGCCAATGAACACATGCAGTTTTGGCAGGAGGAGACCTTTGGGCCGCTTGTGGCCATTAAAGCGTTTAATACCGAAGAGCAAGCGTTGGCTTTGGCTAATGATACTCACTATGGTTTGGCGAGCTATTTTTATACGGCAAGCGCCAGTCGGGTAGTGCGGGTTAGTCGCGCATTACAAGCTGGTATGGTAGGTGTAAACGAGGGGGCTATATCCAATGCCATGGCTCCTTTTGGCGGTATAGATCAGTCAGGTTTCGGTCGCGAAGGTGGGCGCCAGGGCATGCGTGAGTACCAAAGTCTAAAATATATCTGCCAAAGCATTGATAATGGTTAAGTGCTCAGCTTGCTGGGTTATAATACTGCTGTTATGAGAAGTAAGTGGTTAAGCCTTTGAAAGCCGTTATTATCGATCTTGTTATCAGAGCCGAAGAGTTCGAACGCTGGTATTACGGCAGCGCTCAAGACGTGATTGCGCGCGCAATTGATGGGCGTAAAGTGCGATTTCCGGCCAGTATTCTGCGGCCCTATGTGAGCCATGGCGGGATTAGTGGCCGATTTAGAATCCTATTTGATCAAAACAACCGTTTTAAATGTATCGATCGAATCGACCCCTAGCCATTTTTTCAGTATCCTAGCGCCCCAATTTCTTGATTACATCCCCAATGCAACCGCAAGTGACCAAAGAACGCACTATGTATCCATTGATTAAAAAAATATTGTTTGCCTTTAACCCGGAAACCTCGCATGAGCTCAGCCTTGACTGCCTCGGGGCACTGCATCGACTAAAAGGGTTAGGCCTGCTGGCTAAGCCGGTGGCTGATAACCCGGTACAGGTAATGGGGCTTACCTTTGCTAACCCAGTGGGGTTGGCAGCAGGTCTTGATAAAAACGGTGACTACTTTAACGCTTTAGGTGAATTGGGGTTTGGTTTTGTGGAAATCGGCACAGTGACACCACTTGCCCAACCCGGCAACCCTAAGCCCAGACTGTTTCGCCTGGCCGAGCACAATGCCATTATTAACCGTATGGGGTTTAACAACAAAGGCGTAGATCACTTGGTTGAGCAGGTGAAACGAAGAAAATTCAAAGGTATTCTGGGGATTAATATTGGTAAAAATGCCAAAACTCCGGTGGAGAATGCATTAGATGATTACCGTATCTGTATGCAGAAGGTGTATCAGTATGCCGACTATATAACCGTCAATGTGTCTTCCCCAAATACCCCAGGGCTGCGTAATCTTCAGTTTGGTGATAGTTTGACTGAGTTGCTGACCGGCATTAAGCATGAACAAACGGCATTGGCCCAAAGTCATCAAAGATACGTGCCCATCGCCGTCAAAATTGCCCCCGATATGGATAGTGACGCGGTAAAAGAAGTTGCCGATACACTGTTAACCGTGGGGCTGGATGGGGTCATTGCGACTAATACCACTGTTGGCCGGGAAGGGGTGGAGGATGATCCCTTGCATGAGCAGGCAGGTGGACTCAGTGGTAAGCCGGTGCGGAATAAAAGCACTCAGGTGATTAAACAATTGGCCGCTATTTTGGAAGGGCGCCTGCCTATCATTGGTGTGGGCGGAATCGACAGTGGTGAGACAGCCGAAGAAAAAATAGCCGCAGGCGCGAGTTTGGTGCAGGTTTACTCTGGTTTTATATACCGCGGCCCGGTATTGATTAAAGAGTGTGCCGAGGCTATCGCCAAGCGTAACTAAGGCATAAGTCAGTGAAATGTCGGTCGGGTTTTGAGCTAAGGGTAGACAGATAATAAAAGTTAGTGGGGTTTAGTCATATATTTTGGGTATTAAAAAGCCCGCCTAAGCGGGCTTGACCTGCGGGTAGCAGGTCGTGCGGTGGTAAAACTTTCGATACGAATCTGTAATATTTCTGGTAGCTAGGTTAACGCATTCCTCCGTAAGACAAATTGCTGAGCTTTTGCACCTGTGCCATTCGATTGAGCCCGTCCCATTGGTCGGTTCGCGCCTCGCGCCATCCGCTCATCCATTGTGCCCGTACCTTGCCGGTTTCATGCGGGCACAAACTTCGGGATCGTCCGTCGATGCCTGCTTGGTAGCCTTTTCCATATGCTCTTTCAACTTGGTCACGTTTTTGGCGTTTCATGCTTAGCAATACCTCTAAATTAATCGTTAACTTGGTAGCACTCGGGTCTATTCGTTTCCCCCGGTGTTACCCCATTGTTTTGAGATTGCGTAAAGCTTTGTCCTCCGTTATTTCGGTTATCGAAGCCAGCAGTAACAAAATGTAGGCCGAACAAAACCGCAAAGCGCATTTATAGGCGCCCTGTACTTTGGCCTTTTTGCCAACTGCTGGGGTTTTGATGCCCGCTGGAAGACCGGGTAATTTTGACCGGTGCACTGTACAATTTGTTCAGCGGGATATTCAGTACACCAAATTGTAGTGGCTGTGTGAACGAATTTATTCTTATAGCGAGCCTGCCTTATAGATCAACAGGCTCTTAAAAACGATCAGTTTTTGACTGATTATACTGTAACAGTTTGATTTAGCAGCCAATTATCAGGCTGCCTGGATTGCGAAATTATGACAATGCAATTTTTTGCTACCTGCCCCAAAGGGCTAGAAGGCTTGCTTAAAACAGAACTAGAGGGCTTAGGGGCCGAGCAATGCCGTGAAACCGTCGCGGGAGTCTATTTTGAGGGCGAATTATCACAAGCTTATAAGGCCTGTTTGTGGAGTCGTTTGGCAAATAAAATCCTACTGCCTCTCACATCGGGGGCTGTAAAAGACGCCGAAGACCTCTACGAACTGGTATTTGCTCTACCGTGGCACGAGCATTTACAGCCAGAGGGGACTCTATTGGTCGATTTTAGTGGCCAGAATAACGCTATTCGCAACACCCAATTTGGAGCGGTAAAGGTAAAAGACGCTATTGTCGACAAGCTTAGACAAGTCAGTGGATCGCGCCCATCGGTGGATAAAGCTCAACCGGATATCCGCATCAATGCCCGGCTCAGCAAAGGTAAATTGGTGGTTAGCCTCGATTTATGTGGCGATAGCTTGCACCGTCGCGGTTACCGCCAGCAGCAAGGCCAGGCGCCATTGAAAGAGAATCTCGCCGCAGCGATCTTATTGCGATCGGGTTGGTGCCAAGAGACTGAGCAATCGGAACCTGAATTGGCCCTTATAGACCCCATGTGCGGCTCAGGTACCTTTTTGATAGAGGCGGCCATGATCGCCGCCGATATTGCGCCAGGGCTTGGGCGAGCTCATTTCGCTTTTGAGCGCTGGCTGGGGCACGACGAGTCTGCTTGGCAGACCCTACAAGAGGACGCTAAGGCGCGTCGTATGGTGGGTCTAGCGCGAGAAGACTTGCCCGAAATTCGAGGTTATGACGCCAATTTAAAAGTCATTCGCGCCGCAGAGCAAAATATTGTTCGAGCCGGATTGGATGACTGGCTGCGTGTCACTCGAAAAGAGCTGCGGGAATTAAAGCGACCCACTCATAGCGAGCTTACCCGCGGCCTTATTTTGACCAATCCTCCTTATGGCGAGCGCTTGGGTGAGGTGGAGTCAATGAAAATTCTCTACGCCCATTTAGGTGAAAGACTGCGTGCTGAGTTTACTGGCTGGCGGGCTGGGATTTTTACCGGTAATCCTGAGCTGGGTAAAAACTTAGGGATGCGCTCTAATCGTAAGTACAAACTATTTAATGGCGCGATAGCCAGTGAATTACTGTTGTTTGATATTAATCCTGAGCAATTTTATAAAGAGACTTCGCACGAGCCAGCGGTTAGTGTCGCGGTTGACAACTTTGCCCCAGTGCCATCCAGCAAGCCAGAGCTGAGTAACGGGGCGCAAATGTTAGTCAATCGAATAAGCAAAAATCACAAGGCCTTGAAGCGTTTTTTCAAGCGGACTGGCACCAATGCATACCGATTATATGACGCGGATATGCCTGAATATGCCTGCGCGATCGATGTCTACCAAGGCCAGAGCCATCAAACTGGAGCCCCGTTACGACTGGTGCATGTACAAGAATATCAAGCCCCTAAAACGGTAGATGAGGCACGTGCTGCGGAGCGCTTTGCTGAAATACAAGCTGCGGTACCGGTAGCGCTTGAGGTGGACGAAAGCCAGGTGAGTTATAAGCAGCGCCGTCGCAACAGAGGGCTGGAACAATACGAAAAACAAAGTGAGCGCATCGACGGTGAATCTTTAGTGTTGACAGAAGGGCAGGCGAAACTTCTGGTCAACCCTTGGCCTTACTTAGACACTGGTGTGTTTTTGGATCACAGGCCTGTGCGTTTGAAAATTGCCGAGCAAGCCAAAAATAAACGATTCTTAAATTTATTTTGCTATACCGCCTCGGCGAGTATACACGCGGCCGTAGGTGGTGCCCGATACACCACCAGCGTGGACATGTCGCAAACCTATTTAAATTGGGCGCGTCGCAATTTGGCATTAAATGGCTTGTCCGAATCGAAAAATCGGTTGATTCAAGCCGACTGTTTGAAATGGTTAAATGAGGCGGATGGACTCTACGATATTATCCTGCTGGACCCTCCCACCTTCTCCAATTCTAAGCGTATGGACAGTGTATTGGATGTGCAACGCGACCATGTAGACTTAATCAGTAAAGCCATGAAATTATTAGATCAGCACGGCGTTCTGTACTTCTCCAATAATTTACGTGATTTTCGTATGGAAATAGAAGCGCTTAGTGAATTTCAGCTCACAGATATAACGAGCTCAACAATTGATGAGGATTTCAATCGCAATAAAAAAATTCATCACTGTTGGGAAATTCGACACGGCCAATGAAAGAAGTGATTAGGGGGAGCTCCAATTGGCTGTGGAAAAACAATCCGGTAACTCGGGTTGTTTACGCCCGGGCCCCATGGGAGATCAAGCTAATCGCACTGAGTTTAATGGTGTTGTTGGCCGCCTCGATGCCCTGGTTGTATTACCGGCTTTTGCTGGCCGATACGGCCCCACCAGATACAGTTTATTACTGTTTTTCTGCGGGGGCCGTGCTGGCCCACCTCGGGTTTTTTGTGGGTTTGGTTAGTCTGGTGGTTGAGTTTTATAAATCACGCTAACTGCCCATTAATCTTCACCCAAAAAGCCACCAGATTGATGATGCCATAGCTGTGCGTAAATACCTTTACGTGCGAGTAGCTCAGAATGGGTTCCTTGCTCGGCTATTTTGCCGTTATCTAAAACAATTAAGCGATCCATCGCGGCAATAGTTGATAGGCGATGGGCAATGGCGATAACGGTTTTATCATTCATTAAAGTAGTTAAATTGTTCTGTATGACCGACTCCACCTCAGAGTCCAGTGCCGATGTCGCTTCGTCCAAAATCAAAATAGGGGCGTTCTTTAGTAGCACACGGGCAATGGCAATGCGCTGTCTTTGTCCACCCGATAGTTTTATTCCGCGTTCTCCCACATGTGCATCGTACCCAGTTCTGCCTTCGCTATCCTCCAGCCCCATAATAAAATCGTGAGCTTGTGCTTGCTGGGCGGCCGTGATCATCTGGTTATCGGTGGCCTTGGGGCGTCCATAGGTGAGGTTGTCTCGAATCGAGCGGTGTAAAAGAGATGTATCTTGAGTAACCATGCCTATATGCTGGCGCAAACTCTCCTGAGTGACGGCCCGAATCGGTTGCTGGTCTATTGTTAATTGGCCTTGGTTTATATCATAAAATCTCAGTAGTAAATTAACCAAGGTGGACTTGCCGGCGCCAGAGCGACCGACGAAACCAATTTTCTCGCCGGCTTTAATATGCAGGGAAAAGTCTTCAATGACGTTTTTCCCTTTCGCATAGGAAAAGTTTACTTGTTCAAATTTTATTTCACCTGCTCGCACTTTCAAGTGGGGCGCTTGAGGGCTGTCAGTGACTGAAATTGCTTGCGACAGTGTATTGGCACCATCTTGCACGGTACCGATATTTTCAAACAAAGTGGATACTTCCCACATAATCCACTGCGACATACCATTGATACGCAGCACCATGGCCAGTGCTGCGGCAATGGCGCCTGTACTTATATCGCCCTGTATCCACAGGGTAATCCCCAAGGCTGCCAGGGTGAAAATCAGTGCCGAATTAAGTGTCCAGACGGATATATTTAATCGGGTGGCCAAACGCATTTGCGGGTGTACGGTTTGCAGGAAATTGTCCATACCTTGCCGGGCATATTCTGCCTCTCTTCCGGCATGAGAAAAGAGCTTAACTGTGTGGATGTTAGTATAGGTGTCGACAATACGCCCGGTCATATCGGCTCTGGCGTTAGCCTGAGCGGTAGCCACTCGGCGCAACTTGGGAAGAAAGTAAATCAGTATTAAGCAGTAAATAATAATCCAGATTACCATCGGCACTGCAAGGCGCAAATCCAAAGTGGCCATAAGCACCACCATGCTGACAAAATACACAGCGACATACACGGCAACATCTAACAGCTTCATGACGCTTTCACGTACCGCCAGGGCTGTTTGCATAAGCTTGGTGCTAAGCCGGCCGGAAAACTCTTCCTGAAAATAGGCAAGGCCTTGCTGTAATAAATAGCGGTGCGCCTGCCAGCGAATAGCCATGGGGAAATTACCCAGCATGGTCTGATGTATAAGCATGGAGTGCAGAGCTACCAGCAGTGGTAAGCCAATTAATAGAGTGCCTCCCAGTGCCAGAAGCTTGCCGCTGTGTGCTTGCCATAAGCGATCGGGAGAGGTTGTATTGAGCCAATCCACCAAATTACCCAATGCTGCAAAAAGCGTGATCTCTATCACGGCGAGGCTCGCTGCGAGCATGGCCATTAAAATGAGATAACGTTTGGCACCACGACTAAAATGTAAACAAAAAGCCAATAGAGTGCTCGGCGGCTGTTTTGCCTCTGCCGTAGGAAATGGCGTGAGAAGTCGTTCGAAAAAAGAAAACATGGGGTTTCACAAACCTTTTAACCTGTCTATAGTAGCCAAGCCTAGTTTCAGCTAGAGTGTTCTCAGTGGCGGGGGCTTTGACTACTCGACGATTGGTGTGGTTATTAATAACTACAAATTGTAACAAATACCTACAATGGCATGTGTAAAATAATGAGAAAATGGTTATTGGTTTACGGTTGCGGCAGCTTCGCGGCACTATTGGTAACTCTAGCGCAATGGTTGTTAGCGAAATTCGGCGTATATTACGAACTGGGTGCGGATTTGTCACCCAGCATCAGTGCTGTGGGTTTATACCCTAAAATGGTGTGGGGCGGCGTGTGTGGATTTTTGATCCTTATGCCGCTCACGGCAAGCCGCTGGTTGCTGCGCTCTGTTTGGGTCGCGCTAATTCCAGCGTTAATACAGCTGTTTGTGATTTATCCCGTCATGACGAGTTTTGGTGTGGCGGGCTTAGCGTTAGGCGTGTTAACTCCCGGTGTGGTTTTTCTACTTTTTTGGGCTTGGGCGCTATTAGCGCTTACTCTGTATCGTTTTTAACAAGATTTAAGTCTTTGCTTTAGGAGATTAGGTATGCAATTTCAATCAATTCGTGGCTTGGCAATGCTGTGTGCTGCGCTTTTGTTCTCATTGTTGTCGGTTGTTGCCTCGGCTGCGGAAAAATTGACTAATGCCGATGTGGAAGCATGGTTGGGTGCCACGGAACAACTGATGCCTATGCAAGATGCTTTTACCAAAATGGCAAAAAATGAAACCATTGCCAATCAGTATACAGAAGAAGAGTTCAAAGCTTTGGCGCCGGCAAAGCAAGATGAGGTTATGGATGAAATGCTCAAGCAAGAGGGCGTTTATGATCAAATCTACCCAGTGCTAAAACAGTTTGACTGGGAAAGCGCTGGCGAATATATGCGAGTGAGCTCTCGCATTGGTTTGGCCATTGGTGCATACATGCGGGAACAGTTGTTGGCCTCAGTGCCAGAAGATCAGCGCGAGCGTATGGAACAAGTGGCGAAACCCGTGGATGCCAACCCTGAAGACGTGGCCGTGGTCAAAGAAAATTGGGAGCAAGTCTCTCAGTTTATGAATAAGCATATGAGACCACCACAGTAATAATTGTGTGTTGTAAGCCAGTCGTAAAGCGGCTGGTTTCTATGTTTCTGTTAACTTCCCGCAGCGATAATCATAAATCGCTTGTTCTATCTCTTTATCAGTGTTCATGACAAACGGTCCGTGTTGGGCGATAGGCTCGTTGATGGCTTTGCCGCCAATGATTAAAGCTCGTGTCGGACCTGTGCCCTGCAGCTCAATAGTGCTCCCGCTGGTTAAAATTCCCGCCTGTGAGCAGGGCAGGCGTCGGTGCAATTCACCCACTAATATCTCACCCTGGTATGGGTAGATCATTAGCTGATGGTTGGGTGGTACCGCCAAAGATTCACTCACCCCATCTGGCAAGGTAACATCCCAATAAAGAGGGTCGACGCTAGATTTGGGTAGCGCTGCTGCAGTAGTGCCCGCAATGGTAGAGAATTCACCGGCGATAACTTTAACTCTTACTCCACTGTTGAGGTCTACCACTGGTATAGAGTCGGCATTGATGTCTCGATAGGCCGCCGGCTGCATTTTTTCTGCGGCGGGTAAATTAATCCAGAGTTGAAAGCCGCGCATTCGGCCTTTCTCTTGCTGGGGCATTTCAGAATGAATAATGCCTCGGCCCGCGGTCATCCACTGCACGTCTCCAGCGCGTAAGTTGCCCCGGTTGCCTAGGTGATCTTCGTGTAACATATGCCCGTCGAGCATATAGGTGACAGTTTCAAAACCTCGGTGTGGATGTGCCGGAAATCCAGAAATATAATCATCGGCCTGATCGGAATTAAACTCATCGAGCATCAGAATGGGGTCGAGTCTGGCTTCTGCTGACTGGCCCAAGCTGCGTTTAATCTTTACCCCCGCGCCGTCCTGAGTTGTAAGCGCAGGAATGATTTGTCGTAACTCCCGAACTTGTCGTATTTCACTTTTCACTGCGTTCATTGCTCTGCCCTTATTGATTACGCTGCTGCCAATTTTTTAATTTCTTTTGTCGCCTCTAATAGGGCATGGGAGCGAATGTCTTCCTGCATATTAAGGCCTTCGGCGTAGACAAATTGTACATCGGTCAATCCAATAAAGTTTAAAAAGGTTTTCATATAGCCCGATTGAGAGTCCGCTTGGGTGCCTGAATAAACCCCACCGCGGGCGGCCAATATATAGACTGGTTTATTTGCCAATAAACCTTGGGGGCCATGAGTGGTGTATTGAAAGGTTACCCCAGCTCGCGCAATATGATCGAAATAGGCTTTGAGCGTTGAGGGAATACCCAAATTGTACATCGGCAGTCCAATGGTGATGACATCGGCTGTTCGTAACTCGTCAATCAGCTTGTCTGAGAAAGCGACAATACTCTGCTCACGTTCGCTTCGCTCAGAGTGTTTGGTTAAAAAGGCGGCGAATCGTTCGGCATCGAGGTGTGGCACAGGTGTTTGTGCTAGATCGCGGGTGACCACCGTTCCCTCTGGGTTTTCACCCATCCAGCGTTCGCTAAATAGGTGGCTTAATTGCGACGATTGCCCTGAGCTGCCGTTCAGGCTACTTTTTATTTGCAGTAAGGTTTTCATGTTTGTTTCTCCGTGATGAAAAGCATAAGACTATTTAAATATCTGGCAAACAGATGATAAATAGCTTATTTTGCGGGCTTTATATCGAAAATTTCGATTGCATGAGCGAGGAGAAGGAGAGACTGTGAAAGTGACCTTAGACCAATGGCGAGCGCTAATCGCCGTTATTGAGGCCGGTGGTTACGCCAAGGCCGCCGAGGCCTTGGGTAAAAGCCAATCTACGGTTTCGTACGCGATTAACCAGCTAGAGCAAGCGCTCAATATTGCAATCTTTCAACTGGAGGGGCGCAGGGCAATAGCCACATCGGCTGGCAATGCACTGTACCAGCGCGCCAAACACTTATTGGCCGAGGCCAAGTCGTTGGAAGGGGCCGCCGAGCGCCTGGGGCAAAGAATCGAGCCCGAGGTGGGGCTAGCGGCAGACTTATTAGTTCCCAGCTGTCAGTGGTTGAAGTGTCTTGATTTGTTCTCGGAAACCTACCCCGATACTCGGGTCGATGTTCTAGAGTCGGCCCTCAGTGGTACAGAAGATGCCTTGGTACAAAAACATGTTGATTTAGCTATTACTGCCAGAGTTCCAGCTGGTTTCCTAGGGCAGAGGCTGGGGGCTGTGACCATGGTCGGTGTGGCCGCTCCGCAGCACCCTTTACATCACCTAGGGCGCCCCGTCGTACAGGAGGATTTACGTCACCAGCGCCAACTCGTTGTGCGAGACACGGGAGTACACAGGCGCTATAGCGCGGGCTGGCAAGAGGCCGAGCAACGCTGGACTTTTGCGCATTTTTCTACCTCACTGGGCGCAGTCAAGCAGGGGCTGGGCTTCGCCTGGATGCCGGAGGGATATATTGAACGCGACCTTTTGGAGGGCAGCTTGAAGAAGTTGCCTATCGCTGAAGGTGGCGAAAGGTTACTACCGCTCTATTTAGTGTTTGCCAATCAAGATGTGGCGGGGCCTGCGACTCACGCCTTAGCGGATATTCTTCTGGCACAATTCACGGTCTCGCGCTGAGGCACCAGATTCAGGCCCATTTTAGGCGAGCAAAGTACATGCGTCGCTGAAAAAATCGTCGTTTCAGTTACAATGGCGGGTTATTGTGTATTGGATTTTGGAAATCTAGATGACGAAAGAATTTGAAGTGGTCAGCGATTACGCTCCTGCTGGTGATCAGCCCACCGCTATAGCGGGTTTGGTGGATGGCATAGATTCCGGCTTAGCTCATCAGACATTATTAGGGGTTACGGGCTCAGGTAAAACCTTTTCAATAGCTCATGTGATTGCCCAGGCGCAGCGACCTACACTGGTGATGGCGCACAATAAAACCCTGGCCGCTCAACTTTACGGTGAATTTAAAGAGTTCTTTCCCGGCAATTCGGTGGAGTACTTTGTCTCGTATTACGATTATTATCAGCCCGAAGCCTATGTGCCCTCGTCGGATACCTTTATTGAAAAGGATGCCTCGGTTAATGAGCACATAGAGCAAATGCGCCTCTCGGCTACAAAAGCATTGATGGAACGTAAAGACGCGATTGTGGTGGCAACGGTTTCTGCCATTTACGGCTTGGGCGACCCCGATTCTTATCTCAAGATGATTCTACATTTGGTTCGGGGAGATCGTATCGATCAACGTAAAATCTTACGTCGATTGGCCGAGCTGCAATACACTCGCAATGACGCCGACTTTCATCGGGCCACCTACCGGGTGCGGGGCGATGTTATTGATGTTTTCCCCGCTGATTCAGAATATGAAGCTGTGCGAATTGAACTATTTGATGACGAGATCGAGCAAATCTCTATCTTCGACCCGTTAACCGGAGAAGTATTAAATAAAGTTCCGCGCATGACGATTTATCCCAAGTCACATTACGTGACGCCACGAGAAAAAATTCTGGAAGCGATCGAAGAAATCAAGGTCGAGTTGGAAGAGCGTCTAAAGCAATTGCGGGATAACGACAAGTTGGTCGAGGCACAAAGATTAGAGCAGAGGGCCCGCTACGATATAGAAATGATGCAAGAGCTGGGTTATTGCAATGGTATTGAAAACTACTCTCGCTATCTATCCGGCAGGGAGCCCGGTGATGCGCCGCCCACTTTATTTGATTATTTACCGGCAGAGGCACTGCTGGTTATAGACGAGTCCCATGTGACCATTCCGCAAATTGGTGCCATGTATAAAGGTGATCGGTCGCGTAAAGAGACACTGGTTGAATACGGTTTTCGCTTACCCTCGGCTCTCGACAATCGGCCGATGCGCTTTGATGAGTGGGAGTCGCGCGCCCCGCAAATGATTTTTGTCTCCGCCACGCCGGGCCCTTATGAACAAGAACACGCCGGTCAAGTCGTCGAGCAAGTCGTTCGCCCAACAGGTCTGGTGGACCCGGAAATTGAAATTCGCCCGGCCACCACTCAAGTCGACGATGTGTTGTCGGAAATACACAAGCGGGTCGATGTCGATGAGCGAATTCTGATTACTGTGTTGACCAAACGCATGGCGGAAGATTTAACTGATTACCTAACGGAACAAGGTGTGCGGGTGCGTTATTTGCACTCAGATATTGACACCGTTGAACGGATAGAAATTATTCGCGATTTACGCCTGGGTGAGTTTGATGTGCTGGTGGGTATTAATCTCTTGCGTGAAGGTTTGGATATGCCCGAGGTGGCTCTGGTGGCTATTTTCGATGCTGATAAAGAAGGTTTCTTGCGTTCAGAGCGATCGCTGATTCAGACTATTGGTCGCGCCGCGCGCAATGTGAATGGCAAGGCTATTTTGTACGCCGACCGTATGACCGGCTCCATGGAGCGCGCCATCGACGAGACCGATCGTCGCCGTACCAAGCAAGTAGAGCACAATAAAGTTCACGGCATTACGCCTAAGGGTATTCGTAAAAATATTGCCGATATTCTTGAAGGCTCGCAGGTGCCTGGAGCGGGTGGGCGCATGCAACGCAAGGGCGACCGAAAAGGTGTTAAACCTGCGGTTGAGCTGCCGGCCGGCGGTGATGTTTTTAAACAAATTGAGCAGTTAGAAACGCTAATGATGAAGGCCGCAAAAGATTTAGAGTTTGAAAAGGCTGCGGCTATTCGCGACCAAATCAATACCCTAAAAGCCTCGGCCGTCTAGCGATGCTTATTTTAATTCACGAACTAAGCGGAAGCCCACATCTTCATGCAGTGTGTGTGCTGGCTGGTGACGACGCTTAAACGCGGTCACTTCATCGGCGTCATCCAGCATTGAGCCACCGCGAATAACCCGAGTTGAACAATTGTCTTGAGTGCGGGCTTGTCCGTTGCCGGCTAAACCTTCATAGCTATCTTGATAACAATCGGCGGTCCATTCTGCGACATTGCCAGCACTGTCATGGATGTTGAAATCGCTGGCTGCAAAGCTGCCGACAGGAGCGGTTTTACTTCGAAATAATCCTGTGTAATCACTGTCACAATAACGCCGGCAGTTGGCTTTTTGCGACGCATCTCGCACATTGTTGCCCCACCAAAATGCCGTGTTACGACCGGTTTTGGCCACATACTCCCACTCGGCTTCACTGGGTAGGCGGTAAGTGTGCCCGGTTTGCTTGCTTAACCAGCGCGCGTACTGTGATGCCTCTTCCCAGCTGACGTTAATCACCGGGCGGTCTTTGCGGCCCCATTTATTGTCGCCGGGTAGGGCGAGAGATTGCTGTTGTGCAAAAATCTCGTATTGTGCAAAAGTCACTTCATATTTGCCGATGGCAAAAGGCTGGTTGAAGCGAATTTTTTGGTACGGTTGGGTGTCGTCATCGGGGCCGCCCAGTGTGAATTCTCCCGCTGGAATTACCACCATGGCTGGTGCTTTACCACCTGCCTTTAGTAAGTCAGAAAACTCACTGCCTGCTAGCTTGGCGGGTTTTAAAGTGATTTTGTGGGTTAAGTCTTGTGAGCTTAACTTAACCCACCGCAAGTATCTTTGATAACCAGGTGCGGTAGCTTCTACACGGTAGCGTCCGGGCTTGAGTTTCATGCCGTCGCTATATTTGGGGCGGATATTCATAATACGAACCCGAGCAGATGCGGGATCGGTAGTGACGGTCAGTGCAAAACGGGCTGGAGTTGGGTCAGATTCGACCGCTTCTGATTCACTTTCTTCGTTGGCGCTGAGTGTTTCCGTTGTTTTGTCTGTTGGCGTTTGCAATGTGTCGGTCAGCAGTTCGTCTGAAACAGATGGCGAGGTCAGTTTCGGCTCAGTGGTGTCGGTTGATTCCGACGTTGTTGCTATCGATTTATTTGTTGTGAGTGCCAAATGCTCGCTAGGTGCGATAGGCTCGGGGTTAGTTTTGTTGTCTATGGCCTTGCCTGCGCTAGCCGCTAATGCCGTTTCAACTCCGAAAACCTTCGTTTCTTCTCTAAGAGTTGTGTTTGCCTCGTTTGATGGTGTCGAGGCGGCTTGGCTTAATAATTCAGGGTATGAGCTGTCTAAGTTTACGTTATTACTGCTCAAAGCCGCTGTCTGATCACGGTTAATGCCCGACTCTTGGGCGCTATGCTCGTGCGGTGTCAGAGAGGTGTCGAGTGTCGCTGGTTTAGATCTTTGCAATTTGGGGCTGTCAGCTTGAACAGAAACCGTTAAAGGCTTTGTTGGAGTTTCTTTAACAGGTAGGGTTTCGGCCGACTGCAAAAACAACAATGCGAGGGCCAGTAGAAAAAGTCCGCTGGCGCCGATCAAGGTCCAGCGATAATTGACGGGTATCTGCCGCCAAGTGTTTAGCCAGCCGGTTTGCTGATACTGTTGTTGAATTCGGGTGGCGACCAATGTGTTTTGCTGAGTCAATTGATCGCTTATATTGTGAGTGGTATTTTCTGCTCGATAAAACCCTTGCTCACGATTGAAACGCAGTGATTTACATATTTGCCACAACTTGCTGCTGACTTGAATAAAGTTGGAGCGAGTTTTACGCAGCAGAACACTGAATAAGCTAGCAAATTGACGCCCTAAGCCACCACCGCTGGATAAATATTCATCGCCTTGATTACGCATCTGCAACTGCAGCATTTCAATGTCGGCGACCAGCTCGCGTCCGGTTTGATAGCGCTTTTCCGCCTCTTTATCCAGCAATTTATCCAGGATGGGCTGAAAACGAATAAATTGGGCGGGTAGGGTGGGCAGAGGCGATGCCAAGTGTTTTAAGGCAATGGTGACAGCCTCTTCCCCTTGATAGGGCACAGTGCCGGTCAGCATTTCATAAAAAACGATTCCGAGGCTATAAAGGTCAGAGCGGCCGTCCACTGTTTTGCCGCGAGTTTGCTCGGGACTCATGTAGTGTGGTGTGCCGACTACCGTACCGGCATGGGTGGCACGTGAACCTATAGCGAGCGCGCGGGCGACTCCAAAATCGGTAAGTACTGAGGATCCGTCGTCGCGAAAGAGTATGTTTTCGGGTTTAATATCGCGATGTATATAGCCTCGCTCATGGGCGTGATCCAGCGCTGAGCCTATTTCTTTTAAAATTTTAAGTGCTTGCTGAGCGTTGGTTCCCTCTAGCATTTTATCGTGAATAGAGCCGCCGGGAAGGTAATCCATCGCGATATAATTGTAATTGTTGTGACGCCCTATGTCATATATTGACACAATGTGCGGGTGCGATAATTGACCAACAATATTGGCTTCACGTTGAAAGCGCTCACTATAACTCGGGTCGCTATTGAGAGCCGGCGACATGATTTTTAACGCCACAACACGGCCGACGCTCTCTTGGATCGCCAGATAAACGGTCGACATGCCGCCGTGGTTTATTTTTCTAATAAATCGGTAGCCGGGTATCTGCATGAGGCAAGTTACTTAAATGTCCAATATAGCAAGGCGAGCAGTAATAAAAATGCGGTGCCGAATATTAATTTGTCCAGTGTACGGTTGTGAGTAAAAATCGGTACCCACTGAGATAGCGCACTAAAAACACCGGGTTTTGTTGTTGGGGCTGCAATCGCCTGGACGGTAATGTTATCGCGACCACCGGCGCGTAAAGCGGCTTGTATCAATTCTCTGGTAACACTCTTAACGTCGGTGCACTGTTTAATTATTCGACTCATTTCACTGGTTTCTAATTCATCCGATAAACCGTCACTGCAAAGAATGATCCACTGATTGTCTTGCCAGGATTTGGTGAGTGTATCGACGGTCACTTCGTCGAGCTCTTGCGAGCCTAAACACTGAGTAATGATGTTTTTGTCGGGGTGTGTGTGAGCTTCGTTGGGCTCGATGGCACCACTTTCGAGCAGCATTTGGACGTAGGAGTGATCTGTGGTGAGGGCTTCGAGGTCTTGACCCGGGGTGTAGAGATAGGCGCGGCTGTCACCCACCCAGGCAATTTCATAATGATCGCCCCAATGTTTCATTGCGACCACGGTCGACCCCATGCCTTCGGCACCAATACCCTTGGCGGCGGCGGATAATACTGCTTTATGGGCGTTTTGAATGGCCGTTTGCAGCGAGCTGGTGGTTTGCTCTTTCAGAGTACGTCGAACTATATCACTGGCGACTTCACCGGCTTCGTGCCCACCCATGCCATCGGCAACCATCCACAGGTTTTGCTCTGGTAGGCTGAGGTAGCAGTCTTCATTATTACTGCGTTTACGTCCCGGGTTGGTCAGTGAACTCGATTCCAAACCTTGCATGTATGGCTTCCGTCCTGATGCTCCACTCAACTGGCGCGCTACACGTCAGTGCGTTGTCTCAGCTGTTTAATCGCCGAGATATATCTTTTTTATAGATTAGCATGGCTTAGAGCCCCTCGCTCGGTAATAAGGGGCAACCTTTTCAATGAGTTTACAGGGTTTTAACCTTCAGCCCTAGTTGCTCTAGTTCTCGATTGGCAGATTTTGGTGCAACAACCGCGATACTGGCATTATCGGCTTGCAAATACTGAGCTGCCACACGTTTTAAATCAGGGCCACTCACTTCAAGCACACGCTGACGAAATTGCTCGCGTTTTTCTCTTGTACGGCCAAACAGCTCGGCATGGTAGGTTTGTTTGGCCTCTCCGGCGGGAGAGCCGGGTTTATCGATACTGCTTACAACGCCCAATATTGCCTGCTCAATATCCTCAGGTTCAATCTCACTGTTTAATAGCCAGTCGATCGAGGCGTCAAAGTCGGCCAGTGTCTCTGTTAGGCGTGGGTCGCGATAAGAGAAGAAGCGAAAAGCACCACTATTACTGTCCTGGCTGGCTCCACCCCCATAGGCGCCGCCTTGTTCGCGAATTACCCGGTGTAAGTAGCCATTTCTTAATATGCCAGCCAGTACGGTTAATACCGCTGCATCGGGGTGGTCAGAGGCGACCGTGGGATAGGCTTTGGCGCAAAAATTAACCTGTGTGTTGGTTACCCAACCCTCGCGAATACATTCATTGACTGGGTTAAAGGTCAAGGCTTTGGCCTCAGCTGGAGGGTTTTCCTGCCACACCTTTTGTAGGATGTCTTTGTAATCGGGTAATGGTTCGCTTTCCCCCACCACCAACAGCTGTCTTGGTGCGTTAAGCAGTCGTTGATGCAGTGCTTGTAAATTTTCGCTAAAGGCACGCAAATGTTGTTCATCGCGATTGGATTCGTCCAGTTCTATCGCGTGAGCGATGCCGGCAAGTCCACTCAGTTGATGATTCACTTTTGCCGAGGGCGACATACCAGCCGTTGCCGCAGCCATGGCTAATGCGTGACCATTGCCTGTGACAGATTGTTCTCGCCGAGCGCGAAATTGCGCCATGAGCTCTTGCAGTCTCGGCCCTTCATCAAAACGTGCTTGGATGAATGTGTCATACATTAACTGTGCACACGCATTAGCATTCTGAGCCAGCGCTTTGGCGGAGATAATTAAATAGCCATCGGTAAATTGTGTATCGGTTCCGTTTGAGCGAATACTGACACGTGCCGATATCGAGCCGACAGTTTTGGCTTGCCTTTGCTGGGCGGCAAGGTAATCCAGATCGGCGTGGCCTACCTCGGTCAAACTGATACTGTATACCGTTAATAATTGCAGTTGTTCGGCGCTTAGCTCTGGCAGATGTACAACCAGTTGTTGGTACACTAAACCATTGGTACCAGCTGCATAACTGCACAGCGGATATTGACCAAGCGTCTCGTGAGTGCCAGCAATATACGCCATATGCTCTGGAATATCGTTGATCTCAACCTTGGGCAAAATAGTTTCGTCGTCTTTTTGTTGTTGACGCGCATCCAGCGCTTGCGCCTGGTCGATAATGGATTGGTAGTCGGCTTCATTAAGACTGGCTTTTATATTGGCCAAGCGTGTTTGTTCCGCTTTTTGTGCCCGAGTGTTTAATTGTGAGTCAGGTCGTAAAGTTAGGGTTACCCGGTGGGTGTTCTCTAATAGAGATTGTTGAACGAGGTTTTGAATAAAATCGGGCTGTTGGATTTTTTTGCGCAAACCTTGCAGTGCCAGTTCGAGGTCCAGTTGCGCGATTGGATCGCCGCGGTGTGTGGCGGCCGTTAACGCCATCATAATCAGTTGCAATCCATAGGGAAAACCATCGCCGCCAATTTCTCGCTGGGCGAGTTCTAATTGGTGCAGCGCCGATTCAATGTCCTCAAGGGGAACGCCTTTATCGGCGACTTCTTGTAAGGTGTCGAGAATCAGGGCCTCCACTTTACGTGTGTCGTCTTCACCGCAGCCTTCCAATCCGCAGACAAAGCTCATTTCAAACTGACTGTCTTCCAGTCCGCACAGCGGGGAGGGGGCCTGTCCGAGGTCGGTTTGCTCTAACGCACGCTGCAGTGGAGATGCGCTGTTGTCGAGCAGAATCATAGCCAGTAGATGCGATTCAAGAGCCGATTCTAAATCGGTCACCTTGCCCAGTAGCCACCCCATAACGATATGGGTCTTGTTGTTGGTGTCTTCATCTTCAGCTTCAAGAGGGTAGGCGTCTTCTACTCGAATGGGGCTGTGTAAACGTTTCTCAGGGTTTACCTGTATGGTTTTATCCAAGGCGTCAAAATGCTGTAGTGCTTTTGCTTCAAAGGCTTGTTGATGCTCTGCAGCGGGGATATCCCCATAGGTCATAAAAGTGGCATTACTGGGGTGGTAATGTTGGCGGTAAAACGCTTGCAAATCGGCGTATTCAAGATCGGGAATATGCTCTGGTTCACCGCCGCTGTTGTGGTGATACGTCGCGGTGGGGAATAAATGGCTGCAGAGTTTTTGCCACAATTGCGAAGGCACTGAGCTCATTGCGCCTTTCATTTCGTTGTATACCACCCCTTTAAAGACCAGAGGCGAATCGCTGTTACCCGACTCCTGAAAATCGAGACGGTGCCCCTCTTGGGCAAAATCGAGTGGGTCAAGGGTGGCGAAAAATACAGCGTCGAGATAGACATCCAATAGGTTGTTAAAATCTTTTTTATTTTGGCTGGCAAAGGGGTAGGCGGTCCAATCGGGGCTGGTAAAGGCATTCATAAAGGTATTGAGTGACCGGCGAGTCATCATAAAAAAAGGATCGCGGACCGGAAAGCGCTGACTGCCGCACAACGCAGTATGCTCAAGAATGTGGGCGACACCCGTAGAGTCTTCGGGCACGGTGCGCAAAGCCACTAAAAATACGTTTTCTGAATTATCACAAGCCAGGTGGATATGCTGTGCGCCGGTAGCACTGTGAACGTACTCTTCAACGGTTAAGTTAAGAGCATCGTTGCGTTCGCGGCGAAGTAAAGTAAAGGTGCTTGGGGTATCAGTCATAGTGTTCTCTGTGGTTTGCCGTCAACGATTTGGGTCAAAATCGGCCAAATGGGTCATATATTGAGCGAATTGTTCGAGCAAAGGGCGGTATTTATCCGAATTGCTCTCTATTTGTTGTAGAGCGTAACAACTTGCTTCCAGTGTGGAAAGTTGATGTTGATCGCGCGCGCTGCGAATACGGTAAAGACTGCTATATTGCGCGGTTAATGCTAGGCGCGGCAAGCGCTGTAACGCGGGGTTGAGCTGCAGCATTTTATGACTCTTGCGCCAAGTTGCGTCCAAAACAATCAGACAGCTGGGCGGTTGAGTGTATGGGATCTGGCGGGTAGTCGAACCATTGTCGTTAGGCTCCGTCGGATACAACAAGGCGGCCCCTTGCAGCCAGGGTGAGAGGCTTTGCGGGGTAAATTGCTCACCTTGAAGCAGCGTTGCATTTGATAAGCTGCGCACTAATAGCTCGCCGGTATTTTTGGGGTGACCATGCTCTTTAGGGTGTTGTAAAAGCACAATCGGACAATAATTGTCCGTAGGTTCTATATAGGCACATAAGCAGCGCTGGGGTGGGCGCTGGCAAGCCTCGCACTGGCTGCGTTTTGCATTCATTAGGATTTGACCGTGGTATGCAGTGTGGGGCAGGGGTGAGGTGAGCCAGCCTCGATAAGAGACAGCTTAGCCTTGCGGTTGAGTTTTTTAATGGCAGCTTCACGCTGGCTGGCCGAGGATCGACTCGGATGTGACTCCAACCAACGCAGTACACGCGGGGGGCTGCTGTGAAAAAAACGCGCGCCTTTTTTGCCTGTACAGTGTTCTGACCAGCGGCGCTCCATATCGGTGGTGATGCCGGTATAAAGTAAGCCTTTTTTGTTTTCGATGATGTATGTAAACCACATAGGGCTATAATACGACATCTTTCCCTGACAATTCAGTAAATCGCCATGCCAAAACAATTCTCTGGAGTCGATCGCAATTTTGATGATCTGGCAGAGCGCTTTGACCGCAATATATACGGTCAATTAAAAGGGAAGATTCGATTGGCGGTGTTACATCGTGACTTTGCTGATTTTTGCCCATTGCACCTTATGTACCTCTGACGCCGGATAAGACTTGCAACATACTAGACGCCGGTGGTGGGCAGGGACAATTTTCGCTGCCTTTGGCCGCGGCGGGCCACTCTTTGACCTTGTGTGATCTTTCACAAAAGATGTTAAGCAAAGCCAAAATTAGGGCGGCGCAACTTGGGGCTGAAGGCGTTCGGTATATTCATAGCCCGATCCAGTCTCTGCCAGAAACAGTGCACTATGATGTGATTTTATGTCATGCCGTCATGGAGTGGGTTGTTGATCCCCAAGCGTTGTTACAGTGCCTGTGGCACAAAATACAGCCAGGCGGCTATGTTTCGATTATTTTTTATAATCACCACGCTTTGGTGTATAAAAATCTACTGCGCGCCAATTACAAAAAGGTGATCGCAGCCGATTACCGAGCATCTCGAGGCAGCCTTACCCCCATTAACCCCATAGAGCCTGAGCAAGTACTGGGGTGGGCCGACTCACTGGGGGCTGAATTATTGTGTCACAGTGGTATAAGAGTATTTCACGATTATATTCTCGACCCGCAGAGCCGCCAGCAGGCCCCAGACCAGGTGATTGAGCTTGAGCTCAGCTATTCTCGCCGGCCACCCTTTCGCGATTTGGGTCGTTATGTCCACTTGTTGTTGCGTAAACCCATGGTTGAGGATTAAACCTCTTGCAGTAATACGTCTTTTGCTTGATTAACCCTCTGAGCGAGATAATCATTGCCGCCACGATCGGGGTGTACCTTTTGCATAAGTGCTTTATGAGCTTTTAATAACTCCGATTGGGTGAGTGTGCCTTGATTAAAGCTTTGTTTTAATCCCAGCACCTCGGCCGCCTCTGAGGGGGACATTCGACCATTGGTGGTTGCTTGAGGATTTTGGGTGCGACGTTTTAGAAAGGGTAATATTTGTACAATCAGCCCCAGGGCAACTTTGCCCAGTGGGAGGAGTGCCGCTAGCGCTGCTCCTAACCAGTGGATTCGTCCGGTCATCACCAGATAAATCAGCAGCACCATTAATAGAGCAAACAGTGTTTGTAAGATTGCTCGACGCTTTTTCCCCGCCGGTTGGCTTTTCAGCCATTGATAACCGAAAAAAACCAAGGCAATAAATAATAAAACGGGTAATAGTCGAAACACGCGAGAGCTCCATAGTCAGAATAAGTCTACTTTAGCATTACTTTGGTGTGAGTTTTAGCGTAACCCCTAGTAGATATGGATGTCATATCGATTGTTTTGCGCGCAAGGCTGAATGTTGGGGCGACAATCGCGATCTAGGGGTATCTTTTGGTCTATTTTGCCCGTTATGATTGCCTATATCTTATATGCTGCTCTATTTCTGACTGGGAAATCTGTATGCTCCGACTGCGAGATTCAAGGATGAATATAAAATCACTGTTAATATTGACCACTCTAGTGTTAGCTGCCTGCGGCGGCGGTAGCGATGGGGGCGCGCCCCCTGTGGGATCGACCTCGTCAAGCTCAATCCAAACCAGCTCTACGCAATTCAGCTCGTTACAGTCCAGTGTGGGGTCGTCCAGCTCAGTACAATCGAGCTCTGTACTGTCGAGCTCAGCCCGCAGTAGCAGTCTGTCGAGCGATTCTAGCGCCAGTGTATCGAGCAGCAGTGCGTTGTCATCGAGTATCAGTAGTGTGCCGGTAAGTAGTTCATCCAGCAGCAGTGTTATTGCCATCAGCAGCTCTTCGGTCAGCTCTGCTGCTAGTAGTTCAACAAGCTCCTCAGTCAGCTCTACCAGCAGTAGTGCTCAATCCAGTGCGTCGAGCAGTTCAGCCGAGGTCGATATCACCGGCACCGTGACCTACGATAGGGTTCCTGTTACGTCTACCGGTTTAGATTATGCCAACACTTATGAGCAACCAGTGCGCGCCGCTGTTGTTAATTTGGTGGACTCATCGGGCCAAATATTGGCAAATACCGAAACGAATGATGCGGGCAGCTACTCATTCACCATCGATGCCAATACCTTGGTTAAAATTCAGGTTGAGGCACGATCACAACGCACAGGTACGCCGCGTTGGCATTTACGGGTGGAAGATAACACCAATGATAATGCACTGTATGTGCTGGAAGGGGCGTTGTTTAATTCCGGCAGTTCCCATTCCAATCGCGATTTACACGCGCCGTCTGGCTGGACCGGCAACAGTTATGGTGATGTCAGGTCTGCTGCCCCATTTGCCATCCTCGATACAGTCTATGATGCCTTAACAAAACTGTTGGAATCGGATGCTAATTTACAGTTACCCGTCTCGCGCTTGCGTTGGTCGCCTCTGAATAAAACTGCCAATGGTGCATTAACCAGTGGCGACATCGGCACCAGTTTTTACTCCAATTCGGTTATTTATATTCTTGGTGACGAAGATAATGATACCGATGAGTACGATCAGCATGTGGTGGCCCACGAGTGGGCGCACTATTTAGAAGATAAGCTTGCCAATCGGCAAGATTCGGTCGGCGGTTCTCACAGTGGCAGTGATAAGTTAGATATGCGAGTAGCTTTCTCTGAAGGGTTCGGTAATGCCATTGCTGGGCATGTATTGGCAGATGCCCTCTATCTGGATACTTATTCTGCTCAGCAAGGGTTTGCCGGTGGCTTTGATATTGCAGCGGGGTCTTACTCAGACAGCGGTTGGTTTAACGAATCTTCCATTCAAAGTATTCTCTATCGATTCTCACAAACGACTGGCGGGTTTGACGCGGTTGTTGATGTGTTAAGTTCCCCGCACTACCGCGATAGTGAGGCGCATTTAAGTATTTTTACCTTTGCCGATGTGTTGTCCAACGTTGAACCGACTAAATTATCGAGTTTTGAAAGTTTTTATAATGCCGAAACCATTCATTCGACGGATGCCTTTGCGCTGGGTGAAACCAATGATGGTGGCACCCCTAATGCGTTGCCAATTTATAAAACTCTACCCACCGATGGCTCAATCACTAATGTATGTAGTACCCAAATTAACGGTACATCGCAAGGCTCTAATAAATTGGGTTCCTGGGTGTATTTCACAATTCAACCGACGGTGACCGGAACCTACCGGTTGGATATAAATAAGACCAGTCCCGCGGCCAGAGCCACCGACCCCGATTTTATTGTCGCCCTACGTGGCCAGTCGATCGCTGAGGGATATTCGGCCGAGGTTGATGCCGAGAGCAATAGTTTTTCTCTGGTCAATGGAAATCTTTATGTCGTATCGGTGCAAGATTGGAATGCTCATAGCGACAGTAACGAGGCATCTTGTTTTGATCTTACTTTGGCCCAGTTACCTTAAGGGATAGGTTATGAATATTGTAAGCAAAATTTGTTTATTAGTGGTGTGTGTTTGGGGTCTCTACGGTTGTGAGAGAGGGCAGTCGCCGTTAAGTCTAGACAAGAAACCGATCAGTCGCGCCTTGCCTATAATCACGGCAAAATCATTGCACTCACCAGTGGGTAAGCCCTCAATGAATGTAGCGATTAAATACTCTGAATATACAGTGCCGATGGGGGAGGTGTTTGAACTTGAGACACCACTGCTTAGCGGTTTAGATGCGGGTGAGCTTGAGGTGACTGCCACAGCCGATAATGCAGTTACTTTGTACGATGGCGTCTTTAAGCGTTTTTCTCCGGTTCGTCGAGGAGAGCTGCCCTTCACTTTAAACGTATTGGTTCAGCAGCCCGGCAAGCATTACCTGACGCTTGAGTTGACGCACCGTAAAGAGCGGGTAAAGTTTCCTCATAAGACAGTTAAACTTATTTTATGGGTTGGCGAAAAGCCTGAGCTAACGCTAAAGAAGGCATCAAGCTTATCCAAACACACCGTCTTGCCGGCGCAAGAGCGCGAGTGATCGAAGCTCGTTATGCATACTCTCCGTCCAGTGTGGGCAAAAGGCTATGACGCAATTTGAATTATTACCCGAATGGAGCCCGCAAGCGGCGGTGCTCTTGACCTGGCCTCATGCTGACACCGATTGGCAGCCCATTTTATCTGAGGCGGAGCTAGTTTATGCTCAGTTAGCCCGCGCTATATGTCAATCTGCAAAATTGATAGTGGCAGCTCCGGCCTTTTTACACGAGCACATATTCACTCAATTAGATGGGCAGGGTTTAACCGTCAACCAGTTCAAACTCTACCCTGTTAATAGCAATGATACCTGGGCGCGCGATCACGGCCCGCTCTCGGTCAGTGATGGACGCTCCTTTAAAATCATGGACTTCACATTTAACGGTTGGGGGGAGAAGTACGAGGCGGATTTGGATAATCAAATAACCGGTACGCTGGCGTCTCAGGGTGTGTTCTCAGTTCCTGTGGAGGCCAGCCCTTTTGTCTTAGAAGGTGGCGCTATCGAAGTAGATGAAACCGGCGCCCTGCTAACCACGGGGAAATGTCTATTAAATCCTAACCGCAACCCCACATACTCACGTCAAGAAATTGAGGCTGTATTGCATAAAAGCTTAGGAGCCAAAAAAATTAATTGGCTGGATTACGGTTATTTGGCCGGGGATGATACTGACAGCCATATTGATACTCTGGCGCGATTTGGCCCTAATAATGCTTTGTTGTATGTGACCTGCGATGATCCTACAGATGAACACTTTATCGAATTGAACCAAATGCAGGCGCAGCTGCAAACCTTCAGTAACGCCAAGGGGCAGGCTTATCGATTATTTGCCTTGCCTTGGCCCAAAGCCATATTCAACCAAGCAGGCGAGCGGCTACCCGCTACTTATGCAAACTTTTTAATTGTAAATAAGACGGTATTGGTGCCAACCTATAATGACGTGAATGATGCAAAAGCTCTGGAGGTGATCGGGCGCGCCTTCGCGGATTTTGTCATAATAGGCATTGATTGCCGTGTGTTGATTAAGCAACATGGCAGCTTACATTGCGTTACTATGCAGCTACCGGTAGGAGTGGTCGATGGTGAATAATTTAAAAGTTGGGGTTATACAGCAAACGTGCAGCGCTGACCTCAACGCCAATATGGATAAAACCCAACAAACCATTCGTGCATTGGCAAATCAGGGGGCGCAGTTGATTGTGCTGCAGGAGCTGTATCGCGGGTTGTACTTTTGTCAGCAAGAAGATGTAACTCAGTTTGATCAAGCAGAGCCCATTCCTGGCCCGTCAACGGATGTATTAGGTGTGTTGGCCAAAGAGTTGGGTGTGGTCATTGTGGTCTCACTGTTTGAGAAGCGTGCGGCGGGTCTCTATCATAATACAGCCGTGGTCCTAGAGCGTAATGGAGATATCGCGGGCACTTACCGTAAAATGCATATTCCTGACGATCCTGGCTTTTACGAGAAATTTTATTTTACCCCAGGCGATAAGGGTTTTGAGCCAATTGACACATCGGTTGGGCGTTTGGGGATATTAGTGTGCTGGGACCAGTGGTTTCCCGAGGCGGCTCGACTAATGGCAATGGCGGGGGCTCAAGTACTTATTTACCCAACGGCTATTGGCTGGTGTCCATCGGATGACCCCGCCGAGAAAAAACGTCAGAAAGACGCCTGGGTTACTGTGCAGCGTGCTCATGCTATTGCCAACGGCCTGCCGGTGATTAGCGTGAATAGGGTTGGACATGAAGACGACCCTGCCGGCGGTGAAGGTATAGACTTTTGGGGGAACAGCTTTGTGACAGGGCCTCAAGGCGAATTCTTAACCGAATTGGATGCGACTGAGCAAGCACAAGTGGTTAACATAGACTTGCAACGCTCAGAAGATGTGCGACGTATATGGCCATTTTTGCGCGATCGACGTATTGATGACTACCAAGACTTAACCAAACGCTATCGCGATTAACATGAATGACTGATAAAGCTGATCGTAATGAAGATTGTGTGGTGTGTGGACCCAGTTGTCCCTATCGGGATGAGGTGCTTTGTCTGCGCAAAAAAATCGACGACCTGCAAACCATTGCCCGCACCGACGCCTTAACGGGATTATTTAACTACCGGCACTTCTGTGAAACCTTAACCAATGAGATGGAGCGGGTCAGGCGAAGTGGTCAGCCAATGGCACTTGTGATTGGCGATGTCGATCATTTTAAACACTTTAACGATACTCACGGTCATGAACTCGGCAACGAGGTTCTTAAGGGCGTGGGGCGTTGCATCGATCGTACTTTGCGCAAGCTAGATGTGGCTTGTCGCTATGGCGGTGAAGAATTTGCGCTTATATTACCTGGCACCAATCTGCGTCAAGCACAAAGAGTGGCCGAGCGGGTCAGAAAATCGGTAGCCGCTGAACAAATAAGCGCCGAAGACGGCTCTGTATTAACCGTCACCATGAGCTTGGGTTGTACATTGTTTTCCACAGATTGCAGTGTAACGCCAGACCAGCTTGTGGCTGCGGCCGATAAACAATTGTACCAAGCTAAAAATCAAGGGCGTAATTGCGTTTGTGTGGAAGAGCGCAAAGTGGCGAGTAGTTCACCTGTTACGCAAGAAGAAAAGTCGGCCTTGTTTGAATTGCTAAATAACAGTGCCAACCAAGATGATTAAGGAGTTGTAATGAGCTTTCCCAAAGTGGGTAATCTAGCCCCAATTTTCAGTTTGAAAAATCAAGCCGATGAAAAAATCAGCTTAAAAGATTTTCGGGGCAAGAAAAATGTTGTGGTCTATTTTTACCCGAAAGCATTAACCCCAGGTTGTACCACACAAGCCTGCGCTCTTCGTGATGTTAAACAAGAGCTGGATGATCGTGATGTGGTAGTGCTGGGGGTCAGTCCTGATCCTGTTGCTCGGCTACCCAAGTTTATCGATAAACACGAGTTAAACTTTGATCTTCTCTCAGATGAGGATCACAAAGTTGCCGACAAATACGGTTGCTGGGGTTTGAAGAAGTTTATGGGTAAAGAATTTATGGGGTTGATCAGAACCACATTTATTGTGGGTAAAGATGGCAAGCTATTACAAGTGATGGATAAATTTAAAACCAAAACACATCATGAAGACCTGTTGACTGAGCTGGATCGTTTACTATAAGTACATGAGTGATGATTATTTTTGTCGCCTAATAACACAAAGTTATAAACGCCGCCATTAATAGTGTGATATGTCTCACAAAAGTCTGGAAAAAGCGGGGGCGATTTTATCAGAATTCACCAAATAGCCTATAATCGCAAGCTATTATTCCAAGATGGCCTTAGAACGAGCCACCAGTAGTATGCTCTGGAGCCCAATAAAACGTTTTATATGCCAAGCGGCTCTAATAATGCTCGAGCTTTGGCGAAACTAGTCTTAAAAATGCGCCATTAAGCATTGTCACTTGCCTGAAATGCCTCTATATTCATTGGAGACATTTTGATCGCAAAATGATCGAATGCTCTAATGGCACAAGGAGAGCCCCAATGATTCAGCTGCAAAGATTAGGTCCACAGATCGCAGACGAGGAAGGTTTTTCTCGCTCTGGCATCCGCTCCTTTCACGAGTATGTGGTTTTAGCGAGAATACCCCAAGTGGATGGTGTTGCAGCTCGGGTTGTCGAGGCGCTCGATAAGCGTATTGGCCATTCGCCGATGGCGATTGAGCAGATTGCCGACGACCTGAACCTATCCAAGCGCACCCTACAACGGCGGTTACAGCAACAAGATTCCAGTTTCGCACAGTTGCGTGATAGCTTAAGGTTTCACTACGCTATTAAGTATTTGATTGACGATCATATGAGCGTTGATGCGGTATCTACGGCACTGGATTTTTCCGATCGAACAAGCTTTACCAACGCATTCAAGCGCTGGACGAATTTATCTCCCAGTGTGTTTCGCAAGCTGTTTCGCGATTACGCTTAATCCTAGCGTTGTTATTACTCCAAAGCCGGGCGTGTCCCGGCTTTTTTGTGGGCGCTTAGTTGGCCTCATGTTGCCCCTAGCGTTGCCTGATATCGGCAAACAGGGTAGAGTTACGCCTTTTTAAATTGAGAGGTTTTCCATGGGTTTTCTATTCGAGTCTGCCGTTGCGCAGACACAGGCCGCTCCGCAGGGTGCCCCAATGTACATTAACCTGTTGATGTTCGGTGGTTTGTTCCTGTTTATGTACTTGCTGATAATTCGACCCCAGCGCAAGCGTCAAAAAGAGCACCAAAACTTGGTGACCAGTCTGCAAAAGGGCGATGAAGTTCTGCTTACCAGCGGTATGCTAGGCAAGGTTGTAAAAGTAGATGATAGTTATATCGTGTTGGAAACCGGCACTGTGGAGCTGAAGTTTCAAAAGGTGGCGGTGCATGCCGTTCTGCCTAAGGGCACCATCAAAAGCATCTGATCTTTAGTCCTGATCCCGATCCCCCTATAATGGTTTAAACCCTTAAGTGGAGATCGGGATGCCTTCCCCATTGCAGTTCCCAGATTCAATCCCTCTGGCCCAGTGCCCCACACCTTTGCAAGCATTACGCTATAGGCAGAAGCAAAGCCCTAATATACGTCTGTGGTGTAAACGCGATGATCTTACCGGCTCGGTGCTCAGCGGTAATAAAGTTCGAAAATTAGAGTTTATCTTGGCCGATGCCCTGCGTCAGGGCGCCGATACATTGATAACTTGTGGTGGCTTGCAGTCCAATCACTGTCGGGCTACGGCTCTGGTCGCGGCCCAATACGGACTTCGTTGTCGACTTATTTTACGAGGTGAGCAAAATTCGGCCAGCTCCGATGGTAACTTGCTGCTCAGTGAGCTGGCTGGTGCCGAGATCGAAATTTACTCCCCCCTTGAATACCATGCCAATTTACCGCAGTTATTTCTCCGTGCTGAACAGGTGGTCAAAGCGCGTGGCAGCCAACCTTATTCAATTCCTACGGGTGCGAGCAATGACGTGGGCTTATGGGGTTACGTGGCCTGTGCGCGCGAATTAGCCCTGGATTTCGAACGACACAACATACACAGCCCGTTGGTCGTGTGCGCAGCCGGCTCAGGGGGCACATTGGCGGGGCTGTCCGCAGGGTTGAATCATTTCAGTCCTGGTGCTCAGGTGTTAGGTGTGGCCGTTTGCGATAGTGCCGAGTATTTCGCAAAGCGAGTCAAGGCTGACATTCAGGCCGCTCAAGCGCGTTTTGTCGATAGCGGTCTGTCGCTGCCACATCCACCGATGATCGTCGATGACTATATTGGCCCAGGTTATGCTATAGGTTATCCCGAAGTGTTTTCGGTAATCCGAGATCTGGCTCGCTCTGATGGTTTGGTTTTGGATCCGGTTTATACTGGCAAGGCCTTTTATGGCATGTTGGAGGAGCTCGCTCAGGGGCGTCATCAACAGCGTGAGATAGTGTTTATTCATACCGGCGGGGTTTTCGGCCTGTTTCCGTACAAAAACGAATTATAACGGCGAATATAAAATGGAAGATCTATTCATTGTAGTAAGAGATTTTATTTGGGGGCCGTGGTTTCTACTCTGGCTATTGCCACTGGCCGGTGCCTTTTTGATGGTTCGCCTAGCTGCTTTCCCCATTGTGAATGCTGCGGCAGCTTTTCGCACTCTTTGGCGCGGCAGAAAAAGTAGTGGGCCGGGAGAGGTAACCTCTTTCAACGCTCTTATGACGGCACTGTCTGCCACGATTGGCACGGGCAATATTGTCGGTGTTGCGACTGCTATTGGTATTGGTGGCCCAGGCGCGCTTTTTTGGATGTGGTGCACGGCACTGCTGGGGATGGCGACCAAATACGCTGAGGCGGTTTGTGCCGTACATTATCGCGATTGCGATATTAATGGCCACAACGTGGGTGGCCCTATGTACTACATTAAAAACGGGCTTGGGAAAAAATGGGCTTGGCTGGGCACTGCGTTCGCTTTTTTTGGCTGTATGGCGGGGTTTGGAATAGGTAATACGGTGCAAGCTCACTCCGTGGCTGACGCGCTTTATGGCAATTGGCACATTCCTAAAGTGGCGACGGCTTTGGCGTTGATGGTGCTCGTGTTTGTCGTGCTGATAGGGGGCGTTAAGCGTATTGCGGAACTGGCTGGTAAGTTGGTGCCTGCAATGGGGTTGCTTTATGTTTTTTGTGGCATAGCTGTACTGATTACTGTGGCTGATCGAGTACCAGATGCCTTTGCGCTTATTATTAATAGTGCGTTTAATGGTACCGCGGCCGCAGGCGGTTTTGCGGGCGCAGGCATTGCGTTGGCGATTCAGTTCGGTGTGGCACGCGGGGTTTTCTCCAATGAGGCAGGGCTGGGTAGTGCACCTATTGCCCATGCTGCAGCGCAAACCAAAAGCCCAGTTGAGCAGGGGGTGATCGCGATGCTGGGCACCTTTATCGATACAATTGTCGTCTGTACGATTACAGGTTTGGTTATTGTGGCGACAGGTGTCTGGAGTGGTGTGGCGAAAGGCTCGCAAATGTCGCAGGCCGCCTTTGCAGTAGGTATACCCTATGGTGAGGTGGTCATTACTTTAGCCATTGTTTTGTTTGCATTTACCACCTTGCTGGGCTGGAGTTACTACGGAGAACGTTGTGCCCAGTTCTTATTTGGCCCTCGGGTCATTGTGCCTTTTCGTGTGGTTTGGGTGTTGGCGATTTATTTTGGCGCAACAGCGAAATTACATTTTATTTGGATTGTGGCTGATGTGCTTAATGGTCTAATGGCCATCCCCAATTTAATTGCGTTGGTTTTACTGTCTGGTATCGTGGTCAAATTAACCAAAGAGTATCGCCGTGAAAAGCAACACTGATCTGTCTAAAAGCAATTGGCGGGCCTGGGTAGGCCCGCAATTTTAGCGATAATCAGGGCCGGGTGTGGTGGAAACAGAGACAGTAAATATAGGCTGCGGCCTTTTTCTGGCCCCAGCTTTTGCTGGATGTAGCGCACCAATGCTCGACTAGCCGGGGCTAAATCAAACTCTTGGTAAAAGGCCTGTACCGTGTCAATTACCTCCCAGTGGGCCTGGGTGAGCTCAATGTTTTCATTGCGCGCTAATTGCTCGCCTATGTCCCGGCTCCAGCTCGACAACTGCAAAAGATAGCCGTCTTTATCAAGGGGGGGGAGGTCGCAAGACATTGCTTAATACCAGCTCTGGATGCACTGGTGTGTGCAGGAGAGCTTTACAAAGCCTGGGTAATCAACGAGCTCCACTCCCTGCAGAAAAGTATGTAAGCCTCGAGCGCTGGCATCGTTTTCCAGTACATACACGTTGATACCATCTTCCATTAAACGCGTTAGCGGCTCACGGCAGGGAGAGCTTTCGCACCCCCCGTAGGTCCCATCTTCTATCAATAAAATACTATCCTCACCACTACAAAGCTGTAAGCAAGAAGTAAGTGAGTTGTTCTCAAATGGAGATTTATTGACGGTATGCAGTGTGCTCATTAAAAACTCAATAGCTGATCATGCTGTTGTATCAGGGTGCGAACTTCATTGTTGGTTACTAATTGTACGGCATCTAGGTGTAAGGAGTCACGTGTTAGGCCGCGCTGAGTTAAAGAGGGAGTGTGGATATAAACTTGCTTCACGCCGAAAAGTGGCAGCGCTGCCATTTTTTTACCGATGCCTGTGCGCCCTAGTAACGATGCCTGTTGGTTCTTGAGGGCCTGCCACACGCCTTCATTCATAAGCAGTAAGGAAACCTCTTGATCAAAGGCACCGGCGGCTAACACCGCGTCTAATGCGTCACAGGCACTGCTGGTCTGATAAGGTGAGTGGCGGCTGATGCAGAGAATACGGCTCATTGAGTTAGCTACCGAAGGTTATGGTTCTGTCGCTGACGGAACTGGCGGCAATTAGCTGGCCTAAACCGCTAAGGCTAAAACAGGCCCCTAAATTGGCGGCATTTTTTTCATAGCGTGTTTGCTCGTTGTGGTCCAGAATGCCGCGCTTTAATGCAGCGGCAATGCAAACCACGGCATCCAACTTATATTCGTTAATTAATTGAGACCAGCTGGCGGGGAGGTCGGCTTCATCTTGAGGCGGGGCGATCAGCGAGCTGGCATTATGAACGCCGTCAGCATAAAAAAACAAACGCTCAATTTGATGATTTTGCTCCAGCAATGCGCGGCAAAATTCCAGTGCTGAACGACTACTGAGGCTACCCTCGGGCGCGCCTAAAATAACAACGGTAAATTTCATGGGCATTAAAAAAGCCCCATTAGGGGCTTTTCCGTTGGCGGAGCTAATTGATTAATCTTCACCCGCACCCAGTAAGTGCAGCAGGCTGGTGAAAATATTGATGATGGCTAGGTACAAGCTGGTTGTGGCCATAATGTAGTTGCGCTCGCCGCCGTGAATAATGTTGCTGGTTTGAAACAAAATGATGGCTGACATCAAAATAATCACACCGGCCGAGAATGCAAGGCTGAGCATTTCTAGGTGGTAGCCAAATAAGGAGGCGCCCATCAGAAGCAGCATGGCTCCAATCATTACCATAACACCCATAACCACAAAGCCTTGTAAAAAGCTAAAATCTTTGCGGGTAACTAAGGCGTAACCGGACAAGCCCAAAAACGCAAAAGCGGTGCCGCCGAGTGCTTGTAATACAATGGAGGTGCCGTTGGCAAGAGCTAGGTAGTAGTTCAGCATGGGACCCAAGCTGGCGCCAATTAAGCCGGTAAAGGCAAAAACGACCACTAAGCCTGCGGATGAGTTGGCCGTGCGGGGCAGTACAAACCACACCAGAGCGATAGCGACTAGGGACATGATTAGCCCGGCGCCGTGGGACATATTAGCGGCCATAGCAATACCCGCTGTTAACGCGCTAAACGCTAAAGTCATTGATAATAAAAGATAGGTGTTGCGCAAAACACGGCTGACTTCGGTAGTTTCCGGTATAGCGGTTTGTGCTGTGCGAATATGTTCCATTCAGAATGCTCCAATTACTCAAAAGTTAGGGTAATCATACAACCTTGGGAAAGCAATGCAATGATTTCCGGTGTATTTACAGTATTAGATATGGGGTTGCAGGATAAGTTTCTTCAAGGGTTGGTAAAGAAATTTTAAGCATAAAAAAAGCGCCAATTAAGGCGCTTTTTTTTGCTCGTTAGAGCCAATATGGCGGAAGGGCAGGGATTTGAACCCTGGGTAGGCTATTAACCTACGCCGGTTTTCAAGACCGGTGCTTTCAACCACTCAGCCACCCTTCCGAAGTGGGGCAAATTATACATGGGATTTTAGGACTGGCAAGTAATAAATCCTAAAAAAACCTTTTTTTTCTTACACTTGCATAATTATTCGGTTATTTGTACAAGGACTGAGCACCTGGCCGAGAAGTCGGCCAGGTGCTGTACTCTATTGGCTTGAGTCGCCTTGTTTTTGGGCCACGCGTGGGTCATTAGCGGGGCGTGTCAGGTTACGCGGATTGTGAATAACCCTCGACGGTTTGCTGGTATCCAATGCCCGGGGCAGAGGCGTGGTGCGTTTCTCCGTCTGGATGCGAATCTGCTGCACGGGTTTTGGGCTTGTGCGTGGATCATTGCTCGCTCTGCTAAAAACACGGGCAGTTTCTTGCCCGCCATTTTTATTGGCAATTTGCACGGTTTGGTTTTTTTCTGCTCCAGATGTATCCGTCTTATCAGCCGACTTTTCCGTCTCAGTTGTAGGCGAGGCGCTTTCCGCTTGTGTGTCTGAGGTGGTTGATTCAGCTTCGGCTGCAGGGGCTGAGACTTGTTGATCGGTCGATGGTGCTTGTTCATCAGCCGGTGAAGCCTGCTCAACTTCAGCTTGAGCAGGTTCAGTAGCCTGGGCGTTGTTTTGCTTAGACTCTACCTCTGCACTGGCTGTAGGTTTCTGCTCAGTCTGTGCATTGTTGGTTTGCTCAGCATTTGGCTTAGTGTCAGCCGGTGTAGCGCTAATTTGCTCACTAGAGGCGTTTGACTCTTTGTGTGCAGGAGCTTCTTGCTTACTGACAGAGGCAGCTTCTGGAGCGGGGTTTTGATTTTCCTCGCGTTTAGCTTCTGTTGGATTACGCTGGGCCGGTTTTTGCTCATCGTTAGTATTTGTAACGTGAGTTTGCACTTTACCTTTGTTATCCGCTCTGCTGTCGGTTTTGTCGTTTGCGGGGCTGTCTTTGCGGTTGCCGCCTTGTTTTTCATTGGCTGATTTTTCGTTAGGCGCATTGTTTTCTGTATTCGCATTTTGTTTTTGCGTGTCGCCGGTTTCGCCATCGCGACGACGACGGCGCTGATTGCGACGACGGCCCGAGGGGCGTTTCGCTGGGCGCTGTTCATCTTTGTCGGCCACTGCTGCGGCCTGTGGTTCATCGCTTTGGTTTTGTTTTGTCGGCTCGGCATCGTTTTGCTGGGTGCGGTTATCATCGCGATCGCGGTTGCGATTGCGGCCGCGTCCACGGCGTCCACGGTTAGAGCGGTTGTCGCTGCGCTCTTGCTTGCCTTGGTTGTCGTCGTTGTCTTTTTCTGGCTTATTCGCTTTGCCTTTGCTTGTGTCTTTGGTTTTGGCGTTAGCTTGCGAATCGCGCTCATCGTTTTTACCGCTGCCACGACGGTTGCGGTTTTGTTGTTTGCCGCCACGACGTGAGCGTTGATTGTTGTTTTTACGATTATGCCCTTTGCCCTTGGGTTGTTCCTTTTTCTCCTTCTCTTCGTCGGCAAATACCTCTTGCAGCCATGAAATTAAGCGTGCAATAAGACCAGGTTGGGCTTTGGCGACTGGAGCCGGTGCTTGTTCAACGGGTGCTGTAGGCTGCACTAAAGGTTTCGGCAGTGCCACAGGCGGCTCTTCAGAGGTAGAGTCGTGCTCGTGATGTTCGTCGCTGGCAACAATTTTATAGCTGGTTTCCAAGGTGCCGTCGTCGTCATCGCGCAGGCGCTGTACTTCAAAATGCGGAGTGGTCATTTCACCGTTGGGTACGATAACGACTCGCGTATTATTGCGCTGCTCGATACTGAAAATCGTTTTACGTTTTTCATTGAGCAAATAAGTCGCCACAGACATGGGCGTAATTGCCCGAATTTCTGCACTGCGTTCTTTTTGCGCTTCTTCTTCGACCAGTCGCAAAATAGACAGTGCCAGTGAGCGCGTGCCGCGAATAGTACCTTGACCGTTACAGCGTGGGCAGGGTTTGGAGTGCACTTCGCCCAGTGATGGGCGCAATCGTTGGCGTGACATTTCCAGCAGGCCAAAACGAGAGATGCGACCAATTTGAACACGAGCGCGATCCATGGATAGGGCGTCGCGAATGCGAGTTTCTACTTCGCGCTGATTGCGGGTGGATTGCATATCGATGAAATCGATTACTACCAAGCCGCCCATGTCGCGCAGGCGCAATTGGCGGGCAATTTCATCGGCCGCTTCTAAGTTGGTTTGAACGGCTGTCTCTTCGATGTCTCCGCCTTTGGTGGCGCGTGAAGAGTTGATGTCAATTGATACCAAAGCTTCGGTTACATCGATAACAATCGAGCCACCGGACGGTAATTTCACTTCGCGCTGAAAGGCGGTTTCTATCTGACTTTCTATCTGGTAGCGATTGAATAGCGGGATATCATCTTCATAAAGTTTTACCCGGCTGCCAAAGTTAGGCATCACCTGGCGAATAAATCCGGAGGCTAGTTCAAACGATTCTTTATTGTCGACAATGACTTCGCCTACGTCTTGACGCAGGTAGTCTCGAATGGCGCGAATGATGACGTTACTTTCTTGAAATAAGAAAGTGGGGGCGCTTGAATTTTTGCCGCCTTTGTCGATGGATTCCCACAGTTGCAGTAGGTAGTTTAAGTCCCACTGGAGCTCTTCGGCGCTTCGGCCAACACCGGCTGTGCGAATAATAATGCCCATGCCGTTGGGGATTTCGATGTGGCTGAGGGCATCGCGCAGTTCGGCGCGATCCTCACCTTCAATGCGGCGCGAAATACCACCTGCGCGGGGGTTGTTAGGCATTAATACCAGGTAGCGGCCGGCTAGGCTGATAAAAGTTGTCAGGGCAGCGCCTTTGTTACCACGCTCTTCTTTATCAACTTGAACAATAACCTCAGTGCCTTCTTTAACCACCTCTTTGATTTTGACGCGACCGTCTGAATCGCCAGATTTGGCAAAGTATTCGCGGGAAATTTCTTTCAGGGGCAGAAAGCCGTGGCGTTCAGCGCCGTAGTCGACGAAGGCAGCTTCTAGGCTGGGTTCGACTCGTGTGATGCGGCCTTTATAGATATTGGCCTTTTTTTGTTCGCGATTGCGGTTTTCGATATCGAGGTCGTACAGCCACTGGCCGTCAACCAGTGCAACGCGCAACTCTTCGGGTTGAGTTGCGTTAATCAGCATTCTTTTCATGCGTTTCCTAGTCTTACTTTGTTGGGCGCAGCAGCCCAGCGACTCATCAACGCTAGAGTGTCTTGTGTTGTCGCGCCAAGCCAGTCAAGGCTCGGCGGCTAATCGATTGAATTCTTATTGAACTTCGTCGTCAGCCAGAGGCGATGGGCTCTTCGGGCTGAAATGTCAATATTCTGTCGGTTAACCTAATGTCCGGGCGCTCCCGGTACGTCACGTTTGCCTTTTCGGTGCAGTAGGCCAGTAGGGCCGTTAACTGTGTGCTCAGGAGAGGCGTTCTCTCCGATGTACATTTCTGCAAGCGTCCGGCTTGGTAATTCACAAAACACGTTTAGCGGATCAATCGCATTGCGCCAGCTGCGCAATGGTTTGGGTGTTCGCGCTGCGGCTAAGCCTGTTTGATGGCTCTGCGCGCGCGTCGCACCTGCTCAATTGCTTTCTTGTGGCCCCTTAATACTCATCTTAGTCGGTGCCAGTTAGCTGGCAGCGGTATTCCCTCGCGACACGCCTAAAAATGCAATGTCCGGAAACCTGCCTGTCCCAGCTGGCTCGAATATATCAGCTATAACAAGTTGCAGCAAATCTTTATTTGCTTATGCGTTCCGGCTGGGGCGGGTTTGCTGGTAAACTAACGCTTATGACAAGCCATTCAAAACCCGCCCCCTCGCTCGATGACCGTTTTGCTCGTGTGCAACTGTTAGAGGTTGATGCCGATCTTGCTGGACAGCGAATTGATAATTTTCTTGTGGCGCGCCTTAAAGGTGTGCCGCGTACCCATGTCTATAAATTGCTGCGCAAGGGGGAAGTGCGGGTCAATAAAGGCAGGATTAAAGCCGACTACCGTATTAAGGCTGGGGATATGGTTCGCTTGCCGCCCATTAAGGTGGCCGCACGCACCCCGCCGGGTAAATTAACTCAGGGGTTGGGGCGCAAGCTCAGCGAAGCCGTACTGTACGAAGACGACGGTATGTTGGTGATTAATAAGCCCCCGGGTATAGCTGTGCATGGCGGCAGTGGTGTGAACTTGGGGTTAATTGAGGCATTGCGTCAGTTGCGCCCTGAGGCGCGCTACCTTGAATTAGTGCACCGTTTGGATCGCGACACGTCGGGATGCATCATGGTTGCAAAAAAGCGTAGTTATTTGCGTCATTTGCAGCAGTGTCTGCGAGAAAAAACAGCTGGCGCCGATTCGATTACTAAAGTGTATCAGGCGCTGGCTGTAGGGCGCTGGCCTAAAGGTGCAGCCGAGGTAAGGGCCCCTTTGTTAAAGCTTGACTTGGCTGGCGGTAAAGAGCGTATTGTTAAGGTGCATTCCGATGGCAAGCACAGCTTGACCCGCTTTAAGGTGCTTGAACGCTACGAGGGTTTTACCTTGCTGGAGGCGCGCCCGGTGACGGGGCGTACCCATCAAATTCGTGTGCACGCCCAATATAAGCAGTGCCCATTGCTGGGGGATGAGAAGTACGGACGCGATGAGGTGAACCTGCAAATGCGTAAGCTCGGCGCCAAGCGTTTATTTCTGCACGCCAGTTCATTAACGTTCCATCTGCCTCATGAGCTCGGTCGGGTCACCGTGGAGGCGCCGCTGGCGGATGATCTGGCCTTGTTTATTCAAAAGCTGCAGGAGCGTTAATCGTTGTTCTTTATATTTGACTGGGATGGAACGCTCAGCGATTCCACTGCCACTATTGTGTTAGCAATGCAGCGCGCTGCCGAGGATATCGGCTGGCAGCGCCCAGAGGCCGAGGTTGTGCGCAATATCATCGGTTTGGGGCTGCCCGAGGCAATTGAGCGTATTTACCCCGGTATTAATACAGCAAGCTCCGCCGCGCTGCGCGATGCGTACCGTGAGCATTACACGTTGATCGATCAGGCCGACCCGGCTCAGCTCTATCCTAAAGTGCTCGATACCTTGCATCAATTGCGTCAACAGGGGCATATATTGGCCGTGGCAACGGGCAAGAGCCGGCGCGGCCTGGATAGGGTGCTTAAAGCTCTGGAGTTGGAAACCTTTTTCCATGCCAGTCGCTGCGCGGATGAGACTGCCTCGAAACCGGATCCATTGATGTTGGATCAATTAATGGCTGAAGTTGCCATGGGGCCAGAGGTATCGGTTATCATTGGCGATACCGAGTACGATATGGAGATGGGGCGACGGGCTGGTATGGATCGAATTGCTGTATCTTATGGGGCTCATGTTCGCGATCGTTTGATCCCTTATGAGCCGGCCCTGTGTATGGATTGTTTTTCTCAACTGCTCAGTTGGAAGCGCTTGACCAACCCTCTTGAACAATAATTGTTACATGTAAGCTCGGTTGCCGGCTATTTTGATGGCTTGGGGCTCAGTGGGTCGATACCGGCCAGAGTTAATAGAGATGTCAGAGTGATCAGTGGCAGTCCGATTAAACCTGTTGGGTCTGCACCTTCCATTTGTTCAAACAGGGTAACTCCGAGTCCTTCACTTTTAAAGCTTCCGGCACAATCGTACGGCTTCTCTAATGTTAGGTAGGTGTCGAGCTGCTTTTCGGTTAATGATTTAAATTTGACGCGGTAGGTGGCAAGTTTGCTGTATTCCTGTCCGGTTTTGCTGTCGTAGACACATACGCCTGTATGAAAATCAACCCATTCTCCTTGTGCTGCTTTGAGCTGCAGTAGTGCGTTTGTATGGGTGCCCGGCTTGCCCATTGCTTGGCCGTTTAGGCAGGCCACTTGGTCGGAGCCTATAATTAAGCTGTCAGGGTGGGTGCTCGCCAGTGCACAGGCTTTGTCGCAGGCGAGGCGCTGGGCCAGTGCCGCAGGTGTCTCTGTGCTTCGGGCTGTTTCGTCAACTTCGGGCGACAGGGCTTGAAAGGGCAAGCCCAGGCGCTTTAAGAGTTGGGCGCGGTAGGGGGAGCTGGAGGCGAGTATAATGGAGCGCATTGGTTTAGTAGTCTCTGTAGCAGGGCCGGTTATTGTAACAAATCATGCTTTTTTTCTGTGTTTTGCCTTTGTCACTGAGCAAAGGCACTGGAATGTGGCAAAAACCGGGTTAAATTTAAGAATTTAGGGCGATTTCCCTTTGACAGACTGGGGTTGTATCCCTATTATTGCGCGCTTATGTCTCAAGCAACTACGAGTAAGTCATTGCCGCGGCGGGGAGATCCTCGCAAGTACGCCCAGCAGGGTGTAGAGCTGACCGGTTATTTGGCGCTTGACTCACTGCCGCGTTTAAGAGCTGCGGTGGTTGATGGCGAGGGTAAAATCCATGCTCGCTTGTCTTTCGGTATTAGTGACGAAGGTAAGCGGGTTCTCGATGGGCGAATTGAGGGCTGTGTCAATTTAATTTGCCAGCGCTGTTTGGAGCCTGTGGAGCACGAGATAAGCAGCACAATCTATGTAGGTATTGTGTGGAGCGAGGATCAGGCGAAAGCGTTACCGCGTTCGATTGACCCTTGGATAGTAGGCGAAGGCCAGGCCGACTTTTACGATATTGTCGAAGAAGAAGTGCTGTTGGATTTGCCGCAGGTAGCCTATCACGCAGAACAGTGTGTCCCCCGGGAACGCTTTTCTAGTGAGTCTGCCGAAGAGGTCGGGGCTAAAGGGCCCAGGCAAAACCCGTTTCAAGTTCTGGAGCAACTTAAAGGAACGCCGAAAAAGTAGTTTAACTACCCGAGGCGCCCCAGCTTCAGTTTTTTGTTATATAGGAGTTAATCATGGCTGTACAAAAAAGTAAAAAGACCCGTTCCAAGCGTGGAATGCGTCGTTCTCACGATGCGTTGACCGGACAAACCTTGTCTGTTGATCCAACCAGTGGTGAGAAGCACCTGCGTCACCACGTAACGGCTGACGGTTTCTACCGTGGTCGCAAGGTTATCGAAACTGCATCAGACGAGTAAGCTTGTCTAGCCGATGAGTCGATTCAACCTTGGCTGAATCAATAAGATTGGCATTTGATGCGATGAGCGGGGACTTCGGTCCCCGTATTACTATTCCTGCTGCACTCGCTTTCGCCGAGTCTGCCCCCAGTGCGCACTTGCAATTATATGGCAATGTCAGCGCTCTCAACGAATTTCTGCCTGCCCAGCTACCTTCTAATATCTCATTGCATGACTGCAAAGGGGTTGTAGCGATGGATGCCGCCCCCAAAACTGCACTGCGTACGGCTCAGGGCTCTTCCATGGCTGAGGCATTAGAGGCTGTGGCCAGTGGTCGGGCTGAGGCCTGTGTCAGTGCGGGCAATAGCGGTGCGCTGATGTTACTTGCCCGTCGCCAGTTGGGCACCTTGGCTGATATTGAGTGGCCGGCCTTTTGTAAGGCGATGCCTGTCGAGCAAGGGTCAACTCTTATGCTCGATCTGGGTGGTAACGTGCAGTGTGATGCTGATCAGTTGATTCAATTTGCACGTATGGGCAATGTGTTGGCGCGCGGTCAAAGTATTGGTCCGGGTAGCGTTACACCGACCATAGCACTGTTAAATATCGGAACAGAGCCCGGCAAGGGTACCGCTGCGATTCGACAGGCAGCCCAGCAGTTGTCTGCGCTGAGTGAGCTGAATTATGTTGGCTTTGTAGAGGCGAATGATATCTTTACCGGCAAGGTGGATGTCATTGTCTGTGATGGCTTTAGTGGCAATGTCGCACTGAAAGCCAGTGAGGGGGTGGCTCGCTTAATAACCCGACGCATCGAAAAAAGCTTTAGCCGGTGGCCCGGTAAGCTGGCCGGGTTGATGCTTTGGCCCATTTTGCGGCATTGGCGTCGCGAACTGAATCCAGATGCGTATAATGGCGCGATTCTGGCAGGTCTTAAGGGAACCGTTATAAAAAGCCATGGCGGAGCGCAAGTACAGGCAACCCTTAACGCGTTAAATTTAGCTTTACAGCAAGCAGGCTTAGATATTCCCAACAAAATTAGCCGCGCCTTAGATTGTTAGTAGCTGTCGTTTTAGCAATCAGGGGGCATGGCCAGGATTAACCATCATTTACCTGGCTAATTAATACATTTTTTTGCAGATAAACAAAAGAGAAAATTATGACCATTGCAAATCTGGCCTTTGTTTTCCCCGGTCAGGGCTCACAAAAAATTGGTATGTTGAGTGAGCTCGCCGCCGAGTACCCATTGGTATCAGAAACTTTCGCCGAAGCCAGCGAGGTTCTCGGTTATGACTTGTGGGACCGTGTGCAAAACGGCACGCAAGATGAGATCAATATGACTGAGTGCACGCAGCCGCTCTTGTTAACAGCCAGTGTGGCCTGTTGGCGTGTGTGGTGCGAGCGCGGCGGTGCCCAGCCTGCCTTTATGGCAGGCCACAGCCTCGGTGAATGGTCTGCACTGGTCTGTGCTGGTGTGGTCGCATTTGCTGACGCGGTTAATCTGGTCCGTCAGCGCGGTAAGTTTATGCAAGAAGCTGTACCTGCAGGCCGGGGGGCTATGGCTGCCATTATTGGTTTGGATGACGACGCTACTGTTAAGGCGTGTAGTGAGGCGGCCCAGGGCGATGTTGTTTGTCCGGTAAACTTCAACTCCCCAGGGCAGGTGGTTATCGCAGGTACCGCTGATGCCGTGCAGCGCGCCATGGAGTTGTGCAAAGAGGCGGGGGCTAAGCGCGCACTGCCGTTGCCAGTGAGTGCGCCGTTTCACACCAGTCTAATGCGGCCGGCGGCGGATCGACTGGCTGAGTTGGTTGAGGCGACAGAGTTCAGTGCCCCCAATGTGCCAGTTGTGCATAACGTCAACGCGAAAACCGAGTCGGATCCGGCGCGCATAAAAGCGCTTATGATTGAGCAAATCTATGCGCCAGTGCTGTGGGTGGATTGCGTCAATGTGATGGTGGATGCGGGTGTAACTCAAGCGCTAGAGTGTGGGCCGGGTAAAGTGTTGTCGGGTTTGGCCAAACGTATTAACCGCTCTTTGGCGGCGGCCGGCTTGGAGTCACCTAAAGATATTGACGAAGCGTTGTCGACAATAGAATAAGTTTTACAAGAGATAACATTATGAGTTTAGAAAATAAAGTAGCTTTGGTTACTGGTGCTAGTCGTGGTATCGGCGCTGCAATCGCCGATCATTTAGGTAAAGAGGGGGCGATTGTTATCGGTACAGCCACTTCTGAAAAAGGGGCTGAGGCTATCTCTGCAACACTAAAAGCGGCGGGCCATCAAGGCTGTGGTATGGTGCTCAATGTGACCGATGCCGATTCAGTGCAAAACTTGCTCTCGGCAGTGAATGAGCAGTATGGTGCGCCTGTAATACTGGTGAATAATGCTGGTATCACCAAAGACAACTTATTGATGCGCATGACGGATGAGCAATGGTTCGATGTGATTAATACAAATTTAAGTGCCATTTATCGTCTCAGTAAGGCCGTGTTGCGCGGTATGATGAAAAATCGCTGGGGCCGCATCGTCAATGTCGGTTCGGTAGTCGGCTCTATGGGCAATGCTGGTCAATCGAACTACGCTGCCACCAAGGCTGCTGTGGCAGGATTTGCACGCTCACTGGCCGCTGAGGTAGGTTCACGTGGTATTACGGTTAATACGGTTGCACCTGGCTTTATTGATACTGATATGACTAAGGTGTTGCCGGAAGAGCAAAAAGCCGACCTGTTAACAAGAATTCCATTGGGGCGCTTGGGTAAACCCGAAGAGATCGCCGCTGTGGTAGGATTTTTAGCATCTGACGCAGGCGGCTATGTATCTGGTGAGACAATCCAGGTAAATGGCGGCATGTATATGTGTTAGTGAGATTTGTAACTCATTGATATTATTGGAATAAATAATAAAGGGTAAAGTTTTTTTACCCTTTGCGTTACAACCAGGCGAAATAGATGTAAAATGCGCGTCGATTTCGCCGTAGATAATATGGAACCGCCACAGTGGTTCTGAATGTGACGGTTTCGTCGATACTACCTATTAGGAGTTGAATTAGATCATGAGCAGCATTGAAGAACGCGTAAAAAAAATCGTTGCTGAGCAACTGGGCGTTAAAGAAGATGAAGTGAAAGCCGAGGCTTCTTTCGTTGAAGATTTAGGCGCGGACTCACTGGACACAGTAGAGCTTGTAATGGCTTTGGAAGAAGAGTTCGAAACAGAGATTCCGGATGAAGAAGCCGAGAAGATCACCACTGTTCAGCTGGCCATCGATTATATCAATGCCAACCTGGCGTAATCTGCGAATTTCTTGATTCCAGATTTGTACGAAAGCCGTATTATTGCAAAATAGTACGGCTTTTTCTTTTCATCGTTGTTCACTTTTACAATAAAGTGACGGCGTGGGTTAATTACCTGTGCATGGAGAATGTGTTTCGTGTCGCGCAAAAGAGTTGTCATTACTGGCCTAGGCATGGTGAGCCCACTGGGTAACACCGTAAACGATACTTGGTCTGGTATTTTAAATGGTAAGAGTGGCGTTGCTCCCATCACCACTTTTGATGCTTCGGCATTTGCCACACAGTTTTCCGCCTCAGTGAAAGACTTCTCTGTTGAAGGCTACTTTCCAACCAAAGACGCCCGCAAAATGGATCCTTTTATCCAGTATGGGATGGTGGCAGGTATTCAGGCGATGCGTGACAGCGGCTTGGAGGTCAGCGAGAGTAACAGTGCTCGCATGGGCGTTTCCATTGGCTCTGGCATTGGTGGTATAGGTACCATTGAAAATGGCACCTTGGTCGTAGAGCATAAAGGTCCGCGCCGGATGTCGCCATTTTTTGTACCCGGCGCCATTATTAACATGATTGCCGGCAACCTCTCTATTCTTTACGGTCTGCGCGGCCCGAATCTAGCAGTCACTACAGCTTGCACTACGGGTACTCATAGTATCGGTTTGGCGGCACGTTCTATTATGTATGGCGATGCCGATGTGATGCTGGCAGGCGGTGCCGAAATGGCAACAACTCCGGTCGGTTTGGGTGGTTTTGCGGCGGCTCGTGCATTGTCTAATCGCAACGATGATCCCCAGGCGGCCAGCCGTCCTTGGGATAAAGACCGCGATGGTTTTGTGTTGGGCGATGGTGCTGGTGTGCTAGTGCTTGAAGAATACGAACACGCTAAGGCTCGTGGCGCAAAAATGTACGCCGAATTGGTCGGTTTTGGCATGAGTGGCGATGCTTACCACATGACATCGCCACCAGCTGATGGTGCGGGTGCGGCTCTGTCGATGCAAAACGCCATCAACGACGCTGGTATTGAACTTGCGAGCATCAATTATATTAATGCTCACGGCACTTCTACGCCAGCGGGTGATAAGGCCGAGTGTCAGGCGGTTAAAACGGTTATGCAGTCGGCTATAGATCAGGTTGCGGTTAGTTCAACCAAATCAATGATCGGTCACTTGTTGGGCGCTGCTGGTGCCGTTGAAGCTATCTTTAGTGTGTTAGCTATTCGGGATCAGGTAGCACCGCCGACCATCAATCTAGATAACCCAGATGAAGGTTGCGATATCAATCTCGTGCCACACACCGCGCAAGAACGAGAAATCCAAGCGGTGCTGAGTAACTCATTTGGCTTTGGCGGAACCAACGGGTCGTTGATCTTCTCCAAGGTTCAATAATTCCACAGGGTAGGCTTTTGCAGTGACCGCGAATCAAGCTCCAGTAGTTTGGGTGGATGGGGTACGTGATAAGCGCCTATCGCCCCTCAATCGCGGTCTAGCTTACGGCGATGGTTTGTTTGAAACCTGCCGCCTTGAGAGTGGTTGTATTGCGCTTTGGCCCTGGCATAGAGCGCGTATGATCGATGGCTTAGCCCGTCTGGGTATTGAGCTGTCTGGTTCAACGTTAGAGTCACTTGTCCAAAGTGCCCTAGACGATACGTCAGGCTCGGGGATTCTAAAGGTTATTGTTACACGCCAAGACGGCGGGCGAGGCTATCGAGCATCGGGAATCTGCGGCGCTTGCACCGTTATCATTCATTACCCTGCATCTATCCCGCCGTCCTCAAGCTATCGTGTTCGACTCTGCCATACTCCGATTGCACAGAACCCCGCCACGGCGGGGTTGAAACATTTGTGCCGACTGGAAAACGTTATCGCGCGCTCTGAGTGGTCTGACGATACTATTCATGAAGGCCTGCTGTTGACTCAGGCCGGTGAGGTTGTTGAGGCGACTGCGCACAATATTTTTATCGCTCATAGCAATGTGTTAATAACACCAGATTTAAGCGAGTCTGGCGTCTGTGGTGTTATGCGACAGGTGATATTAAACGAAGTGGCGCCGAAGATAGGTATACCGACTAGAGTGGCCCCGCTCACGCAGGCAGAAATGATCTGTGCCAGTGAAATATTCTTATGTAACAGTAATGTGGGAATTGTACCTGTGGTGGATGTGCTTAATTCAGAGGGTGGCTCTTTGCAGCAATATGTTTCGGGCCCTGTTGTACAAAATTTGCAAGCTGCTCTGGAGCAGTTTCTGGCGAGCCAGCAATTACTGTCACCCATGCGGAGGTGCTAAGTGGGGCGGGTGGCGCTTGGTGTTATACGTAAACTTATTTTGTTGGCTATTTTGGCGGCAGCCGCTGCTAGCTTTGGTGCCTATCAATATTTCACCCAATGGCTGTATGCGCCGCTGTCGTTGACGCCTGCTGGAATGGTATACGAGCTAAAACAAGGCAGCAGCTTAAGTCACGCTGTTACCGATTTAAGCCAGCAACAAGTATTAAAGCACCCTCGTATTTTATACTACTTTGCTCGAGCCACCGGTCAGGGGCAAGTAAAAGCTGGCGAGTATAAAATTGCCCACGGCACAACACCGGCTCAGTTACTAGTATTGTTTCATCGCGGTGAAGTGGTTGAGCACAGTATTACCTTAATTGAAGGTTGGACCTTTGCTCAAGCGGTAGAGGCGTTATCACGAGCGCCTAAGTTAACGTCCTTGCTGAGTGGAAGGCCCGTTGAGACGCAGCTGTCTATGCTGCAGCTACCCATCGATCATCCCGAAGGTTGGTTTTTCCCTGATACCTATTACTACACTGCGGGCACTACCGATGTCGAAATTATGCAGCGTGCCTATAAAAAAATGCGTGCCACATTAGATGATCTGTGGACGGCACGCGAGCAAAGCTTACCTTATGACAGTCCGTATCAGGCACTGATTATGGCCTCGATCGTCGAGCGCGAAACCGGAGCGTCCTGGGAGAGGCAAAAAATAGCGGGTGTGTTTGTGCGCAGGCTGAGGCAGGGAATGCGCTTACAGACAGACCCAACCGTTATTTATGGGATGGGAGCAATGTATAAAGGGCGCATAGGGCGAGCTGATTTAAGGCGGCCAACACCCTATAACACCTACACCATTAATGGTTTGCCGCCCACTCCGATTGCAATGCCAGGCCAAGAGTCGATATACGCCAGTTTGCACCCGGAGCAGGGGACTGAAGTTTATTTTGTGGCCCGTGGTGATGGTACCCACAGCTTTTCAACGACCTTGGCAGAACATAATGACGCTGTTCGGCGCTATCAACTACAGCGAGCAGACGATTATCGATCGACCCCTCCTGTGCCGGAGTCGGCGCAGTAGGAAAACAACTCCCTAGGTTATACAATAGTGAGCTTTTCTGGTGCCATTATGGCGCCGCCATTGAATCTGGATTGAGAGCAGTATGAGCGACAACCCCGTAGCGGAGAAAAATGCGGTCGAAAAACCCGCGCATTTTTTGCAAAACATTATTAAGGCTGATCTGAGTGCTGGGCAGGTGGGCGCTATAGTGACCCGGTTTCCGCCAGAGCCAAATGGTTACCTGCATATTGGACACGCCAAATCAATCTGCCTTAATTTTGGACTCGCTAAAGAATTTGGCGGGCAGTGCAACTTGCGTTTTGATGACACCAACCCTGCCAAAGAAAGTGATGAGTATGTCGAGGCAATCAAGAAAGATGTTTCTTGGTTGGGTTTTCAATGGGCGGGTGATATTTGCTTTACCTCCAACTATTTTGATCAGCTTTACACTTGGGCGTTGGATTTAATTCGAGCGGGTAAAGCCTATGTGTGCGATCTATCTCCAGATCAGGCACGAGAGCACCGTGGCACCTTGAAAGAGCCGGGTAAAAACAGCCCCTTTCGCGAACGCAGTGTGGATGAAAACTTAGCTCTTTTTGAAAAAATGCGTTCGGGCGACATGCCAGAGGGTAGCTGCTCACTGCGCGCCAAAATTGATATGGCCGCGCCCAATATCAATATGCGCGACCCCATTCTTTATCGTATTAAGCATGTCAGTCACCATCATACAGGTGATAAGTGGTGCATTTATCCTTCCTATGACTTTGCCCACGGTCAAAGTGATGCTCTTGAGGGGGTGACTCACTCCATTTGTACTTTAGAGTTTGAAGATCATAGACCTTTATATGAATGGTTTATTGAGAATCTACCTGTTCCTGCTGCACCCAAGCAGTATGAGTTTGCACGTTTAAATCTGAATTACACCATAACCAGTAAGCGTAAATTGCTACAGTTGGTTGAAGACGGACATGTAGATGGTTGGGATGACCCGCGAATGCCGACAATTTCTGGCATGCGCCGCCGCGGTTATACCCCAGCATCACTGCGTAATTTCTGTGAGCGCATCGGCGTCACTCGCTCGGATAGCGTGGTTGATGTGGGTATGTTGGAGTTTTGTGTGCGTGATGATTTGGATAAAAACGCGCCTCGAGCTATGTGTGTGCTGCGCCCGTTAAAAGTGACCCTAACCAATTATGACGAAGGTAAAACACAAACCTTAACGGCGCCAGGCCACCCTAACCGTGATGATTTGCCAGTGCGTGAGTTGACTTTCAGCAAAACACTGTATATTGATTGCGAAGATTTCCGTGAAGAAGCCAACAAAAAATATAAGCGTTTGGTAATTGGCAAGCGAGTTCGTTTGCGTAATGCCTATGTGATTGAAGCCGATGAGTGTGTTAAAGACAGTGCCGGTAATATCGTTGAGGTGAAAGCGCGAATCATTGACGATACCATCGGTAAAGATCCAGCCGACGGTGTTAAGCCTAAAGGTGTTATTCATTGGGTAAGTGACAGCAATCATATTGATTGTGAGGTGAGGCTGTACGACAGATTGTTTCAAGATGAAAATCCAGGTGCCGGAGGAAGTGATTTCCTTGAATGTATTAATCCGAACAGCTTAGAAGTATTAACCGGCTGTAAAGCGGAACCTTCTTTGGCCGGTGCGCAATCTGAAGCACCTTACCAATTTGAGCGCGAAGGTTATTTTTGTTTTGATGAGACCTATAGCCAGCAGGCTGGCAAGCCGGTTTTTAACCGAACGATAAGCCTGCGTGACAGCTGGGCAAAAATCTCTCAACAATAATCATTTTTTTAATTTTTGTATTACAGGAAGCGTAATGTCTCTCAAAATTTACAGCACACTAACGCGACAAAAAGAAATTTTTACGCCCAATCAGGCTGGAAAGATTAGCTTGTATGTGTGTGGTGTCACCGTGTATGACTTCTGCCATGTCGGTCATGCACGGGTGCTGGTAGCTTTTGATGTTATTACGCGTTTTCTCAAAGCTCGTGGCTGGGAAGTCGATTATGTACGCAACATTACCGATATCGATGACAAAATTTTGCAACGCGCGGACGAAAATGGTGAAGACTACACTGATCTGACCGCTCGGTTTATCGATTTTATGCACGAAGATGAGCGGGCTCTGGGTATTTTACCACCCAACAAAGAGCCCCGTGCGACAGCGCATATCGATGATATTATTAATATGGTGAAAGCACTCATTGATAAAGGCCACGCTTATGCCGCTGCCAATGGCGATGTTTACTACCGCGTCAATAGCTTTGCTGACTATGGCAAACTAACCAATAAGAACCTTGAGGATTTACTGGCAGGCGCTCGAGTAGAAGTGGGTGAGGTTAAAGAAGACCCGCGTGATTTTGCATTGTGGAAACATGCCGAACCGAATGCCGTTGGTTGGGAATCCCCATGGGGCAAAGGTCGGCCGGGTTGGCATATTGAGTGTTCAGCCATGAGTAAACATTGCCTGGGTGCTAATTTCGATATTCATGGTGGCGGCCCCGATTTGCCATTTCCGCATCATGAGAATGAAATCGCACAAAGTGAGGCGGCTAATGGTTGTACCTATGCCAACTACTGGATGCATGCAGGAGCCGTTCGCCTGGATGGTGAAAAGATGTCTAAATCATTGGGCAATTTTTTCACCATTCGTGAGGTATTAAAGAAATACCACCCAGAAATAATCCGTTATGTTCTATTGGGTAGTCATTATCGTAGTCCTATTAATTACTCTGAAGACAGTCTAGTTGAAGCGCGTTCTGGTCTTGAGCGTTTCTACAGTGCACTGCGTGGTCATGAAGCCGTACCTGCCGCCTCCTTTGATACTCTGACAGATGAGTATAGCGCACGATTTGTCGTGGCAATGGAAGACGACTTTAATACCAGTGTGGCTCTGGCAGCGATGTTTGACGCAGTGCGAGCCCTGAATAGCGCCACTGAAGAAGCAGTGACCAAACCATTGGTCGCAGCCATTAAATCAATGGGGCAGGTGTTGGGTATTTTGCAAGACTCTCCAGAAGCATTCTTACAGGCAGGGGCGGCGGACGAAATGTCGGCGGTCGAGGTTGAAGCTCTGATTGAGGAGCGAATAAAGGCTAAAGCGACAAAAGATTATGCCCGGGCTGATGAGATTAGAGGCTTATTAACCGACGCGGGTATCGTGTTAGAGGATTCGCCGCAAGGGACCTTATGGCGTCGAAGTTAATAAATTCAATATTAATACTGAGGTGTAACGGATGAAATGGTTGGGCTTAATTGCATCTTTAGCGGTATTGTTATGGGTTCAAAGTTCATTCGCGCATGGTGAGGGGCGAGTGGTGATTGATGTTCGTAGCGCAGAGGAGTATGCCGCAGGGCATGTAGCGCAAGCTGTCAATATACCGCACGATGAAATCGCCGAGGGTGTTATCGATATTAATGCCGAAAAATCCACCGAAATTATTTTGTATTGTCGCAGTGGGCGCCGAGCGGAGTTGGCAAAAGAGGTTTTGCATGAGCTGGGCTATACACATGTTGTTAATGCGCAGGATGCGGTTGGTGCTGAAGCAATGATTGCAGAGCATGACCATAATGCAGAATAATTCGAATGAGGTAAGGTAATGATTCGCAGCCTAGGTCGCTATCGCCGGTTGGCCGCTACCTGCTTTTTAGCATCAGCCTGCTTTGTGGCGCTGGCTATTTATGGTTGGGGCTTAAGCTGGCAGGAAGCTGGGTCGTATTTGTTGATTACAGTTGTATTGTTGGCCGTGTTGTTATTGCTCGCTGCCGTAATGGGATGGGTGATCCACAAATTACGTCGCTAATGCTAACCATGGAGAACCCTTAATTCCGTATAATTAGACTGACATTGCTACTGAAAAGAATGAATGGCAATGATTGTGCGTGTTTAAATGATATTTTATATCTCGTTGCAGGAGTGGGTTAAACAACTGTTTCGTCCATTTGCACCCGAAACCAGCCGATCATTTTGTCGGTGATCTCAACGGTTTCAAAAATATACTGGTCAATACTAAAGCTGACGTTGCCGTCGGGGATGCGTTCCATATACTCCATGGCCAATCCGTTTAGGGTTTTGGGTCCATCGGTGGGTAGCGACCAGTCGAGTGCGCGGTTAATGTCACGAATAAATGTACCACCGTGTATTTTAAATGAGCCGTCTTCTTGCTCAATAATATCTTCTTCACTCTCTTCGGCAATATTGGTGGTGAAATCACCGACAATTTCTTCTAGTAAATCTTCCAGAGTCACAATACCTTGGACCTCACCGTATTCGTTAACCACTAAAGCTATACGACATTTCTGTGATTGGAAATTCAGAAGCTGAGTGTGCAGTGGGGTGGATTCTGGAACAAAATATGGCTCATCCGAAAATGACAATATTTGATCTTGTGTAACTTGGGCGTCATCGCCATTTAGGAAACGCGATACATTGCGCAGGTGCAGTATGCCGGCGACGTTGTTTAAGTCATTACTGTAAACCGGAAGGCGGGTGTACTCACTGGAGCGTATTTTTTCCAGCAAGGTCTCAACGCTATCGTCCAGGTCTAGCCCTGCCACTTCATTGCGGGGAATCATAATGTCCTCGACGGTCGACTTTTCTAAATCGAGAATATTAAGTAGCATGCCCTGATGCTGATCCGGAATTAACTCACCGGCTTCATCCACGACTGTTCTGAGCTCCTCGGGGTCGAGGTGTTCTATCGTGCTGTGTACCTTATGGATGCCAAAGAGCTTGGTCACGCCGTTGGAAATAGCATTAACTAACATAACCGCCGGCATCAGCAAATAAGATAGTGGTTTTAGGATCAGGCTGGAGCCGAATGAAATACGTTCTGGGTAAAGGGTCGCTAAGGTTTTGGGGGTTACCTCGGCGAACACCAACATAAATAACGTCAGGACAATACCACCCACAAGGGCGCCAGAATCGCCCAACAGACGAATGGCTATAACGGTGGTGACGATGGCGGCAAAGTTGTTGGCAAGATTGTTGCCAATCAAAATAAGGCCAATAAGGCGATCGGGGCGCTTTAAAAGCTGCTCAACCCGTTCGGCGCCGCTGTGGCCTTTTTTACTGAGGTGTTTTAGACGATAGCGGTTAATGGCCATCATTGCCGTTTCGGAGCTCGAAAAGAACGCCGATGTGATCAGCAATATAGCCAGAATGCCATACAGCAGCTCTAGGGGGATATCGTTCAAGGAGGTGTCATACCTGTTCTAAAAACCGGCCCAGTATCTTGCAGGAGTTTGGCCGTTTGCGCAATAGAGTATGCTTGCAAACCTAGCCAATCTTTAGAATAAACTCTAAAACTAGCTTGCTACCAAAATAAGCCAGCATTAGGCAGGCAAATCCCACCAAAGTCCAGCGAATAGCGGTGTAGCCGCGCCAGCCCAAAAAGTGGCGGCCCCAAAGTAAAACGCCATAAATACACCAGGCAAGCACTGTAAAGACAGTTTTATGAACCATGTGCTGTGCTAGCAGATCACTGACAAAGAGCGCCCCGGATATGATGGCGGCGGTGAGGAGTATTTGACCAGCCCATAGCATTTCGAACAACAGTGATTCCATCGTCTGCAAGGGCGGTAGTACCCCAACAGGAGGTAGGGCACGTTTATGCTTGAGGCGGTAGATTTGGAAAGTCAAAAAAACGGCTTGCAAGGTGGCAATGGTTAACAGGCTATAGGCGGTAATGGCCAAGAGTATATGACTGGCGAGCCCCAGCGTGAGTGGTTGTACTTCGCCGGCACCGCTCAAGTAGAGTGAGCCAAACAAGGCCAGAACAGTCAGTGGTATCAGCAGTATAAATAAATTATGCACCGGTTTTTTCAGGGCGCTAAGTAAAACAATGGTGTTAACAGCAAGGAATACCAGCGATAACGTGGGGAAAAGTTGCAAATGTAGGCCTTGATCCCCCACGATAAGCTGGTGACTGGCTATGGCGTGGGCAAATACGGCTGCGCCAGTGGTGGCCAATAGCCAGCGGTGGCGCGTCGAGCTGAGCGTCTTAAACTTATTGAGTAGCAAAGCACCCGCAGCCAGATACAAGACTGCTGCGATTATGTGTACGATTAGCACGGGCATCCGGTTGAAATTCCCTTATTTACCTTAATCTCTATCTGTAGAGTGTGTCATAAGCGAGCGAGCTTGAGAAGTGTTAAATGAGAAACGTTATTAACTATTCCGATTATGGTTAGCCCCCGGTGTTGGCGTTGTTCTGGCACGTTGAGTTTGCTTAAGTCGGGCCTCAGGGCAAGACGAGAGGGGGTCATACACGGTATAATTTGCCCAATGTTTGCAATACGCCCAAGATTAGGTGTCATTTAGTTATGTTTGAGAATCTCCAAGATCGGTTGTCTGCCACCTTTAAAAAGGTGTCGGGTAAAGCTCGTCTAACTGACGACAATATTCAAGCGACTTTGCGCGAGGTGCGCAAAGCACTGCTGGAGGCAGATGTCGCCCTGCCAGTGGTGAAAGATTTTGTCGGACGTGTGCGCTCCCGGGCACTGGGTACCCAGGTGGGTAAAGCGCTTAACCCAGGCCAGCAATTTCTGAAAATTGTTGAAGCCGAGATGGTCGCGGTGATGGGCGAGTCTAACGAGTCCTTGAATTTAGCGGCGCAACCGCCAGCGGTCATATTAATGGCTGGCTTGCAAGGTGCCGGTAAGACCACCTCTGTGGCCAAGCTCGCCAAGTTTCTTACTGAGCGTGAAAAGAAAAAGGTTTTGGTGGTCAGCGCCGACGTTTATCGTCCGGCTGCGATTGAGCAGCTCAAAACTCTGGCGCTTGAAATCGGTGTCGAATGTTTTCCCTCTACCGAGCAAGATAAGCCATCGGCGATTGCTGATGCGGCACTGGATCATGCCAAACGTCAATTTTACGATGTCCTAATTGTCGATACAGCCGGCCGGTTACATATTGACGAAACCTTGATGGGGGAGATTCAGGGGCTGCATAAGCAATTAAACCCGGTAGAGACCCTGTTTGTGATCGATGCCATGATCGGTCAGGATGCTGTTAACACTGCCAAAGCATTTAATGAAGCGCTGCCTCTAACTGGTGTGGTACTAACCAAAGCGGATGGTGATGCTCGCGGTGGTGCGGCTCTTTCGGTACGTCATGTAACGGGTAAGCCAATTAAATTTCTTGGCATGGGTGAAAAAGTCGATGCCTTAGAGCCGTTTCACCCGGATCGTATTGCATCGCGAATTCTCGGTATGGGCGATATTATGTCGCTTATCGAAGAAGCTGAGCGAAAAATAGACAAAGATAAAGCCGAAAAGCTGGTTAAAAAAGTCTCTAAAGGCAAAAGCTTTGATTTGGAAGATTTGCGCGACCAGCTCCAGCAAATGCAAGATATGGGTGGCTTGGGCAGCCTGATGGACAAGTTACCGGGTATGGGTAATATGGGGCAAATGGTTCAGCAAGCCGATATGGGCAGTCAATTTAAGGTTATGGAGGCTCTCATTGGTTCAATGACTCCGTGGGAGCGCAAGCACCCAGATGCCTTAAACAGTTCGCGTAAACGACGAATTACTGCCGGTTCTGGAACACAAATCCAAGACCTTAACCGTTTGCTAAAACAACATAAGCAAATGGCTAAAATGATGAAAAAAATGAAAGGTGGCGGCATGTCGAAAATGATGCGTGGTTTGGGCGGTATGATGCCCGGTGGTGGCGCTCCAGGCGGTGGCTTGCCCCCAGGTTTCGGTCGGTAAGACTTTCCTCAATAGCGCCGAGCACTGCTCGGCGTTTTTGTATTTAGGGGGTGTACAAAGTACTAAAACTGGCTAAGATCATACAAACAGTGAATGATCTGCCTGATTCGGCAATGTGCTGATTAAAGGAGCGAATGATGTATCGTGGTATTGTTTTTCTAGCTTGCTTCATTTTGGCAAGCTGTCAGTTAATGGATTCTGGTTCAACCTCGGACGCTGGCCATACTGAAGCGGATTTAGCTGTACTTATTGCAGGCACTTGGCAGCTGGAGTCGGTTGGCGGCAACACAGTAAATCCTGACTTGCAGGCACATTTGGCCTTCAATTCGCCGTCTAAACTTGCTGGCAATAGTGGCTGTAATCAATTTGTTGGGCGCTATAGCATTGATGGCAACCTTTTGCAGATTGCCGACAATCTCGCCACCACTCGAAAGATGTGCCTGCCCGGTATCATGCAAATTGAACAACGATTATTACAGGCATTACAGGGTCAATGGCAGGTTGAAGTTGTCAATGACCAGCTCGTATTTATCGATGAGCACGGCAAGCCCCAATTACAAGCACGTAAAGTAATCGAATAACACTTACGCGCGTTCATATTTAAAGACAGGTAAACTTGTGAATTCCAGACCTATTTATATTCCCTTTGCGGGCCCTGCATTGCTTGAGGCGCCTCTGCTTAATAAAGGCAGTGCGTTTAGCCGCCAAGAGCGCCAAGCATTTAATCTTGAGGGGCTATTGCCTTTTAGTATTGAAACCATTGAAGAGCAAAAAGCGCGGGCCTATGAGCAATTGTGCTCATTCAAAACAGATATTGATAAGCATATTTATTTACGCAATATTCAAGATACCAATGAAACACTGTATTTTCGCTTAGTTACCGAACATTTAAGCGAGATTATGCCGTTAATTTACACTCCTACTGTAGGTGAAGCCTGTCAGCTTTTCTCAAAAATTTATCGTCGTAAGCGGGGTCTTTTTGTCTCCTATCCAGACCGTCACCGGCTGGATGATATTTTACAAAATGCCACCAAACACAATGTGAAAGTCATTGTAGTCACTGATGGAGAGCGAATACTTGGCTTGGGCGATCAAGGGATTGGAGGTATGGGCATCCCTATTGGCAAACTTGCTCTGTATACTGCGTGCGGTGGTATTAGCCCGGCCTATACACTGCCTGTAGTTTTGGATGTGGGCTGCAATAATCGCGAGTTAATCAACGATCCAATGTACATGGGCTGGCGGCATGAACGAATCAGCGATGACGAGTACTACCAGTTCGTCGACCAGTTTATTCAGGCGGTTAAGGTGCGCTGGCCGAATGCATTGCTACAGTTTGAAGATTTCGCACAAAACCATGCAACACCTTTGCTGGAAAAATATCGCGACGATATTTGCTGTTTTAATGATGATGTTCAGGGTACAGCATCGGTAACGGTGGGGACCTTATTGGCGGCTTGTTTAACTAAAAAAGAAACGCTGGCTGAACAAACCTTTGTTTTTGCCGGAGCAGGGTCAGCCGGTTGTGGAATTGCTGACCAAGTTATTGCCGCCATGATTGAGTCGGGGGTTAGTGAAGAGCAGGCACATTCTCAGGTGTATCTGGTTAATCGTGACGGTTTACTAACCACGGGTTCACAAAATCTATTGTCATTTCAAAAGCGGTTCTGTAAGCCTGAGTCTTTAATTAGTGAATGGTTGTTGGATAAGCCGGGTGTGGTTGGCTTGGCGGATGTAGTGCGTAATGCAATGCCCACAGTCTTGGTAGGCGTGTCTGGTCAACCGGGCTTATTCAATAAAGCTCTTGTTGACAGTATGCAAGCTCATTGCGAGCGACCCATAATTTTACCTTTATCCAATCCAACATCTCGGGTTGAAGGTCAGCCGGTGGACATTCTGCGCTGGACGGGTGGTCGCGCTATTGTGGCAACCGGCAGTCCGTTTGCGCCGGTTGATATAGGCGGTCGTTTACACCCGATTGCTCAGTGCAACAACAGTTACATTTTTCCGGGGGTCGGCTTAGGTGTTTTGAGTGCCAAAGCAAACAAAATTACCGACAGTATGATGTTGGCGGCCTCTCGGGCTCTGGCCAAATTATCGCCCTTGGCGAATACAGGCGAGGGTCCGCTTTTGCCAGATTTAGAAGATATTCGCAGTGTGAGTAAAACCATTGCACTCGAGGTGTTTCGTCAGGCGGTAGCCGATGGTGTTGCTATGTCGGTACCAGAAGAGCTGATGGTCACTAAAATTGAGAAGAATTTCTGGCACCCCAGTTACCGTGACTATCGTAGAACTTCATTTTAAACAGAGGTCGATATGGCAGTGACGCAGTCCGGTATTGCCCTGGGGTTAAAGTTAAAAGCAATTCGCGAGGGAAACGGATTCTCTCAGCGCGAACTGGCTAAGCGGGCGGGTGTGACCAATAGCAGTATTTCCATGATTGAGCAGGGGCAGGTAAGCCCCAGTGTACAGTCGCTGGAAAAAGTTTTGTCCGGTATTCCTATGACGTTATCGCACTTCTTTGCTTGTGGTGAGAACCAGACTGAAGATGTATTTTATGGCGAGAACGATATGCAAAAGCATGATAAGCCCTATGGTTACATGCAAGTTCTAGCGGAAAAGTTAGTGGGGCGAAGCGTGACTTTTAAGCGATTGTATTTTCGCCCCGACTCCGGCACTGGAGATGCACCGTTAACAAGTTTTTTTGATCAAGCTGGCTGGATATTTTCCGGCAATATACTACTATCAGCAGGGTCAACTGTGCGTAAATTAACGGCGGGAGAGGGCTTTTATTTGCAGGCCTACACGCCTTTTCGCGCCTGTAATGAGTCGCTAACTGAGCCGGCTGAAATAATTGTCGCTTCTCAGGAGGGCGAGTAACCTACCCGAGGTTCCCTATGTATCAAGGCGAGCGCCTAAACCTTACTTTAGAAGATAATATTGCCACGCTGCGATTCGATGCCGCAGGTTGCAGCGTCAATACCTTTAATCGAGCCACCGTAAACGAGCTGGATTTAGCATTAACCAAACTAGAGCACTCCAACGCTCGAGGGTTAATTATTATCAGTGCTAAGTCTAGTTTTATGGTGGGCGCCGATGTTCATGAGTTTTCCCCCGTCTTTGCCAAAGGGGAGGCGGCTATCAGCAAGCATTTGGCGAAAAACATACAAAACTTTAATCGTCTAGAAGATTTACCTTTCCCCACCGTGGTGTGTTTGAACTCTTACACCCTAGGAGGGGGGCTAGAGTTCGCGCTGGCCTGCGATTTTCGCTTGGCAGATTCAACCCTGCGCATAGGCTTGCCTGAAACAAAGCTGGGCATTATTCCCGGGTGGAGTGGAACGGTACGTTTACCACGTATTGCTGGCGCCGACACGGCCATCGATTGGATTTGCTCGGGTAAAGATCATAGTGCCAAGCAGGCACTAAAAGCGGGAGTCATTGACGCGATTATTGAGTCAGATAATTTTGTTGATGCCGCACACAAGGTGTTAAACGATATTGCCTGCGGCACACAAGATTATAACGCCCGTAGGCTGCGCAAAAAAAATCCGCTGTGTTTAAATGCTGTCGAGGCGGCTATGGCTTTTGAGTCTAGTAAAGGCGTCGTTATGGCTATCGCCGGTCCGCATTATCCAGCGCCAGTGGCTGCTATTAATGCCATGCAGGCCGCTTCAGACAAAGCGCGTGGTAAGGCACAAGAGATTGAGCTTAATGAATTTTTAAAAGTGGCGACGGGTAAGGTTGCACGCTCTTTGGTTAATTTATTTGTCAGCGATCAATTGCTGATGAAAAAAGCAAAAAAGTTGGCAAGCACTGCCGCTGATATTAACCGTACTGCGGTGTTGGGCGCGGGTATTATGGGGGGTGGTATTGCCTACCAGGCGGCCTATAAAAAGAAACCTGTGGTATTGAAAGATATCGATGCAAAAGGCATTGAGATTGGCTTGCAAGAGGCGGCTAAATTGATGCAAAAACGCGTTGATAAGGGCCGAATGAGCAGTGCCGATATGGCTGCGGCTCTCAATCGGATTGATCCCACACTGCATTATCAGGATGTGGGCCAGGCCAGTGTAATTATTGAGGCTGTGGTTGAGAATGCACAAATAAAAAAGAAAGTATTGCAGGAGGTCGAAGCGACTGTTTGCGACGGGGTAGTACTCACCTCCAACACCTCAACCATATCCATTACCGAGCTTGCTCGAGGCTTAAAAAATCCATCGGCCTTCTGTGGCATGCATTTTTTCAATCCAGTACATGCCATGCCTTTAGTTGAGGTAATCCGAGGGGAGCAAACCTCAGATCAAACACTGGCAACGGTGGTGTCCTTAGCCTTGTCGCTCGGTAAGAAACCGGTGGTGGTAAACGATTGTCCGGGCTTTCTGGTGAACCGAGTTTTATTTCCTTATTTTGCCGGTTTTGCGTTACTGGTACGCGATGGGGTGAATTATCAGCGTATTGATCGGGTTATGGAAAAATGGGGCTGGCCAATGGGACCTGCGTACCTGCTTGATGTGGTGGGTTTAGATACCGCCATTCACGCCGAAAAAGTGATGGCCGAAGGCTTCCCTGATCGCTTGTCTCGCAACTACACCTCGGCAGTTGAAGCGTTGTATCAAGCCGGCAAGCTGGGGCAAAAGAATGGTTCAGGTTTCTATGCCTACACTTTGTCCAAAAAAGGCCGGCCAGAAAAAACCGTTAATCAAGCCGCCCTTGATTTGTTGGGTGATGGAGATGTCCGGGATATTAGCGATGAGCAGATAGTTATGCGCATGATGATCCCTATGGTAAACGAGCTGTCCCGTTGTTTGGACGAAAAAATCGTTGCCAGCGCGCAAGAGGCCGATATGGCCATGGTTTATGGAACGGGTTTTCCTGCGCACCGTGGCGGTGTGCTGCACTGGGTGGATGACTTTGGGGTAGATAAACTCACCCAAATTATGGAGTCTTATGCTGATCTCAGCCCACTTTATCAACCCTGTGGCTTTATCAGCAAACTTGCGGCAAAACAGGATACTTTTTATCCGCCGGTAGTACCTTTGGAGGAGTCGTAACGTGAATATTCACCCTCGAGATGCAGTTATTGTCGATTATGGCCGCAGCGCAATGGGGCGTTCCAAAAACGGATGTTTTCGCTACGCTCGGGCGGATGACATCTCCGCTGAGCTCATAACCTCTGTATTACAACGCAACACAGCGCTAGATCCGGCCTCGATTGACGATTTTATTTGGGGCTGCGTTCTGCAACGCGAGGAGCAAGCGTTTAACATTGCGCGCAATAGTTGGTTGTTGGCAGGTTTGCCGACTAATGTGCCGGCGCAAACAGTCAATCGATTGTGTGGCTCGTCTATGGCGGCGCTGCACAGTGCCGCGGCCAATATTCAGGCCGGTTTAGGGGATGCTTACTTAGTTGGCGGGGTAGAGCATTTAGGGCATTTACCTATGTACGATGCGATAGACCCCAACCCGAAATTAGGCCTGTACGCGGCCAAAGCGGCGGGAAATATGGGGGTTACCGCGGAATATCTGGCGCGCCTACACGGCATCGCTCGCGAGCAAATGGATGAATTCTCTCTGCGCTCACACCAACTGGCAGCAAATGCGCGGGATCAGGGGAAGTTTGGACGGGAGATTGTTCCGGTGGCCGGGCACGATGATAGCGGTGTGCCGATCATGGTGGCGGCGGACGAAACCATTCGAGAAGACACCACACTTGAGGGGTTGGCAGGGTTAAGGCCTGTGTTCGACCCCAAAAACGGTGCGGTTACGGCGGGTTCATCCTCGCAATTATCCGATGGGGCCTCAGCGATGCTGGTGCTCTCGGCTGAGCGGGCGCAAGCCTTGGGGCTTGTCCCCATTGCTCGGGTAGTGTCTATGGCAGTAGCGGGTGTTGACCCATCAATTATGGGGTACGGACCTGTGCCCTCTACGCAAAAAGCCTTAAGTAAGGCGAACCTGGATATCGACGATATTGAGTGTGTGGAGCTCAATGAGGCCTTTGCCGCGCAAGCTCTACCAGTGCTAAAAGATTTGAAGTTGCTCGACACCATGGATGAAAGAGTCAATTTGCACGGTGGGGCGATCGCTTTAGGGCATCCCTTTGGTTGCTCGGGAACACGCATTACCGGTTCGCTATTAACGGTTATGGAGCAAAAGGGGGCAACCCTTGGTCTGGCAACCATGTGTATTGGCTTGGGGCAGGGCATTAGCACCATTATTGAGCGCTATTAACTCTTGTTGATAGGGCCTAATAATCTCTTTATACCCGCCGAGGCTAAAAAACAGCACAGGCTTTACCTATTCGGCGCTGCTGTAAAACGCCGATTTTTTGTTTGGTTGACGCTGCCTTCGTCTTTTTTGTGAGCAATTCCACCAAATAGTTTACCCGGATCATGCTTGCAGGCTCTGTTCTGTCTCAAAATTGATCAATTAACGGTATTCTTGCTGCTATTTTCAATAATTCTTAAAGGAGTTGTTGAACCCTTTGGTGGAGTGTGGCAAAATCTGCACCCTTCTCGCATCCGTCATCTTGATTGATTGGAAAATCGTTTAAAAATCAAGGGTTTGAGGTGGGTGCGTGAGCCTGAAAAGGCACGCGGTCGTGGTGGAATTGGTAGACACGCCAGATTTAGGTTCTGGTGCCGCAAGGTGTGAGAGTTCAAGTCTCTCCGACCGCACCATTATAAGCGAAGGCGTTGTTAATGATAATGACGCTTCAAACGATGCACTAAGCATTGATGTATTTCACGAGGACACTATGCAGGTTTCAATCGAATCGACTTCTGGCTTAGAGCGTCGCCTGACCATCGGCGTACCCGCTGATACTGTGGAAGGCGAAATTGAAAAGCGCTTAAAAGAAGCTGCTAAAAACATCCGCTTGAACGGCTTCCGTAAAGGCAAAGTGCCGATGAAAGTGGTTAAGCAGCGCTACGGTGCCGGTGTTCGTCAGGAAGTTGTGGGTGAAGTAATCAGCCGTTCTTTCTACGAAGCGGCTCGTAAAGAAGACGTTAAACCTGCCGGTCAACCAAGCATCCAGCCTAAAGAAATGGGTGAAGGTAAGGATCTTGAATTTGTCGCGACCTTTGAAGTCTACCCTGAAGTAGCACTTAAGGATGTTGACGGTTTTAAAGTGACCCGTTACAGCGCCGATATTACCGACCAAGATGTCGATAATATGATTGAAGTTTTACGCACTCAGGCCGCCACCTGGGAAGAAGTAGACCGTGCTGCGAAAGAGGGAGATCAGGTAAATATTGATTTTACCGGTACTAAAGATGGCGAAGAATTTGACGGTGGTAAAGCCTCCGGTCATAACTTAACACTCGGTTCGAACTCTATGATCCCGGGTTTTGAGGATGGTATTGTTGGCATGAAAGCCGGTGAGGAGAAAACCATCAAGGTTACCTTCCCGGACGATTACCAAGCTGAAGAGCTAAAAGGTGCCGATGCTGAATTTTTGATTAAAGTTAATACTGTTTCAGAGCAGCAGTTACCTGAGCTGAAAAAGCCTTTTTTCCAGCAGTACGGTTTAGAGAAGGGCGGTATTAAAGCTTTCCAGAAAGAAGTGAAAGCCAATATGGAGCGCGAGTTGAAAAATGCGCTTAAATCTAAGGTTAAGTCTCAGGTAATGGATCAGTTGATCGAGTCGCATGAGGTTGAACTGCCCAAAGCGCTTGTTGCCAATGAGGTCAACGTTCTGCGCAATCAAATGATGCAGCGTTTTGGTCAGCAGCCCAAGGGTTTTGATGCCAAGTCACTCCTGCCGGACACCATGTTCGAAGAAGACGCCAAGCGTCGCGTCTCTTTAGGTTTGATTGTGGGTGAGGTGGTTAAAGACGCCAAATTACAGGCCGATCCAAAGTCTGTGAAGAAAATGGTAGAAGAGATCGCCACTACTTACGAAGATCCGCAAGAAGTTATTGACTATTACTACGGTCAGCGTGAGCTTTTAGCCGGTGTAGAGTCAGCTGTTTTGGAAGATCAAGTTGTGGAGCATATTCTCGCCAAGGCCGAAGTGAGCGAAGAAACCTCGACCTATGATGAAATTATGCAGCCTCAAAAGGCTGAAAAATAACGCTTTTTGAATAAAAATGCCGCGAAACGCTCGTTTCGCGGCCACTTCTCTTACCTTTTTGTTGTCACCTCTGGCCAATCCTTTCATCTCAGGTTAAGCTCCTTCTTAATAAGTAGTCCGAAATCGATCGGATTGTATTTTGAATGTTTTAGAAAAGGGTGTGTAACCAAATGTCCTATCAGTTAGAAGATCGCAATTCGCTGGAAGTATCCGCAAGTGGCCTGGTGCCAATGGTGGTAGAGCAAACCGCTCGTGGAGAGCGTTCGTACGATATTTACTCCCGGCTGTTGAAGGAGCGCGTGATTTTTCTCACCGGACAGGTTGAAGACCATATGGCCAATCTGGTGGTGGCGCAATTACTGTTTTTGGAAGCCGAGAATCCAGATAAAGACATTCACTTGTATATCAACTCTCCCGGCGGGTCAGTAACAGCAGGGATGTCCATTTACGACACTATGCAGTTTATTAAGCCCGATGTGAGCACCATGTGTATGGGGCAAGCTTGTTCTATGGGGGCTTTCCTGCTGGCATCAGGGGCAGCGGGTAAGCGCCACTGCTTGCCTAACTCGCGAGTCATGATTCATCAGCCTAGTGGCGGTGCCCAGGGGCAGGCTTCCGATATCAACATTCACGCTCAAGAAATTCTGAAAATTCGCCGTCGTCTGAACGATCTGCTGGCTTCTCATACCGGTCAGACACTGGAGCAAGTCGAACTGGATACTGAGCGTGATAAGTTTATGTCGGCGGAAGAGTCCAAAGAGTATGGAATTGTCGATTCTGTGGTACAGATACGCTCAGAATCCTAAGATATCATCAGTTGTGCCTTATGCAGAGCGCCATAGGGCTTGAAAAATTGAGTTAAAGGGGTCATCTTTAACTCTGAGAGAAGAATTGGGAGTGGGTAATGACCGATCACACCGGAGACAACGGCGACAAAAACGGCAAGCTCTTATATTGCTCGTTTTGTGGTAAAAGCCAGCACGAGGTGCGCAAACTAATTGCGGGCCCCTCGGTGTTTATTTGCGATGAATGTGTCGATCTTTGCAATGACATCATCCGTGAAGAAATACAGGAAAGCACGACTGAGGGACAGTCCGACAAGCTGCCAGTGCCAGCCGAAATTTCGGCGATTCTGGATGAATACGTTATTGGTCAAAAAAGAGCCAAAAAGGTATTGGCGGTCGCTGTCTACAACCACTACAAGCGGTTGCGGGTAGGTAGCAAGACTAAAGATAAGGACGCCGTTGAGCTGGGTAAAAGTAATATTCTGTTGGTCGGCCCCACAGGCAGTGGTAAAACATTGCTGGCGGAGACTTTAGCCCGCCTTCTCAATGTGCCTTTTACCATTGCTGACGCCACCACATTAACCGAAGCCGGTTATGTGGGGGAAGATGTAGAAAACATCATTCAGAAACTCCTGCAAAAGTGCGACTACGATGTCGAAAAGGCGCAGCAAGGTATTGTTTATATTGATGAAATCGACAAGATTTCCCGTAAGTCTGACAACCCCTCTATCACTCGCGATGTGTCGGGTGAGGGCGTACAGCAAGCGCTGCTTAAGCTGATTGAAGGTACGGTGGCATCCGTGCCGCCTCAAGGTGGACGCAAACACCCGCAGCAAGAGTTTTTGCAGGTCGACACCAAGAACATTTTATTCGTTTGTGGTGGCGCTTTCGCTGGCCTAGATAAAGTGATTCGTGAGCGTTCCGAAAAAGGCGGCATTGGGTTCTCTGCCCAGGTGAAGAGTAAGGCTGAAGATAAAAGCTTTGGCGACACCCTACACGAGCTTGAGCCTGAAGATTTAGTGCGTTATGGGTTAATTCCTGAGTTCGTGGGCCGTTTGCCAGTCATCGCGACCTTAGATGAGCTCGATCGTGAGGCGTTGGTTGAGATTCTGGCCGAGCCTAAAAATGCCATAACCAAGCAATATCAGCGTCTGTTTGAAATGGAAGGGGTTGAGCTGGATTTCCGTCGCGATGCTCTTGAGGCGGTGGCCCAAAAAGCCATGGATCGCAAGACTGGAGCGAGGGGGTTACGCTCGATTATGGAATCTATGTTGTTAGATACCATGTATCAGATTCCCTCCGAGGAAGATGTCAAAAAAGTGGTGGTGGACGAAACCGTCGTCAAAGGTGAGTCTGATCCTATTCTGGTTTATGAAACACCAGAGCCCGCTCCAGCCAAGGTGGCGAAAGAGGATTGATCGAATAATCTTCAGCTGTAACAAAAAAGGGTGCTTCTGGCACCCTTTTTGCGTTTTTTACTATGACTATCTTGTAATTGGCGAAGACAGTCCCCACCCTTATAGTAACCGGTGGCTTTTTGCCACCACGGCCTGAGAGGGGTCAAACATGCATCAAGATGAGCAAGATTCAATGAATACCGATTTACCGCTTCTGCCGTTGCGCGACGTTGTCGTGTACCCACATATGGTTATTCCTCTGTTTGTTGGGCGACAAAAATCCATAGAGGCACTGGAAAGTGCTATGCGTGCCGATAAGCAAATCGTGTTGGTCGCTCAGAAAAACCCAGCAGACGATGACCCTAAGGCCGATGACTTATACGATGTTGGCACCCTTGCCAGTATTCTGCAATTGTTAAAGCTGCCCGATGGAACCGTTAAGGTTCTGGTTGAAGGTGGAGAGCGTGTTTTTATTGAGAGTTCAGAAGAAGTTGAGGGGCATCTGCGAGTTGCGGTTCGGGTTTTTGAAGAAGAGTCGATTGATGCAGAAGAAGCTGAGGCTTTGGTTAAAGCTGCGCGCGATCAATTTGAGCACTATGTCAGCTTGTCACGTAAAGTGGCCTCAGAGGTTATGAGTTCTCTCAGTGGTATTGATGAGCCTGGCCGACTGGCTGATACCATCGCTGCGCATATGACGCTGGAGCTGGATCAAAAGCAAGCGGTGCTGGAGTTAACCGGAGTTCGTGAAAGAATTGAAACCTTGCTGGGACTTATGGATGGCCAGATGGATCTACTGCAGGTTGAGAAAAAAATTCGCGGCCGGGTCAAAAAGCAAATGGAAAAAAGCCAGCGCGAGTACTATCTGAATGAGCAAATGAAAGCGATTCAGAAAGAACTAGGCGATATGGGAGAGGAGGTCAACGAGGTTGATGAACTCGAACAAAAAATTGCCGATAGCGGTATGCCCGACGAAGCCCTAGAGAAAACCCGTGCTGAACTGGCCAAATTGAAAATGATGTCGCCTATGTCGGCGGAGGCCTCAGTGTTAAGGGCCTATATCGACTGGATGATTAAGGTGCCTTGGAAAAGTCGCAGCAAAGTTCGCCACGATTTGGAGCGCGCCGAAAAGGTTCTGGAGAAGGATCACTACGGTCTGGAGGAAGTGAAAGAGCGTATTTTGGAATACCTCGCTGTACAAAAGCGCGTGAAAAAAATTAAAGGTCCGATTTTGTGTCTGGTCGGGCCTCCAGGGGTTGGTAAAACCTCTTTGGGCGAATCCATAGCGCGAGCCACTAACCGCAAATTTATCCGTATGGCTCTCGGTGGGGTGCGCGATGAGGCCGAAATTCGTGGCCACCGCCGCACTTATATTGGCTCTTTGCCGGGTAAATTGGTGCAAAAAATGGCTAAGGTCGGAGTCAGGAACCCACTGTTTCTACTCGACGAAGTCGATAAAATGGGTATGGATAATCGTGGTGATCCAGCAAGTGCGCTGTTGGAGGTGCTCGACCCAGAGCAAAATAACCACTTCAACGATCACTACCTTGAGGTTGATTACGATCTGTCCGATGTCATGTTTGTCTGTACGTCGAACTCCATGAACATTCCAGGCCCACTGCTGGATCGTATGGAAGTGATTCGGATTCCGGGCTATACCGAGGCGGAAAAGGTCAATATTGCACGCAAGTACCTTATTCCCAAGCAAATTAAGGCCAATGGACTAAAGCCCTCCGAGCTCAGTGTGGCCGATGAGGCCATTCAGGATATTATCCGTTATTACAGCAAAGAGGCGGGTGTGCGAGGGTTGGACCGCGAGATCGCCAAGTTAGCCCGCAAAATTGTAACCAAGCATACACGTAATAAAACCACGGCTGCGGATCATATCGGCCCTGAAAATCTAGAAGAGTTGCTTGGTGTACGCAAGTTCGATTTTGGTCGCGCCGAGGCCGACGATCAGGTGGGGCAGGTGACAGGCTTGGCTTGGACTCAGGTTGGTGGAGAGCTGTTAACCATCGAGGCTACGGCGGTGCAAGGTAAGGGGCGGATCGTTAAAACGGGCTCTTTAGGCGATGTTATGCAAGAATCCATACAAGCCGCTCTCACCGTTGTTCGCTCACGGGCTCAGGTGTTGGGGGTAGCGCCCGATTACCATGAGAAGGTCGATCTGCATATTCATGTGCCAGAGGGGGCGACCCCCAAAGATGGCCCCAGTGCCGGTGTTGCTATGTGCACGACATTGGTATCGGTGTTGACCGGTATTCCAGTTAAAGCTGAGGTGGCAATGACGGGTGAAATCACCTTGCGCGGGGAAGTGTTGAAAATTGGCGGTCTAAAAGAGAAGCTGTTAGCTGCTCATCGCGGCGGCATTAAAACGGTCTTAATTCCGCACGATAACGAGCGTGATCTCAAGGAAATCCCGGATAACATTAAAGCCGATCTGGACATACGTCCGGTCAGGTGGATTGATGATGTGTTGCAGGTAGCCTTACAGCATACTCCTAAGCCTCTGTCCGATGAAGAGTTTAAGGCTATGGAAAAGGCCGCTAAATCTGATTCGGCTGGGTCCAGGATTAATACCCACTAGTCATCATGGCTATTTTTGCGTTGGGTGGGCAGGCTTGCAGCATCGCTTGTTTAGCCCACCCAGCTCGATGTTGACGTAAAGGTGTTCTTTGCTGGGGCGCTACTGGACGATGGGCCCAGCATAAAAAGGTTGACATTCGGTTTATTTGGCTATTTATTTCCGGCGAAAATGTTACCCAATGTGTTACTTTATTGCGGTCAATTGTTGCGGTCTTGGCTTGAGTTGTATAAAACCTATCCAAAATACAAACCAATTCAGTATTTACCTACGCCAGCCTTGACCCGCATCCACCCACTTGGTATAAATCGCAGTTCAATAGTGAGTGGTGGTGCTGGACCTCACCGTGTTACTCGTTGATAGCACCGAGTCAATAAAAAACACTGCACAAATATAAAACGTGTTCTGGAAAATCTATTTTTAAGGGGTTAAACGTGAACAAAACTGAGCTGATCGAAGCCATTGCCGCATCTGCGGATATTTCTAAAGCTGCTGCTGGCCGTGCACTGGATGCCGTTGTCGACGGCGTTACCGATTCTTTGAAAAAGGGAGACCAAGTGGTTTTGGTCGGTTTTGGTACTTTTTCTGTTAAAGAGCGTGCCGCCCGCACTGGTCGCAATCCACAAACAGGCGCTGAAATTCAAATTGCAGCGGCTAATGTACCAAGCTTCAAAGCTGGCAAGGCATTGAAAGACGCCGTAAACTAAGTCAGTCAAGCTTAGCAGTGAGTCATCGCTGGCTTACCCCATGCGATGAATATAAGGCGCATCCCAGATGCGCCTTTTTTATGATAATCAATTAGCAAAGCGATCCAATTTCTGGTTGCAGGAGCCAAACATGTTGCAATCCATGCGGGACAATTCCAAAGGACTTGTTGCCGGTATTTTAGTGGGCCTGTTGGTCATAGTTTTTGCGCTCTCCGGTGCTGAGGCGCTGTTTTCAAGTCGCAATCAAACGCAAGTGGCGGCGACCATCAATGGGGATGAAGTCTCTGAGACCGATGTTGCTAGAGCCATTGAGCGGCAGCGTGCGCAGATGAGAAATCGTTTTGGTGATGCAGTGCCAGAAGACTTTCTCAGCGATGAAAACTTACGTGGCGAAGCAATGGATCGTCTGATCGAGCGCACGTTGTTGGCTCAGTTTGTCCGTGATAGTGATATGACCATCGCTCCTCAACAAATTGACAATAGATTGATTTCTGATCCAACGTTTCAAGATGCATCTGGTCAATTTGACCCAGAAGCGTATCGAATGCTGCTCGCTCGCTCTGCTTATACCCCCACCAGTTATCGCGCAGAATTAACCCGTGACCTATCCATTAGTCAGTTAGTTACGGGGCTTACACAATCTAATTTTGCCACCGAAGGGGAAGTGACTTATGTGGCGGAGCTAAACAATCAACTGCGCAGTTTTGATTTCTTAACTCTGAGCGCTGAATCATTACTCGAAGAGATTGAGCTCGAAGAGCAAGCGATAAGCTCATATTATGAAAGCAATAGTCAAGATTACGCTGTGCCTGAAAAAGTGGCGGTAGAATATATTGAATTGAGTATTGCCAACTTAATGCAAAATATCGAAATTTCTGAGGAGTTGATTCGCAGTCAATACGAAGAAAACGTCGATAATTTCACGCCTACTATTGAGCGTCATGTTGCTCATATTTTAATCGAAGAGCCGACGGATGAGAAGATTCAGCAAGTTCAATCGGCGATTGATAGCGGCCGAGACTTCAGCGAAATAGCCACTGAGTTTTCTGATGATTTAGGCTCTAAAGATTTGGGTGGGGATCTCGGGATCACCAATGCCGATGCATTCCCTGATACTTTTGAAGACGCATTGGCTGAACTTTCTGAAGGCGAGGTGTCGGGGCCGGTAGAAACCGACAGCGGCACGCACTTTATAAAATTGATTTCCATCGATGGAGATAAAGCCGCCCCCTTTGCTGAGCAAAAAGATCAAATTGCCCAAGAGTTGCAGCGTGTTCGAGCCGAGGAGCAGTTTGTCGAACTATCAATTCGTTTGGAAGATCTATCGTACAATGCCCAAAGCTTGGAAGATGTAGGTCAAGAGCTAGAGCTGGATGTTGTTACTACAGAGCCTTTTAGTCGCGATGGCGGGGCGGGCATTGCCAGCTCTGGAGCTGTAGTGCGTGCTGCCTTCGATGAAGAAGTGCTTGAGTATGGAAATGCTAGTGAGTTGCTTGAGTTGGCTCCAGACAGAGTTGTGGTGATCAAAAAAGTCGATCACCAACCTAGTTTTGTGCAGCCGTTGGCAGAGGTTCGAGAGGAAATCGTCGCCCAGCTTAAACAAGAGCAAGCCATGGCTTTATTGTCTGAGCGTGGCAGCTCTATCGTTGAACAGCTGCGTTCAGGCTCTGATATAGAGTCTTTGGCCGAGCAAGAGGGGTTAGAGTTCCAGCAGGCAAGTTTGATACAGCGCAGTGATTTGGATCAGCCTCGTCGAGTGGTTGAATTTGCTTTCTCATTGCCACTGCCTGAGGATGATGCGACTAAAGTGTCAGCCGGTAAAGGCTTGGCGGGCGAATATATTATTGTTCAACTTACTGATGTTGACACCCCAGAGGGTGAGTTAGACGCAGAGCAAAAAAGTGCATTAGGGCAAGCGTTAAGCAGTATGTATGGTGCGGTTGATTTTGAGTCGATGAGCGGTTATTTACGTGAGTCGGCTGAAATCGAGTAAGCCATTGTAAGCGTGCGATGAACAGCGCCGGAAGGCGCTGTTTTTTTATGGGGTTTGGGGCAGTGAGTAGCTCTGGTTACGCCCATGTTCTTTACAGTAATACAGCGCTTTGTCAGCACTTTCTAGCCATTGCTGATAACTATCGATAGTCTCGTTTAGCTCGCAGACCCCTAGGCTGACAGTTATCTTGATTTCTTGCTCACCAAAAACTACCATTTGATTCTCTATTTGTTTGCGTAGCCTTTCAGTCAACTCCACTGCACCGGCAGTATTCGTGTTGGTCAATACAACCCCAAACTCTTCCCCTCCGTATCGTCCCGCAAGGTCTGTGTCTCGTAATTGGCTACGAAGAGTTGCACTTACCATGCGGATTACATCATCGCCCGCTATATGACCATAGGTATCATTGACCGATTTAAAGTGATCAATATCAAACATGATTAATGACGCAGGGATTTGATAACGATCAAAGCGTTTAAACTCTTTCTCTAGGCACTGCTCCCAATAACCCCGATTATAAAGTTGGGTCAAATGATCAATTCGGCTAAGGCCCTCTAGCCGGTTATTGGCTTCAATTTGAGCCAGCTTATTCATGGCCGAATCGGTCACATCATAGACAATCAAGCAAATGTGAGACACCTGGCCATTCGTGTTCATGAGAGGAATAATTGTAGTGTTTTGATACATAAAGCGCGCGGTGCCGGTAATGGGCCGGTAATGGGGGAAGTGGAACAGATAAGGGCGCTGCTCCCAGGTTGTAAAAGTGGCGCTTTTCAATATAAAGGCAGGTTCGGCTTTGCGTCGAAACCAATCTTCGGAAAGCTCAGGGAAGACGCTAAACAGAGTTTGGTTGAGTACAATTTCGGGAGCTTTACCACTGTGGTTTTGCATAAATTGATTCCACAGTGATATTTCATAGTTTTGATCTAACACTACTAAACCAACGTCAATATTCTGCAGTATGTCCATCAACCAATGGACATCTTTCAAGAAATGGCTTAATTCAGTGTCTTGCGACATAAGTGGGCGCTTAGAGTCAGTCCAAAAGGTAGTTTAATTTTTCCAATAAACCATCAATACAATTTTCACTGATAACCAGTAATAGATCGCAGTTTACCCGGTGGTCTTCAATAGTGTAGTTGATTTCAACGACAAGTGCGTTCTTCCAGGTAACCTCGCGTTTGTTGAGCAGATCTGGTATGTCGTAATGTTCGCCCAGTAGTGTCGGAGAGCCCAAGCTAAAGTGAGTGTCCAGTTGTTGGGCCAAACTGTGCAGACAGGCACCACCGAGTACATTGGTGGTATCCATTAGGATTTCGCTGCGATTCTCCGCGTTGTTGTCGTATTTAAGTAGCTGAGCCAGGTCCCGGTAATCGGTTCCGTTAAAAATCAACAGGGCCTCGCCGGCAATGCCGTCCCCGATAAAGCCCTGGCAAACCCCGGTTAATTGCTGCTCATGGCCGTCTAAAGCCTGCAGTGAGTTGAGCGTCATGGCGACATCGTTAGGGGTTAGAACGCTTACGTTTGGTATAGAAAGCACGACAAAGACATCGAGCAGGCGCGCGAGGCGGTCGGCGGATTGTCCCATTGCCACATTGGCTATTTCTTGTAGGCAATCTCGCTGGTCTTCATTGAGAAGGGAGGCCGTCATTACGTTTAATCTGTGCTCTTAGTTAGTGCTGGATGGTTAATTATTGTTCAGTCTGAACTCAATTATATGTCTTTATAGTAGCACCGACTGCCACTATTGTCTGGGATCGTCATAAAAATTACCCAGGAAAGGGGTATAGGGCTTGTTTCTGAATAAAATAGTCTGATAATTGGTTGTCAGATAGGTATCGCGTGCACACATTGATGAATCTTTCCGTACAATCAAGGTCTTATTTTGGAGAGAGTGAGAGAGTTGACTATGCAGATATTTAAGGCTTGGGGTTTGGGGATGCTACTAATCCCATTGATCGGTATCACAGGCTCCATGAGTCACGCAGAATCCAAGGCTGTTACTTCTTCAAGTGAGTCTAAGTCTGTGAGCATTATTCGTTCTCACGCATTTGCTAAGCGCGGTGAGCCCAAATACGGTGAAGGATTTAAGAGCTTTGACTATGTAAACCCTGAAGCGCCAAAGGGGGGGCAGTTGGTATTATCCACAACGGGTACCTACGATAGCTTCAATCGTTATGCATCGCGCGGTGACAGCGAAATCAATAGCGAGGCATTTTATGACTCATTGATGGTCGCAAGCGAGGACGAAATCGGTGTTTATTATTCACTGATAGCTCAGAGCCTTGAATACCCAGATGACTACAGTTGGGTTATCTTTCATATCAATCATAAGGCCAAGCATCAAGACGGCGAACCGATAACATCGGAAGATGTCACATTCACCTTCCAAAAATTTATGGATGAGGGGGTCGCTTTCGTACGGCAAAAATACGCTGAGGTGGAAGAGGTTGTTGCTATTGACGAGCATACAGTTAAATTCAGTTTTAGCGGCCCGAACAAAGACTTGATTAGCAGCGTAGCTTCCCTCCCCATTTTACCCAAACAGTATTGGGCAGAGCGTGATTTTTCTGAGCCTCTAAAAGAGCCGCCACTCGGCAGTGGGGCTTATCGAGTGGTTGATTTTAAAATGGGTCAATCTGCTACTTATGAGCGAATTGCCGATTATTGGGCACAAGATATACCTTCTCGCCGCGGTTTAATGAACTTTGATCGCATTCGTTATGACTACTATCGAGATGGAACGGTAGCCCTGGAGGCATTTAAAGCGGGGGAATTTGATTTCCGTCAGGAAAACGTAGCTAAACAGTGGGCCGAAGGGTATAAAGTGCCCGCGGTAAAAGACGGACGTATAATCAAAGAAGAGCTCTCGCATTCTATACCGCAATCTATGCAGGCGTTTGTATTTAATACCCAGTTTGAACTGTTCCAAGATCGCCGTGTTCGCCAAGCGTTAAATCTTATGCTGGATTTTGAATGGCTCAATAAAACTCTTTTTTACTCATCATACAGTCGTAACGAAAGCTACTTTGAAAATACTCCCTACAAGGCCACTGGCAAACCTACAGACGCTGAGTTGGCGATATTAGAACCCTTTCGTGATCAGTTGCCTGAAGAAGTATTTGGCCCAGTATGGCGCCCTAATAAATCAGATGGGTCTGGCCGTATTCGTGGCGCAATGCGTGAGGCACTGTCGCTACTAAAACAGGCGGGCTGGGAGCTCAAAAATGGGATTTTACGCAATACTGAGAATGGCACCCCATTCGAGTTTGAAATTTTAATGTATTCACCCAGTACGGAGCGAATCACACTGCCATTCACTCGTAATCTGGAGCGTATTGGTATTAAGGCAGAGTTGCGTATGGTGGACTCTACTCAGTTTCTTAACCGAATGCGCTCCCGCGATTTCGAGATGTTGCCTCAAGGTTATGGAGCGATGCCATACCCGATGACAGACATGAAGATTATTTGGCATTCAGAATATATCGAGTCCACCTATAACCAAGCAGGTGTGCAAGATCCTGTTATTGATGCATTGGTTGAGCAAATAGAAGCCAATCAGGAAAACGATGAAATGCTGCTTGCTTTGGGGCGTGCCTTCGATCGTGTGGCGCTTTGGAATTTTTATGTGGTTCCTCAGTGGCACTCGGACTCTTTTCGGATTGCCTACTGGAATAAATTCTCCCGTCCCGATAAGCGGCCGAAATATTCAATCGGTACTGATAGCTGGTGGTATGACAACACTAAAGCCAAAAGTCTGAAGAAATAAGCGGAGAAGTCGATTGGCGTCCTATCTTCTACGCAGGCTGTTGTTGGTAGTGCCAACGTTGCTTGCGATTATTACCCTCAACTTTTTTATTGTTCAGGCCACCCCTGGTGGCCCGGTTGATCAGGCCGTTGCAAAAATGTTGGGCATAGGTGAGGGCGCCATGGAGCGTATGACCGGTGCCGAGTCTGACCAAGCTGCCGGGGGTATTGCTGAATCGGACAATCAAAGTCGTGGCGGGCGTGGTCTCGACCCCGAAATTATCGCTGAAATTGAAAAACAATTTGGCTTTGACCGCCCCTTACACGAACGCTATTTCAGTATGTTGTGGGATTACTTGCAATTTGATTTTGGTGATAGCTTATTTCGGGCCGATAGTGTTATGGATCTCGTGGTTGATCGATTGCCCGTGTCAATTTCGTTAGGGCTATGGAGTACGCTGATCATCTACTTTGTTTCAATACCACTGGGAATCCGCAAGGCGGTTCGCCATCATAGTCCGTTCGACGTGTGGACGAGTTGGGTGATTGTCATTGGCAATGCTATTCCTGGGTTTTTGTTTGCTATTTTATTGATCATCGTTTTTGCTGGCGGCTCGTATTTTGATTGGTTCCCGCTTCGAGGCTTAGTGTCTGACAATTTCGATGAGCTTAGTTGGCACCAAAAAATCATCGATTATTTCTGGCATTTAACATTGCCTATACTGGCCATGGTGATTGGTGGTTTTGCAACGTTAACTATGTTGACCAAAAACTCTTTTCTCGATGAAATTAACAAGCAGTATGTAATGACTGCTCGAGCTAAGGGGGGCAGTGAGAGGCGTGTTCTCTATAAACATGTTTTTCGCAATGCAATGTTGATTATCATTGCCGGTTTTCCGGCGACGTTTATCAGTATGTTTTTCACCGGAGCACTTCTGATTGAGGTAATTTTTTCTCTCGAGGGGCTCGGCCTTTTGGGGTTTGAGTCTACCTTACAGCGTGATTACCCGGTGATGTTCGGCACACTGTATATTTTTGGGCTGTTAGGGCTCCTTATCGGTATTGTCAGTGATCTTGCCTATACTTGGGTAGACCCGAGGATCGATTTTGAAGGCCGTTAAGTTAAGTCCACTTAATCAAGAGCGCTGGCGACGGTTTTGTCATAATCGCCGCGGCTATTTTAGTATGTGGCTCTTTCTCCTGCTCTTTGTTGTCACCCTGGGAGCTGAGCTTATCGCCAACGACAAGCCAATTGTAGTCAAACATGACGGGGATTGGTTTTTCCCCGTGGTGAAGAATTACACTGAGTTGGATTTTGGTGGTGATTTTGATATGGCAGCCGATTACCGCGATCCCTATATCGCTGATATGATTAATGAGGCGGGCTGGATGCTTTGGCCGCCTATTCGGTTTGATTATCGTACAATAAATTATGATCTTCCCACTCCGGCACCAAGCCCCCCGAGTTCGAAAAATTGGCTCGGAACCGATGATCAGGGGCGAGATGTGCTGGCGCGTTTGATATACGGTTTTCGTATCTCAGTTTTATTTGGATTGATGTTAACCATTGCCACTTCCATTATCGGTATTGCGGCGGGGGCTGTTCAGGGGTTTTACGGCGGTAAAGTTGACCTTATTGGTCAGCGAATAATGGAGGTCTGGTCGAGCGTGCCAACGCTATTTGTACTGATTATTATCGCCAGCCTGGTGCCACCTAATTTTTGGATTCTGCTGGCCATTTTGTTACTGTTTGGTTGGATGGCATTGGTTGGGGTGGTGCGTGCGGAATTTTTGCGTGCCCGTAATCTAGATTATGTCTTGGCGGCAAGAGCCATGGGGGTTGGTGATGGAAAAATTATATTTCGCCATTTGTTACCCAATGCCATGGTCGCTACGATTACTTTTGTGCCTTTTTTATTGGTCAGTGGTATTACCAGCCTTACCGCTCTCGATTTTCTCGGTTTTGGCCTGCCACCGGGCTCAGCCTCACTGGGCGAAATGGTTGGGCAGGGGAAAAACAATCTTCATGCCCCGTGGATAGGGATTTCTGTCTTTATTGTTCTGGCTTTGCTTTTGACGCTGTTGGTCTTTGTCGGTGAAGCGGTGCGAGATGCGGTTGACCCCAACAGAACACGGTAGGTGATAATGACTAAAGCGCTTTTATCTATTGAAGATTTAACCATTGGTTTTCGCCACGCAGACGATGTTCGGACCGTTGTGCACGGGTTGAATCTTGATCTGTATCCCGGTGAAACATTAGCCCTGGTAGGGGAGAGTGGCTCTGGCAAGTCGGTCAGCGCTCAATCTATCTTGCGGTTATTACCCGAGCACTCTGCTGTTTATCAACAGGGGCGCATCGTGTTTTCAGGCGTTGACCTGCTGTCTATTCGCGAACGTAAAATACAACAGGTGCGGGGTAATCGAGTCTCCATGATTTTCCAAGAGCCGATGACTTCACTCAATCCACTGCACTCAATTGAAAAACAACTGTATGAATCATTAACTTTACACGGTTGGCTTGGCACAAAACGTTCAGCTCTAGAAAAAATTGTTCAGTGGTTGGAGCGCGTGGGTATCCGCAATCCCGAGCAACGTTTGTCATCATTGCCCCACGAGCTTAGTGGTGGTGAGCGTCAGCGGGTTATGATCGCCATGGCCTTAATCAATGAGCCGGAATTGTTGATTGCGGATGAGCCAACCACCGCGTTAGATGTAACAGTGCAGGCGCAGATACTGAAATTGCTAAAACAACTGCAAAAAGATCTGGGAATGGCGGTATTATTTATCACCCACGACCTTAAAGTGGTTAAGAGTTTAGCCGATCGCGTTGCTATTATGCAAAAAGGGCAGTTGTTAGAGGTGGGTAAAACAGCTGAGGTTTTTGCTAAGCCCAAACACAGCTACACCAAAGTTCTGTTGGACGCGGAACCCGGTGCCGAGCCGCAAGCTATCGCCGATGACGCTTCCCTTATATTAAAGGTGGATCAACTTAACACCTGGTTTCCGATTAAAAAAGGTTTGTTTAAAAAAGTCGTTGATCACGTTAAAGCTACCAACAATGTTAATTTTGAACTGCGTAGTGGAGAAACGCTGGGAGTAGTGGGTGAAAGTGGTTCCGGTAAAACAACGTTGGGGCGCTCTATCCTGCGTTTAATCGACTCTCGTGGTGTAGTCGAATACGGTCAATCAAAAATCGATTTGTTGAGTGTCGACCGTAAAACGATGCGCGATCTCAGGCAGGATATTCAGATTATCTTTCAGGACCCTTTTGCCAGTCTGAGCCCCAGAATGTCAATTGCAGATATTATTGCCGAGGGCTTGTCGGTTTTTCAGTCGCTGTCAAAAGAAGAATTAGACGGTCGTGTTGTGACGGTGTTGGAGAGGGTGCGCCTCGATCCGGCCATTCGTTATCGCTACCCCAATGAATTGTCCGGCGGGCAGCGCCAGCGTGTTGCCATTGCCCGGGCGTTGATTTTAAAGCCGAAGTTATTGGTGCTTGATGAGCCTACATCAGCGCTGGACCGCTCGGTGCAAAAAGATGTTATTACACTGTTAAAAGAGCTTCAGCTCGAATATGGTTTGTCTTATATCTTTATCAGCCACGATCTTGAGGTGGTGCGAGCCATGAGCCATAAAGTGCTAGTGATGAACCGGGGCGAGATCGTTGAGGCCGGAGTTGCCAGCGAGGTGTTAACCCGGCCCACGCATGCATACACACAAACCTTGTTGGCATCGGTTAACGACCCTTTGTAACATCCACAAAGACGGTCAGTGATTGTCCGGGGTGGATGTAGCGCCCGGTGGTAACCGAGTTCCAGCGTGAAATATCGGCAACCGAGACATTAAATTTATTGGCAATACGAGCTAATGAGTCGCCTTTGCGAACCTTATAAGAAAGCTTGCGGGTGACTTGACGGTCAGTTTCTTCGCTTTTCGTTGTTTGACTCCATATTACTAATCTTTGGCCCGGCTTTAATGTATCTCGCGGGGCCATGCCATTCCAGCGGACAAGCGAGCTGACACTCACCTGATGTTGGTTTGCGATACGCCAAAAGCTATCACCCTTGCGTACCGTGTAGTGAATTTTTTCACTGCCACTTTTTCCTTTGGAGCGCTCCTGAGTTTGCTCTCTTCTTTGAGGGGCGCTAAACGCATAGTGCTCGTTGCCTGCAATCGCCTTGGGGATCATTAAGGTATCGCCGGCGCGGATACGGCTGCTGCGTAAATTATTGGCAGTTTTCAGAGCCTCGGCACTGGTGTTGTGTTGACGGGCAATTTTAATCAGTGAATCTCCAGACTTGATCGTATAGCGTTGCCAGCTGATACGTTGCTCAGTTGGTATGGCGGCCAGCCCGCTACTAAAACTGCCTTGCTTTGCGGCGGGTATATTGAGTCGGTGTGGGCCTTCGGGGTCAGTGGCCCAACGATTAAAACCGGAGTTAAGTAAATAAAGCTCATCCATGCTGATTTCGGCTAATTCGGCGGCTTGTGCCAAGTCTAGCTGAGAGTCAATATTGACGGAAACAAAATAGGGCGCATTAGGTATCTCTGGTAGGGCGATATTAAAGTCCGCTGGATTGTTAATGATTTTGGACAGCGCCAGTAATTGCGGTACATAGGCCCGAGTTTCTCGCGGTAGGCTTAATGACCAAAAGTCGGTAGCTTTACCGGCTTTTTGATTGCTTTTAATAGAGCGCATTAGGCGACCCTGCCCTGTATTATAAGCCGCTAGGGCATGCAACCAATCGCCATCAAACAGTTTGTGGAGGCGTTTTAGGTAGACAATGGCGGCATCGGTGGAGTCGACAACGTCGCGCCGGCCGTCGTACCACCAATTTTGCTTTAGGCCATAATCAGAGCCAGTCCCAGCCATAAATTGCCACATGCCCGAGGCTGTGGCGTGAGAGTATGCAAAAGGGTCAAATGCACTTTCCACAACCGGCATTAACGCGATCTCTAGCGGTAACCCCTGTTCTTCTAATCGCTCTACAATATGAAATAGATAACGCTGGCCGCGCTCAAAAACTCGGTCTATATACTCAGGGTGAGACTTGTACCAGCGGACATATTGCTCCATCTTAGGGTGTGAGTGCTCTTGCAGGGCAAATCCCGCTCGTATACGTTGCCACAGGTCTTCGGTCGCTGGTGGAACGTCGACTGTTGCTTGAGGCTGCGGTTTGGGCTCAATGGTAGACCGTGATTCAGGGTCTTGACGCTGGTGGGGCTCGCTGGACGCACTCTGAGCGTTATCGGCAGGGGGGGGAAGGGTAGAGCACCCTGCCAAAAGTAACAATACGAGGCTGGCAGAGAGGAGTAACACTTTATTCATGGAAGCGACAACTTTGCGGATAGTGACAAACTGTGGTGGATTCTATGGGTTTGCTTGCAGGGGGTCAATGCAGGCTAGTGTGCAGCAGATTGCAGAAATCACAGGTCTATGGTCACAATCTATCGAGTAGATAACGTAATCTTACCTTTCAATTCACTTTTCGACATTATGGTTGACAAATGGTGGCTAAACGGCGAAGCCCGAACGGGGTTGGTTTAGAAGAGCAAGCGCAAGAGGTCAGTAGGTGGTTTGCGCAACCTCGTGGCCAAGCATTGTTGCAGCGAGAGCGCGGCGATATCGATGAGGCTCTTGGCTGCCTGTTTGGCTACCATCTATGTCAAATTAGTGCCTGCCAAGAGCTCACGCTGACTGATAATAGCCGTATCACTCATACCTTTGCCCTCCAAGGTGGGGCGGGGCGATCTTCCAGTACTACTAATGCTGGCGCCTATAGTGAGTACCACCGTTTGCCATTAGCGCCGGAATCGGTTGATGTCATCTTGTTGCACCATGTATTGGATTTTAGTCAGTCTCCACATCAGGTGTTGGCTGAGGCAAGCCGTGCACTTATTCCCAGAGGGCATATTATTATTGTGGGTTTTAACCCGTGGAGTTTGGGGGGGGCATGGCGTCTATTTAAACGTACTACCAGTCGTAAGTTGTTATGGCGTCAGCAAGCTTTACGTGTCGGCCGCCTGTACGATTGGTTTGCATTGCTTGATCTAGAGGTCATTAATATTAAAAGAGGGCATTTTTGGCCATTTGCTCAAGACCCATCGGCCAGTACAATGGTCAATAAGCTCGAAAAGCTGTTGCGCCTCGGTAAGGCGCCTTGGGGAGATTATTATTTGATCACTGTGCGCAAAGACGTCAGCGGTGTTATCCCTTTAAAGCCCGAGTGGCTGGCCCCCAGACTCGTTGATTTAGCGGGAGTTTCCGGTAAATTAGGTGGCAGGCAAGTCAGTAGAGATCACAACGATTCATCTATAAGGAAAAACAAAACACTTTGAAAACCATAGAAATATTTACCGATGGCGCTTGTCGTGGCAATCCAGGCCCTGGAGGCTGGGGCGCACTGCTGCGCTACAATGATCAAGAGAAAGAACTGTGCGGTGGTGAGTCCATGACAACCAATAACCGTATGGAATTAATGGCTGCTATTGAAGGCTTAAAAGCGTTGAAAGAACCTTGTGTTGTAACGCTCACAACTGATTCACAATATGTCAGGCAGGGAATCACTAGTTGGTTGACTGGCTGGAAACGCAATGGCTGGAAGACGTCGGCCAAAAAGCCGGTAAAAAACGATGATTTATGGCGCCAGCTGGATGAACAAAACGCTAGGCACAAAGTGAGCTGGCAGTGGGTGAAGGGGCACAGTGGCCACAGTGAAAACGAACGTGCCGATCAGTTAGCCAATTTAGGCATAGACTCTTTGAATAAGTGAAAAAGTAGATGCAAGATAATTCAGTCGGTCACCGACAAATAGTGCTTGATACCGAAACCACCGGTCTTGACCCAAAGCAGGGGCATAAGATTATTGAGATTGGCTGTGTGGAGATGATTAATCGCAAATTAACCGGCAAGCACTATCATCAATATATTAACCCTCAACGTGAAGTAGATGCTGGGGCAATTGAAGTTCACGGCATTACTAACGAGATGCTGGAAGATAAGCCCATTTATGCGCAAATTAGCGGCGAGTTCATGGCCTTTATTGCCGGTGCTGAGCTGGTGATCCACAATGCGCCATTCGATGTGGGGTTTATCGATCACGAATTGCGCCTGCTAGATCCCAGCCACCAAACCATTGCACTTAACAATAATATTGTTGATTCGTTGCTGTTGGCGCGGGGTAAACACCCGGGCCAGAGAAACAGTCTGGATGCCTTGTGCAAGCGCTACGGGGTGGATAACTCTCAGCGCGAACTGCACGGCGCTCTGCTTGATGCTGAAATTTTGGCCGATGTTTACTTGCTGATGACCGGTGGCCAAACGGCACTTTCCTTGGGTAGCAGTGGCAATAGTGGAGAGTCGGAATCCAATCAAGCGGGCGAAATTCACAGGCTTGATGCGTCTCGACCCGCTCTGCCTGTTATTGCCGCAACAGAGCAAGAGTTGGCTCGTCATCAGGATAAGTTGGCGCAAATCGATAAAGCCTGCGGTGGCAGCAGTCTGTGGTCGCAATGAGAGCCAGTTCCTGTCCACAAGCTTGCCAACAAGGCGCTTAAAGCGGTTTAATGTAGATTCTAAGATTGACCATTAACTTATTGCCGTTAAAGCCAAAACTTAATTTTAAAAGGCTTGTGGGCACTTCAAAAGTAGGATGCAACTGTGACAACTGAAATGGCTGAGCGCTTCAATCCCTCCTCTCTAAAGTTGGTGCATAATGAACTAGTCGCCACTATTGAAAGTGCCGCCGGGCGGCTGGAGCAATTTGCTTCAGATTTAAACAATGGCGAGTTGTTGCAACATTGTATTGACGATATCACTCAGATTCGGGGAACCCTCAGCCTATTGCAGCTGCGCGGTGTTGATTTACTGGCCGATGAGTTAGTCGAACACATCACCGATATACCACTGGGAGAGGCCTCTAGCTGTCTACCTAAGCTGGAAAAGATCACCTCGGTTTTCTTTATTCTGCCGCGTTATCTTGAATATTGCAGCCAAACTGGCCGGAGTATGGCCGTTCTATTGATTCCACATATTAATGAACTGCGTTTGGCTCGCAAGGTGAAGCCCATTGGTATGGGGTATTACTACCCAGTTGATGTCAGTGACTGCCAGCGCGGCGAGGTAGAGCAAGTCGAAATCCCTGAAGATTTGCGCCAAGTGGTCAAACGATTACGCCATATGTTCCAGGTGGCGATGCTTAACGTCTTACAAGGCAAGCAGGTCAAGCCGTCATTGGGCATGATGGAGCGTTCATTTCAGCGGTTGGATAAACTATCGGGCAATAACCCGATGGGCCAGTTGTGGTGGGTGGCCGCGGAAATGATGTCGGCTCTACAGGCGGAAGCTCTACAGTTAAACAAAGCTCGCAAAATGCTTTTTAGTGCCCTCGATCGCGATTTAAAGCGCTTTTTATTTGAAGGAGAAGATGCATTAAAAAAGCAGCCTAATCCCGACATGCTCAAAGAGTTGGTTTATCAGGTGGCGCTGGCGCGCAATGAAAGTGAACGCTCGTTAGCCATTATTGAGGCTTATTCGGCGCCCAAACTCGGTTATAACGAGCAAGAGCTTTTTCGCGAGCAGGAGTATCTCAAGGGCCCGAGTGCAACTACCGTCACATCCATGACCAGTGTCTTGCAGGATGAGCTGCGCAGCACCAAAAATATTTTAGAGCGGGCCGCCCAGGGTGGGGTGGAGCTGTTAACTGACAGCCCAGAATTGATAGACACACTGAAAAAAGTGGCTGAGATATTAGCGGTGGTGGGACTAGTGGCTCCGAGTAAGTCACTAAAAGAAGAAATCACCAAAATTGTTAGCTGGCAAACCGGTGAGGTCGAAGCTCATACAGACGACTTGTTAGGCGTAGCGGATACCTTACTCTATATTGAGAGCACCGTGTCTGGTTTGTCCAAAATGAACCTTTCGGAAGAAAAGTTAGCCCAGCTCAATGCCCTGTCACGCGAAGAGGCACTGTCATCCAGCCAGTTGATGGAGGCCGAGGCCCTCGTCATCGAGGAAGCAGAGTCCGGTCTGGCGTTGATTAAACGCGCGCTTAACTCTTACTCTGAGTCTAATTACGATGTCGGCCATATTAAGAATGTAGCCTCAACTTTATCATCGGTTCGCGGTGGGATGTTGGTACTTAATCTGCCACGGGCAGCGGCCGTGGTTGCGGCAAGCGAAAAATTTGTCAATGAAGCATTGCTCGGCCCCGAGCCACTTGCAGCTGTGCAACATTTATTGGAAACTTTTGCCGATTCTGTGATTAGCCTGGAGTATTATCTGGACGCCATTAAGTCTGGTAAAGATGCCGATACCAGTGTACTGCAAGTAGCCGAAGAAAGTCTGCAGGCTTTGGGTTTTCCCGTTGCTTCTTAATAATTACCGCTCGAACTTATGACTCAAACTGCTATTTGTTGGCAGGTTCATGGCAGTAAGTTGGCCGTTGATAAAGCTACCGGTTACCCTTGTTCTGTTTCGGTGGCGCCCCTAATGCCGGGCAGTGTTAGCATTCCATTGCCCGGCACTACGGGCGATAGTGTATTGATAAACCAAGACAGCCAATTGTCTGGTGCTCTTGAATGGGTTGAGCTGCGTGATTGCCTATCACTATACTCATCGGACATGTTTGAGCGGGCAGGGGTGGCGGTACAGTTGGCCCATTGGTGGCAATCGCAACGCTTTTGTAACCAGTGCGGCTCATTACTGCCTGACCCTGATGTTCATTTACTAGAGCGCAATGAGTATGTAAAAGCCTGCAAGACATGCGACACACACCACTACCCTCGGTTAAACCCTTGTATTATTGTACTGGTCACTCGTGCTCAAGAATGTTTGTTGGCACTGCACCACCGCTCGAAAAGCGGTGTTTACACCATCTTGGCAGGGTATGTGGAACCGGGTGAGTCGATAGAACAAGCGGTGTGTCGGGAAGTGCAAGAAGAGGTGGGGGTTAAAGTCTCACAGCTACGCTATCAGTACAGTCAAAGTTGGCCATTTCCCGGTCAGCTTATGTTAGGGTTTTGGGCGCAATACGATTCAGGCGAGCTATTATTACAAGACGATGAAATAAAGGATGCTGCCTGGTACCGGTTCGATCAATTACCAAGCGTACCTCCTAAAGGCACGATAGCTCGACGATTAATTGATGATTTTGTGGCGAGTCTCGCCAATTAAAAGACGTAAACTGGTTATCAGTGGAGACCGTTCGACATGTTTTACAGCGCTCTGGCAGTAATTGCTGCCATATTATGCTTAATCATCGCTTATTCTGGGGCTAAGCTCCTGTTTCGCAATAGTTGGATTTTGGGTTGGTTGCGCGGCATGTTTGGCTTGTCACTGTTGGCAATGGCGCTAATTTTTGCTTTTGTCGCGTTTGATATTTTCACTTATCGACAAATTGTTAAAGAACAAGTAATCGCCACTATTAGCTTTGAAAAGTTAGCCGAGCAAGAATTCAAAGTTATGTTGGCAAATTCTGATGGTTTAGAGAAAACCTACACCTTGCGTGGCGATCAGTGGCAGCTGGATGCCCGCATTATTAAATGGAAGGGTGAGGTGGCAAAGCTGGGCATTCAGCCGGGCTATCGTCTCGATCGAATCTCCGGCCGTTATTTTTCCCTTGAAGATGAGCGAAACGCCGAACGTACACTCTATTCGTTTAATGAAAGTCATCTCGGTGTCGATGTGTGGCAATGGCTAAGGCAAATTAAGAATACACTGCCAGTAGTCGACGCTGTTTATGGCTCGGCCACTTACTTGCCAATGGCCGATGGCGCACTGTTTGAAGTTAGCTTATCCGGTACGGGTTTGGTTACCCGGCCTTTGAATGAAATTGCTCAAGATGCAGTTGGGCTTTGGCAATAATTGATAAAACAGGAGTACCCTTGGAATTTCTTATAGATTACGGTCTTTTTTTCGCCAAGTCAGTCACTGTCTTGGTGGTGATAGCCTTGGTGTTGGCGTTAATAGCCAGTAATAAACAAAAAATAAGTGGTCAAAATAAAGGTTATATAGAGGTAAAAAACCTAAACGAAACTTTTGCCGATTACACCGATGCAATCAAGTCTGTGGTGTTGGACGAGGCCCAGTTAAAAAAAGAACACAAAGATAAACAAAAACAGGAAAAACAAGCTCGTAAGGCACAAAAGAAATCTACAGAGCAAGTGCCTGAACGCCGCAAACGGGTGTATGTGATCGACTTTGATGGCGATATTAAAGCTTCCGCCAATAGCAGTTTACGTGAAGAAATTACCGCCGTTTTGGGGCTGGCGGAATCACAGGATGAAGTCGTTATCAAACTTGAAAGTGGCGGCGGTATGGTACACAGCTATGGCTTGGCTGCCAGTCAGTTGACTCGTATTACCGAAAAATCTATTCCACTAACGGTTTGTGTCGACAAAGTCGCCGCCAGCGGTGGTTATATGATGGCTTGTGTGGCTGATAAAATTGTTGCTGCGCCTTTTGCGATTTTAGGCTCAATCGGTGTTGTTGCGCAGTTGCCGAACTTTCATCGGTTACTCAAGAAAAATGATATTGACTATGAAATGTACACCGCCGGTGAGTTCAAAAGAACCGTCACTATGTTTGGTGAAAATACCGAGAAAGGCCGCACTAAATTTCTAGAAGATCTGGAAAAAACACACGTACTGTTTAAAGACTATGTGCAAGAGCATCGCTCAGTGGTTGATGTCGATAAAGTCGCTACCGGTGAGGTGTGGTACGGACGTCGCGCACTGGACGAAAGATTAATCGATGAATTGAAAACCAGTGATGGGTATTTATTAGATCAGGCACAAAAAGCTGACATATTTAGGGTAGAGTTTACCCAGAAAAAATCACTGCCAGAAAAATTAGGTTTTGCGGCCGAGTCGACACTTGATCGCTTATTAGTACGCTGGTTGAGTCGAGTGCAATCTAAACGCTGGTTCTAAGTTAAACAGGGTTGGCAATTATGAAAGAATTTTCCGCTGTCAGAGTTGAAGCCCAAGATGGTTTATATCAGTGTCAATTACAGTCGGTAAATGTTGATCAATTGGCATCGGCTGGCGTGTTAATTAAAATCGTTTGTTCGGCGTTAAATTATAAAGATGCTTTAAGTGCTTCCGGGCACCCAGGTGTCACCCGCAATTTTCCCCACACGCCCGGTATAGACGCCGCCGGTATTGTGGTAGAGGACAGCTCTGACCAGTTTAAAGCCGGGACAAGGGTGATTGTCAGCGGATTTGATTTTGGGATGAACAGCGACGGAGGCTTGGCCGAGTATTGTCGTGTGCCGGCCGAGTGGGTTTGTCCGTGCCCAGATAAATTGTCGTTTTTCAATGCAATGGCATTGGGGACTGCCGGTATTACGGTGGCAACGGCACTGAACAAACTAGAAAGACAAGTTCCCACGGCTAAGGCCGGCGATGATTTTGTTATATCCGGTGCTTCTGGCGGTGTGGGCAGTGTGGCGATTAAACTCGCCGCAGCCCGAGGCTATTGTGTTACTGCTATGAGCTCAAGGCCCGACGAGTTTCATCGGCTGAAAGCCTTGGGGGCTCGACATTGCATCGATAGCGGGTCTTGGCGAGAGCGCTCGCCTAAACCTCTGTTAAAGCCTGAGTTTTCTCTGGGGCTGGATACCTTGGGCGGTCCCATGCTGGAAAATTTACTCAAAGTTATTCGACCTGAAGGCGCCTTGGCCACCTGCGGTATGGCCCTGTCTGAGCAGTGCCAGACAACCGTTTACCCATTTATATTGCGCGGGGTTTCTTTGCTCGGTGTGGACTCAGCAGAAATCCCTCTGCAGCTTAAAGCCCAATTGTGGGAGATGTTATCCAGCTTGGCACTGGATTATCATGACTTGGCCACCGAGGTGACCCTGGAGCAGGCGCCTAAAATATTACAGCAAATGCTGGCTGGTAAAGCGCAAGGCCGAACAGTTGTTAGAGTGGCTGAGGAGTCGTCATCATGAATACCCTTAACCAAAAACTCCACCTGCCGACACCCGAGCAAGCACTGCCCGGCCGGGAGCAATCACTGGCTGTGGACTCCACACACTTTGTTACCGGCGAATCAATTAAGCCACCTTTTCAGCCGAACAGTAGCTGGTTTTTGCTCGGCATGGGTTGTTTTTGGGGGGCGGAGCGCTTGTTCTGGCAGACCCCTGGAGTCATTAGCACAGCGGTTGGCTACTCGGCAGGTTTTACTCCGAACCCTACCTATGAAGAAGTGTGCAGTGGTCTTACGGGCCACAATGAAGTGGTGTTGGTGGTATACGAGCCGGCCAGCATTTGTTTTGAAGATTTATTGGCGTTGTTCTGGCAATCTCACGATCCCACTCAGGGCATGAGGCAAGGCAACGACAGGGGCACCCAGTACCGCTCGGGTTTATATCTGAGTACCGCTGAGCAAATGGACCAAGCGCTTAACAGTAAACAGAGTTATCAGCGGGCGTTATCGGCGGTAGGTTTTGGCGGGATAACCACCGAAATACTGAGAGCGGGGCAGTTCTATTACGCTGAAACTTACCATCAGCAGTATTTAGCTAAGAACCCGTCGGGTTACTGCGGCATTGGCGGGACAGGAGTTGTTTGCCCGGGGGCCTGAAGGCATAGACTAGGCGTCTAAAACTTCCATTTGAAATTTCAAATACACGGTGTACACCTCAGTAGAGCCGTCGTCTTGTTCCACTAAAAAAAACGGTGCCCGGTCCACCTCGTATTGTTTTGCTAACTGCATACCGCGGCTGTCAGGATCGGTTTCGATAGCCTCCACGATCTGATCAATTTGAGCAAGGTAACCACCTTGCTCAAGCTTATGTAGAACATCGGCACATTTACGGCAGGGTGAGCCATCGGCGAGTATTTTCTTAACCAGTGTAATTTTCACGCTGTCCTCAATCTTACGGGTTGATATTGCTAGCGTGTAGACCGCATTCCTTTTTGGTGTCTTCTTCCCACCACCAACGTCCTTCACGTTCGTGTTGGCCAGGCCCTACGGGGCGAGTGCATGGCTCACAGCCGATAGAAATAAAGCCCCGGTCGTGCAGAGGGTTGTAAGGCACTTCATAGGCACGAATATAGGCCCATACCTCCTCCGAACTCCAGTTGGCCAAAGGGTTGTATTTGGTCAGGGTTTCTCCGGCTCGGGCGAAACCCTGATCATCTTGTATGACCGGTATGTCGGAGCGGGTGCCCGGGCTTTGATCTTTACGCTGACCCGTAATCCAGGCGTCAACCTCTAAGAGCTTATTGCGCAGTGGAGTGATCTTACGAATGCCGCAGCACTCTTTGTGTGTGTCTTGATAAAAGCTGTACAGCCCTTTCTCGCGTACCAGTTGACGTACGGCGTCACCGTCCGGCGAAATAATATCAATATTGATCTTGTAGTGGTTTCTCACTGTCTCAATAAATTGATAGGTTTCTGGGTGCAGTCGACCGGTATCGAGAGAGAATACTTCTACATCAGGTCGAATTCGGCTGGCCATATCAACTAAGGCGACATCTTCGGCGCCACTGAATGAGATGGCAATACGATCATGGCTCTCCAGAGCGTGCTTCATAATACGGAACGGGCTCTGGTTGGCCAATTGTTGTTCGATATCCACCAGAGGAATTTGGTCATTCATTGCTAGATCCTTAATCACGGTCAATCTAAGGCTTATCTGCTCTATTTGGGCGGAAGGATACCAGAGCTTTTAAAGGGTTCCCAATAACACGCGAGTCTTAACTTATAACTGAGAGTACTTTTTCGTGAAACCATGATTTAAAAATAATCGAATAGTACTGTAAATGTACACATGCTGTGCTTAAATATTAAACAGTTACTATATCTGGTGTTATTAAGGCCCATATTGCTGGGCTTCATAGGCTTGGCGCCTTTAACCATATATTCCAAAAAGTTATTATATTCTCAAGTTAATTACGGTATTTGGGATATGTTCCACGTGAAAAAGTAGCTGAGTCCGTTGCGTTTTTACGCTAAGCAGGTTAGATTCGCCAGCTTTTCTATCTAAATAATTTTTGGAGGCTGACGTGGAGCTGGCATGTTTGGACCTGGAAGGGGTTCTGGTACCGGAAATCTGGATAAAATTTGCGGAAAAGACCGGTATTGAAGAACTGAAAGCAACAACGCGAGATATTCCGGATTATGACGTGCTTATGCGTCAGCGTTTGCGAATCCTTGAAGAGAATAACTTAGGCTTACATGAAATTCAGGAAGTGATTGCGACCCTTGAGCCTTTAGAGGGAGCGGTCGAGTTTGTAAACTGGCTGCGTGAGCGTTTTCAGGTCATTATTTTGTCAGACACTTTCTATGAGTTTTCCCAGCCTTTGATGCGTCAGCTCGGTTTCCCCACGCTCTTATGTCATCGTTTAGAGACAGACGACAAGGGCAAGGTGATCAACTATCATCTGCGCCAGCGAGATCCAAAGCGCCAGTCGGTACTCGCCCTAAAAACCTTGTATTACCGTATTATTGCTGCTGGCGACTCCTACAACGACACGACTATGCTGGGTGAGGCCGATGCCGGTATTTTATTTCATGCCCCGCAAAATGTGATCGATGAGTTTCCTCAGTTCCCGGCTGCTCACACCTATGAGGCTCTAAAACAAGAGTTCATCAAAGCCAGTAACCGAGACTTGTCTTTATAAGTTGCCTCTGGCCACTAATAAACCCTTAATCTTGGTCGAGATTAGGGGTTTTTAGCGCACTAGAATGTAGATTCATCGAGCTGCTATGAGTTTCAGTTTGTTGGTTCTATTGTTGTTGGTGTTTGACGTGTGGCCGTTAAATTATTGGTCAAGACTCGTAAGTCAGTTATATTGGAAATTGTATAGACCCACCTTTACAGCTAAAGCGAGAGTTACAATTGACCAGATTCTCGCGGCGCCATTTTTACAGAGCAAAGATATGTGCCCCTGTTAGCTCCTAAGGAGCAGCTGGTCTTTCACGCGTTATGAAGCCTCTGGCTGACATAATATGAGGCTTAAATGAACACGTTCTTATTAACTTTTTGCGCTATGCTGGCATTTGCTGGCAACTCAATATTCTGTCGATACGCGTTAGGTTTCAGTGCAATTGATCCGTTATCGTTTACGCTTCTTCGGTTGGTCAGTGGCGCAGCTGTACTAGCTGCTTTGGTGGTATTTACCGACTCCGGGCGGTGGCGCGAAAAAGTGAGTCAGGGTAGCTGGTCGGGTGGCCTGGCTCTTTTTGTTTATGCGCTAAGCTTTTCATTGGCCTATGTTAAGTTGGGCACTGCGGAAGGGGCCTTGGTGCTTTTTGCTACTGTGCAGCTCGTCACTCTTGTTGCGAGCTTTATTGCCAAACAAAAACCTAGCGTGCTAGAAGTATGGGGCTTGATGATTGCCTTGCTAGGTGTGGCTATTTTACTCTTACCCAACGCGGCCCGGCCCGATATGCTCGGTGCTATTTTAATGATTGTTTCCGGGGGCGCTTGGGCTGGCTATACGCTGCTAGGACGCAATGGTGCCAAGCCGTTAATCAACACAACGGGCAATTTCTTTCGGGCTAGCGCTTTGGCTCTACTGCTTTTGGTGCCGTTGCTGGCACTTTGGTCGCCCCCCATATTGACTGGCGCCGGTTTGCTTTTAGCTGTGGCATCTGGGGCTTTGGCTTCGGCGATAGGTTACGCAATTTGGTATAAATGTTTGGCAAGGTTGACCATAACTCAGGCGGGCGTCGTGCAGCTGAGTGTGCCTATGTTGGCTGCGATCGGTGGTGTGCTGTTCGTCGGAGAAGCGTTAAGCGTAATTTTAATGATTGCTATGATCACGGTGCTGGCTGGGATCGCGCTCACACTGAAACCTAAAAAAGCCTAAATTAAAGCGGGTAAAGCGCCACACAAGGTCGTAGGTTTTCAGGCTGTTGACTTGATTTGTGAGCTCGTTATACTCAAATTTGCTTGAAAGTTAGTCCTGTTTGATGACTTGCCAAGACCATCGTTGTTGCCGGTTCCATCAATCAAAAGACATAGTAATATTTTAAGCAATTAGAATTAAGAGTATTAAGTAAAAAGCGCTCCGAAAGGGGTCTTGAATGATTGAGGAATGATTTATGTCTACCGTAACGGGTACCGTAAAGTGGTTTAACGAAGCTAAAGGTTTTGGTTTTATTGAGCAAGAGTCTGGCCCTGATGTATTTGCTCATTTTAGCGCTATTCAAGGTTCAGGTTTTCGCACTCTGGCTGAAGGTCAAAAAGTTGAGTTCACGATTACTCAGGGTCAAAAAGGGCCACAGGCCGAAAACATTGTCGCTGTGTAAGTTCAGCTTACGCACCGATCGAAAAGGGTGGGCAAAAGCTCACCCTTTTTTTTGCTTTACTTTTTAGCTTATGTTTTGGGGTGCTACCCCGTGCCCGGTTTTGGAAAATTATGTGAGGATCAATGGATAAGCGACAAGAATTACTCCGCCAGGCGATTACCACAGTTCCAAATTACCCTAAGCCCGGCGTGCAATTTAGAGACATTACCAGTTTGTTGGAGCAGCCAGAGGCATTAGCCGAGGCGGCGGCGGGCTTGGTTGAGGCTTTTGCCGGTGCGAATGTCAATAAGATTGTCGCGATCGAGGCGAGAGGGTTTATCTTTGGTTCGATTCTGGCCCACCAGCTGGGGCTGGGGCTGGTGCTGGCGCGCAAGCCGGGTAAGTTGCCGCGCGCGACTCACAGTCAAGCCTATTGTTTGGAATACGGCGAAGACACGCTGCATATTCATAGTGGCGCCTTAAGCTGCGGGGATCGGGTATTGTTGATTGACGATCTGATTGCTACCGGAGGTACCGCGCAGGCCGTTGTTCGGCTTGTTAAGACAATGGGGGCTGTGGTTACCCATGCGGGCTTTGTGGTGGCTCTGCCGGAACTTGGTGGAGTTGAGCAACTTAAGCAAGCGGGGGTTAAAACCGTCTATTTGTTGGAATATAAGGGGCAGTAATGAAATTATTGATCGGGTTGATGTCGGTATTGTTAGTTGCGGCGTGCAGTAATAGGGCGGTTTATGAGAATGTGCAGCACAATCAACACCAGTTATGTGATCGCGAGCCTCCCGGCGCGCAGCGCGAGTGCCGCGAGCAGTCTTCGCAAAGCTACAGTGACTATGAGCGTGAGCGGCAGCAGCTACTGCAATAGCGCTTGGTTGGGGCCATACAATTGAGTATGATACGCGCCGCAATTGAATTTAGAGGGTAGAAGTCATGGGCTTCATTATCGGCTGTATTGTCATTTATGTGGCTTGTATCGTTTTTGTACGCACGCGCAATAGAGTGACATTTGCGCTCAGTCGCCAGCTGACAGATTTCTCCACTTTTATGGTGCCCTTTAACCTACCGGCCTATGGCTTATCCAAGGTGGAGACTACACCCAGAATATCTAAAGATCACTTTCCGGAGTTGCAGCTTATCGAAGACAATTGGCAGGTAATTCGCGATGAAGCTCTGGCCCTCTACACCGAAGGGAAAATTACCGCTAAGGATGATCTGCCCGCCAGCAGTTTCTATAAAGATAATCGCTGGACCAGCTTTTATTTAAAACTCTACGATAACCGTATCCCCTCAGCTTACGAGCTGGCACCTAAAACCATGGCCTTGTTAGAGCAGGTACCCTATCTCAACCTGGCTTTGTTTGCCGTGCTGATGCCGGGCAAAAAACTCAGCCAGCACCACGACCCTTTCGCCTATACATTGCGTTATTCTTTGGGGCTAAGCACGCCCAATAGTGAAAAGTGCGGCTTGCAGATTGATGATTTTCACTACCCCTGGCGCGATGGTGACAGCATTATTTTCGATGAAACCTACCTGCATTCTGCGTATAACGACACCGAAACCCCGCGTATTATTCTAATGACGGATATCGACCGGCCGTTAAAGCTCGGCTTTGTGCAGAAAGGGTATTGGTATTTTGGCCGCTTTTTCAATCGCCTGTTTATGATTGATAACGTCGACAGCAGTCACACCGGAATTGGCAACAAGCTCGGCAAAGGCTTGCTGAGCTACCAGCGCCTTTTAAAGAGCTTTAAAAAGAAAAACCGCAAAGCATACTACATCAGTAAGTGGGTCGTTATCGGCGGTTTGTTACTGCTTATCGCTTCCGCCATTATTTAGTGTTGCCTATTGCTGTGGGGCGGGGAATTCACCTTCCAGCGCCCTGAGTAAAATATCGACCTTGGCCAGAGTCTCGTTGTACTCCGACTCTGCCTCCGAGTCGGCGACAATGCCGCCGCCGCCCCAGCAACTAATCTCATGGTCTTCGGCCACCAAGGTGCGAATGGCAATATTGGTGTCCATATTGCCGCAGTGGCTGATATAGCCAATGCTGCCGCAGTAAGGGCCGCGCCTGTGGCTCTCCAGAGACTCTATCACCTCCATAGCCCGAATCTTCGGCGCCCCGGTAATAGACCCCCCGGGAAAGGCGGAGCGCAGCACGTCGACGCAAGACTGCCCTGATTTTAATTGCGCCTCAATGGTGCTGACCAAGTGATGAACATTGGTGAAGGATTGTAACTCGAACAGCTGAGGTACCTTTACGTGCCGGCATGTCTGGCTCAAATCGTTGCGCAGTAAGTCCACAATCATGAGGTTCTCTGCCTGGTCCTTGGGGCTGTCCAATAGCTGCTGACCGGCTAACTGGTCGGCTTTGAGGTTGTCTTTGCGGGCGGCGGTTCCCTTGATGGGGCTGGTTGTCACCTTATCTTGTTGGGCGGCAATAAAACGCTCCGGCGACAAGCTTAAAATGGCGCCTTTCTCGAGCGGGATAAACGCTGCGAATGGGGCGGGGTTAATGGCTCTTAGGTGCAAATAAGCCGTCAGTGGATCGCCTTTATACTGGCTGGAAAAGCGCTGGGCAAAGTTGACTTGATAACAGTCGCCTTCGCGAATGTGATTCTGGATAATATCGAATTTTTCGAAGTAATGTTTAGCATTAAGATTGCTTTCGAACTTATTGATTATAAAGGGATTTGATCCATTTTCTAGAATTGACTTTAAGTTGTTTTGGCTCGATAAATATCCGGTTATAGCCTCGGTAGAAGCCTTATTGACGGCACTGATATAGGCTTTTTCAGCGGTGTGATCTAGCACTAGGGTCCAGGGATAGAGGCCAACCGCCATATCCGGCAATTGGCTGGTTTGCTCTATCTGCTCTTTTACAGGCACTAAGTACCGGGCTAAATCGTAGCCCCAAAAGCCCAAAGCCCCCCCGTATATAGGCAATTTGCACTCGTGTTCAGTGCGCTTTGTGTTAAGTGTGGGTAAATGGCGAGCGAGCACTTCGAATGGGTCCTGGCGGTAGAGACACTGGTGACTAGCCTTGGTATTGCTCTTGGTTAGGCCTGAGGCACAGCTATAGGTATCCACCTGGGTGCTGTCGGCAAAGGTCTGCAAGTAGTGGCTAGGGCAGGCAGCAAAGATGTCATAGCGGCCGGATTGCGTCGCCGGGTGGCAGCTGTCCAGCCAAATTGGATGTTTTAACGGGTGTAGTTGAGCAAAGTAGGCACTGGCGTCAGGGGTGTATTCAATTTCTGTTACAAAGGGTTCAAAGCTCATTGCTATCTGTCGCGTCCGTAAAGCTATAAAAGGCGCCGTGACAGCGCGTTTGTGAGTATACGGATTTGCCAGATAAAGCCCAAATTTAATAATGGGTTAATTGGCTCGGTACCGACAAGAAGAAGCTTGCCTGTGGGCACCGAGCGTCAGGGTAGGTTAATGCTCGAGTTTAAATGTCCAGTTACCCGTGATGGGGACGATGGGCGAAATACTGTTTAGACCGGCCAGTTCTTGCAATTTAGTAAGCCCTGCGGTCAAAGAAAACTGCTGTGCATTGAGCAGTATGGGGCTGCGAGTGGCTACCAACAATGTGTGGGCGTCGAGTTTTGTGACAGTCAGCTTGGCCGGTAGTGTTTGGCTTTCTCCGTGCAACGTTAACTGAATGGATAAATCGAGATTCTCGGGCGTGCTTTGCGCTAAATCATCGATATAGTCCTTGTCTAACTGGGCGGCGAGCGTTGCTTTAGGGTATTTCTTAGTATTGAATAAAATGTCGCGCAAACGTTGGTTGCGTAAATCAATTAAGGTATCAACGCTGCTCAAGTCGACCTGAACATTAATTTGACCATCGTCGTTAATATTGGCAGCAAAGCGATTAAACGAATTCGTTTCGGCAATGGTGTCATTTTTTACTGTGACAAAATGCAGGCTGGATTGTTCTTGCTGCAGTGCCCAGTGGGCCAAGACAGGTGAGCTGGCAAATGCCATCAGGGCAACTGCAGAGTATTTTTGTACGATATTCATGTCGGATCTCCGTCCATAATAGTGTCGATGGACAATACCCTAAATTTATTATGGTTTATGTCAAGTATAAACTCGACCGTTTCGGTTCGGTGGCTGCTTTCGTGCTTGTTTATGGATAATCCTCTCGATTCTGATGGGTTGGCGGGCGGCTAAACGTTAGTGGGGCAGCGTCTGACCTGATAGTTCGTAGTTAAATAACATTTGAATCCAGTCATCCACATCATCAATGGGAGAGAAGGCGACATCAATGAGCGGGGCGATAACAACCTCCGCCGGCACCGGAGCCAGTAGTGGCTGCAGCCTTTGTTTTACGGTTTCAATTAATTCACCTAAATCTGTGTTGGGCTTATATTTACGCATGGCATAAATCAGTTCTAAAGCCGTGCGCAAATAGCGCTCAATGGCAAACTTTTGAGTGTGAGGGGCTTGCAGCATGGTGTCGGCCACCTCCAGCGCCGTTGCATAATCCTTAACCGCCAGGCCCCACTGCTGGGCCTGAAGGTGCTTGCGCGCTTTTGTTTGCAGGCGACAGCCGAGCATTCCATTGCCGATGGATTGTTGCCAGTAAGCTTGTGTTGAATCATGTGTTGCCGATGATTTGTGCACCGTTAGTTACCTGCTAAGTCAGTTTTTTAGGGTCGAGCAGTTGCTCTAATTCAGATCGGTCGATATCTGTCATATCGGCGGCCACGTCAATAATGGGGCGACCGCTGGCGTAGGCCGCTTTGGCGATTTCAGCGGCTTTTAAATAACCCACAATGGGGTTGAGTGCAGTTACCAGAATTGGATTGCGGGCGACCGAGGCGTTTAGGTGTTCCTCATTTACTTTAAAGGTCTTTATGGCTTTATCGGCTAGCAGTACAGAGCTATTGCTGAGCAGCGTAATGCTGCTGATTAAGTTGTGAGCGATCAGGGGCAGGCAGACATTGAGTTCAAAATTGCCCGACTGGCCGCCGAGCGTAATAGCCGTGTCATTGCCAATCACTTGATAGCCAGCCATAACGGTGGATTCAGGGATGACCGGATTAACCTTGCCCGGCATTATGGATGAGCCAGGCTGCAGGGCTTCCAATTCAATTTCGCTGAGGCCGGTGAGGGGGCCAGAATTCATCCAGCGCAAATCATTGGCAATTTTAATCAGGCTCACCGCGCAAGCTTTTAATTGCCCCGATAGGGCCACGGCCGTGTCTTGGCTGCTGATGTGAGTAAATGGATCGGCTGCCGGGGTAAATTCAAGGCCCGTTGCGCAGTTAAGTTTCTGGCAAAAAACGCCGGCAAATTCTGCCGGAGCATTTACCCCGGTTCCCACTGCAGTGCCGCCTTGAGCCAGACTTTGTAATTGTGGTTGTAGCGCCTTGATATTATTGAGGTGCATCTCAATAAGACCCGCCCAGGCGTTAATGGGTTGGCTCAGGCGCACCGGCATGGCATCCATCAAGTGAGTTCGGCCGGTTTTAATGTAGTGCTCAGTTGTGGCAGCTTTTTCTTGGCAGACTTGTATCAGATGCGTTAAGGCCGGGAGCAGTTTCTCTGCCACCAGAATTGAGGCGCTCACGTGGATGGCCGTGGGAATGACATCATTACTGCTCTGGCTGGCATTTACATCATCATTGGGGCTCACCGACTCGCCAAGCGTGCGGCTGGCAAGGGTGGCAAGCACCTCGTTCATATTCATGTTGGTACTGGTGCCTGAGCCGGTTTGAAACACATCTACCGGGAAGTGATTCAGTCGGTCGGGGTCTTGCTCCACTTGCAGGGCGGCATCGCAAATGGCCTGTGCCGTTGGTGAGGGTAGAGTACCTAACTCTGAATTGGCTTGCGCCGCGGCCGATTTGACCTGTAGCAGGGCTCGAATAAAAGACTCGGGCAATCTCTGCCCGCTGACTGGGAAATTGTTTATAGCGCGCTGGGTTTGCGCCCCGTAAAGAGCATCCTCGGGGACGGCCAGCTCGCCCATGCTGTCTTTTTCTGTGCGTGTTTCATTCATAAAATTGCACCTTAGCGCTAGAGAGTGTGTAGCGATATTGGGTATCTGCTTGCCTATCTTAGGCCTATAATTCAATCCTTGCACAAACGATAACGGTTATCAATAACATTTAATCGGTATTGCTAATTTTTGCTAACAGGGCCTTAAAAAGATTGCGGAAAGAGGTTGCACACAATACAATGAGAATCATTATCGAGGGATGCCTAGCTGCACCTCCAGTGAAAATAATGGGTTAATACTTTAGTGTTGGGGGTTAGTGTGCGGTTTGGAAGCCTAAGACAATGGCATTGGGTGAGTTCGGCCATATGTCTTATAGGGTTGCTTTTATTTGCCATCACGGGCATTACCCTTAATCACGCGCATCAAATACCCGCGCAAAAATCCACCTTGAGTCTTGAGGCTAGGCTCGATCCCCAACTGCTTACCCGTCTTGAGCTGGAAAACATCGACAGTGGTCCGCTGCCGAAACCTCTACGATTGGAAATTCGTCGAGCACTCGGTGTTTATATCAACAGCGCTATAGATGCCGAATGGTATGGGGATGAAATCTATGTGCCCTTGCCAAGGCCGGGCGGGGATGCCTGGATGAGTATCGACATAAACAGTGGTGAGGCGATTTACGAAAAAACCACACGCGGTGTTGTGGCTTATCTCAACGATTTGCATAAGGGGCGCAATACCGGCGTTGCCTGGAGCTGGTTTATCGATGTATTTGCCATTGCTTGCTTAGTCTTTTCATTAACGGGGCTGTGGTTATTAATACGCTTACAAAAAAGTCGCCCCGGTACATGGCCTATGGTGGCTTTTGGTCTCGTGGCGCCGCTGATTATTATTATTTTATTTGTTCATTAAATAACGAAGGATCTGAAAAATCTATGAGCGTATGCAAACAAATGATGCCGTTGCTGTTGGCCGGCATTGGAGCGCCGCTGGCCGCTGCGCAATTAACTGTAGATGTTGCCATTCCTGAGATGGATGTGGCTGAGTACCATCGGCCCTATGTTGCCATTTGGGTGCAAAATATAGACAGCAAAGCGGTTACCAATGGCGCTGTCTGGTACCAGATTGACGCCGACGGTGAGGGAGAAAAATGGCTTAAAGATATGCGCTTATGGTGGCGTCGCAGTGGCCGCTCTCTCGATATGCCGATCGATGGTGTCACAGGTCCAACTCGCAAGCCAGGGTCTTATAACGTTAATCTCGATCATGTTACTGAGAACCTTGAGCCGGGCCAATACCAACTTTATGTTGAAGCCTCGCGGGAAGTCGGTGGGCGGGAGCTGTTGCATGTCGACTTTGACTGGCCCTTAACAAAAGCACAAACATTAACTGCACAAGGCAAGACCGAGCTAGGCAAACTTTCGGTTACCTTTAACCCTTAACAACCACAGGAGTGGGTTATGAAATTTAAACAATTTTTAGCACTAGGTTTGGTTTTGGCATTACCGATGGCCGCTGAAGCGCATCGCTTTTGGGTTCTGCCGGCAGCGACGGTATTGTCTGGTGACGACCCCTGGGTCACCGTTGACGCCGCCGTGTCCAACGATATATTTTACTTCAACCACTATCCTCTGAAAGCGCATTACCTCAGTGTGGTTAAGCCCGATGGCAGTGAGGGTGAAATGCTGAACTTAGCTGAAGGCAAGCACCGCACGACCTTTGATTTAAATTTAACCGAGCAGGGCACCTACAAAGTACTAATGAGCTCAAGCGGTTTACAGGCCAGCTGGGAAGACGAGAATGGCGAGCGCAAACGCTGGCCTGGCCGTGGCGAAAAGCCAGCGCCCGGTGACTTTGAAAAACAAGTGCCGAAAAAAGCCAAAAACTTAAAAGTTGGTTATTCATCTACCAAGCTCGAATCCTTTATTACCGCCGGTAACCCTACCGACACCGTATTGGCACTGAGTAATAAAGGGTTGGAAATGCAAGCGTCTGCCCACCCCAATGATTTATTCACCGGTGAACCTGTGAACTTAACCTTCTTAATGGATGGTAAGGCTGTGCCGGGTGTGGAAGTCGTGATAATTCCGGATGGCGTGCGTTATCGCAATTCTCAGCAAGAAATTAAACTGACCACCGACAAAAATGGCAAGGTGAGCGTTGAATGGCCACAAGCTGGACGTTATTGGTTAGAAGCTGAATACGAAGACGATCAAGCCCAAGCGCCGGCGACAACCCGCAGCGGTAAGTATATCGCAACGCTGGAAGTGCTACCGCTGTAATCATTAATGAGTGAACTTGAACGCATAGCGCTGGCACTTGTGCTGGCGCTTTTTTATCTTGCTTTTAGTGGGTGGTGTTATCGTCGCACACCGCGCTCTGACCGAGACGTTACAGCGCAAGCTGATGTGGTCATTGCCTATGCCAGTCAAAGCGGTAGGGCACACCAGTTGGCTGAAAAAACGCGCGACGCTTTTTCTGTGCCGGTCATGCTTTATGCGCTCAATCAACTAACGGTAAATGATCTGGGCAAAGCCAAAACCCTATTAGTTGTGGCGAGCACTTACGGAGAGGGCGAAGCGCCGGATAACGCTATTGCTTTTGCCAGGCGCATTAAATCTTTACCCTCTAACGCGCTGAGCCACCTAAATTTTGTGGTGTTGGGATTGGGCGATAGTCACTACCAGCAGTATTGCGCGTTTGCCTATCAGCTGCAGCAGTTACTTGTTGATGCTGGGGCTAACCCTATCGCTGAAATTCTCACCCTTGATGCGGCGCAGCCGGAGCGAGAGCACGAGGTTATCGCCCAGTGGCAAATCTTTATTGCCACACTAGGTGGCCAGTTTAATAGCGCTGAAGCAGAGCAATCTGTACTACCGGCCATACAAACTTTACAGCTTACTCGACAACAGCAACTCAATAGTGGCAGCCCCGGTGCCCCTTTGTATTGGTTGCGATTAGAGTCGAGAGATCCGCTGGATTATCAAGCGGGTGATATTGCAGAGGTTTACCCCAGGCAAAGTCCAGACAGGTGTGAACAGGCACGACGTCAACTCGCGTTGCCGACGCAAACCATCATTGAACCAGACGAAGCTCCTGTGGATACCATTGCTTGGTTGGCAGAGCGCGAGTGGCGTGATCTTGAGTTGCCTATAGGTGCCGATGAGGATGCGAAGCGTGCCTGGCTACGGGGCCTTAAAACTCCTGCGCCGCGCCAGTACACCATTGCGTGTGCCCGAGATTCACACGCTTTAGAACTGGTCGTGCGGCAGCAGCAAGCGGGAGACAATCTTGGTCTTGCATCTGGCTGGCTTACCCGATATACGACACCGGGTGAAAAAATTCAATTGTCTATCCGTAACAACAGTGAGTTTCACACACCGCCCAAGAGCTCTCGGTTAATTCTCATTGGTAACGGTTCAGGCATTGCCGGATTACGCGCTCATCTACAAGAGCGAGCCGCAACGGGCGGAGAGCCATGCTGGTTGATTTTCGGTGAGAGAGATCCCTTCGCAGACGCGCTGTTTTACGATGAGTTTGAAGCGTTACACCGCAAAGGGGTATTACAACGCATCGATCGCGCTTATTCAAAATGCCCCGGTCAGCCGAGGTACGTACAGGATTGCCTACAGCAAAACGTTAATGTTTTATGCCAATGGATAGAGCAGGGCGCCTACTTGTATGTGTGTGGAAGTCGGCTTGGAATGGCGCAGGCGGTACACGATGAATTGAATCGGTATCTGGGGGAGAGTTTGTTGCAAACACTTCAGGCTGATGGACGTTATTGTCGCGACGTGTACTAAACCACCGGCCCGTTGTGTTTATTTATCTTTTCATTATCATTGTCGGGCTCTGATTTAGGGCGACGTATTTTGAATGCGTCCGGCGGTTAAATCTAACATTACCCGATTATCTGGTTCGGCATCCATAAAACCTATCAGAAGCTGCAGCACACCGGAGATAAACTGTTGAGTCATCGGCAAGGTAACTGGCTTGTCTTCGTTTTGCACTTGATAAGCACTAACGCCTTGATATAACTGTGCAAGAGCCTTGTAAGCACTTAATCGGTTCGGGCCAATATCCTCCTGCGCCAAATCCCCACCGTTGCGCAGCATATAGAGGTCAACAAGTAGATCAAAGCCTGTAACATCGTTGGATAAACCATCCATTTCGGTTTTTGTTAATTCCGTAGGATATTGGTTAGTTGCCTGCCTCCAGCTGTCTTTATTTTTAAGAGTCGCTAGGTCGGTGACTATATCTTGCGTTTTTTCGGTTGTATCTAATTGTGCCAGTATGGCTAAATCATGCAGTGTGCTTTGCGTTAAAATATCAACCAGAGTCGAAGGCCATTCGTTCGGAATAAAGCGTTCTCTAACCAGTTCTCGCAGATGTTTTTTTGTGAAATCATTGTAATTTTCGGCATTGAGTACGTCGATATTCCAAGCATTTTCCGGGCTGTTGTTAAGCAAATATTGATGTTCCCGCTGATAGTGGGGGAATAATTCGTTGAATCTGGGTACCTGTTGTAATCGGATTGTATCAACTTGCACTCGGTTCTTAGGCAGAAGAGACACTACTTTATAAGCCGGCGGGTAAGCGGCAAGGCTGGGCGCTTGAATGTTAAACAGCGTTTTTCCATCTTGACTGCGATATACCCCAGTATCGTTCATATGCATATGGCCAGAAATATGGAAATGTAAACCAGTTTTGAGTATTCGCTCACTAGTGGCCAGTTTGGGCAGGCGCTTTAGCTGAAAGGCATCACGGCCCAATATGGATTTTATGCTGTCACCTTGCTCGTCATAAAAATCCACCATCGGAAAATGACTAAACGAAATCAGTCTTTTACCTTGTAATTGTGCTTGTATCACTACCTGCTCAATCCATTGCAGCAGGTATTCTTTATTTTGAGCAATAGCGTTGTAACCGGCATTGCCGGAGCCGGAGAATCCGGTCTTTAGTCCGTTTTGATTTGTTTTTGGCAGGTAGACATTGGCGTCTATGGCCAGCAACCAGAGCCCTTCGGTGGGTTCGACCAGATAGCTTGTATCAGGCATGTCGATGCACAAATCGGGTTGTGACGCTGATGTTTTGGCACAAACACTTGAGTGGCGTTTGGCTAAGGAACCCGCTACGACGGCGGCCTCGAATTGATAGTTATCCGGTGTGTAGGCGGTAAAAGGCGTTGCCCAGTAAAGATAGCTTTTTTGTGGAAAGAAGCCATTATTTCTCATCGTATGAGTGACACCCTGATAGCCTAAATGACGGATCTTTTCGCTGCAGATCAGTGAGTCAGTTTGTCGTCCGCTTTTATCTTGACAGCTTTTGGTGCCAGGGCTTTGAATGGATATCTCGCTGCCATCTGTGTTGAGAAAATCGGATTTTCCGCCCGGCGTGTCATCAGGTCGAACCGGATCATGATTACCGGGAGTGGCAAAGAACATAACGTTATGACGATCGCGGTATTCATCGAGTATGGTTGCAAGTTTATTCAAATGCACGGGCTGGCCATCATCACTAAAGTCGCCAGGCAGGCCAATATAGCGAATGCCCGATTTGACGGCGTGGTCCAATGCAGCCAAAAGGGCGAAGTAATTTTCATTAAAAAGTCGGGTGGAGTGTAGTTGTGCAGCCATGGAGCGAATGCTCGCATGTTTATGGCTGTCGTCGTTACTGATGCCTGCGAAACCCTCGTCGCTGAAATCAGCGTAAATATCATGAAAATGAATATCTGGCATAAACGCTACTTGCACGGGTCTCTGCTGGTCTGTGTTGGCCATTGCAGTTGTTTCTGCTGTTGTAGTTATTGTGAAGAGTGCAATTAATAAGCCAGCAACTAAAGTCGGAAGAGAGTTTTTCATAAGGTAGGTCTTGTAAGAAAAAAGCACGTCCTTGTGCCAAGAGATGCCATGCTTAAAAGTTAGCGCGTACGCCTAATGTGTAACGGCTGCCGGAGACTTCATACATAGTGGGGAAGCGTGGATCCATGGTGTAACCTTGGGTCGCTTCTTCGGTAATGTTAATGCCTTCTAAAGAGAGCTTAATGTTTTCTGTGACATAGAAACCGAGAGAGAGGTCTAGCTGGCCGTAGCTGTCGCGATACACGGGATACATATCGCGCTCAATACGCTCTACATATTTGTCCTTGTAGTTATAGAGAATACGCGCATTGAAACGATCGTTTTCATAATAAGCTACTAGATTATAAGTGTTTTCGGCGAGCCCTTCCGGTGCTGTGGGAATGTTAAGGTCTGATTCACCCGTTAGTGAATTATCTAAAATGGTGTAGTTGGCATTAATACCAAAACCTTCTAAAGATTCACTAATTATTGTTAATGGAAATTGAGCAACTAATTCAACCCCTGATACGTCATAGGAGCCCTCAGCGTTAATCTTTTGATAGACTTCAAAGTCGTAGACGCCATCCAGAGTGCCGTTATCGTTGTACTTGGTAACATTAGGGACTATTCCTGTCAGCGATTCGCGCACTACGCCTTCGATTTCTTTTTCAAAATATGAGGCCGAGAGAATACCGCCGCTTTCCAGGTAATATTCAACCCCTAGCTCCCACTGATCTGCGTAGGTAGGTTGTAAGTCCGGGTTGCCATCGTAGTATTTAAACTCACTCAAGCTAACTGAGCGTTTGTAGGCGATATCGGTTAGCGCTGGGCGCATTAAAGTCTGTGACGCGGCAGCACGAAACATTAAGTTTTCGCTTAACTCTACTTTCATATTAAAGCTGGGCAGGAGGTCATCATAGCTGCCGTCTTTAGAGACAGGCTCAGAAGTGTAAACGGTAGAGCCGTCGGTAGTTTGCACTTGGTGAAAACCGGAAGATAAAACGGAGGTGTCTACATATCGAAAACCGGCGTTGATTAAGGCAGGTCGCGATAGAATATCAAACTCAAAATCGGCCATGGCGTAGAGGCTAAATACTTCCTCATCCACTTGGTAGTATTGGTCGGGGGCATAATCCACGTGGAAGCCATCGTAGCGGAATAAGTCCCGTGCATACTCATTGGATACTTGAGCCCAGCTTGGGCTATAGGATAAGTCCGGTAAATACTCGCCGCCAGGCACCAGTTCTTCTATAGGTGTTAGCTCGCTATCTTGCAGTGTGCGAACACCGCTCCAGCTAGAGTCGTCTGCCGATGGCCCTTTAACTTCTTTGTCGCCTTGATTGCGCTTTTTGCTTTTATCTGTATAGCGAACACCAAAGTGAATATCCGCCAAAGCGGGCAGGAAGTCGATGTGCATTTCACGGCTAACATCGAACTGCGCTGCGTACTTATCATCCTGTATCTCTTCCAAAGTAACATCGTAGAAGTCGAAGAGGTAACTGGAAGGGGCGTTATACATATCGATGGAGTCTGGATCGTCGCTCATGAGGGTCTGGCCCCCTTGATCGGTATAACGCGTGCGCGAAGGTGCATAAGAGGTATGTTTAAGGTTGGTTCGGTCCGAGAACTTCTCCGCTCCCGAATAGCCCAACAATCCGTCGATGGACCATAAGCCTACAGACCACTCGGAAGCAAGGCTGAATTGTTGATAGTCGGTTTCGTTCACGTCCTCTTTGCTCAAAAATTCGTGTTGAGTCAGAGCGTAAGACGTATCAGTGAGAACGGTAATGCCGTAATCAGAGAGTGTGGTGCTGTCGTAATCGTGAATTTCTGCGAGAGAGCTTGGACTTGAGGCGGAGTATGCGGCGGCATCATACTCATCTTCGGTTGCATCATACTTGCCGACCAGTGCATCAAAGGTCAGGGAGAAATTATTGCTTGGTTTAAATTGAATGGAGGCTGTAGCTCCCCACTTTTCCTGCTCATTTAAGTAAGCCCGGTCGCCGGCTTTGTTTAGAAATACAACACGGCCGGTTTCGTCGTCATTGAATCGGTCATTGATGACAATGCCTGTGTCGCGTTCAAGAACCGCTGCGGCTTGGTCTGACTGGTGCTGAGAAGAGCCTGATTTTTCGAGCCAACGGGAAAGAGGGCGAAAGTCCACACCAGAGTTAGCGTCTGTTCGATTCGTTCTCTGTGAGCTAGAAAATGACACTAAGGCACCCCAGTTGCCAACTGTATTGCTCGCTAGCAGTGAAAAATTCGGGTCAACTTCTTCTGAAATGGTGTTGTAGGCACCCTCGGCAGAAACAATAACTTTACGGCCACTGTAATCGAATGGGCGTGCAGTCTGGATTTCTACGGTTCCCGCGATTCCGCCTTCTTCATCCGCAGCGGTAGGAGATTTTTTCACTTTTACCTGCTGAATAATATCAGAGGCAAACATGTCGAATTCAACATCGCGCCCGCCACTGCCAGATGCTGTCGCCAGGTTGTTTATCGATACATGGGTGAACTCACTGGGTAAGCTGCGAACATTAACTTTGTTGCCAAGGCCTTTGTTGCGCTCAATAGTAACGCCCGGAATGCGTTGTAGGGCCTCTGCCAGGTTTTGCTCGGGGAAGTCGGCGATGTCTGAGGCAACCACAGAGTCGGAAAAACCAATGCTGTTTCGTTTAATGTCGACGGCTTTTTCCAAGCTTTTCTGGTAGCTGCCGGTAACGATCATTTGCTCGATATGGTCGCCCGGTTCAATCTCTTGGGCTTGGGTGGCTGAATTGCTTACCATGGCGGTAAGAAATGCAATGATGCCTGAAAGTTGCTTCTTCTTAAAATCCACTTGTCTTTCCTCGTTTGACGGTCTGCTGTTGTCGGCAGTTATGGTCAATATCCGGCTGTCGGTAATCTTAGGCTGCAACCCTGTTCCAGACAGAACCTGTGCAATAGCTTCCGGTATTGAGTAAAAACCCGATATCGAATTTGCTTTTAAACCTTTCACAAGCTCTGCCGAAAAAAGAACCTGAAGATTTGCTTGTTTAGCAAAAATCTGCAGTGCTTTATTGGCCGGTAATTGTTGTATGTCAAATTCAATGCGTTGCAGTTCAATGCTTTCTGGCACCCCTGATGCAGACGTTGGGGCGGAAAAGCTTTGAGCTGCGTTCGCGCTCAAAATAACGACGAGACAATACCGGCTTATTCGAATTGCGGGGTAAGCCGTCAAGTCTCGTAGTAAAGGACAAGGGGGAAGTGAAAATCTACCAGTGGATTTTTTAAAAAAGTTCGATGTTTTTTTATTTGATTGAAATTTAATACAAAGCACGTTGATCGTCATTTTTCTTTAACAAAACAACGTTATCCTTACTTGTTTGCGCTTCTATATTAAAGCTGAGCTGCAATGCTTGAAGCATTGAATCCGTTTCTCCTGCTTTAAAATAACCTCCGATTTTAAGCGACTTTAATGACTCGTCTGCCAATACAATTTTGACATCGGTGTAGCGTGATATTTCTTCAATGGCCTCAAGCAAGGGAGTGTCTTCAAACGAAAGCATTCCGCTGGTCCACGAAAGATTTCTTTCTATTTCTTTGCTGGTGGATGGTGATGCCTGAGGTTTTTCAAATTTCTTGAAGATCACTTCTTCGCCGGCATTCACCATAATATTATCCGCTGTATTATGGTTGTTTTGCCCGGTGGAGATTGTAGTATGGTCCGCTATGCTAACAATGCCCTCGGTAACGGTTAGCTTGGCCGTTGGTCCGGTTTTTCTAATATTAAAAGCGGTACCAACTGCGGTTACTACATTGTCTCCAACCTGTACGGAAAAGGGGCGTTGTTTGTCTTTGGTTACGGTGAATAGGGCCTCGCCACTATGTAAAATTACCCGCCGAGCCGTTTCTGAGTAAATAACTTCAATATTTGAGTTTGTATTGAGAGATACTGTGGAGGCATCACTGAGAGAGATTTCACTAATTTCACCCACAGCCGTTTGAAATGTTTTAGGTTCTAGTTCGTCGGTTTTCTGTGGGCCCGGCCAAAGCAGCGCGGTAAATAGTACAAAAACTGCAAAAACACTTGCCGCAATCGCTTGGGGAGTTTGCCAGCCGCCTCTTTTACCTGAAGAAGGCTCACTTTCGTCGGTCTCGATGGCAACCCAATCTTTTAACTGATCGGCAAGGCCCCATATTTCTGCGAGCTCAAAAAATTCAGTTTCGTTTCTTTTGCTCTGCTTAAGCCAGTCGCTTAATTCGCGTTGCTGGGCTTGATTAAGATCGCCTTTATCTAGCTCAATCACCCAGTGAGCAGCCTCTTCCTGGACCGATATTTTGTTTTTAAATGCTTTTACTTTGCTCATGGGATTAATCTAGCGAATATTGTTATTTATGGTTTTAAGGGCAGGGGGGATTTTTTCTTTGAGTGCCGGCTCGAAATGCCCTAGCTGCTTCAGTGACTCTTTGCACTCAATCATCCCCTTGGCCAGGTGCTTGTCGACCGTACCAACCGAGATGTTCAGTTGTCGGGCGATATCGCTATTGGATATTCCCTCAATTTTCTTCATTATAAATATTCTTCGGCATTGCGCAGGAAGGCGGTTTATAGCATCACAAAAATGAATGAAACGCTGATGTTGCTCTGCTTGCTCGTCGAGTTCAATGGTGGTGGGTGTATTATGGTCGTTTATAGCAGACTCTATAGAGTCGTTTAAGCGAACACCAGAGCGGTTTTTTTCATTAATGGCGAGGTTTCTCGCGACCTTGCATAAAAATGCTTTAGGGGCACGCACATCGCTTAGCCCGCCGCGCTCAATAACTTTCACATAGACCTCCTGAACCAGGTCGTCTACATCCTGACTATTCTTAAAAAAAGTAGAAGCATGCTGACGAATAGCTTTTACGTGGTTAAGAAACGTCTTGCTGGTGGTTTCCTGCTCCGGGTGGTGCACCTGCAGTATCGACTGGTTTCTTTCCAAATACGACATAACTAAGGAAGCCCCAAGTGCGTTGTCAGCCGAGTAAACGTTAAGCGGTGGTGTTAGAGTCGCAGACCACAGCGGGAAGGCCGAACCATACTGGGTTAGTATTGCAATTATATGACGGGCGGGGCGGTGGGTGGCTTTTCAGCTAGAATGTATGTGAAAAATCAAGGGCTTAAGATTGTCGAGAGGAAAGGGCGCTTGCATGGACAAGCGCTCTTTAAAAGCTGAGGTTTGTGGCTTTAGTCTCGGTAGATTTTTTGTTTTAGTCGATTGAGCCGTTCAATGGCACCATCTGTACTCTGGTCGTTAATGACCAAGTGACCTAGTTTGCGGCCCGGGCGAACAGACTTGTTGTACCAATCTAAGGTGGCGTCGTCCTCAAGTTGGTTGTCTTGGTCCAATTCTATGCCGAGCAAATTCAACATGGCGGCCACACTTGTCAGCTGGGTGTTTCCCAGCGGCCACCCTGCGATGGCGCGCATATGGTTTTGAAATTGGCTGGCAACCGCGCAGTGCATGGTCCAGTGACCACTGTTGTGTACACGCGGGGCGAGCTCATTGACCCAAAGCTGGCTTGAAGTCACAAAACACTCCATAGCCATTACGCCCACATAGTCCAAATGTTCCAGAATCGCTTTTAGGCCAGCTTGCCCCGTCGCGATTAACTCATCGGATAAATGCGGGGCAGGGGCAAGAGAGTGTAAAAGCACTCCGTTTTTGTGCACGTTTTCCGTGGCGGGATAAAACCTAACTTCGCCATTGACGCCGCGTACGCCAATAAAGGACACCTCGCGCTCGAAATCCATAAAAGGCTCGGCAACATAAGGCGATGCATTGTCTGACTGGCGTTCAAAATGAGCGCTCGCTATAAAGTTTTGCACATCGTTCTGATCGTAAAGGCGCCATTGTGCTTTGCCGTCGTAGCCCTGCTCGGTGTGTTTGATAACAAGCGGAAACCCCAGGGTTTCTACGGCCGACTGCAACTCATCGGCAGAGGCCACGCTGACGAACGGCGTGTGAGGTACCTGGCAGTGAATCAGTAGCTGCTTTTCACGTTCGCGGTTTTGGCATTGATAAATAGCCTGGGGGTTAGGGTGCACAGCGCAGTGTTCGGCGAGGCGCTGCAAAGGTACTAAAGAGCACTGCTCGCGCTCTACGGTCACCACATCGGGCTTGCCTAAGGCTTCATAAAGCTCGTGACTTGATAAGTCCTCATCCATAGCCGTTATCGGACCCAATCCGGCAACGGGGGCCGTATCTTCGTTGTTTTCCGATAAAAAGCTAAAGCTCATACCCATAGGTATGCCTGCTAAGGCCATCATACGGGCCAATTGGCCACAGCCGAGAACTGCAACGCGCATTATTCGACCTCCACCGGTACCGAGTCGGTTTGATTCTTGCGCCACTCAATAAAGCGCTGACTCAACTCAGCATCGCTAACGGCCAGTATTTGAGCTGCCATAACGCCGGCATTGGCTGCGCCTGCTTCACCAATTGCCTGGGTGGCAACGGCTACGCCCTTTGGCATTTGTACAATGGATAAAAGGCTATCGAGGCCTTTGAGCTGACGGCTGGAGACCGGAACGGCCACCACGGGAATATGAGTCATGGCCGCTGCCATACCGGGTAAATGAGCTGCGCCGCCCGCACCGGCGATGATTACACGAATACCGCGCCCTGGCGCCTGTTCCGCAAATTCACACAGGCGTTGGGGGGTACGATGTGCGGACACCACCTGAGTTTCATAGGCTACACCCAACTCATCCAATATATCGGCAGCCAAGCGCATGGTAGGCCAGTCGGATCGGGAGCCCATAATGATGCTGACAACGGGATCTTGCATAAATTACCTCAAAGCGGCGGAAACGTTCCAAATAAGAAAACCGCGCATTTTACCGGAATATGGCGAATTAATCCTAATTTTTAGGCGATTGTAATCTAAGTAAGCCGAAGTATCGCTCTGGATGGGCTCGCGACAAGATTAAGGGGAGGGTATGATCGCTTACAATACCAGTTTTTGCCTCCAGCCAATGCCTAGAGTCTTCATCGTGTATTGTATATCTGATGTTTAGTGATATTTTGACTAAATAACCCAGTAGTCAGGCAGTGATCGCTTTTTAGATTTTGAGTGGTTATAAAATGAAACAAATAGCCGACGACCTAGGATTCAATTACTTTTAGGTGAGGCCCAAGTTTCAGTTCAAAAAGGATTCACAATTGTAACTATGCGCCTTATCTTTCTATCAAATTGGCGGCGAGCGCCGCAGAGTTACAATGCGGGCACAGGATCTGGATTAACTGTAGGGTGGTTAATCTGGGTTTTGTTAGGCTTAAGTCTTGGAGTGCTCTTGTCACTGAATGCGTTCGGCGAAGATGAGCTTGCCAAGCTAAATCTGCATGCCACAACAGGAGCGGCATCAGGGTATGTGGATGATGCTGGCTGTGGTACTTGTCATGTCGATAAGTTTGAAAGCTATCAGCACGTAGGAATGGCTCAATCCTTCAAACGCCCAGCAGAAGCTAAGCCAATGGAAAGGTTTGGGGAGATATACTATCACGCGCCATCACAACGCTATTATCAGATAGACAAAACCTCTACCGGACTGGTCTTTAATCGCTGGCAACAGGATGCGGACGGCACCCGATTTAACCAGTTCTCAGTGGATATAGATTGGATACTGGGCTCGGGGAACAGGTCGCGCTCGTATTTGTATCAGACAGATTGGGGGCAGTTGTATCAGTTGCCACTGGGCTGGTATTCGGAAACCGACACCTGGGGTATGGCGCCGGGTTTTGAGTCCGGTCACCACCTAGGCGTACAACGCCAGGTCAAGCGCCAATGCATGTTTTGCCACAACGCCTTTCCCGAGGTGCCGGCCGGGAGTGATCATGCAGCGAGGCCTCATCGTTTTCCACAACAATTGCCGCAGGGCACTGGCTGTCAGCGTTGCCACGGGCCCGGAGCCTCACATATTCAAACGGCCTTAAATGGCGGCGAATTGTCGACGATTCGCGCCGCTATTACCAATCCGGCTAAGTTACCGCCTCTGCAGCGGGATTCAGTGTGTTTTCAATGTCATATGTTGCCCTCGGTTTCTATCATCGGAATGCGACGCTTTGGGCAGCCGGATTATGCCTTTCGGCCAGGTCAAGACCTGTCTGAGTATTTGGTGCATATGGATATCACCGAGCCCAATAGACCCGCTGAACAGCGTTTTGAAATTAATCACCATGGCTATCGATTGTGGGGCAGCGAGTGTTATCAGAAATCTGCAGGTGCTCTCGGTTGCATAACCTGCCACGACCCACACGTAAAGCCTGATTCCGTGTCGTTTCGTAAAAAGGTTGGTGAGGTGTGTACCGATTGCCACACACAGGATCAGCTGACTTCAATTCATGGTGGGCAAAAAACGACTGACACCTGCGTAAGCTGCCATATGCCAACCCGGCGTACACAGGATGTCATCAAGGTTACGATGACGGATCATCGTATTGCACGAGGGCCGTTCGACCACAAGGCACTGGTAGCACCAGTATTGCCGCACGAGCCCAATATTGTGGATGTACAAGCACTGCCTTTTGGATATCCGCCCCAAGGAGCGGAGTTGTCGCTTTATCGAGTCGCCAGCGTGGTGAGAGCCTTAGCATATCCAGACGCGTTAAATGCGATGAAGAATGAACTCATCCATCAACAGCCGGAAACGCTAACACCGTATTTGGTATTACTTAAGGGCCAACTAAAAAACCAACAGTTTGAAGAGGCGGAAAAAACCGCCGAGTTCGTGCGGCGCCAAGGGCACAGTGACCCGCTGGTCTTACAGCAGCACGCAGTAGCATTGATAGGGCAGGGAAAAATTGAACCAGCGATTGCGTTACTTAAACAGCGGTTGGAACAGGAAGAAACAGACTCTGCCCATTTTACTCTGGGCTTGGCGCTGTTTCGCGTAAATAAGCCGGAGCAAGCCACTAAACATTTGCAAAGGGCACTTGAGTTGCAGCCCATATTGGCCGGTGCATATAAGTATTTGGGTTTGATTGCGCGTTCAAATCAGCAGCATGAACTTGCCGTTGAGTACTTCACCCAGGCACTGGTAATTCAGCCAGATAGCTCAGATTTTTATCGAGAACTGTTGGTCGAACTCAAAACTTTGCAACAATCTCAGTCCTATAACCGCTGGCTGCAGCGTGCCAGGCGCTTCAGTACTAACCCAGAGTCATTTATATCGCTCAATTTTATGCAAAAATCTGGCGATGATTAACCCCATGCATCCATTCGCCTCGCTGAGCTGCATTTATGTCTTAAGTTTTCGCCAAATATTGAGCGCCTTGCAGCCAGAAAAAATAACTCCTCAAAAGCTCGATATCAGTAACTTACCACCAAATATAAGTGGGGGGGGGTAAGGAAGTTTCGATTGAAACTCAGGATATAAGGGTAATCTTCTAATTTCGGCGAATGAGCCTTTTGCGAGTAAATATTGAATTTAACATAATATACATTATGCGCACTTATGGATTGATAAGTCGTGGATGAGTAGTTTGTTGATTTGGCCTGTATTCGTAGTATTGCGGATTCGTAACTGGTATTCAGTTGTGCTCTCTGCCTGCCGTCGGACTATGGCTTATGGGCATTTTGAGCTTAATGGGCATTTATTAAGGCTAAATAAATACCCATTTAGGTCTAAAAAATCACTTAAGGATTAAAAAACAACGACACGGCTTCTCTAAATGATGGCTCGGTAATCGCGCCGTGTGTTGTGTTGTATTCACGTTTTACGATTTGTAGGCCTGAAAATGCGCGCTCATTTAGGCTGCTTTCAAAGTCTGTAACGTACTGATCGTTGCCCTCAGGCACGGCGCTGGATAGAAATAAGCGGCCATTTAGCTCATTGCTGGCAAGATAGCGCTCAAGTTCTAGCGCTTCGGTTTCAGCTTGATGTTGATAAAAACTGGCATCAAAAGCTAAAAAGTTATGGAAGTATGGATCGCTAACGTCGTCCATCAGCATGGTTAACCCTGCCATTACACCACCAAATGAGGTGCCAACAATGCTTCTTTGCGCGGGTTCGATACGCAGTCCGGGCTCAACTAGGGGGATTAATTCGGTGGTGATAAAGTGGAAAAAATCGGTTGCGCCGGGCAGTAGATAGTCGGTACGGCGACGATCATCGGGGCCTTCTGATATTGCGACAAGTATGGCGTTTACCCCCTCTTGCTCCAGTAAGTATGGCAGTCCTGGGTATAGAACCTGTCCGTCTAGCGCATAAATAATGGGGTAATTCTGGCTGGATTCGTGATAACCCACAGGTAAATAGACGTTTACTGGGTAATCAATACCGGTAATGACTGAGCTGATGACTTGCTCTGGTTGTGGGTGACCTTTCAAAAAAGTGTAATTTACATCGTTATCAGTACTTTCTTGGCTTTCGCCACTAGTATCGTCTTCGGGAGATGCGCTTTGTACGGGGGGAGCTTCAGGGGTTTGCAGTTCATCTTTACTGTTTGAACTAATGGGGGTACTGCTTGTAGCCGAAGAAGTAGAGCCACCTCCTCCGCCGCATGCGGTTAGTTGAAGAATGAAGATAAAACTTAACGCACTTACTAATGTTTTCATATGAAGCCCTTACCGATAACGTTGTTGTTTGTGCGGTAATAAGCGCCATACTTTTTTGAGGCCGAACGGAACCCCGGTGCGCTAACACCGCTTTAAAAACCGATGGTCCATTCGGATAGTGGTCAGATTTGACCGGTATGTGCGGGACTCAATTCCCGAACTCCATTAACTACGGCTCAACTGTCGCCGTAGTTCATTTCTTCACGTAATAAATATTGAAAAAAGCGCCAAAAGCTGAATATGTGTAAAATGCGCCAAATTAGATCGTGAAAAATTCTCCCAAAATGTTTCAGGGAAGAGTCCATCCTAAATTGAGACTGGTGTCGCGAGGTTCTTGCGAGCGGGGAGCCCTATTCACTGCATAGGCTCGGTGACAATCCGTTTCAACCCAAAGGTATCGACAGTCTTATTATTCCTTAGTCGCATAATACACGACTGGTTTGAATACTAAATTAACTATTGGAGGCTGTAAAATAACCAATTGGAATAGATGTGTCGCTTTATCCGCCAACTGTCACTGTAAGGGGAATTACTGAGTGTTTGAGCTATTTGTCGTTGTTATTGACGCGTTGCTTTTAGGGGGGGGGATACACTACCGACACAGTATTGTTTCAAATTGTAAAAGGAGCATAAAAAAGCCCCTACAAGTAGGGGCAACAGGGTGGAGATATCGATGAAGGTGTTCTTTTAGAGCCCGGAAGTATCCCCGGGCTCAGTTCAGTGGGTTATTGACTGGGAGGTGCAACGCACATGGCATGAACTCGTAGCTCTTCGAGCGCACCGAGTACAGCATTTTGGCGTATTTCTACGGAGTCAAAATCATTGTCCGTTTCGATTACCAATATTTGCTGGCCGGGGTTGTTTAACAGCCCCAATAATTGCAGACCTAACAGCCCCCCTGCTCCCCCAGATTGCTGTGCCTCACCATCTTTATAGGTAGTTATAGAGATTTGCTCTAATAGAGATAAGTCTAGCAAGTTGTCGGGTTTAGTCAGTACTACACCAACACGTCGGGGGCCTTCGTAAGTATTCGCGCCGTCTGTTACACGAATATACACTTGGCTTGCCACACCGACGAGGGTATACATACGAGCGTAGCTGTTAAGGTCTTCGTCGATGACCAGTGAATTGCTGTCAACTCCACAGCCGACACAAAGTACGCCCTCCACACCGGACACTACACTGGAAGAGTCACCGTGTATTGGTTTAAAGAGTTTGTCTGAGCCGCAGTCTATATCTTCCACGCTATCGCATACATCGCCGATGCCGTCACCGTCGGTGTCGGCTTGATCGGAGTTTGCGTTTAATGGACAGTTATCGCTTGCGTTGATCACGCCATCGTTATCACGATCGTCGTCACAGGCATCACCAATTCCGTCGTTGTCTGTGTCAGTTTGATCTGAATTGGCAACCACCGGACAATTATCGGAATCATCGTCCACGTTGTCACCATCTTGATCGCTGTCACAAGCGTCACCGATACCGTCATTGTCAAAATCGTTCTGCCCTGGGTTGAGCACGAGCGGACAGTTATCGGTTTCGTTTTCAATGCCGTCGTTGTCCCGATCAGAGTCGCACATATCGCCCAGACCATCGCCGTCGGTATCAGCTTGATCGGAGTTGGCGACTAACGGGCAGTTGTCTGCTTCATCCTCAACACCATCGCTATCAGTATCGATAAAGTTATCACAGGCATCACCAATACCATCACCATCAGCATCGGTTTGATTGCTATTGGCCGTTAACGGACAGTTGTCGGGCGTATTGTTAATACCGTCACCGTCGATATCGTCATCACAAACATCACCCAGGTTATCATTGTCGCTGTCTTGCTGATCCGCATTAGCGGTAGCTGGGCAGTTGTCTGAGCCATCGTCGATGCCGTCGTTGTCTGTGTCGGTATTGCTGTCACAAACATCACCAATGCCGTCACTGTCTGTGTCTTGCTGATCGCTATTAGTATTCACTGGGCAGTTGTCGGCATCATCTGAAATGCTGTCACCATCGACATCATTGTCACACGCGTTACCGACACCGTCATTGTCCAAATCATCCTGGTTGGTGTTGGCGGTCATGGGGCAATTATCTTGCTCATTATCGATGTCGTCACCGTCTGTGTCGTTATCGCAAGCGTCCCCTACTGCATCACCGTCCAAGTCATTTTGATTGGTGTTAGCATTAGCGGGGCAGTTATCGTTGCCGTTGTTTACACCGTCTCCGTCCATATCGTTATCGCAAACATCACCGATGTCGTCACCATCGATATCGGCCTGATCGCTGTTGGCTATTAACGGGCAATTGTCGATATCATTAACGATGCCGTCGTCATCGGTATCGTTACTTACGGTGGAGTCGCAAGCATCGCCAATACCATCTCCGTCTGTATCCGCTTGATCAGCATTTGCGGTAACAGGGCAGTTGTCATCTGTATTGATAACATTGTCTCCGTCTACATCGTTATCGCAGGCATCACCTATACCGTCATTGTCCAAATCTTCCTGGTTGGGGTTGGCGGTAAGCGGACAGTTATCTAAGTCATCGAAAATTCCGTCGTTGTCGGTGTCGGTTGTGTCTTCACTATCGCAGACATCACCAATACCGTCTTCGTCAGAGTCAAGTTGATCTTCATTGGCAATGTTGGGGCAGTTGTCGCTAGGGTTATTAACCGTATCGCCGTCACGGTCATCATCGCAGGCGTCCCCTACTCCATCGTTATCAATATCCGATTGATTGGCATTAGGCGTAAGCGGACAATTATCCAACTCATTAATAATGCCGTCGCCATCAAGGTCGTCGTTGGGAGAAGAATCTGCATCGCACGCGTCGCCGATTCCATTTTGGTCTGTATCTATTTGGTCGGCATTCGCAGTAACCGGACAATTATCTTCGTCATTGGTAACATTGTCGCCGTCCAGATCGTTATCGCAGGCATCGCCGATACCATCATTGTCCAAATCTTCTTGGTTAGGATTTGAGGTAAGTGGACAATTATCCAGATCGTCAATAATACCGTCGTTGTCGGTGTCGGTTGTGTCTTCACTATCGCAGACATCACCTATACCGTCTCCGTCAGAGTCAAGCTGATCTTCATTGGCAATGTTAGGGCAGTTGTCGCCAGGATTATTAACCGTGTCGTCATCGCGGTCATCATCACAGACGTCTCCTATTCCATCATTATCAATGTCGGATTGATTGGCATTGGGGGTCAGTGGACAATTATCTTGCTCATTGATAATGCCGTCACCATCTAGATCGTCGTCGGGCGTAGTGCTGGTATCGCAAGCATCACCAATGCCGTCATTGTCGCTATCAACTTGATCGGGGTTGGCAACATTGGGGCAATTATCCCCGGGGTTCAGAACGTCATCACCATCGCGATCATCGTCACAGGAGTTGCCAATACCGTCTTCATCATCGTCAAGTTGATTAGCATTAGCAGCCGCTGGGCAATTGTCGGTAAAATCAGGTATACCATCACCGTCTTGATCTAGATCACACGCATCCCCAATACCATCACTGTCCAAATCGCTTTGTTCTGGGTTTGGGGTGTAGGGGCAGTTATCTAGCTCGTCGCTAATGTTGTCGCCATCGGTATCACTGTCACAGCTGTTACCTAGACCATCTAGATCGTTATCCAGCTGGCTAGTGTTAGGCACTAATGGGCAGTTGTCGCCGCTGTCGGCAACCCCGTCGTTATCGGAGTCAATATCACAGGCATCGCCAATTGCATCAAAGTCTTGATCGAGTTGGTCAGCATTGGGATCGAGTGGGCAGTTATCAATACCATCATCGAAACCATCACCGTCGACATCGCTATTTAGGTCGCAGGAATCGCCAATACCGTCAGCATCTGTATCTAACTGATCTTCATTGCTGTCGGCAGGACAATTGTCTTCGGCGTTTTCAATGTTGTCACCATCTTTGTCTGAGTCACATAGATCGCCAACGCCATCATCATCCAAATCAGATTGCGCAGTGTTCGCCAAAATAGGACAATTGTCGTTGTCATTTTGAACACCATCGCCGTCGGAATCACCATCACAAGCGTCGCCGATACGATCGCCATCTGTATCTGTTTGGTTGGGGTTGATGAGTGTTGGACAGTTGTCTTCCGCATCGGTTATTCCGTCCCCGTCATCGTCTTGATCACAAGCATCGCCAACATTATCGTTGTCGATATCTTGTTGGTTGGGGTTTGCGATGGCTGGACAGTTATCCACCACATTGGGAATTGTATCGCCATCATCATCGGGCCCACCGGAAAAATCACAGGCGTCACCAATACCATCTTCATCGGTATCAATCTGATTTTCATTGGCGGTGACCGGACAGTTATCGTCTGCGTCGGCAATGCCGTCGTTATCAGAATCAGTTGGAATGTCAATTGGATCGGGTTCTTCGAACCCCGGGCTGCTGGAAGAGGAAAATGTAGATCCGCCTGACGAAGAGGAGCCGCCACACGAACAAAGAAAGAGTAATGAAATAATGAGAATTAAAATCTTGTTCATACTGTACCTCACCCTGGTGTATAACTAATTATTCCCCAAAGAAAATAAATTCTATTTTCAAATATTTTTAAAACAAAAATACAAAATCTTGTGATCTCCATGTGTTTTAAATTTCAAATATGTTTATTCAAGCATTGCTTCTTTTATTTTTTTTGCCGTAATTTAATAAATAGTAGAAATGGCTGTGGTTTTCTATCAACCAAAAATTCTATAACTTGCTATTAAAAACATTGTTTATATTATGTTTTTAATATTTGGCGCATTAATTCATATTTATATCAGGGTTTAGAATATAAAAAAATGTAAGGTTTGAAATCGAATATTAAAATCATTTATTTCTGATAATAAATTAATCTTTTTATTAAAAAAAAGTATTAAAAATTAATCAATCCGAAAATCTATACTCTCTTGCCTTGTGGGTTTGTGACCGCTAATGGTGCGCCGACATTGGTGATGATTATTTTTTGGGGGGTTTGTCAATGTCGAGTCCCGTAAAACTTTTAATGGCGTATTTATTTGTTTGTGACTTAATCCATGATGGTGCGTTTTTGTTTGCAATAAAGGCGTCTAAAATCCGAACATGGAGTCAGGCCCACAGCTTAACTTTTTAATACGGAGTCGTAGCGGTGGCTCTAGAGAGTCATACCTCTATAAAAAAGCGGCCTAAAGCTAGGTATGTCGAAACTATTAATGTACGACCAACGTCACTGTTTCAACTTGTCCGTAAATGTCGATATTGGTCATTTAACGTAGTGTGCTAAGTTGTCTAGAAGGCTAATCTAGCGATTTATGAGGTGCATCATGCAACAAGTGGGGGTTGTAAAAGAGATTTGGCGCTATCCAGTGAAAGGGATGGCTGGCGAGCAACTAGAGTGTTGCTCTATCGGTGAGATCGGTGTGTTCGGTGACCGAATTTGGGCGCTGCGAGACACTCAACGTCAGGAAGTACAAAGCTGTAAGTTTCGTCCCGAGCTGCTGCAGTGCACCGCAATACTGATGAAGGATGGCTCAGTTAGCATCACAATGCCCCATGGTGATGCACTTAGCTCCGACGATACCTCTCTAAATGATCGGTTGTCATCTCTTGTTGGCCACGACTCAACACTAGAAAGATTAAAACCTTTATATGACGACGGCGAAAACCTAGCGTTTTACCGACGCTATAAAGTCAAGGGGGAGACTTGGCTGGATGAGTTAAAAGCGACCTTTACTCGTGAGCCGGGAGAGCCCCTACCCGACTTTAGCCAAATGCCACAGCAGGTGCAGGATTTTGTCACTATTCCGGGCACTTTCTTTTTAGTCTCGCCCCTGCACTTTATTACTACCGCCAGTATTCAGAGCATGCAACAAAAACTGCCAGAGGCAGATTGGGATGTGCGCCGGTTTCGGCCCAATATCGTTATTGAAACCCCTGAGGGGCACCAGGGTTTGGTTGAGCAAGCCTGGATTGGTCGACAACTTACCATTGCAGGATTAAATATACCCTGTACAGCGGCAGCACCGCGTTGCGGCGCTATTACTCGTGCACAAAACGCCCTGGCGTTCGACGCGTCAATGCTGCGGACAGTTGTTCGCGATGCCGATCAGAACCTAGGAATTTACGGCTCCACTCAAGAAGAAGGCGAGTTGAGAGTGGGCGATGCGGTTTATCTGCAATAACAAGGGCTCCGCATAGGAGACGCTCCATCCCAGTATGCACCCTACTGCTAAAATCGCCCATTTTAGGTCAATAGCCCTTCGGAGCATGTATTGGGACTCTCCTAGAGCGATTTTCACATATAACAAGAAACTAAAGTCGTTAGCCGTATGGGCCTTCTGCACTAGTTTGAAAGGAGCTGTTTCGATCTCAGGCGATTACAGCAAGACTGCGTTCTTTACGCCCACCTAGCGATATCAGTATGGCGAGAGGCTCTACTGTACCTGGCTGGTTAGTTAATAAACTATCGGGAAAGCCGAATGGCGTACCCGCCGGGTGGGAAAGGAAACTTTACAACTATTTACTAAACAAGGGTTTTGACCGTCCATTAGCACTGTATATAGGCCCGCAGCCGGGTTATCGGTTAGGCCAATAATGTTATAGTTTTGTCGGCTGTGCTTTGTCATCTACAATATCCAGCGGCTTCAGTTAGAATGAACTTTGATCATAATATAGCCATAATAATCTTATAAAAGAAGGATACTATGAAACTACTATTTAGCATGCTGGGCACACTGGCCCTAGTGTCGGCCTATAGCTCCTCGTTTGCAGCGGACTTTCGGGCTGAAAATGCCGAGAGTTTACAAAAAGCCATTGCAAAAGCCCAAGCGGGCGATAACATCATTTTAGAGAATGGCACCTACACAGATCTTGAGATCGTTTTTTCTGGCGAGGGCACAAAAGACGAGCCGATTACTCTCAAGGCCGAAACCAACGGCAAGGTATTTATTGAGGGCGAGTCTAACCTTAGGCTGGGCGGAAGCTATCTTAATGTAGAAGGCTTGCACTTTAGAAACGGTTACAGTGCCGATGGCCCGGTTGTTTCATTTAGAATTGACAGTCAGCGTGCGGCCTTCCACTCTAAGTTTACTAATAGCGTTATCGAAGAGTTCACCCATAAAGACCGCGAAGTTAAAGATACCTGGGTCGAGTTTTGGGGCCAGCACAACGAGCTCAGCAATAACTACATCGCCGGAAAATCAAACTTCGGCCCCACCGTGATGGTTCAGCTTAAAGGCAATCAGCACGTCAACAATCACCACCAGATTATCAACAACCACTTTGGCCCACGGCCACGCAAAGGCGGCCCTCACGGCGAGACCATGCAAATTGGTGACAGCAGCACCTCTATGACGCCCTCGTACACTAATGTTGAAGGCAACTTGTTTGATCGCTGCAATGGTGAAGTGGAAATTATTTCCAGCAAGTCAAACTTTAACCAGTTTAAAAACAACGTATTCTATAAAAGCGAAGGCTCGCTAGTGTTGCGCCACGGAAATTACGCCACTATTGACGGCAATGTGTTTATCGGCGGCGACTCTGAGTTTTATGGCGGTATTCGCGTTATTAATACCGGCCACTGGATCACCAACAACTATTTTTACAAGCTCTCGGGTGAAAAGTTCCGCGCGCCTATCGCGGTAATGAATGGCATTCCTAAATCGCCACTTAACCGATACAACCAGGTAACCGATGTTGTTTTGGCCTATAACTCGTTTGTGGAAACGCCCACCCCTTGGTACTTCAGCGTTGGCACCAATATTGATCAAAGCGATGTTCTGCCTAAATCGGAAATTCGATCAGCGCGCCCTACCCGCACTATCTTTGCTAACAACTTGATCTACAATTCTGATAAAGCGGAATACCCCATCTACAGCTACGATAAAGTGGACGGTGTTGAGTTTAAAAATAATATCTCCAATCACGCCAATAAATCAGAGGTTCAAGATCGGGGTGTTGCAAAAAAACGCATAGAAATGACCAACGTTGCAGACTATTTGATGGTGCCCACGTCTAACCACAGTGACACCTATCATGGATTTGACTTCGACAAAATTAGTACCGACCTGTTTGGCAACTCAAGAGCCGACAGCAACAGTGTAGGCGCCGTCGTCTCCCCTGTGGGCCAAGACGTTACCCTGATTGATAAATCGTTATACGGTACCTCTTGGTTTAACCCAGAGCCGGAGCAAGCACAGGCTAAAACTATTCCGGTGGCGAATAGTGAAGATCTTGTGGTGAGTATCCAGAGCGCAAACGCTGGCGATATTATTGAGCTAAGTGCAGGCACTTATAAGCTAACGGAGGCCGTCGATGTCACTAAAGCGATAACACTTCGCTCTGCGAATAGTGACAGCCGTGCAACTATTAACGTAACGGCTGAGGGCACTGCCTTTACGCTACACCCCAGCTCTCACTTGCACATCGACGGTATTCAACTGCTCGGCAATCAAAAACAAAATGCTTTTACTACCCTAAAAAAGCACATGTCTAAAGCTTATGACCTAACTATCAGTAACTCTGATGTTAGTAATTTCGCTAATGTGCTGGACGTATCAAGAGGTTCTTTTGCTGATAATATTCTGGTTACCGACTCAAGCTTTACCAACAACCAGAACGGCTTTTTGCTCAATAAAGAAACCCGCAACAAGGGTAACTACAACGTAGAGTTCTTGACCATCACCGGCTCGACCTTCGATAGCATTGCTCAATCAGTGCTGGACTTTCATCGTGGCGGTTACGATGAATCAACCATTGGTGGCAATCTGGTGTTTGAAAATAACACCGTGACCAACTCGGGAAAAATGCAACAAGAAAGTATGCTGATCAAAAATCGGGGTATTGTGAACGTAAGCCTCGCGAACAACACCTTTAAAGACAATCCGGTTAAGGTTATCGCCGTTCTTTGGGGGGAGAAAGGCCAAAAACCCGAAAATAACGAGATTAAAAACTCCGGCGAAATTAAGGTTGTTCAAAACCTTAAGCTGGAACTGATGTACTAATTCTTTATGGGTTAAACATTACCTGAAATATTCACCAAAAAAGAGAGTTGCCCGTTTTAAATAGGTACTAAACCGCGCATTAAAACGAAGGCATCTCTCTTTCTCTCTCTTGCCATCAAGACCAACCTCCAAAGATAAACTGAACAGGTCTACTGAACAGGTCTGAAGTCGGACGGCTGGCTAATGTCTAACACCATAGGCAAAGCGCACGTTTAGGCTCCTTGTAAAACCGCTCCTAAATATTTTCCGGTCAACGACCTTTTACGCTTGGCGACCGTCGTCGGTGTGCCTTGCGCCACAACCTTACCTCCGCCTGAACCCCCTTCGGGGCCCATATCAATCACCCAGTCTGCTTCGGCGATGACATCGAGATTGTGCTCAATAACGAGCACCGAGTTGCCGGCATCCACTAAGCGGTGCAGTACATGCAGAAGCTTGTCCACATCCGCCATATGCAGGCCTACGGTGGGCTCGTCCAGCACGTATAGATTGTGTTGATGACCCCGGCCTTTGGCATCTTCCGGTGTCATTTTAGCTTTGGCCAATTCGGCCACCAACTTAATGCGTTGTGCTTCGCCACCGCTTAGGGTTGGGCTTTGCTGGCCAAGCGTTAAATAACCCAAACCCACATCTTGCATTAAACGTAAGGCATGATGAACCTTGCTAATGGGTTTAAAAAACTCACAGGCATCGTCAATATTCATGGCGAGCACGTCGCCAATATGTTTGCCTTTGTAACGCACACTTAAGGTTTCGTCGTTAAAGCGCCAACCGTGGCAAACGTCGCAAGGGACGCGTACATCGGGCAGAAAATTCATTTCTATTTTCTGCATGCCCTGACCGCCGCAACCTTCGCAGCGGCCATCGCCGGCGTTAAACGAAAAACGTGCGGGGGTGTAACCGCGAAGGCGAGCATCTACGGTGCCGGCGAATAGTTTGCGAATCGCATCCCAAATACCAATATAAGTGGCTGGGCACGAGCGCGGCGTTTTACCAATAGGGGTTTGATCTACCTCCAGGATACGGTCTATGCCTTGCCAGCCTGCGATGCTTTTAGCCCCTTGCCACGGCTGTTTAGGTTTGCGTTTTTGGGCGATGGCGGTTTTTACATTGGGGTAAAGGACGCCGCGCACCAGGGTGCTTTTACCGCTGCCACTAACGCCGCTGATGGCAACCAGTTGATGCAGTGGTACAGACACATCGACGTTTTGTAGATTGTTTTGGTTGGCGCCTTCTATGATGATGGACTCTTTCTCCCATAAAGTGCGCATCTCACGGTTGCGCAATTCGGGCATGGGGTGACGTAAAGGTTGCGCAAGCATTTGCCCTGTCAGCGACTGCTTGGTTTTCATAAGCTTGGCAACACTGCCCTCGCCCACCACATTACCGCCGTTAACACCGGCGCGGGGGCCGATATCAATAATATGATCGGCTTCGCGCATGGTGTCTTCATCGTGCTCTACCACCAATACGGTATTACCCTGCTGTTGTAGCTCGCGCAAGGTGTCGAGCAGTTTGCGGTTGTCGCGGGTGTGCAAGCCAATGGTGGGTTCATCCAACACATAGCACACACCTTGCAAGCTCGAACCAAGCTGGGCAGCCAAGCGAATACGCTGCGCCTCGCCCCCGCTTAAGGTGGGCGCGGCGCGATCCAGGGTTAGATAATTCAGTCCGACTTTTTGCAAAAAGTGTAATCGATTTTGCATTTCGCTGAGTAGATCGCGGGCTATGGCTTGCTCATCGGTTTTGAGTGTTAGCTTGCTAAACCACTGCTCGGCCTCAAGCACCGGCAGTGCGGCTAATTCGGCAATGCTTTTATGGCGAAATCGCACAGACAACGCTGTCGGGTTAAGGCGCTGACCTTGGCACTGAGAGCAGATGGAGTCGCAGCCGTCCTCTTCGGGTTGCCAGCTGCTCTCTTCGCCAGATTGTTCTTCGTCAAAGCCTTTAAGTTTTACCCCGGTACCAAAGCAACCTTCGCACCAGCCGTGTTTTGAATTGTAAGAAAACAAGCGTGGGTCCAGCTCGGGAAAACCACAACCACAACTTGGGCAGGCCCGCTGGGTAGAAAACAAGCGCTCTTTACTCTTACTTTTAGACTTAACTTTAGCATTGTCCTTGGCAGCATTAGCGGGTGCGACAATCACCACGCCATTGCCTAAGCTCAGTGCTTGCTGCAGGGCAGCCAAAAGGGTTTGTTGCTGTTTGGGCTCTATGGAGAGAGTGCTAAAAGGCAACTCAATATTGTGCTCTTTATAGCGGTCGAGCTTAGGCCAATCGTCGGTGGCAAGGTAGTTGCCATCGACCCGCAACTGAGGGTAACCCTTTTCTTGCGCCCACTGAGCCAGTTCGCGGTAAATACCTTTGCGCGCCACCACCAGTGGAGCGAGCAAGGTAACCGCTTGCCCGCGATAGTCTTTCTGCAAGCGGGCCAAAATGGCATCCACCGTTTGCGGCTCGATAGCCACATCACAGCTGGGGCAATGTTGCACGCCCAGCTTGACGTACATAAGGCGCAGATAGTGATAAATTTCGGTTAGCGTGGCAACGGTACTTTTGCGCCCGCCGCGACTGGTGCGCTGTTCAATGGCGACAGCAGGCGGTATGCCGTAAATAGCGTCTACATCCGGTCGCGATGCTGGTTGCACAAACTGGCGTGCGTAGGCGTTTAACGACTCTAAATAGCGGCGCTGGCCTTCGCCAAAAATCAAATCAAACGCCAGAGTACTTTTACCGCTGCCGCTCACACCCGAGATAACCGTAAGCTTATCGCGCGGAATTGTAACGTCGATATTTTTTAGGTTGTGCTCGCGGGCGTGGTGCACGCTAATCACGTTTTTTGCTTTGCTTTTCGGTTTGATGCCATCAGCCACCGATAAGGCGCCGCCGGTGTTGAGTGTGTGACAATACTCGTTTAGTGCGCGAGCGGTATAGCCTTTGGCCTTTTGCATGATCGTTTGTGGTGTTCCCTTGGCGATAAGCTCACCACCGGCGTCGCCGCCTTCGGGGCCAATATCAATGACCCAGTCGGCGGCGCGAATCACATCCAAATTATGCTCGATAATCAGCAGTGAATGCCCGGACGCTTGCAGCTGGCGAAAGGCCTGCATCAAGGTGGCAATATCGGCAAAGTGTAAGCCGGTAGTGGGTTCGTCAAATAAAAACAGCGTATGATCGCGCTCGCGGCTTTTGATGTTGGCCAAATGCCCGGCCAGTTTTAAGCGCTGCGCCTCACCACCACTTAAGGTTGGCACCGCCTGCCCCAATTGAACATATTCCAGCCCTACATCGGCCAGAGGTTGCAGACTTTTTAGTACATCGGGCTTATCGTTAAAAAAGCTCAGCGCTTCGCTAACCGTCATTTCTAGCGCATCGGCAATAGACACGGCGCGCTGGTCTTTAAGTAGTTTAATTTCCAGAATCTCATCACGAAAGCGTTTGCCGTTACACTCTGGGCAGCTTAAATACACATCGCTTAAAAACTGCATTTCGACGTGCTCAAAGCCATTTCCCTGACAGGTCGGGCAGCGGCCGTTGCCGGAGTTAAAACTAAAAGTACCCGGTTTATAGCCCCGCTCCTTGGCCTGCGGGGTGCTGACAAAACACTTGCGAATGGCATCAAAGGCGCCCACATAGGTGGCTGGGGTGGAGCGTGTGGTTTTGCCAATGGGGCTCTGGTCCACCATGACGACCTGATCGACTAGCTCCATACCGGTAATGGCACGGTGCTCGCCGGGCGCTTCGGTTTGCTCGCCCATATGCTTGCGCAGCGCCGGATAAAGCACTTGCCGCATTAAGGTGGATTTACCCGAACCACTCACACCGGTTAAGCACACCAGTTGCCCAAGTGGAATTCTGACATCAATATTTTTTAAGTTATGGGCGCAGGCGCCTTCAATGTTAATACTTTGGCCGCTTTGTACTTTTAAGGTCGGCAAGTATTCGGCGGCGATTTCTGCCACACCATCGCTACTTGGCATTTCAATTTGTTCGCTGCCGTTTAAGTAGCGCGCAGTGGTGTTGGTTTTGCGCTTGAGCAAGGCTTTGGGGGTACCGAAAAATTCGATATTGCCGCCATTGCGGCCGGGTTTGGGGCCGATATCTAAAATTCGGTCGGCCGCTAAAATCACTTGCGGGTCGTGTTCAACCACTAACAGCGAGTTACCGGCATCACGCAGGCGGTGCAAGACTTTAACCAAACGATCAATATCGCGTGGGTGCAAGCCGGTACTGGGTTCATCCAGTACAAACAAAGTGTTTACCAGCGAGGTGCCGAGTGCGGTGGTCAGGTTAATACGCTGTACCTCACCACCACTTAGGGTGCGCGACTGTCGGTCCAGTGTTAAATACTCCAACCCCACTTCACATAAATAGGTTAAGCGCGAGCGAACTTCACTGAGTAAGAGCTCGGTGGCTTCGTCGAGCGCGTTATTTATGCCTTTGCTTTGCGCCTCTAATTGGGTGAAGAAGGTTAATACGTTAACCAGTGGCAAGCCCATGGTGTCGGCGATATTTAAACCGGGTAGCTGGGCAAAAGTTTTATCGGGCAGTGTCGCGCCCACGGGTTTAAATCGCGCGCGCCCGGCCAGCGCTTGCTCGGCTAAATTGAGCGAGCCAATACGCCACCACAGTGATGGCGCTTTTAAGCGGGCGCCATTGCAGTCAGTACATAGGCTGTAGGCACGATACTTAGAGAGCAGTACACGAATGTGCATTTTGTAGGCTTTAGATTCCAGCCAATCAAAAAACTCGCGCACGCCATACCAGACGCCCTTGCTCCAGCCGCCCTCACCTTCGAGTACCCAGTGGCGCTCTTCGTCCGACAGTTCGCGCCAGGGCTTGGTAATGGCAATACCGCGCTTTTTTGCAAACTTAATTAAATCGCGCTGAACTTCGGCGTAGCTAGGCGTTTGAATAGGTTTAATCGCGCCGTCTTTTAAGCTTTTGCTTTCATCGGGGATAACCAGCCCCCAGTCCACCCCAATGACGCGGCCAAAGCCTTTGCAGGTTTCACACGCACCCAGCGGTGAGTTAAACGAAAAATGACTTGGCGTAGTCTGGGCGTAGCTGATATCGCAACTGGGGCAATGGTGATGGCTGGAAAAATGCCTGGCCTCACCCGCCTCGCGGTTATCGTCTAAGGGGTAAACGCGAACATGCCCCTTGCCGTAATGCAGCGCCGCCTCCAAAGCCTCGGTTAACCGGCCGCGGTTTTGCGAGGTTAGTTTAAGGCGATCTTGCACTACCTCAACCTGGGTGCCATTGCGCTGGTGGATGCGAGCATAACCCTGCTGATTAAGCAGCTGCAGTACCTCATCGTCGCTAAGAGCTGCGGGGACGGTCACCGGCAGGCAAACCATTAAGCGCTGATCGGACGGCCATTGTTCAAACAAGGTTTGTACAATGCTCTGCGAGCTATCGGTCACCACCGGTTGCCCACAGCTCGAGCAGTAAAGATTGGCGAGCCGGGCAAACAGCAACTTTAAATAGTCGTTAAGCTCGGTCATGGTGCCCACGGTGGAGCGCGAGGTACGTACGGTGTTGCTCTGCTCTATGGCAATAGCCGGTGGAATACCGTCAATGCTATCGACAGCGGGTTTGTCCATGCGGTCGAGAAACTGGCGGGCATAAGCCGAGAAGGTTTCGACGTAACGGCGCTGGCCCTCGGCGTAGATGGTGTCGAACGCTAGAGTAGACTTGCCTGAGCCACTAACCCCAGTCACCACCACCATTTCTCCGAGGGGAATATCAAGGTCGAGATTTTTCAGGTTATTTTGGCGCGCGCCGCGTACTTTAATAGCGTCGAAACTCATGGATAGTAATCTCACAACTGAGGAAAAAGACTGGGTAAATATACAGTAATCGACCTTGTTGACCAACCGATAAAAGTCAATTGTTCACAGTACGAACGTATGCCTAAATAAGATGCCTGTCCTTGACGTTAATCACAGGGGTCAGCTAATTGCTTATTGATCAATAACATCGCGATTGTGAAATTACTGGCCCGAGTACGCTATCATATCAACCGCTCTGTACCCTAGGTGTGACTGAGCACTCGCCGCTTTGATTCACACACATTTTAGGCTACCAAATTTAGGACTGAGAATGTATCGATATTGCCCCTTTACGTTGAGTTTATTAAGCGTCTGTGTGATAAGCGCCGGGGCTTGGGCACACCCTACCATGGAAGAAATCAATGTGTCGGGACAGCGCAGTAACTTAATTGGCCAGAGCGTATCCGCTTCGCAGGGGGTAGTCACCCAAGCGGATATAGAAACACGGGCACTGTTGCGAGTAGGTGAAATACTTGAGTTGGTGCCGGGCATGGTGGTGACCCAACACAGCGGCACCGGCAAGGCCAATCAGTATTTTTTACGCGGTTTTAACTTGGACCACGGCACTGACTTTGCGACGGTGTATGACGACATGCCGGTTAATATGCGCAGCCACGGCCACGGCCAAGGATACACCGACATCAACTTTGTGATTCCTGAAACCGTGGGTTCACTGCGCTATCAAAAAGGCCCCTACTACGCCGCAGTGGGTGATTTTAGTGGTGCCGGTGCCACGCAAATAATCAGCCTGCGGGCCCTTGATGAAGGCACACTAAAACTCACCCTGGGTGAGCATAACTACCAAAGGTTACTCGCCGCCGATAGCTTGCACCGCGGCAATAGCGATATATTGTGGGCGCTGGAGCACACAGGCTACCAAGGCCCCTGGAGTGATATCGATGAAGATTTAGACAAACTCAACGCGCAAATTAAGGGCACAACAGATCTAGCGGCAGGCACTTTGCGCTGGGGCGTAATGGCCTATCGCAACCAGTGGAACAGCGCGGATCAAATCCCCACCCGCGCCGTCACCAACGGCACCATTAATGAGCTGGGCTCTATAGATCCCAGCGCCGGAGGCGAATCCAATCGTTACAGTGTCAACGTGGGTTTTGACAGCGCCCACTGGCATGCTTCCGCTTACGCCATCGATTACGATATGAACCTGTGGTCTAACTTTACCTATTATTTGGATGACCCCGAGCACGGTGATCAATTCGAGCAGGTGGACCAGCGCCGACTTTTCGGCGGTCAAGTTACCTATCAACGCGTCGATCAAATGGTCGGTAAGCCTATGCACAATGTATTTGGCCTGCAAACCCGCTGGGACGATATTGCCGAGGTAGGTTTGTACACCACAGAAAATCGAGTGCGAGATGGCGTGGTACGCGCCGATTCGGTGGATGAACACAGCGTGGCATTGTACTGGGACAATACCATTCACTGGCGCAATGATTTTAAAACCGTACTGGGTGTACGTTACGATCACTTTGATTTCGATGTGCAAGATAACGTTGGTGTAAACCGCTACGGTGTGGATTTAAGCCCAAACAGTGGCGAGGCCTCAGACGGTATTGCCTCAGTTAAAGCCAGCGGCATTTACACCCTAAACCCCCAATGGGAAACTTACCTGTCTGTCGGCAGCGGTTATCACTCAAACGATGCGCGCGGCACCACCATTCGCGTAGACCCAAACACCGGCAGCACCGTAGACAGTGTAGACCCCTTGGTGCAATCGCTAGGCAGTGAATGGGGCTTGCGCGGTCGACCGTTGCAAAACCTCAATGTATCGGCGGCCCTCTGGTATTTACAGCTGGACAGCGAACTGCTGTTTGTCGGGGATGCGGGCAATACCGAACCCAGCGATAAAACGGAACGCACCGGTGTAGAGCTAACCGCCTATTATCGTCTTAATGACAATTGGACACTGGATGCCGAATACGCCTACACACATGCCCGCTTTGTTAATGAGCAACCGGGCCGCTATGTACCGGGCGCGGTAGAAGATGTTCTGCAACTGGGCCTAAGCGCCGATTACGCCAGCGGTTTATTTGCCAGCCTGCGGGTAAGACACTTTGGCCCCCGACCATTAGTCGAAATCGGCGATATTAAATCAGAGGCCAGTACCTTGCTCAATGCAAAGCTGGGTTACCGTTATCAGGCTTTCACTATAAGCGTAGACGCACTAAACCTGCTAGACAGTGACGACCACGATATAGATTACTTTTATGAGTCACAGTTAGCAGGGGAAACAGCGCCAGTGGAAGATGTGCATTACCACCCGTTAGAGCCGAGAAATTTTCGGTTAACGGTAGAGGTGGCGTTTTAGTTGTTAAAAAGCCCGGACAATGTCTGGGCCTTTTGGATGTTGGTGAACCACGTTCCTGTTTGGCTAGAGAAGTCATCAAAAGGCCGTTCTTGTGCATCCCTGCGTCCACGACATTATTTATTATGCGGCTCTTTGCAATGAAGTTTCCCGAGAAAAACGGACCTAATTATTTTGCGACATTTATTGCTTTTATTTGCCGGCGGTGTTTGATGTAGACTTGCCTCGAAAACCAAAACAACCAGCCTGATCAATTGTTGTATGAACCATGCGATAATCGAATTTTGATGTGCTGGTCAGACCTCCCCAATAGAAATGACAAGTCTGGCGCCATAAATAACCCATTGAACAGTACTCTGTACCCTTCTAAAGACTGGTTGAGTGCTATCTGCCACATTGAGCGAGGCTTTGGTCGTGTCATCAGTCTAGTTGTCAAAGACACTGATCTAGGTAAATTGTTAGCCCCAACTGAATATGGGTCATTGGCCACCGCTGACACATTCACAGTATATGTGGGACAACAGCCAATATGCTAATGACCGAACGACTGTTCTGATATCGTTGATCGGCGGCATTTAATCGTTTTGTTTGTGGCAATAATACAATAAATACCGGCGCTAGGCCGGTAACAAATAACTACAAGCCCATCCCCCCGACCCTATCCCTGGCAAACTGCCAAGCCACTCGCCCACTACGCGAGCCACGGGTCATACTCCAACGCAAGGCCGCGGCTCTTACCTCGTCATCCCACTCGCCGCCCAAATGCTCAACCCAGGCTTGTGCGGCCTGCATATACTCCTCTTGCCGGAATGGGTAAAAGCTTAACCACAGGCCAAACCGCTCAGATAGTGAGGTTTTTTCTTCTATTGTATCGCCGGGGCGTATATCGCCATCGACCAACTCTGTTTCCAGATTTTCGCTCATTTTATGGGGCATAAGGTGGCGGCGGTTGCTGGTGGCGTAGAATAAGACGTTATCACCAGGGGCAATGATTGAGCCGTCTAGTGCTGATTTTAACGCTTTGTAGTTACTTTCACCTTCTTCAAAAGAGAGATCGTCGCAAAAGATAATAAAACGATCTTGTTCTCGCTCGCTTAATAGCGAAAGCAATTGGCCTAGGTCTTTCAAGTCGGGTTTATCGATCTCGATTAATTTCACCAAGTCTTTTTGCGCATACCAGCAACTTTTAATTAAAGTGGATTTACCGGTACCGCGGGCGCCGGTTAGAAGAATATTATTGGCCGGTAAACCCTGGGCAAATTGAGCGGTGTTGCGAAAGATAGCCTGCTTTTGTTGCTCGACATTTTGCAGGGCATTTAGTGGTACATGGTGTGGTTCATAGACCGCTTGTAAGTGGCCACCATTGGTACCGCTGCGCCAATAAAAAGCCGGGGCTTGCCAATCGCAAGGCTGACTGGCGGGAGGTATCAAAGGCTCTAAACGGTCTAGCAATTGATTAAGACGGTTAAATAATAAGTCGATGTCACTCACAAGTAGAGGCTCCGATGAATAGTGAACGTTAGGTTACTGCTCGCGTTTGGAGCTTTCTTGATCGCGCCGCAGTAATTCGTTAACAGAGGCCTGCAGTTGCTGAATTTGAGATTCCAGGTCGGCGCGGTTAGGCTGCTCGCCCTCCTCTTCCAGCTGGCGGGCACGATTTTCCGATTCAATGACATTAACCACAATGCCGATAATCATATTGAGGAAGGCAAAGGCCGTAAGGAAAATAAAGCTCACATAAAACAACCAGCTAAACGGGTACTGCTCCATGGTTTCGTACATAACGTCGGTCCAGTCCTCAAACGTCATTACCCGAAACAGAGTTAACATGCTAATGGCGATATCGCCCCACAGCACGTCATTGATGGAGGCAAAAAAGAAGCTGCCCACGGCGCCGTAGATATAAAAAATAATGAACATCAGCAGCGCCACGTAACCGAGTTGTGGCATCGCCTTTAATAGTGAGCTAATCAAAATACGCAGCTCGGGGATAATGGAAACCATCCGCAGGACGCGGAACACCCGAATTAAACGGCCAATAAGCGCCATATCACTGTCTTCAATTGGCACCAGGCTGACAATGACAATTAACGTATCGAAGATATTCCAAGCCGATTTGAAAAAGTTGCGTTTGTGCGGCTCGCCAAGAAAACGAATGGTGATTTCCACTAAAAAGAATAAAGTGATAAACCAATCGGTAATTACAATTACCTGCGATACGAGAGGCGGAATATCGTAGGTCTTGGCGCCGATAACCAAAGCAGAGAAAACAATAATACCCACTACAAAAAGCTCAAAAGCTTTATTGCTGCGCAAGCGATTAAACTTATTTTGCAGCGTATTATCACGCGCCGCTTGCATGGTTTTTTCTAAATCAAAACTCACAGGTTATGCCTCGCAGGCTATGGCGTTGGGTAAATACAATGTTGAGCGAAAAGTTTGGCATCGGCGGTTTGCCACTGGGCGTCTGGCAATTGCATCATGGCTTCACACCAGAGCTCTGAACCTGTGGCTGCGTCTTCTATTAGTGTGGTATCACCCGTTGCGGATTCAGATTGGGGCAAGCTGGGAATCATATAATCTGCTTTATCAGCGGTCCTTTGAACGCTAGGGTCGGCATTAAAATTAGCCGGCGCCGGGGTTTGGCTCAGAATATAAAGCCCTACTACAATGGTAAAAACTCCAATGACAGTGGTTGTAAGGGCGATGATTAATTGTTTGGACATAGCTTTCTCAGTTGGCCTTTCACTGTGTTGTGATTTTGGTTCTATGTTTTGCGTAACATCACATTCTGTTTGCTGAATGCTGGCCTGTAGGCTAATGATCCTTGAGCCAACGGGCAAGGTCCTTAGCGTAGTAAGTAATGATTAAATCGGCTCCGGCTCTTTTAAAGGCCGTCATGGTTTCGCAAACAATGGCTTGTTCATCAATAACCCCAGCGGCGGCGGCGGCTTTAATCATAGCGTACTCACCACTGACATGATAAACAGCCAAGGGGCGCTCACTGTGCTGGCGAATGTTAGCCAGTACATCCAAATAGGCGGTGCCGGGTTTGACCATTAAAATATCGGCGCCCTCTTGCTCGTCTTGCATGGATTCGGCCAGTGCTTCGCGGGCATTGGCGGCATCCATTTGGTAGGTGCTGCGGCTGCCTTTAAAAGTGCTGTCAACCGCATCGCGAAACGGGCCGTAAAAAGCCGAGGCAAATTTAGTGGAGTACGACATTACCGGTATATGGGTGAAACCGGCGTCATCCAATGCGCTGCGAATGGCGCTGATCATACCGTCCATCATGCCCGATGGGGCAATCATATCGACACCGGCCTTTGCGCAGTTAACCACTTGCTGTTGCAGGTTGGTTAAGGTGGTGTCGTTGTCCACATCGCCATTACACACCACGCCACAGTGGCCGTGATCGGTGTATTCACAAAAACAGTTATCGCTGATTACGGTCATTTCTGGCGCCGCTACTTTGGCGATTTGAATCATACGCGCCAGCAGGCCTTCGCTGTGCCAAGTGTCGGCGCCGATGGCATCTTTGTGCTCGGCCACACCAAACAACAATACCGCCTTGATGCCTAGCTCCCACGCATCCGCCACGGCGTCAGCCAGTTGGCTTTCGGGGTAACGCACTACCCCGGGCATGGAGTCGATGGTTATCGGCGCAGCAATATTTTCTTCGACGAAAATAGGCAGAATTAAGTCGTTGACGCTGACTTGGGTTTCTCTGACCATATCGCGCAATGCCGCGGTGCGGCGTAGGCGACGAAAACGAATGTTATTGGGTTTCATAGTTAAGCTCGCAGATAATCTTCGTGGCTCCATTCGCACTGCACAAACATGTCACCAGAGCCCGGCACATGGTAATTGCGCTTGCATTCCCAGGTAAATGTATGGGTGCCGCTGAGTTCGGTTTCTAGGTGCACGGTGGCAGACACCCAGTACATACGACTGAGCAGACTTTCAAACTGCTCAATCCACTGTGTCCATTCGTATTCCACGGCGCGATAAGAGGCGCCGAAGTGCATAACATCGGTTTGGTAGTTGCCAGGCTGTGTGACAGGGTCCGGGATTGAGAACATCTCTTGGCAGAGAAATGGCCACTCTTCGGCCCGGGGTAATGACAGCATAGCGCTGCGATTCATTTGAATACGCTCGCTCTGCCCATCGCCCAATATACTGTCTTTAATACAGCCGTATACTATTGATTCGCAATCCATAACACCTACTCTTTGTATCAGGTTGAGTATTGATTTAGTAACTCAAGTAATTGCTCTTCACTTAAAATTTCAATGCTCAGGGATTCGGCCTTGGTGCGCTTAGAGCCAGCACCGGGGCCTGCCACAATAAAATCGGTTTTTTTCGAAACGCTGCCAGACACTTTTGCCCCCAGGGTGCGCAGTCGCTCCCCTGCTTCATCGCGGGTCATAGCTTCTAGGCTACCGGTTAAGACACACGTTTGCCCTGCCAGTGGTAGCTCGGCTGCGTTTTCTAGTGCTGCATTTTGCGGCTCGCTCTCTGGCCATGTGATTCCAAGCCCTTGGAGGCTGGCGATAATATCCAGGTTGTTTTGCTCGGTAAAAAAGTCGCGTATAAAGCGCGCAACGATGGGGCCAATATCATCGACCGCTAGCAGTGCATCTTCATCGGCGTTACTGAGTGCCTGTATCGAGCCAAAATGCGCGGCAAGGTTACGTGCTGTGGCCTCGCCTACCTCGCGAATGCCCAGCGAATAAATAAACCTTGGTAATGTGGTTTGTTTTGCGGCCTCTAAGGCGTTGAGTAAATTGGCGGCCGACTTCTCACCCATTCTATCCAGACCGGCGATGTCCTGTTGTAACAGTGAGAACAAATCCACCACATTTTTAACCAAGCTTTTATCGACCAGTTGATCGACAATTTTATCGCCCAAGCCGTCAATATTCATGGCTTTGCGTGAGGCAAAATGAATAATGGCTTCTTTGCGCTGAGCTGGGCATATAAGCCCTCCCTCGCAGCGAATAGCCGCTTCACCAGGTACTCGTACTGCCGGCGAGCCACATACTGGGCAAGTGGCGGGAAACTCAATTTCGCGGGTGTCGTCTGGCCTGCGCTCTTTAATCACGCTGACGATTTGTGGAATAACATCCCCCGCGCGACGGACAATAACGGTATCGCCAATTTGTACACCTAAACGATCAATTTCATCTTTGTTGTGCAGCGTAACATTGGACACCGTTACCCCGCCGACAAACACAGGTTTTAATCGCGCAACCGGTGTTAACGTGCCGGTGCGTCCTACCTGAAACTCAACATCTTGCAGCTGAGTCATCTCTTCTTGGGCGGGAAATTTATAGGCAATTGCCCAGCGCGGGGCGCGTGAGACAAAACCGAGGGTTTCTTGTAAGTCTATGCTGTTGACTTTAAACACCACCCCATCGATGTCATAGGGCAATTCATCGCGCTTTTCACCCAATTGCTGGTGGTAGGCAATGCAGTCGTTAATGGACTGAGCGACCGCCATATTAGGGTTGATTTTAAAACCCCAACGATTGAGTAAATGTAAAATGTCGGTGTGTTTACTCGGCAATGCCAAACCCTGATGAATACCCACACTATAGGCGCATAATTCTAAGGGACGGCTGGCGGTAATGCGCGAATCCAATTGGCGCAAGCTGCCGGCGGCGGCATTGCGCGGATTAACAAATACCTTCTCGCCTTTGGCCGCTGCGCTTTGGTTGAGCTTGGCGAAGCCGGCGCTGGGCATGTAAATTTCGCCCCGCACCTCTAAGCGCTCGGGCAAATTCTCACCGCGCAATTTGAGCGGTACCGATTTGATGGTGCGCACATTTTGGCTGATGTCTTCACCGGTGCTGCCATCGCCCCGGGTTAAGGCTCGAACGAACTGGCCGTTTTCGTACAAAATACTGATCGCAATACCGTCGAGCTTGGGCTCGCAGGCGTACTCGATCGTCTCATCGCTTTTTAGGCGATCTTTTAAACGTTGATCGAAAGCGGTCAGGTCGTCATCACTAAACGCATTGTCTAAAGACAGCATGCGCTTTTCATGAGGGACCGAATTGAAGGCGTCCAGCGGTGCAGCGCCCACCCGCTGAGTGGGTGAGCTGCTGTCGATTAAGCTTGGGTGCTGTTGTTCAATGTCACGCAGCTCATTGAGCAGGCGATCGTATTCGGCGTCGGGGATGGAGGGTTCATCGAGCGCGTAATAGCGGTAGTTGTGTTCATCAATATCGTGGCGCAATTCAAATGCGCGCTGGCGCGCAGCTGCGGGGGGCGCTTGCTGAATCACAGAAACCCCCTCTATGCGTTAGCGCGAGACAAGCGCTTGCGCTCGTACTCAACAATACGTTGGCGGCAGTGCTCCATGGTTTGACGAGTCATGATGCTGCGCTGCTCGTCTTTTAGTTCACCGTCCAGTGTTTCGGCGATGGTCTGAGCGGTATAGCGCATGGCATCGAAGGCTTGAATACTGTCGGTACGCAGCGGCAGGGTCAAAAACATACTGACACCGGGTGTAGCAAAGTTTTCCATGTTATCCAAGTCGAAGGTGCCCGGCTGAACCATATTGGCCAAGCTGAATTGGATGGGGCCTTCGCCCATACCCTGCTCGTGACGGTGAAAGATGTTCATGTCGCCATAGCGCAGGCCGCACTGCAAAAGGACATCTAACAGTGCGCCGCCGGCAAATTGATAACCCTCACGAGCCATAACGTTAATAATAATAACTTCGTCTGGCTGGGCGATGGGTTGTTCGGATTCCGGTGGCGCAGATGGCGCTTGAGAGGCCCGTGATGTTGTCTGCGTTGTGTTTTGAGTGGCTGCTTGTTCGTACTCAAAATCACCGTTGGGCTCAGAGAAAATAGGCTCGTGCTCTTGGCCCGGCAAGTCGTCACCATCCAGCGCACCGAAGCTAGGTTCCACTCGATTTGATGAGGAGTACTCTGGTTGCGCCGTGTTTTCGGCACCATGATTGGGTGTTGGCGAGTTTTCTGCCGCGGCATCAGCTTTGCGTTCGGCCTCAACCGACTCCATTAGCATGGGAACAGATTCATCCAAGTTAAGGGAAACTTGCTGTGGAATTTGCTGATTGTGCGTACCGGCATTTTCCGGGGTCAGCTCAATGTTAGGTTGACCGGGATCGCCGGCGGTGTCAGCTTGGTTGCGTTTGGCAATAACACGGGCACCACCGTTGGGCAGCTCGCTGGTGTAATGCCCGGCATCGTCTTTACTGTCTGAGCTGTTGAACTGGCGAGCCCGTTTTGACACACGAATATTGTCTTTACGCGCCATACGCATACGGCGCCAACCATCGAGTAAAATACCGATAATTAACAATACCACTATGATGGTTAACCACTCTTTCATAGCAAGTCCAGCTACCTTTTTACCGTAATGTTGTTTAAATGGCGGCCAGCTCGGCCGCCTCGTCTACGTCGACGGTTACTAAGCGCGATACACCGGGTTCGTGCATAGTAACCCCCATCAACTGATGCGCCATTTCCATCGCAATTTTGTTGTGGGTAATATAAATAAATTGTACGTGCTCAGACATTTCTTCCACCATGCGAGCGTAACGGCCCACGTTGGCGTCATCCAGCGGCGCGTCAACTTCATCCAGCATACAGAAAGGCGCTGGGTTGAGTCTGAAAATGGAAAATACCAGAGCGATGGCCGTCAGTGCTTTTTCACCACCGGAGAGCAAATGGATGGTGCTGTTGCGCTTGCCCGGTGGGCGCGCCATGATGGCGATACCGGTGTCGAGTAAATCTTCGCCGGTAAGCTCTAGGTAAGCGTGGCCACCGCCAAACACCTTGGGAAACAGTTCTTGCAAGCCGCTGTTGACCTTGTCGAAGGTTTCTTTAAAGCGGGTGCGGGTTTCGCGGTCAATTTTCTTAATCGCGTTTTCCAGTGTTTCCAGCGCTTCTAGCAGATCTTCATTCTGAGCATCCAAATAGTTTTTGCGCTCAGACTCAGACTTGTACTCATCGATGGCTGCCAAGTTAATGGCGCCTAGGCGAGATATCCGGTTTGCCAACTGTTCTAGCTCGGCCTCTAGCGGTTGCATCTCAGCGTCTTCAGCTAAGTTTTCTAGCAGGCTGTCCAGATCGAAATTATCTTCAGCCAGTTGATCGGCCAAGGTTTTGCGCTGTACTTCGAACGTTTGTGCGGCCAAGCGCTCTTGCTCTAGATGCGAGCGAACGGCTTGCACTTCTTGCTCGGCGCGGTTGCGCGATTGTTCTGCTTCACGCAGGTCGTGCTCTACAGTTTCTAGGGCGCGGCGTGATTCGGTTAACTCTTCTTCGACGGCAATGCGTTTGGCCAGCGCGGCTTCCAACTCTAGTTGATTGTCTTCGGCCGGGTCGCGATTTTCGCTCATGGATTCGGCGAGTTGTTCGCGCCGCTCTGCCAGTGTTTCTGTTTGCTCTTCCATGCGCGCAATATTGAGCTTGATGCTGTCAATTTGCGTATTGAGTGACGCGGCGCGCATTTGCAGCTCGTGCGCTTTGTCTTTGTCGTGACGAGCTTTTTGGCGAGCGGTGTCGAGTTTGGTACGATACTCGTCGCGACGAGCCAGTAAGGTTTCGCGCTCCTCGGTATCGGCTTCCATCGCTTCGATGGCATCACTTAAAATGGTGCGCGCTTCGGCGAGTTGTTCTGCCTCTTGCTCCATTTGTTCGCGTGCGTCGGCAATGTCGCCTTGTAAACGCGATTTGCGCTGGCCCAGCTGCTCGGCTTTTACTTGAGTGGCGCTAATGTTTGAGCGCAACTCACTGTGCCGTGCGTTTAGGCTGTCTTGTTCACGTCGATGTTGTTCGCGTGCCGCCTCAGTCGATTTAATGGCCTCGCGGTTTTGTTCGAGCTGCTCGGCAAGCGACTCTACTTTTTGTTCGGTTTGAGCGATCTGTTCGGCCAGAGTTTCTAGCTCTTGTTTGCGGGCGATAACACCGGCGCTGGCGTCAATTTCTCGGGCTACTTTTATCCAGTGAGCGCTGAGCCATAGACCGTCTTTGGTGACGACCGATTCGCCGCTGCTCAGTGTGGCACGAATGCCCAGTGCATCGGTTAAATTGTCGGCAATATAAATACCCGCCAACAATCCGTCGGTATCCCAATTGGCGTCAACTTGGCTGGCCAGTGTTTCGGCTTTGGTGTGGCTGGGGCTGTCGGTACGGACTTTGGTGTCCAGCAGAATTAACTCGCCCTGCTCTAACCCCTCTAGGGTGTTGACCACGCCATCTGCGCCCTCGACACAAACCGCTTGCAGGGTGTTGCCCAGAACGGTTTCCAGGGCTGTGTCCCAGCCATTGCGAGCGCTAACCTGCTCGGCTAGGCGCGGAGCATCCACCAACGCATGGGTTTCTAACCATTCGGTAATGGTTTTGTTCTTTTCGCCTAAAGCGGCCTGTTGCAGCGCTTCGAGGGAGGCGTGGCGACCACGCATGCTCTGTAAATCACTGCGCTGGCTGTCGAGCTGGTCGGTGAGCTGTTTGTTTTCATTGCGCGTCTGCTCAAGGCGATCGAGAAACCCCTCGCCTTTTTCGCGGGTGGTTTCCAGTTCAAGCTCAAGTTCGGCCATGGCTTCGCGCAACAGTTCGACTTCTTCACCGGACTCTTGGTCTTCACCTAGCGCGCGTTTCTCTTCATCGAGCTTTTCAATTCGCACTAGCAATCGCTGCTGAACTTGCTCAAGGTGCTGAATGCGCGACTGTTGGACTTCGGCCCGCTGGCGTGGTTCTGCCGCGCGCTGGTTGAATTGGTCCCAATCGTTTTGCCAGTTCTGCATAAGCTCTTCAGCCTCATGCAGCAGGTCACCTGAGGATTCTTCGGCCGCTTCGATTAATTCCAGCTCGGGTTCTATCTCAAGCAGTTCTGCCTGCCAGAGTTGCTCGCGATCGCGGTCGGTTTCGAGTCGGTCTTTAACTTCGCGAGATTCCCGATCGGTGCGCTCAAGATCGGTTTGCAGTTGGCGGTTGCGCTCTTCGGCGTGTTTGATGCTCTGCTCAACCCGGGCAATATCGGCGCCGATGGCATAAAAGCGCCCCTGCACCTCATTGAATTTGTCGCCTAAATCGGTGTACTGAGCTCGGTATTTTTCAATTTGAGTGTCTTTGTTGACCTGGTCGGTCACAAAAGACTCCATTTTGATTTCGAGATCGCGAATGCCCTGCTGCTTACCCTGAGCCTGCTGATCAAGATTGCGGTACTTAAGCGCTTGCACTTGTGCCTTGAGGCTGCGCTCTTGCTTTTTAAATTCGGTATATTTTTCCGCCGCTTGGGCCTGACGCTCCAGGCGAGACAGCTGGCGTTCAAGCTCATCGCGGATATCGGTTAGGCGCTCAAGGTTTTCTTGAGTGCGGCGCATACGGTTTTCGGTGTCGCGGCGGCGCTCTTTGTATTTTGATATGCCGGCGGCCTCCTCGATGTAAACCCGCAGCTCTTCGGGTTTTGCTTCGATAAGGCGCGAAATCATGCCCTGTTCAATAATGGCATAACTGCGTGGGCCGAGGCCGGTACCCAGGAAGATATCGGTAATATCGCGGCGGCGGCACTTGGCGCCGTTCAGGTAGTAAATATTTTGGCTGTCGCGGCTAACCTTGCGCTTGATGGAGATTTCAGTAAAGGCGGCGTACTCGCCTACCAAAGTGCCATCGCTGTTGTCGAAGACCAGTTCAATGGAGGCTTGGCCGACGGGTTTACGCCCACCAGAGCCATTGAAAATGACGTCCGTCATGGACTCGCCGCGCAGATTTTTGGCCGAGGACTCCCCCATCACCCAGCGCACCGCATCGATAATGTTGGACTTACCACAGCCGTTAGGGCCTACCACGGCGCCTAGATTGCTGGGGAAGTTAACTGTAGTGGGGTCTACAAAGGACTTGAACCCCGCCAATTTAATACATTTTAACCGCATAGGTCCTTGTCACTCTTATACGTGCCTGATGGCCACCGGGTTTCTTAGGTGCGACAAAGCTCAGGTTTTTTACATCCCTGTTGGGTGATGTCCTGCGCCACTGGCTCTTAAACCGTGCCCAAGTAAAGCTGGAAATTTTACACGCTTGAGAAGCGCTTTACACCCGCGTGACGCCTCAATTTACAAAGAAATCAATGCTTTCGCGCAATTGAGATCACAATCGCATAAAAAGTAAACAAGTGGTTGGCCCATATTGGGCTCTGCGGGGTGTGAGTGGCGGTTAATTGAATGCAGCAGAAGACGTGGTGCGCGGACGCGGCAAGATTTGTGGCACTCAGCCCAAGGCCGGAGCGCCACTATCACTGAGCTATAGCGTCTGGTCGATAACGACCTGAACTGGGTCTGCGAGCTTGCTCATGTCGACAGGAGCGGTACTCCCCTGTAAATCGCCAGGTTGCGGTGCGGCTGTGCCCGCCAGAGAAACCCGCGCGACCACTTCCAATGGGCCATTGGCGTGCAAACGGCTCTTGGTTGTCATGGCCATAGTTTCATCAAGAATAATTGACAAAGGAAACTCTGTCAGCTGCAGGCGTTGTACTGCAAGGGGCATGGGGCTGCCGTTGTGCTCACGCACTAAGACAAACACAGTTCCGGAGTCCGGCAAGCTAAGATTGGGCGCCAATGACACCTCAATCGGCAACTTCCAGATCGCGTTTGTTTCAGTATCAGACTCTGTGCCTAATTCCTGCTTGGCCCGGTCAATACCGGCCATCAGTGCCTGCCTGCCCGAGGCACCCACGGGGGTTAGATCCACCGCTGACTGCCAGTGTTCAATGGCCGCTGCATAATCCTGAGAGCTAAAAGCATTAATTCCCGCCAGACCGAGGGCTGTGGTGTCTTCGGAGTCAGACTCTAGGGCGCGTTCGATTAAAAAACGAATCTCGTCGGTTATTTGATTGTCTTCGACAAAGAACAGTGCTTGCGCCAGCTGGGAGGCAATTCCCGGATCGTTGGGCGATATGTCATAAGCCCCCCGAAACCCCTCAACCGCTAATTCGTAGCGCCCGACCTGATTGGCATAGCGCCCTAATAAATACCAATATTGAGGGTTGTCGCTGCGAGTTTTGACGCGCTCTTGCAGCAGTTCGATCAGCTCAGTGGTGGGCCCGATATCGGGCTGACGGCCGGCTTGCATGGCGGCGACATTGTGTTCTGCCACGCGCTTTTGTAATTTTACAAAAAGTGCATCACCGATAGAGCCTTGTGCCAGGTAAAGCCAAACACAAACGCCTGCCATGATTATTGCGCTTGCCGACAACACCCACAAGCCACTACTGTGGGCACTAGAGCGTCGCTCAGTGCTGTGGTCCGAGAGCAGGTTTCGTTTTAACTCTGTCACCAGTTTTAGGTGCTGTTCCTGATTAATTCGCCCCCGATCCAGGTCTGCATCAACCTCTTTCAGGTGTTCAAGGTATAAGGCGATGTTCTGCGCTTCACGCTCTTGTTCGCCAATGTGAACAGCATCGCTGCTGCGCCTGTGGCGCCACAGAGGCCAAAGCAGTGTTATCAGGGCAGTGAGTAATAGTGCAGCTGCCCCAAGCATAAAAAGTGTCATTGGCTTTCCTTGTTATATTTGGCCAACATTGAGGCAATTTTTGCCTCGTCCTCATCGGTAAGTGGCGTCGGTGCTGTTTGACGGCGGCGCACCATGCGCCAGAGCACTAGAGTGCCCAGTACCAACAAAAGCGCTGGGGCTAACCAGAGCACCGCTGTTTTCCACTCCAGAGGGGGTTTGTACAAAATATAGTTGCCGTAGCGGCGAACCATGTCATCTACGATTTCCTTATCGCTGCGCCCGGCCAGTATTTGCTCGTACAAATCCTGGCGTAAGCTTTCGGCCACTAAAGAGTCCGAACCAGCCACGTTTTGATTTTGACACTGGGGACAACGCAGTTCTTGATTAAACTGATCAAAGCGCTCGCGGTCCACTGGGTCGTCGAATGAATAGATTTGCTCGGCTGTGGCTAAAACACTTAACCAGCACAGTGAAAATAGTAAAGCTAGACGCATGAAAATACCTTGTTTAGAGCTGTCCGGAGTATACCGCCCCGCCCGCTTCGACGCGACCCCACAAGCTGAGTGCCGATCAACATTTAAACAGCAATCAATAAATGTAAGAAATATGCAAAAAAGTAGTTGACCTGCCCTAAGTTTTCATTAGAATACGCATCTCCTGAACGGGGGTGGTTAGCTCAGCTGGGAGAGCATCGCCCTTACAAGGCGAGGGTCACAGGTTCGATCCCTGTACCACCCACCAATTCAGGATTGCGGACCGGTAGTTCAGCTGGTTAGAATGCCGGCCTGTCACGCCGGAGGTCGCGGGTTCGAGTCCCGTCCGGTCCGCCACTATTTAAAAAGGCTCCACTTTGTGGGGCCTTTTTTTATGCCCGTTGAAATTGTCTATGTTGGCAGACGAGACGATGAACCTTAGGCGGCGTTCAATTTAATCGTACGGGGCAATATGCCCACCGTGCAGAGTCTCTCAGTAAGCTACCCCACTCGTTCAGTTTTAAACGGCTCTTGCTAAGCCCGTAAAGCGAATGGAACACTAGTGCCTATTGCCCAACCTGATTGTATTGGCTGTAAAGCGGCTCTAAGGTGTCTTGCCAGACGCGTTCATTGACGACGCCGATATGGCGATAGCGAACAATGCCTTGCTTGTCTACTAGGTAGGTTTCGGGGGCGCCAGTGACGCCTAGCTCTAGCCCCAGTTTGCCGTCTTGATCGTAGAGGCTATAAAGGTAGGGGTCGTGTAATTCTCGCAACCACTTCTGTGCGGCTTGGCGATCATCTTTATAGTTCACGCCAACAATGTTGATACCCTCTTCAGACAGAGAGTTTAAGTATGGGTGCTCTGCTTTGCAGGCAAAGCACCAAGTGGCCCATACATTGAGCAAGGACACCTGTCCTGTTAAATCCTTGTGACTGGCACTGTGTTGCTCATTGGCAACCAAAGGTAAAGAGTACTCGGGCACCGGATTGCCGACCAGTGCCGAGGGCATTGCAGTTGGGTCAATGGATAATCCAACATAAAATAGAGGCAGCAGAATTAATACAATTAATAACGGTAAAAATAATTTAAGCCGCCCCATTACTGTGCCCCCGATATTGCTGTTGCGTTTGCTGGTGATTTTTCATCCGCCGTTCGAACTCTTTTGCGGTATCGTTTATCGATAACCGCGAGCATGCCACCTACTGCCATCAATAAAGCGCCGAGCCAAATCCAGCGCACAAAAGCATTGTAGTGAATCCGCATGGGACGGGTGTTGGGCGATATGTTTTCCGCCTCGCCTACGGCGATGTATATATCGCGCAAGAACCCAGGGGCAATAGCCACCTCGGTCATGATTTGCCCGCTGGCTAAATAGCGCCTTTTTTGTGGCTTAAACTCGCGTATCACCCGGCCATTTTTTCGCATAACGACGCGTGCTTCATCGGCAATATAATTAGGGCCTCGTACTTTATCTAACGATTCCAGCGTAAATTCGCGCTCCGCCACTACCACAGGTTGGCCAATACTCATGCGTACTTTTTGCTCATCGCTGTACTGGGTGGTATAGCCTACCCCTAATACGGTAAAGGCAATGCCAGTGTGGGCGATGATCATGCCCCAATAACTTAGACTGTGTTGTTTTAGCCCTTTACTAAAACCCGCTTTATGGCTTGATTTAACCAGCAAATCGGTCCAGGTAGTGCTCAGCACCCAAACACCGACAAAGCTTACGGCAACGGCAATAGTTGTGTACTTGCCTAACAATAAAGGCACTAAAGCAGCCGCGCTTAGCGAAATGATAATCGGCACTTTTATGTTGCGGCGAATGCTGTCGCCGGAGCTGCGCTTCCAGCGGCTAAAAGGTGCAATGCCCATCAGCAAACACACCATGGTGATAAACGGGGTGAAGGTTAAATTAAAGTACGGGGCCCCTACCGAGTATTTACCTAGCTTCATGGCATCGGCAATGAGTGGAAACAGCGTGCCAAATAAAACGGTGAGCATGCTGATCATTAATAAAATATTGTTGGCCAGCAATAATGCCTCGCGCGAGAACAGGTTAAAACCCGGGCGGGATTTAACCACCGGCGCACGCAAGGCAAACAACAATAGAGACCCACCGACTACAACGCCCAAAAAGCCGAGAACAAACAAACCGCGATCCGGGTCGTTGGCAAAAGCATGTATCGAATTGAGCACCCCTGAACGCACCAGAAAGGTTCCCAGTAAGCTTAAAGAAAAAGCAAAAATGGCTAATAAAATCGTCCAACTTTTGAAAAGACCGCGTTTTTCAGTAACCGCCAGCGAGTGGATTAAAGCGGTGCCGACCAGCCAAGGCATAAAGGCGGCGTTTTCGACGGGGTCCCAAAACCACCAGCCGCCCCAACCCAACTCGTAATAAGCCCACCAACTGCCAAGCGCTAAGCCCAACGTTAAAAACGCCCACGCGGTGGTGGCCCAGGGTCGCGACCAGCGTGCCCAGGCAGTATCGAGCTTACCGGTTAGTAGTGCCGCAATTGCGAAAGCAAAGACAGTACTAAAACCGACATAGCCCATATAAAGTAATGGCGGATGAAAAATTAGCCCCGGGTCTTGCAGTAGCGGGTTGAGGTCAGAACCCTCCAAAGGCGCCATGGGCAAAATACGATCAAATGGATTCGAGGTGAGCAAAATAAATAAGGCAAACCCCGTGGCCACAAAACCCATTACGGCCAAAACCCGAGCCTGCATATCCAATGGCAGAGATCGGCTGAGCATGGCTATGGCAAATGTCCAGCCCGAAAGCATAAACATCCAAAGCAATAAAGAGCCCTCGTGGCCGCCCCATATAGCGCTGATTTTATAGTAAACAGGCATTAATGAGTTGGAGTGACCGGCAATATAAGAGACCGAAAAATCATCGTGCAAAAAAGCATAACCCAAGCAGACCAGCGCAATGCTGACCATTATAAACTGCCCGGTCGCCAGTGAACGGCCACTGTACATTAAGGTGGTGTTTGCGGTATAGGCGCCCCATAAAGGCAAAACAAACAGTACCGCGCTTAGGCCCAAAGCAATAATGAGCGCAAAGTGTCCTAACTCAGGAACCATAATTGGCCTCCTCGCAGCTCGCTTGATGCTGTTCGCCGTTATTCATCGCTTCGGCTACTTCTGGTGGCATATAAGTTTCATCGTGTTTGGCCAGCACTTGGTCGGCGTAGAAAACATTGTTATTGGACCAGGTGCCGTTTACGACAGCCGCTTCACCCTCGGCAAATAAATCGGGCAGTATTCCGTCATAAGCCACCTTAAGCCGGCCAGTACCATCAACCAAAGCAAATTTGACCAACAGAGAATCTGAGTCACGCACCACGGAGCCAGGCTCAACGCAGCCGCCCGCGCGCACCCTCACCTCTCGCGGTACTTCATTGGCACTGAATTTAGCCGGAGGGTAAAACAAATTAATATTCTCACTCAGCGCGTAGACCAGTAAGCCAATGGCCAACGAGGATAACGCCACAATGGCAAGCACGATGATTAAACGCTGCTTACGAACCGGATGCATATTGATACCTAAGTTTGGTTTTCTTGCTGGTGCTGGGACAGTTGCGCTGCGAGCACTGCTTGCTGCTGGCGTAACTTCTGAAGTTGGCGTTTGCGCAGCCATAAAGGGTGCACAATAAGCGCTGTTAATAAAACCAAGGCAATCGCGGTACAGCTCCACACATAAATGCCGTGTCCGCTCATGTGAATAAAATCTGCCAGTGAGTCAAATTTAAAGCTTGGCATGAGCACCCCCTTGGTTTTTGCCGGGCAATTGAGATAAGTCTTTTACCCATTGAGTGCGCGCTTCCCGCACAAGAATTTCATGGCGGGTATATAAAATAAGGGCCAATGAAAACACACAATAATAGGCCACAACACAGATGAGCAAGGGGTACAACATGCTGGCGTGAATGCTGCTTTCACCGGTAAATTTAATACTGGCCGGTTGGTGTAAGCTGTACCACCAATCGACGGATTTATAAATAATAGGAACATTGACCGTACCGACTAATGCTAACAGAGCACAAGCTTTATCGCCGGCATCGCGAGAAGGATAAATAGAGCCCAGCAATATAATGCCCAAATACAAAAACAGCAGTATCAGCATAAAAATATTGCGGGCATCCCACTCCCAGAAGGTGCCCCAGGTGGGATGCCCCCACAGCGAGCCGGTGATTAGTGTCAGTGCCGTTAAAACCGCGCCTATGGGGGCGGCTGATTTCATAACCATAAAAGGCAGTTTCATTCGCCATATAAGGCCAACAGCGCCGGCAACAGCCATTACGTAATAGCCGGCTAAGGCAACTACGGCGGCAGGCATATGAATAAAAATGATTCGATAACTATCGCCCTGCTTGGCATCGATGGGGGCAAATGCCAAGCCCCACACCAAGCCCGTTGCTAACAGGGCCAGGGTAAGTGGCATTAACCAAATTAACCAGCGACTGGATTTGTCGTAAAACCAGCGAGGGGATCCGAGCCTGTGAAACCATTGCCAAGCCAAAAGCATTCCTCCAACTCTTAGGCACCTATAATGTTAAAGGTGTTTTCTTATTGATTGGTTGATATTTTAAGTGCCCCGGCAATGGCCGGTGGCATAACAATTAACGCTATCGCTAAACCCGCAATTAAAAGCGCCAATTCGCGGTCAAAACCAAAACCGGCAACCGCACTCGATACGGCGCTAGAGCCAATAATCAAAACAGGCAAATAGAGCGGCATAATAATTAGAGTCATCACCAACCCTCCGCTGCGTAAACAGACAGTTAATGCGGCCCCTAGGGCGCCAACCAATGTCAAAATTGCCGTGCCGGGTAAGAGTGTTAGCAGTAAAGCCCAGTAGCCATCAGCCGGAAGCGATAGCATTAATCCCAACATCGGTGCCATTAGAGTCAGTGGCAAGCCGGTACTCAACCAATAAGCGAGCACTTTGTATAAAACGATTAAATACAGGGGCTGGCTGGATAATTGAAACTGTGCCAGTGAGCCGTCTTCAAAATCGGTACGAAATAATGCATCAAGCGACAATAACGTGGCGAGCATGGCCATAATCCAGAGCATACCTGGGGCTACGGTTCCCAACAGCTGCTTGGAGGTCCCAATCGCCAACGGCAGCATGGTAATACCAATCAAATAAAAGATCACGGGGTTGACGATATCGCTGCGGTGGCGCCAAATAAGACGCATATCACGACTTAATATCGCACTCGCACTCGCACTCGCACCGGCCCCGGTATTAGCTTCGTTCAACTCAGCCATGGGCGATATGCTCCTCAAGGCTTGGCTGGTAGCGCGACAAATCCAAGCTTTGCAGGTGTTCCAGCTCCACCGGCTGATGGGAGGTCAAAACTACGATGCCCCCGCGCTCGGTATGCTGCTGTAGCCTCAGGGCCAGCTTTGCCACGCCGGCTTTATCAATACTGGTAAAGGGCTCATCAAGCACCCACAACGATGCTTGGGTCAAATACAGTTGGCTCAAGGCCACACGGCGCCTTTGGCCAGCTGATAACTGGTGGCAATGTGTATCGGCATAAGCAAGTAAGTCGACCTCAATCAGGGCTTGCTGGATCGACGTATATGACGGTACTGGGTGCAGTGAGCGCAGCCACTGGATATTTTCAGTAACGGTAAGATGACCCTTGACCGGCGTTTGATGCCCCAGAAAGAACAAAGATTGCTTAAATAATTGGGGGTTTAAGCTGATGTCTTGTGCTTGCCAGAGAATCTGACCCGTGGCGGGTTGTCTTAGGCCACAGAGGGTGTGTAATAAAGTGGTTTTGCCCGCGCCGTTAAAGCCTACCACTTGTAACAAGGTGCCAGATTTACACTCATAGCTGAGATTGTTGAACAAAATTCGTTCATCTCGCTCACAGCTGATATTATTAAAGGACAAACTGGCTAGCAAAACTGGCTTCCGTTGTTAGGAGTGATCTTTCGGGCATTAGTGCTCAACTTCGCTGGGCAACGGCCGACTATACCTATAACTGCGCGCTGATTATATAGCCCTTTGCGGCAAAAGTTTACCTAGGGCTGTACTCTCCAGTATAAAGATCTATTTTGAGAGTCTATCAGGATTCATATGCCGATTGATTTTACCCAGTTGCACACCCCTGCCTCCGCGAATACGGCGGCCACTACGACCAGCACGGCTCGTTTGTTGTCCAACCTGTCATTGCGTGTTGGGCAACCGGTAGCCGCTGAGGTGACGGGGGTCCGTGTGTTGACCGGGGCCGAAAAGCAGCTAATGCAAGCTCAGGCAAGTTCAACTGGGGCCAGGCCAAGCAGTAACGCACTCAATGCCATTAAGCCGGAGTTGGCGACTAGCCTGTTGCAGCAATCCTCCCTCAAATTGGTCAATGTCAAAATCCAAGCTCAACAGGTCGCGCTGTTGAGCGCCTTGCCCTTAGCAAAGGGGGATAGCGTTTGGGTGAATCGAGTTAACCCACAGAAATTGGAGATAATGAGTGAAAATGGCAAGCCGGTAATGGTTAATCCTCAATCGGCGGGCCCCAAGCAAGGCTCAACCACCGCTACAGCTTCGGTTTTGGGGCAAATGAGTCGTCCCGAGGTGGCCGCGGTACAACAAACCTTACGGGAAATTCTACCCAGGCTGCAGGGCGTAAGCCTTGAGCAGCAAAGCCAAAGCTTGCAGTTGCTCAGTAAATTGTTGCCCCACAATAAGCTGGCCAATGCGATTAACGAATCTTTAAAGGCGTTAGACAAACAAGCGGTGCCCATTGAAGTGCTTAGGACTGCCCCACAGAACATAGCTGGTGTGGCTATTAAGCAGGCAGTTAACAATAGCGGTACTTTTTTTGAGGCCAATCTAATGAAGCTGTTGACTGGTGCTCAGGGTAAATCCACCGAGCTTCTGCTCAACACGGATCGCAAAGCCATTTTGCTTAATTTGGCGCGGCTTACGGGTGCTAATAACCTAGCAGCCTCCACTCAGGCGGGCTCTATCGCGCAAGGCGCGGCCTCTCAGAGTACAAGCTCTGAATCTGCCAGTACGCACAGTCTGGCACAAATCATCAAATCCTTAATGACTCCCAGTTCGACGAGCGCGGCCTCTACACCGGCCTCCAATGTGAATTCCAGCAACAATGCTGCATCACCGTTAACCGGTCATGCAGCACAAATGGCAAAAGCCAACTTATTAGAGGTAAACCGACTGCTGCCCAGTCTTTCGCAAGCGTTTTTGTCGGGAGTAACCGCAGCACCACAAAGCGCCGAGGCCGCAAGTTTACAAACGCAGCTTATGTTGTTGACCCATCAGTTGAGCTTAAATAGCCTGGCGAAAATTCGCGGCCAACAGTTAGGAGCGGATCCGGTCAATCCCAAATCGGCCGAATCAGTCGGCAGTAGCCAGCAATTTGCTGTTGATTTGCCCGTGCGCTGGGGCGAGCAGACTCAACATGCCAGAATAAGTTTTGAGCCGGAACGTGATAACGTCAACGATAAAACGTCCACTCAAGCCCATGCTTGGTTAGTAAAGCTGCATATTAACACCGAAGCTGTGGGCGATATTTACGTGCATATACGCTACTGTAATGAGCAGCTAGGTTTAGGGTTTTGGGCGCAAGATGCATCGGTTTTACAAGAGGCCAAAGCCAAACTTGAGACGATTCGCCAGGCCATGCAATCGGCGGGACTCGCTATTACGCAGGTCAATTATTTTCAAGGTAAACCGGCAGGCAATAGTAATGAGCTGAGTTATAACCTGGTGGATGTTAAAACATGAATCGCAATGACGATAATGCCGAATTACTGCAAGCGGTTGCCTTGTATTACGACGGTGAGAAATCCCCCATACTCAGCGCTAAAGGTCGTGGCGATGTGGCGCAACAAATCATCGATATTGCCAACGAACATGAAGTGCCCCTGTGTGACAACAAATCCTTAGTGGATTTTCTGGTGACATTGGAGCTGGGTGAGGAAATACCAGAAAAACTCTATGTGGCAGTCGCTTATATAATTGCCTTTGCCTACGACCTTAAAGGCGTTGTTCCGGGTCAGCGTAACGATAGCGAATAATCACGTCTTGATCACCCCCTGCGCTGTCGGACAAGTTGGAGCGCCCGCGGTATTCCGTCAGGCGCTGCTGTTGATCAAAGCCGAGTGTAATCGAGTCGACAAACATTGCGAGAAATCGATTGCTCAGTGCCATTTCAAAGCAATGGTTTGCCTGCATTCGCGCTGGGCACTTTATCTGCCGTGCGGCTAAACGAGCGTTAGTTGCTCGGTTGGGCAGTGCAAAGAAAAAGTCGATGCTCTGCCCTGCCTGCAATGCCGACCAATTGTTTCGAACAACGGCGGTAAAGCCGGCATCCACTACTTGATTCTTTTTACGCTCAAGCGTGGCTCGTTCAGATTGCGGGCCAGATTTCAGATACAACTCAACATTAGATGCGTTGACTTCTACCCGTTTGCTAATCTGATGTCGCTGATCTTCAAAAATAAAACTTGGTGTTAAGCGCCCCGTTGCGTAATCGAGAACTTTTTCTGCAATTAACTGCTCCGAGTGGTTGGTATAGAACACCTGCACCTGATTGTCTGTCAGGAAGTAGTAGTCTTCGCGGTAAAGCCACGGCGCTTGAGTGTCGCTATTATCTGACATGGTATAGGCAAAACCACTGATCGCCGGAATTTTTTCATCGGCTTCAGCAGTACTGATGTTCAATGTTGTCAGAACCATTAGAAGCAGTAAGGTGGTACCTGCCCAACCGAGCAGCTTAAGCAGTGGATCTGTGTTAATCAGTGGTTGCAATTTGACCATAAGGTTTACGTTTCGACCTGAACAAAATTTTTCATTAACGAGTAATGCAACGGCAAAATGAATAGCCATGCAAATGCGATTATTAGACTTCCCCATCCATCCAATATTCCCCACTGGGCACCACTTAATTTAACCCCGGCACTATAAGCTACGGCTCCGCCCACAGCGCCTAACAGTGAAGCTAAAATTTTATTTCGATAGATAAAATGTAAACTATGGTTCAGTGTTAAGCCCAGCAACACCCAGATCGCCGATAGCCACGGCGGTGGTAAGAAGCTATCGCCAATGACCAGTACACCAGTTAACAACAGCGCTACATCGTGCAGATAACCGATAGCGAACAACGGTAAAACGGCGCAGTAATCGAATCTTCGTGTGGTGCTATAATAAAAATGCAGTGTTCCGGCGAAAATTACATAAGCAATGGCTGCGCGACTACCAAGCATCACTGCTATTGCCCAGCCAACCTGAAACATCAGAAAGTTGGCGAAAATAAAGAGTCTACGACAGCCTGTTAACATCAGAAACGGTACTCAGGGCCGGCAAATACATATTGTCCAGTACCAATAGTGCGCTCCATAAAGCCGCCCTCGCAGTAGCATAAATAGTAATCCCACATACGAATAAAGCGCTCATCGAAACCTAGTTCGCGCACGGCAGCCATTTTCTGCCAAAATCTTTGCCGCCATAATCGCAATGTTTGTGCGTAGTGGCTGCCAATTTCATCAAATCCGATAAGGTTTAGAGCCGTATGTCGTGTGACTAATTCGGTTATTTTTTGAGTCGATGGCAAGCCGCCACCTGGGAAGATATAACGCTGAATAAAATCCACACTATTTTTCGCCAACTCGTAACGCTGATCGGCAATCGTAATCGCTTGAATCAGCATCAGTCCGTCGGGCTTGAGTAGATGGCCACATTGACGAAAGTAACCGGCGTAATGTTCGTGACCCACCGCCTCAATCATTTCAATAGAAACTAGCTTGTCAAACGTGCCCTCAAGGTCGCGGTAGTCTTGCTGTAAAACGGTTACCTTATCTTGCAGGCCCTGCGCTACTACCCGCTCAACTGCCCAATCGTGCTGTTCTTTCGATATTGTTGTGGTGGTAACACGACAGCCGTACTGACTGGCAGCGTAGGCGGCTAAGCCACCCCAGCCGGTGCCAATTTCGAGCAGGTGATCACTGGGCTTTAATTGCAATTTTTCACACACCACTTGCAGTTTGTACTGCGCGGCCTCATCCAATGAGCTGTCGATATTGGGAAATATAGCCGACGAATACATCATTGAATGGTCGAGAAACAGTGAGAAGAATTCGTTACTTAAATCATAGTGGGCACTGATGTTGCGTCTAGCCCCCTCTTTTGAGTTTCGATTAAAATAGCTGAATACTGATAGCGCCGCTTTACTCCACCAGGATTGCGATTGATCCATAGCATCCAGTGTGGATAAGTTAAGTACAAAAATGCGTACCACACGGGTCAAGTCCGGCGAAGACCAATAGCCCGACATATAGGCCTCCCCCGAGCCCACCGAGCCGGCAAAAGCGACATCCCGATAGGCTGCTTGGTCGTGTACATAGATGTCGGCCACAAGTTCAGCTTCATCGGAACTTTGACCGTACTCGATACACTGCCCTGTATCGTGAATGCGCAGACAGCCGATTTTAAGCTTGCCAAGTTGAGCCAGTACCAGTTTTTTGGCAATTCTATGGTTTTTGTTAAAAACCTTGGCTCGATGTCCTGAGAGTTCGTTAATGCCTCTGTGGGCGCTTGCGTTGGTCACGATCGGTCTCCTCGACGCAGTTACTTATTTGTCTACAGGTTGGTGGTCGTAAATGGGGGCCTTCTTCCACCAAAGCTTTATAGCTTGCCAATAAATTAACAGCGGCACTTTAATTGTGTTGAAGGGAGTACGAATTAACGCGCGATTCAGATGCGCAGAGCTCCAGCTTTTTTTCTGTAAACTTAAGGTTGCATCCATATGTTTTATATCGCTTTGCCAATTTTCCATATGGATATCGATACTTTGCCCCGGCTCATTGGACTGCCAACGATAATCCATTGTCAGCGGATTAAAGGGCGATACATGAAAGCGTTTTGCGAAGTGGTATTGATAAGGGGACACTTGATCGGTGGTATTAACCACATAGCGATGTCGCTCCTTCCAAGGGGTATTGTTGACCTCGGCTACAATGCCGACTAATTCCTCGGTATCAAACACGTAATAAAAACTAACGGGGTTAAAGCAGAACCCCCACTGGCGAATATTGCTCAATAAATAGACTTTAGGTGAATTCACCGTGCACAGAAGTGCTTTTTCGACTTCGCTGACGGCGATAGATTTTAAGTCTTGATGATGCGGTGCCATATAATCGGAGCGGCGAAACTGCGCCAGGCTCCAGTGCCGGCAAGAAAACCAGCGCGACTGCGCCATTAATTGATCTATCTCATCCAAATTGAGTAAAAATAGCGTTATTGAATAACTAAATTCATGCACTACCGGATAAAAGCGCCGGTGGCGTACGATACCGGTATAGACCGCGCTGTCGGGAAGTGTCACGGTGTTACGCCCAACTGTTGAGCCACCTTTAGCGCCGACACAACACCGTCCTCGTGAAAACCATTGCGCCAGTAGGCACCACAATAATATATTCGGTCGGCTCCCGAGACTTGCTGCCATTGCTGCTGCGCGGCGATCGACTCTCGAGTAAAAACCGGGTGGTGGTACTGGTACTCACCGAGCACTTTGCGGGTATCGAGTCGATCACCCGGATTCACACTGACACAAAATGTTTCAGGGGCGCGAATATTTTGCAAGATATTCATATTATAGGTCAGCAACGTTTGTGTATCGGTATCGCTTTCGAGCTTATAGTTCCAACTGGCCCAGGCGGCTTTCTGGGTGGGTAAAATGGTGTTGTCCGTATGCAACACAACCTGATTGGGTTTATAAGTTATCGCTCCCAAAACTGTTTTCTCGGCAGCGCTGGGGCTATGTAACAGGCCCAGGGCTTCGTCACTGTGGCAAGCCATCACGACGGCATCGAAGCTTTTTACCGAGTTGTCGTCAAAATGAATATCTACGCCCGCCTCCGCTCGTTGCACAGCGCGAATACGTGCATCGGTGGTGATTTGATTGACGAAGGGAGCGATTAAGGGCGCTAGGTATTGGTTTGAGCCGCCGCGCACTGTTTTCCATTGCGGTTGATCAAATATACTCAGCAATCCATGGTTATGAAAGAAGCGAACAAAGAATGCCAGAGGCATTTGCTCCGCAATGGCAGTACCCGAGGACCAGATAGCCGACACCATGGGCAATATATAATAAGCCACCAACTCTTTGGAGAAACTTTCCTGACGTAAAAATTCACCCAGTGTCCTACGATCGGACAACGGCAATCGTTGGTAGAGACTCGAGCACAAGTTATTAAAGCGCACAATATCGCGCAACAAGCGCCAATGTGCACGTTTAAATATATTTTTCCGCTGAGCAAAAAGACCGGCAATAGACGTACCGGCGTATTCATAACCGGTGTGCTGACAGCTGACGCTAAAGCCCATTTCGGTGTTCTGCCCTTCTACACCCAACTGGTTTAACAGTCTTATAAAATTAGGGTAGGTTCTGTCATTGTAGACAATAAATCCAGTATCGATGCTGTAGTCGCCAGAGTCGACACTGACTTTTTTGGTGGCCGTATGACCGCCAATTTCGCTATTTTTCTCAAACACAGAGACGTGATATTTTTGGCTAAGTAAAAACGCGCTGTACAGACCACTTATGCCGCTGCCAATAACCGCTATATGTTGTTTTGCATCGCTCATTCTTTAGGGACCATTTTTTGTAAAAATTTAACCTGTAAAGGCAGAGGCAAACGGGCGATTAAGCGCATCGACAAGGCTAACTGCCATGGGAAACGATAGTTGTACTTGCGCTGCTCAATGGCTTTCAGTACATGTTGTGCGGCCACCTCCGGCTCCATTAAAAATGGCATCGAAAAATCATTGCGATCGGTCAAAGGCGTTTTGACAAACCCTGGCTGTATCAAGGTAACATCCACCCCGAACCGGTAAAGGTCGGCTCGCAGCGAATTAAGCATATAGGCAAACCCCGCTTTACTGGCACCATAGGCCTCAGACCGAGGTAAAGGTAGCTCAGTCACTAAGCTAGAAATACCGACAATATGCGGCCGCTTCTCGGACTTAAGCAACTTGGGAATAACAACCTCTAAAATATTCGCGTTGCCTTGCAGGTTGACGTTAATTACCCGGGCAAAACTGGCGGCGTCGAATTGGCTGGCTTCAATATATTCACAGGTGCCGGCGTTGAGAATCACCGAATCGAATGCCGCAATATTACTTAGCGCCTGGCACACAGAGTCTAGCTGAGTAATATCGGTGGCAATCGCCGTTAAATGCTCTGGGTACTGTGCCTGTAAATCGGCAACGGCGGCTGTATTGCGGGCCAGTACAACCACCCTACACTGCTTGTCTAACAACAGTTTTAATGTTTGCAGACCAATGCCTTGGGTGCCGCCGGTTAAGAGCACTTTGCGCCCAGCTAATGGATTAGTGTTCATGGGACTCCTTGGCGTATTGCTCTTTGCAGGCTTTAAACACAGCAATAGCCTCTTTGCGGGTGGCTTTTACGTCAACCATGGGTGCCGGGTAGCCATTTATCGGACCGGGTTTGTGAATATTCTTGCCTTTTACGGCCGCAAGTTCAGGTAACCACTGACGAATAAAGTGGCCCTGTGGATCATAGCGCTCCGACTGAGTCAGCGGATTCATAATGCGAAAATACGGTGCGGCATCGGTGCCGGTCGAGGCACTCCACTGCCAGCCCCCGTTGTTAGCACTGAAATCGCCATCAATGAGCTGTGACATAAAATAAGCCTCGCCCTTACGCCAATCGATTAGCAAATTTTTGCTAAGAAACATGGCCACAATCATGCGCAGACGATTATGCATCCAACCGGTTTGGTTCAGCTGCCGCATAGCGGCGTCGATAATGGGGATGCCAGTCTCGCCCTGGCACCAGCGCTGAAAATCGGTTTCGTTTTGACGCCAGGGAATACATTCAGTATAGGCCTGCAGCGGTCGATGCATACTCACCTTGGGATAAATAGCGGCGATATGCATATAAAATTCACGCCAAATCAGTTCGTTAATCCAGGTGTGGGCGCCCACATTCTCACTCACTCCGACCGCGTGGCGGCAGGCGATATAACATTGCTTGGGGCTTAACAACCCAACCGACAAATACGGAGACAGTTTCGAGGTAGCTTGCAGTGCGGGATAATCTCGTTCTTCGTCATAATCGGCCAGATGTTGTTCTATAAAATCTTGCAGCGCATCCAGAGCAGAGTGTTCATCGGCTTGCCAAAGTACGGGCTGACAATCGGCGCCAGCGCGGGAAAATAAACGGTTGATAGTGTCGCTAGGCGCTGCAACTGCCTGAATTTTGCGCTTGGGGGCGGAGTAGATTTGAAATTGCGAGGCATCTGCCAGCTTGCGCCAAGCACGGGCAAAGGGAGTGAACACCTTGTAATGGTCACCGGCCTGAGTTTTAAGTGCGCCGGGGGGGATAAGGCAGCGATCGTGATAGGCGTTAAAGGTAATTCCTTGCTCTTCACACAGAGCTTTACAGTCTTGATCTCGGCGTCTTTCATCGAGCGGGTATTCACGATTGCAAAACACGACGCGCGCGCCGACGTGGCTGCAGACATCAACTACACGCTGAGCGATATCGGCCTTTTTCTCCACATATTCGGTGCGTAGCTCTATCCCTTGCTTGGCCAAACCCTGTGCTAGGTTAAGCAGAGCTTCTTGCATAAAGCGCAGCCGTTTGGCGCCAATAGGATGGGTATCGATGTACTCTTGACAGAGAATAAACAACGCCGACACAGGGGCGTCGTCAGTGCCAGTCGTTTTATCGTCAAGACAGTGATGCAACGCCGGGTTGTCGATCAGTCGTAAATCGTTGCGAAACCAGATAAGCCGGTTCATTTGCTTGCCAAGCGCTTTTTAATGCTGCGTATCAAGCGGCCCAGTAACGGAATGTTTTCGTACAGCATCTCCCCCAGGTCGTAGTAATCGCGATGGTAGTAGATCTTATCGCTGTAACGAAGGTGAGAGCAGCCTGCCAAACTGGTAGCCACACCGCTGTTAAGCTTGGGGTGGGAAAAGCGCATTTGCCAAAATAAGACCGCGCTGGATTCGCCCTGCGGGCAGTAATCATTAATAACGGATTGAAAATCAAACTGACAGCTGGTTAAATTTTCTGCCAAGTTGGCAAAGTATAATCGTAGGTCCTCTTTCCCGTCGAATCTTTCGACGGGGTCGATAAAGCAGATGTCATCATTGTAGAGCGAGAGTATATCCGCAAGACTGGATTTATCGAAGGTTTGGTAATGCGCTTTTAGCGTATCAATTAATAGATGTTTCTCATCTTGCACTATCACCATGATTTGACCTCTGTCCCGTTGATTGCTTTTCGGCCACTTATTATCTAAGTTCATCCTTAATACGTCTTACAATTCCTTTTGGTTGTGTCCAAGCAACACTATTTTTGCGGGATTAGGTGGGGATTACATTGCGCAAGCCGAGCCGCTCTGGGTGCGGGTTCCAAAACGTCTGGCGCTGCAGATAGTCATCATCAATTTTTAGTAGGTGGTGTTTTAGTAACGTAAGCGGCACCACCAGCGGTACCAAGCCTTCGCGATAATTGTCGATTAACCCAGATAGCTCTTGATTCTCTTGAGCATCTAATTTCCCGCGTAAATATCCGCGCAGATGTAACAGAGTGTTGGTGTTGCCTTTGCGTGTTGCCAAATGCGATAAGGCGGTCATAAAAATAGTCAGAAACTGTTCGCATACGGTTTCGATCGGTGGTGTTTTTAAATCCGCCAGTAAGGGTCCGATTGCCTTGTAGCTGGGCACATGATGGGCCATTACTTGATATTTATAGCGTGAGTAAAATTCAATTAACGCGCCCGGACTGGGATCCTGGGCTACTGATACCTTCCAATCGTGATAGGCAAAGACTCGACTGATAAAGTTATCGCGCAATCCGGCATCGTTTAGTCGCCCTGCCTCCTCGATTGGCAGTAGCGGAAAGCGCTGCATAATTTCATCGGCAAAGGCGCCCCGTCCATTTTTATCCAGCGGGTATCCATTACTACCGTAACGCTTCATGCCAAAAGCACCACAACTGGGGGAGTTTTGCATAAAAATATAACCGCATACGTTTTCTATATCGCTCGTCAGGCTTCGCGCATAGTCGCGCAGCGGATCGGTAACATCGATACTCGCGTCATCTGCTTGTACCACGCGAGTCATACCATCGGTTGCCAATAAACGTATCGGTTTGCGTGGAATCCCGAGGCCTATGGCCACTTCGGGACAATAGGCTCGGTATTCAAAGTAATCACTTAGGGTATCGGTGATGTAGCGTGAGCGTTTATGCCCACCGTCAAAGCGCACGCGCTCTCCCAGTAAGCATTCACTAATCGCCACAGGAATTTTGCCGGACTCTACCATGAGCTAGCCACCTTTTGAGTTTTGTCATCTGACTGGGTATTCGTATGGCCCGAGTCTTCAGATCACTACTGCGAGATAAAATTGTTGCGGTCGTCCTGGAGACTCGTACGAGAACTCCAGGCGAGTATTAATAGGAAGGCAGAGGAATTTCGGCAAACAATTCTTCAAGCTCGGCACGAGAATGACACGCATAAGCCTGATCGATAACCTCCCGGGTAAGATGTGGAGCAAACTGTTGAATAAAATCGTACATAAACCCGCGTAAAAAGGTACCGCGCCGAAAGCCAACCTTGGTGATGCTGGTGGCAAACAGGTGGCTGGCATCAAGTGCAACCAGATCGTCATCGAGTTCATTATCGAATGCCATGTGCGCAATAATACCGATCCCTAAGCCTAGGCGTACATAAGTTTTAATGACGTCAGCATCAGCGGCGGTAAAGACTACTTTGGGAGCCAAACCGCGATTAATAAAAGCTTCGTCCAGCTTAGAGCGACCGGTAAAGCCAAACACATAGGTGACGATGGGATGCTTAGCCACCTCCTCTAAGGTCAGTTCCGGCAGGCTCGCCAACGGATGGCCTTTGGGAACCACGATGCAGCGATTCCAGCGGTAACAAGGCATCATTACCAGGTCACTGAATAGCTCTAATGCCTCGGTGGCAATGGCAAAATCGACAGTGCCGTCGGCGGCCATTTCGGAGATTTGCATTGGCGTGCCCTGGTGCATATGCAGGGACACGTCGGGGTATTGTTCGATAAACCCTTCAATCACCCGAGGTAGTGCATAGCGAGCCTGGGTGTGAGTCGTGGCAATGGACAAACTACCCTTGCGTTCATTGCTAAACTCTTGAGCTACTTGTTTGATGCTTTCTACTTTGCGCAGTATTTCACCTGCGGTTTTTAGAATCGCCTCTCCGGCTGGGGTAATCCGGGTTAGGTGCTTACCGCTGCGAGAAAATATTTCTACCCCTAGCTCATCTTCCAATAAGCGAATTTGCTTACTGATACCGGGCTGTGAGGTGTATAGACTCTGCGCCGTCGCGGATACATTAAGGTCGTGATGAGCCACTTCCCATATATACCGGAGTTGTTGCAGCTTCATAAGCCCTCCAAATGGCTTTTGATATTCGTGTTATAAAAATATAGTTGATTATTCATCCATAGAATAGTCGAATTTTGCGCTAAGTACCAAAATATAGTCTTTTGAATAGTATTTATCCATTGCTGTTGGGTTTTTGCTCAACTGACTTGGTGTTAGCAACCCCATGGGGGACATGCCCGGTGGCAACATGGGCACTGGCTGAATCGATGTGTGCCTGTTGGTCATCGAAGAAGACATCGGCCCCATAGGCCTTTAAAAACTCGCCCTTAGGCAGTCCGCCGAGAAATAATGACTCATCAATACGGATATTCCAGGCTCTCAGTGTGCGGATAACTCGCTCGTGAGCCGGCGCAGAACGTGCGGTAACCAAAGCGGTGCGAATGGGACAATCCTCTACATCGCCAAATTCGGCCTGTAAGCGGTGTAAAGCATCCAAAAATGGTTTAAATGGACCGCCCGGTAGTGGTGTCTTGGCGGCGGCTTTTTCACTTTCGGTGAAAGCCGACAGCCCTTCCTGCTTGAAAATACGCTCGGCATCATCCGAGAATAAAACGGCGTCACCATCGAAGGCAAAGCGCAATTGACTGGCGTTTTTACTGCTAGTTTTAGGCGCCATCAAGGTAGCGGCGGCAATCCCGTGCTCTAATGCATTGCGTACGTCGTCGGCCTCGGTGGACAGAAATAACTGACAGCCAAACGCTTGTGCGTAACGGTATGGGCTATGCCCCCCACCGAAAGCCGCACGGGTGATATTGAGCTTATAGTGCTCAATGGAATTAAACACCCTGAGACCGGTATCAGCGCTGTTTTTCGACAGCAAGATGACCTCTACCCGAGGCTCTCCGGCTAGCCCTTCGTTTAGGTGCAATAATTTTTGTACCATAGGAAAAGCATCGCCAGCTTCCAGCGGTTCGTCTTCGTGCTCAATTTGATAGCGGGCGTAGGCCTCAAGCCCATTATCTTTATAGACTTGGTGGCTCTCATCCAAGTTAAACAGTGCTCGCGAGGAAATTGCGATAACCAGTTTATTGCTTGTTTCAGGCATGTAAGACTCCTATTGCACCATTGCCTAGCCTATCAAGCCAGGCTTTTGCTGACCACTTCATAACAGTCGGGAGATAAACCGGGCTGTTGGGCTAACTCCTGCAGCTGTTCACGCATTAACTCACTAAAAGGCGCAGCATAACGACGCCAGCGCGTCAGCGGGCTCAGTAAGCGGGCGGCGATTTGTGGGTTTTTAGCGTCTAGCTCGCGGATCTGCTGGGCTAAAAAGGCATAGCCCCCCTGCGCTGCCGGATCGCTAATGTTGTGGAAGTTAGGCGTGTTCGCCCCACAAAAACTGCCGATAACCGATCTGATTTTGTTGGGGTTGGTACTGTCGTAAGCCTCGTGTTGCATTAAAGCGTTGACCCGTGTAAGACCACCGGCGGCCGTATTGCGCGCTTGCAGTGCCAACCACTGGTTGACCACCAGGGCTTCATTTTTCCATTTGTTATAAAAGCTTGCTAACGCTTGCTCGGCGGCTTGTTGGGCCTGTTCGTTATCGGCCATAACCAGTGCGGTTAAAGCTGCCATCTCATCGGTCATGTTGTTGGCTGATTGGAATTGCTCAAGGCACAAAGAGAGCTCTTGTTCGCCAGGGGCATCCATTAAATACGACAGACACACATTTTTTAGGCTGCGCTTGGCAATTGCTTGCGCATCGGCACTGTAAGGCACAATCGCTTTGAGGTTTTCAAACACCGCCTTGAATTCAGCATGCAGTGCTTGAGCCAGAGCGCTTTTGACTTGCAGACGGGCTCGATGAATAGCCAGTGGGTCTATAAGTGTTTGTTGTTCGGCTATATAACCTTCGGCGGGCAAGCTCAACATATAAGCGAGCATAGCCTGATCCAAATCCGGTTGAGCTAACAATTGGCGATAGATGTCGGTTAAACGCGAATCCAAGGTAAAGCTAGCGCCGCTTGCATTGGCATTAAGTGCGTCGTCGATAACCGCCATCGCTAGGTTTTGCACCGCCTCATAACGGTTAAAGCCATTGCTATCGCGTATGGCGAGTGCACACAGATCGTCACGGCTGTAATTATATTTTATCTTCACAGGTGCTGAGAAATCGCGCAGTAAAGAAGGTACGGGTTTTTCTGGCACATTGTTAAATACAAAGCTCTGCGTAGTTTCTGTTATTTCTAATACCCGATCGGTGTTATCAGAGGGTAAGTCTTCTAAAGTCTCGTCAGCCAGTGTTAGTGCCAATTCGCCGGCATCACCAATTAAGCCGACCCGCAGCGGTATATGAAATGGTTTCTTTTCAGTCAATTCAGGCGTGGGTGGTGTGTATTGGCTGATGGTTAAAGTGTACTGACGTGAGTTTTCATCGTACTCATCGGTAATGGTGAGCTCAGGTGTCCCCGCTTGATTGTACCAATGGCCAAATTGAGTCAGGTCACGGCCGGATACCTCGGCCATTGCGGCTACAAAATCTTCCGTGGTAACAGCCTCGCCATCGTGGCGCTGGAAATAAAGATCTGAACCTTGACGGAATAATTCAGGCCCAAGCAGGTTGGCAATCATGCGCACCACTTCACAACCTTTTTCGTAAATGGTTAAGGTATAGAAGTTGGATATTTCCATATAACTGGCGGGTCGAATGGGGTGTGCCATTGGGCCGGCATCTTCGGCAAACTGATGAGTACGCAAAAACGCAACATCTTCAACTCGCTTAACGGTTCGCGATCCCATATCGGCGGAGAATTCCGAATCCCGATAAACCGTAAACCCTTCTTTCAAGCTCAACTGGAACCAGTCCCGGCAGGTAACCCGGTTGCCGGTCCAGTTGTGGAAATATTCGTGTGCGACAACTCCCTCCACTCGCTGAAAACCAGCATCCGTAGTGGTTTCAGGACTTGCCAACACACACGACGTGTTGAAAATATTAAGTCCTTTGTTTTCCATGGCCCCCATATTAAAGTCATCAACCGCGACAATCATAAAGATATCGAGGTCGTACTCACGGCCATATTGCTCTTCATCCCAACGCATGGCATTTTTGAGCGACGCCATAGCGTGATCACATTTGGTTAAATCTTTTGGTTCGACAAAGATTTTTAAACACACCTGTTTCCCAGAGCAGGTGGTAAACGAATCTTCGATATGAGCCAAATCTCCCGCTACCATTGCAAAAAGGTAAGCGGGTTTTTGGTGTGGATCATGCCACACCGCAAAATGACGACTGTCGTCCAGATCGCCACTGTCGATTAAATTGCCGTTAGAAAGCAGCACCGGGCAGGTGGTTTTATCCGCGGATAGTCGAGTGGTGAAGTCACTCATAACATCAGGGCGGTCTAAATAATAGGTGATTTTACGAAAGCCTTCGGCCTCGCACTGCGTGCAATACATCGTTCTGGATCGATACAAACCCTCAAGCGATGTGTTCTTTTCAGGCTCAATTCGAACACGCGTCTCTAGTGTAAAGTTCTGAACGGGGGGCGTTAAACTCAGGCTAGTATCGGTTAAAGTATACTCACTTTCCGCCAGATTTCTGCCGTCAATTTTAATCTCAAGCAGCTCTAGGTTTTCGCCGTGTAAGTCCAGAATTTGGCTTTGCACCGCTGAATTTTTTTCAATGGTAAGCTTGCTCTGAACAAACGTTTCACCGCTGTAAATGGCTACATCCAGTTCGGTCTTTTTAATCCAATAAGCTGGCTGTTGGTAGTCTTTTAAATAAATTGTTTTCATTGCAGTCTCTGATTCGGCAATATTCATAAAGGGCTCACGAATTAGAAATGGATATATCGACATGATAGCCGCCGAACTTACGCACATTTAGCACCTGGTCACCAAATATTAGGTATTGACCTTTGATGCCGGTAAGTTCGCCGGTGAAAACTGGTGTTTTATCAAGATTAACGGATTTGACTTTGACCGGGTGACTATTAACCGGATAGTGTATGCGGGTGCTTTTAGTATCGTTCGAGACTAAATCCGTCATGCAGTCCGTGCCAAATTCATTTTGTATTGTCTTTATTTCCGGCGCCACTTTGGCCTGTAGCTCTAACGCTAACTGATGTAAATCAATGTCCTCAGGAGTCGCTTTTAACATTCGTTGCCATTGTGTGCGATCACTGATGTGGGGCTTGTAAATCACCTCGACCAGCCCTGCTATACGGCGGCTGGACGTTTTGAGAATGGGTAACGCTTGAGCGGCACCTTGATCAACCCAACGCGTGGGGATTTGCGTGGCGCGGGTGATGCCTATTTTAGGTGCTGATGAATTCGCCAAATACACGATATGATCATTCATACAAAAATCATCGCCCCATGCAGGATCGCGACACGTGCCCATGTGATAGTGACATTTCTCTGGACTCACAATACAGGAGTCGCATTGGGCCAGTGATTGAAAGCACGGGTAACAGTAGCCCTGGCTAAAGCTTTTGCGAGTTTTACGGTTACAGTGCAAACAGTGGATTGATCCGGCATAGGTGATCGTCAAGGTGCGACCAATGAGTTCATTGGCATTTACGGTGTGTTGGCCGCAGTGTAAGGCGTAACTAACCTGAGCATTGCTATTATTTAAACTAACAGCCATTTTCTTTAAGCCACCGCTCATACTCTCTGGCAGCTCGTTTACGGGAATTACTTCCATTTAAGAGGCTGCTCCGAGCTGTTTTGTTTTGTTTCGTCGTCACAGGCGTCACCCGGCTTGGGTGGAATATAGCCTACCTGCTCTTCGGGGGGGAGGTGAATATGTTCGTAGGCAATAACCGCTTGCATGCAGGTGTCGCGCTGCTCTTGAGTTAAAACTTTTCCGTCTGGCCATTTGCCCAGTTCAACGGCACGCTTCAGGTTTTGGTAAACATCTGGGGTCAGGTTATTAATAACCTGCTGAAAATTGTCGTTCATTTCTGCTCCGAAAAAAATCTATCAAATAGCAAGCTAATAGCTGCTATAGATACGCCTGCAATTAATCCACCTAAATGTGCCGCATTGGCAACACTGCCGCTTATCGCAAAGTCGATTACACCGGTAAACCCTATAGCCAGCCAGATCAACATAAACATCAAAATACCGCGCGGAATGGCCGTTAGCGGATGGGGCTTAAGCGCGTGTGAAACCGCTAAGAAACCTAAATACGCATAGACTACACCGGACATGCCCCCCAGCAAAGATGGCTCGGGGGACCAATAATATTGTAATAAATTACCCGAAATGGCGGCCACCATAAAAAAGCCCATTGCAAAGCTGGTGCCTTTGAGCATTTCTATACGTCGGCCCAGTTCCCAGGTCCAAAGTCCATTAAACACTAAATGTAGAATGGAGAAGTGCAAAAACGCAGGGGTCACTAAGCGCCAATATTCATGGCGTCCTAATGAGTCGGAGAGCTCTCCAAAGGCTAACCATCGGCCCGATACGATTTCTATTGGAACCAATGTAAGGACAAACTGCCAATGTTGTAACGCGGGTAAGGTGCTGACAAAGTAACCCGCCAGACTCAATATTAACAAAATGGCAGTGACTGGCGTTTGCGCAAGCTGGCGCAGCGACAGGCCATGCCACAGGCTTGTCTGTGACCTAGGCGCGTTATTGTAATCACCTTGCTCCCAGCGTTGCAGAATCGCCCTACCTGCCTCTTGTTGGGCCGGGTCTAAAAATAGGACTTGTTCACTATTGCGCTCAATTACTCGACAATTAACGCCACCGGATCGCAAGTTTTCAACCAGATCGGTTAAATCTCGGTCGATTGGGTATGATTGAATGGGTATCCAGGACAAAGTACGGCCTAAGGGTCAACATAAACCCAGTTGTATTGGTTGGGGTGTAACGTCTGACGACCATCACATCGATAGGCCACTAAGCGACCAAACTTTACTGCACTGTAATCCAGACATGCAATATTTTCTGTAATTGGCTTCGGTGAGCCATTGAGCCAATAATGACCCACAAATAGTGGTGGCTGGCTTGAATCGTACACGACCAGCTGCGCTTTAATATCGTCAGTAACAGGTAGCGCGGCCACTGAATCTGGTAGCGGGTCCGGCTGAAAGGCTAAGGCGCCCAGGTTTACTGGGTTTGACTGCCAAAAGCCGGCCCGAAACGACCTGCGTCTGTACCCTTCAGCACTGAGCATAATATGGGGCTCAGGCAGAGGTAATTCAACACCTGAGGTTAAGCGTTTAACGTCGCGTGACAGCTGACTGGCTGGGTCCGCCAACTCTGACCACCTAGCCTCGGGGATAACAGCAGCCAGCCTGTTAATAACCGATTGGTCCCAACAGGCGTGAATAACACGCACCCCCGGCATTTGAAAATACAGTGGGCGCTGCTTAAGCCACCTCAAGTGGTCTTGCCAGTCCTGGGAGTGATTTGCGAATTGCTCTAACGTCTCTTGGATAATAGAGGTATTGCGAGGGGTATGAGGGCGCAAATAGTGGTTGGGAATATTGGGGTTAGGCAAACAGTAACACAATGCATGCAACTCATGGTTGCCCAGCACCATAGTGGCCTCCCCAGCATCCACCATATCACGCACTATGGCTAGAGCTTCACGTATTCTAGGGCCACGATCGACAATATCACCTACAAAGACTACTTTGCGTTGAGGGTTGCGATAGACCCCAGCCACTTTTTGGTAATCGAGCTTTTGCAGCAGCCTTTGTAAGGTATTGGCGCAGCCGTGTACATCGCCAATAATATCCAAGTGGCTCGCTTTAACGTTTAACTCTTCTGTGGCTTGGAGATCACTCATGATCGCTCCAGTAGATGCCCTCCCCAGCCCAACTTTGAGCGACAGCGCTCATAAAAGTTATGATTGACTGGATGAATAAGTTGCAGAGTTTGTGGTTTTTTGGTGATGATGACTTTATCGCCGCCTTGTACTGTATCGTGGGTTTGGCCATCACAGGTCACTTGCGGGATAGCGCTATTACCCTCGCCCACCACAATTTCTATTAAGCTACCGCCGGGCACGACCATTGGCCGACTGCTCAAGGTGTGAGGGTTCATCGGTACCAGACCAATGGCGTCTAATTTGGGGTGCATAATGGGGCCACCACCACTCAGAGCGTAGGCGGTAGAGCCCGTAGGCGTTGATACGATCATGCCATCGGAGCGCTGCGAGGTGACGAAGTGTTTGTCGACATAGAGCTCAAATTCGAGCATTCGGATAAATTCACCGGGATGGAGCACCACGTCATTCAGGGCATCGCCCCGGCATACCGTCTCGCCACAACGCTCAACGCGCATATCCAGCATAAACCGCTGTTCTTGTACGTATTCGCCGGTAAGCACTTCGGTGATTTTTTGTTCAATATCGTCCGGCACAATATCGGTTAAAAACCCAAGCCGGCCACGATTAATGCCTAAAATGGGGACATTGTATTCGACCAAATCTCGAGCCCCACTGAGTAAGCTGCCGTCACCTCCCACTACAATAGCCAGATCTGAATTGGCGCCTAATTCTGGCATAGCAACCTTGCTTACGCCTTCAAAGTCGCGATCAACGTTAATTAACTGCCCGGTTTGTTCATCGATATAAACCTTAACGTCGCAGGTCTCAAGGAACTCTATAAGTCGTCGAACCGTGTATTTTGCCCGGTCATTATCGAGACGTCCGATTAGTCCAATTCGAGAAAACTGACTCATTATAATCCTCATAGCCTAGCTATTGATTGACACCTAATTATGGCAGGCGAATAATAACACGCCAAATAACCAAGGAGATGCCTATCAACCCCTGGCTAGAATTTGTGCATTCATTGCGTACACCGCAGGTTCGTGACCTGGCGGCTAGCTGTATGGGCGAGCACTTATTGAGCACTCCGCTGGCCAACGGCATGGAGTTTTATCAGCCCGCAACCAATAAAGATGATATCTGCCTGTGGTTAAAACAACAGGATGACAACCCCAGTTTATTATTGGCGCATTTAGCGCAGCGTAAAAGTACTCGGTTAGGTTTATATTTTGAGTCACTTTGGAGCTTTTTTTGGCAAGCTGGCGGGAACACTAAAATCCTTGCCCATAATTTACAAATTGAACACAATAAAAAAACCATTGGTTCACTCGATTATGTCATAGAAGAGAATGCTCGGTTTATACACATTGAAGCTGCGGTAAAGTTTTATTTGCTGGTCGGTGATAATCCTCAGTCGTACCACCACTGGATTGGCCCCAACGCCAATGACAGTCTTGGGAAAAAACTGGATCATTTACAAGGCCATCAATTTCCGTTGCTACATAAGACCACCACACAAACTGTTTTAGCCCGAAACCAGATTGATTTCGGCTTAATACAACAGCGTTTAATTCTAAAAGGTGCGCTATTTTGGCCCGGGCATAGAGACTTGAAATCTATCGCGAATCAAGGCCAGTATCACAACAAAAGTACCGCTGAATATCTATGGTTACCCGTTAATCAGCTGCACAGGGTTGATAAAAAAGGCCTCTACACGATTATTCCTCGCAATCGCTGGATTGGCCCTGCCCGGCTTCATAAATGTTGTATACCGTTAACAGCTCCTCAGTTGTGCGCGGCATTATATGGCCAAATAACCTACGATGGACATCCCCGTATGGTGGCACAATTGCAATACCATCAGAAAGGTTTTTGGTTCGAGACCCGCCGCTACTGTGTAGTCAACAATCAATGGCCCGGCTTAGAGTAGCCTTCGCGCAGAACATAGTTTGAGCCAACTTCTAGCTCAGGGCTATCCTTACAGCCCTCAAAAACCTGCTCACAGTTCGCGAGCGCTTTAACCATAAAGCCCTGCTCTCGCAATAAATGCGTGGCGGCTTGGCTGCGTCGGCCGGTATCACAATAACAAATATACTCAACGCCAATGCGCAATAAGCGTGACTTTATGCCCAGTAAGTGCAGAGGTATATTGACCGCTTGGTGCAGATGACCAACGGCATACTCTTCATCGGATCGAACATCGACCAGTACCTGTGGTAGATCATTCACGTACTCGATGGCCTGCGAAAGCGGCACAGTGGGTACATCGGGCGCTTTTATTAACCGATAAAACTCTTGCTTGCGTAGATACATTAAAACACCATCAGTGGCCATGGTCACAGTGGCGTTACGCGGGGCATCGTTAACCAGAGCATCCTCGCCAAAACATCGGCCTTGATGTATTTCAGCTACAAATTCGTTACCGGTTTCACCTTGTCTTGTGACATGGGCCACTCCCTCTTTAATGAAATAGCAGCGATCACCGAGCTCTCCTTGTCGTAAAATGACTTCTCCTGTATCGACAACGGTCGACTCCATTTGACTAAACACTTCGTCAACATTTAATGGGGAAACTTTGAAAAATAAGTTTGAATGTAAAACTTGCATCATCCACTGCACATCTTCATCGAGGTCGCGATCGCGGGCAATAATACTGTGCAGATAATCGGCAACCTGGCTCCAAGTGAGCAGCTTGTCCAGAGTATTGCTTTCAATTCTAAGCACCGCACAATCGGTTAGTGCTGTTGCCTGCTGCTGTCTTGGCTTGCAGTGAGCAATTGGTAGTAATGAACTGCGACCTTTAATTACCTGCTGAACGCCGCATTCTGACTCTAAAAGTAAATCTCCATAGAGCAGGTACAAGTGGCAGTTATCAATGGCACCGCGATTAAAAAGCGTTTGTCCTTGATACAAATATTCTGTTTGGGCAAATTCCAGCAACTCATTAACATGCGCTTTACTCATGTCTTTGAGCGGCACGAGAGAGTGTATAAGTGCCGGATCGACCGGAGTGGACGCTTGATTTGGTTGTAATAGATTATCCATATTTAGGTCACATTACAGGTTTAGGTGTTGGCCAATCCATTTGTTGGGAAAATCCTCTGCGCCCTTGCAGCCCACCAGTATGTATCACAATGACAGTGTCCCCAGTCTTCCAATATCCTAGTCTGGCCAATTGATCAACCCCCCACAGCATTTTCAATGTGTAAACGGGGTCGATCGCTATTTGATTATTTTGCTCGAATGCTCGCCAAAAATTTACGGCCTGGGCAGGTAGTCGGCGCCCGTAGCCGCCAAGATCGAAGCCCCACGCTAAACTCCATGGCTGATGATTAATGCTGTCTAAACCGAGAAGGTTCGTTTTTTTTTGTGTGTTTTTAAGCACCGCAACACCCAAGGTGTGGCAAAGGCCACCTAAACCTTGCACAACTCCCCGAAAGGTACCACCGGTGCCAACCGCGACACATACGCTTGAGGGGGTGCCGGAATATCGTCGAATTGCCTGACCAATGTATTGACAGCCATTAACCCCTAAATCATTACATCCTCCCTCGGGAATAAAGTAATCATGTTGCCGGTTTTCTAATAATTTATCGGGCAGTGAAGCTTGCTCACTGTGCGGTAAATTCGTTAGTGACTGATACTCGGTAGTACTGACAAAATCTAACTGCATGCCTAATGATTGGCAGTCTTGCAGGGTTTGGCTAAGGAATTTATGATGCTTTCCGCGAATTAATGCCCGGCTTTGCATTCCGTTTTTTCGGGCCGCCTGTGCACAGGCCAACAGATGGTTTGACCAGGGGCCACCCATAGTGACTAAGCGGCGCTTATGGCTTTTAATTGCATGATTGATATTGAAGTAGAGTTTGTAGAACTTATTGCCAATTGCGTTGGGATCAATCAAATCGTCTCTGCGCATCAAGAGCTTTAAACCACGCTTAGTAGTGTTCGGCATGCTAATGGCCTGATAAGGAACCATCATGGCGCGCTCTAACAGAGCACTTTCTGGCATTTGGGCACTCATTAGCCGCGCCCTATGTTTAAATTGCCGCCTATACTTTTATGGATGTCGCAGCGGTTGGTTTCACCGTTGTGAAAATCGGTGGGGTTGGCCACTCTTTTTACACCCGCACCACACTCTTCACCGTCAGCATTTTTGGCGTTGCAGTATGGTGAATGGTTATGGTCGAGCCATAGTTTGTAGGTTTCTACCGTCACACCGCATTTGTCCGCTGCAAATTCTGCCGGGGCTGACATATACTCCGCCACTTGGTCGGGTGGTAAAGTTATCTGCCCCAGCCCCGGCTGGAAGACTACAAAACTTATACCCGCTTTACTCAGAGGCACCAATATTTTTGAGCTGCCATGCTCAAGTAAAGACTCATGTTCGTCGCGTAAGGTGTTTAGCTCCTCGCGCAAGCTCTCTTCTTGCTGTTGGCGGTAAAACAGCTCCATATCTTTCATGTCTAGCTGTTGTTGTAATTCTTCTTTTACCTGTGCGACCTGAGCGTCCAATTCTTGAGTAAAACCCGATTCGAGTGCCTCTATTTGTGCCCCACCGTTAAGCTGGGCCGCACTAAGCTTGTGTTCATAGTATTCACGAACACCCTGGACTTTACTGTCTTTTAGCTCCAGTTCTTTTTTATGTGCCTCAATATCAGCTTGCAATTGTGCGTTCACCTCTTGCAGTGATCGCATTTGAACTTGGTAATCGGCCAGGCGTATTTGATGTTCACGCTTAAGGGCATCTATTTTCAGAGACATCTTGCTTTTTAGCGTGTTGATGCGTAGCCGCTGCTCTTTCAGTGTATGAGCAAGCCGGGTACGCATTGCGGTAGCGTACTCTCGTTCCAGTCTTTCATTAAATCCAATCTGCCCTGAATTAAGTTCCGAATTGGAGGGGGATTCTGGCTCTGGGAAGACTAGACCTAGACGATTACTGGCAACGGCTTTTTTAAGCAATACAAAGCTATTGCGTCCAGGCTCCATCGTTGGATCCCAGAGGCTTTGTTGCTGCATCGCAATGGGGCATTGGCTATAACAAGCCAATGCAATGGGGTTGGCGCCCAGGTCAGGCCCCTTTGCCGCGTTATTCACAAGTTGCTGCAGGGGGACGTTCCACTTATCGGCGATCATGCCTTTGGTGTTAAAGCCAACTTTAAAAAAGACACAACCTGTGATTTTTAAGTCTTGATTAATTAACAGGTAAACCGCATTGACAGTTGTACCGGCAAAGTCTGGCATGGGTACAAAACCGTCCATAACCGCCTCAAACTCAGGGTACTGAAGCTCTCTATCGATAAAATCATCGACAAAAATGGCTATCGCTTCCTTTGTTATATCACGGTTCGACATTTCGCATCCTGTATCACCACTGTCGCCTAGGTATAGATTACTCCCTAATTATAGGGTTGGCACAGTCAGAAATCAGCTAATGTCGTATTAGTTGGGCTTTAAAGGTGTAAATGTGGGATTTAGTTCAGGTTTTGCGGGAGGGTGTAATTAGAAAGGACACAATAATGGCCGTTTTCAGGCCATTATACTTCGGCATAATCCTCACAGTACTCATCATCAAGGTCATCGAACCCAGTATCGAGTAATTCTTCTAAATAATCTTGCATGTGTAAATCTCCTAGTTATTAACAATCGACTATTAGAGCTAAAACAGCGCGTTTTAGTTCCATCAACGTTAAAATCGCATAAAAATGTGACAATTACGTGATAAAAAAGATCCTTAATGTGGTTATATGCGCCAACCTGCTCGCAGAGAATAGACTTATCGTCAATAAGTAGTAGATGAGGATTTTTGGGGGGTATGTCAGTGCCTGGCTGATCAACTCAAATGTTATCGCTCCGCCCGAGCGGCATTACCTTTTTAAATAGTGGCGGACCGGACGGGAAACATGGCCGCCTTAACCGCTATAGATGGTGGGAATGCCGAATATGCAGGAGCCATTTTTCGGCCCGTGGCGGCCACCCTAGTGGCAGCGCCTTCGCGCTGTGCAAAATGGCTATCCTGCCATTAGTTACGGCCATCTTCCTGATGGCCGCCCTTCGGGCAGCGCGTTACGCTGTGCCAATTCGCTCCCGACGAATTGGTCGAACACCGCTTCGCGGGTTTATCGTCCCGTCAAGTCAACATGTGCCTTTTTAACAGGCATAAAAAAAGGCCCCACAAAGTGGAGCCTTTTTAAATAGTGGCGGACCGGACGGGACTCGAACCCGCGACCTCCGGCGTGACAGGCCGGCATTCTAACCAGCTGAACTACCGGTCCGCAATGCTGATTGGTGGGTGGTACAGGGATCGAACCTGTGACCCTCGCCTTGTAAGGGCGATGCTCTCCCAGCTGAGCTAACCACCCCTCATCAGATGGTGGGCATTCTACTGAAATGCCGGAAGCTGTCAAACATTTTTTTAAATAATTCCCCTAAGTGTCTATATTGTAAGCATTTTTTCTATTTTTTAATCAATATTAAGAAGTTAGAAGCAATATAAGTGCGGGCCATAAAATGCTAGACTGAAAAAATCCTTATTATTCGACTCATTTAAATATGTTGTGAAAAGAATTCCTTTTTGGTTAATCCTTTGCGGCGCTTTCGTGGTGACCAGCGAATCGGTTATGGCAAGTCCATCAGACGTTGCCTCTGACCAACGCTGGTTATGGTTTATTATTATCCTGCTACTGGCCCTACAGACTGCTCTAATTGTTGGGCTTCAGCGTAGCCGGCTAAAGATCACTCGCGCTCGACAAGCACTCTGTGCTTCGCGCGATGCGCTAGAGGAGCAAGTCAAAGCACGTACCGAGTCTTTACACAACACGAATGATCAGCTGTATCAAGAAATTGGACGCCACGAGGCTACCGAGCTGCTGTTGCGTGAAACTCAAGAATACTTACACAGCATCATTAACTCGATGCCCTCGATTATTATCGGGGTCAGCCACCGAGGCTTTATTACTCATTGGAATGCTGCAGCAGAAAAAAGGTGTGACATTCCGGCAGAGCAGGCACTGCGACAACATATTCTGGATGTATACCCCACCTTACCGATCCAAAGCGCCACCATTGCCGAAACCATTAATGCCGGCACACCGTATATAACTGAAAACTTTCAAGAGCTGTACTCTGGCGATACTCGTTTTTGCGACCTTACGATTTACCCTCTGATTGCTGCACAATCCATCGGGGCCGTTATTCGTATAGATGATGTCACCATGCGTGTTCGTGTTGAAAATATGATGATCCAAAACGAAAAAATGCTCTCACTGGGAGAGCTCGCCGCTGGTATGGCTCATGAAATTAACAACCCCCTTAGTACCATACTGCACGGGGTGCAAAATATTTACCGTCGAACATCACCGGAACTTCCGGCAAATCAGGTTGCTGCGCATTCACTAGGGCTAGAGTTAGATGCTCTGCAGCAATATTTTGCCGATCGCAAAGTCTCCCAGTTTTTAGAAGACATACGCGAAGCGGGGGAACGCTCGGCCGACATAGTCACCAATATGCTAGATTTTTCTCGCCATAGTAATCAACGACCTCAGCCCTATGATCTAGGCCATGTTATAAGCCATGGTATAAGCCTATTAAAGGCTGAGCCATCCCCCCTGCCCGACTTGGTGGTCGATATTGATCAAAGTGTGCCCGATTTGATTGGCTGTGCTGCTGAAATTCAACAGGTATTACTCAATTTAGTACGCAATGCCGCCCAAGCATTAGGGCCTAATTTGGATAATCAAGCCAAAATATTTATCCAACTTCAGCAAAAAGACGATAACGCCATTTTAACCGTTAAAGATAACGGCCCTGGCATGCCTGAAGAAGTCACACGTCACATATTCGAGCCGTTTTTTACCACCAAAGAAATAGGCCTAGGGACTGGCTTAGGTTTATCGGTATCATACTTTATAATCACAGAGCACCATGGAGGGTCGATCAGTGTCAATTCGACCCTAGGTGAGGGAACGGAGTTTGTTATTACTCTTCCTCTGTCCAAGCCTGCTACGGAAAGTACACATAATTCCGCCCACCAAGCCTCACCGGAGTAAATGTTATGTCATCACAGATGGTCATATTTCGTACAGCCGTATTGGTAATGCTGTCAATGTTAGTCATTTCTTGTCAGACCAAAGAGCCACCACCGGTGACTGACGCAGAGATCTTACAACTATCAAAACAGATTCACCCCCGCGCGATTGAGCAAATGGTGTCTTTAAATGGTTGTATGAGCCTCGGTGGTGAGATTGGTGATGAGGCCAACTCCGTTTACCTTGACTGGCTCAAAGCAAATTCAAAGCCTATAAATGCCAGTGAGTTGTACCTTGCTCACACGCGACAGGACTGGGTTCAATGGCAAGGGGGTACTTTTTCACTGCAGGATATTAAACAGTACCGAGACGTTGTAGTGCGGGTGCAAAAGCAACAGAACTTAGCCAATCGCGGCCCAGACGCACGCTATGACATTTGTCAGGCTAGCTTTGAACAAGCCAATGCCTTTTATGATTCCTATGCAGAACCTCGAAAACTATCAGCACTTTATGAGCAAGTTAGCTCAATTAATGCCGGCGCCCTGGGAGCCTTTGAGTTGTTCAAGTTATTACCAAAACTCCCTACGCCAGGCAAATCTTTCTACCAGGTCACCCAATCATTAGCCCAAACTTGCCCCCGAGCGGTTGAATTGCTCACGCTAAACAACAGCTGGCCCCAAGAAACCTATGCGAGCTACTGTCAAAATTCTGGGTTGGCATTAATCGAATGTGACTGGGGAAAGTGTAGCAAGCAAGAACCTACCGATATTCAAGACTAACTTAGAGATAGCAATGACAATAGTTCCATTTTCGGATGAAAGTTACCCAGCACAGCTTAATGAAAAGCTAAACAAAGTAAGACGCTTACTTTCTGATACTGACATTCCCGAACCAGAAGTGTACGAATCCCCCGCATCCGGATATAGGATGCGGGCAGAGTTTAAAGTATGGCAGGAGGGCTCAACGGCTTTTTATGCGATGTATAAAAAAGGGGAATATAAAACCCCTTACCTAATCGAGGAGTTTACACCGGGCTATCACCGCATCAATGAATTGATGCCTCGCCTTTTAGCTGAAATTAACCAAAGTGAAACCCTTCGCAAAAGACTATTCCAGGCAGAGTTCTTGACCACTCTAGCGGGTGAGACCGTCATCACTCTGATTTATCATAAGAAGCTGGATGATGCTTGGCACGCTGAGGCTGAAGCTCTAACCAGCTTACTTAGTGTGAGTATCATTGGTCGCAGCCGTAAACAGAAAGTGATCATTGGACGCGACTATGTCATAGAAAAGCTATCCGTTTTGGGCCGTGAATATACCTATCAACAAATTGAGAGCAGCTTCACCCAACCTAATGCTGTTATTTGTCAAAAGATGCTGACATGGGCAGTGGAAAAAAGCTCAGGCATTGGTGGTGATTTGCTCGAACTTTACTGTGGTAACGGTAATTTCACCCTGCCGCTCGCGCAGAACTTCGATAAAGTTTTAGCCACAGAAATCTCTAAAGTTTCGGTCAATTCTGCTCTGTATAATATGCGCGAAAATAATGTGGAGAACATTAATGTGGTTCGAATGTCGAGTGAGGACTTCTCGCAAGCACTCGATAATGTGAGGCCATTCAGGCGCTTAAAAGACATTGCCTTAGAGGATTACAACTTCACTACCATCTTTGTCGATCCGCCCAGGGCGGGCTTGGATGAACACACGACCGAGGTTGCCAAGCGATTTCAGAACATCATGTATATTTCATGCAACCCTGAAACCATGGCCAGAGACATACAGGCGATGAGTGCTAGCCATAAGGTGGTTGAGTTTGCCGTGTTCGATCAATTCCCATTTACTGATCATATCGAATGTGGTGCTGTATTGATGAAACGGTAATAGATCCATAAAATGTCATAAATCACTGGAGGGTGCTACACCCTCCAGCCATACTAAAAGTTCCGCCCAATAATTTCTTTTGCCGCCTTAAGCACGGCCTCCTGATGTCGCGACTCGGCCGCCACTCTCTCTTTAGTTAATCGGCGTTTTTCCTGCTTGTCCAGCTTCTGCCATGCCTCAAGGAAAGGTATGTGGGATGTCGCTTCCCGGAGTTGATAGAACGCTGAAAATTCAGCATTCACTGCCGGGTCGACATCAAGGCTGTCTAACAGCATAGATATACGGATACTGGCTTCGGTAAGAGTGATGTCTTCACTACCAACGGCTTTTGCAATCACCTGGATGCTTGTGTTCACCCTACCCCTCTGGGCTTGTGTGGCTTCGTGCTGGCGTTCAATCTCATTGTGTTGCTGTAATCTCAGCTTTTTCAGCTTCCAAAGGTAGATGCCTGCTGTGATGGTTAATATTAGGATAATAAATAACGCTAACAATAATACCCATACTGGAAACTCATTCATTGTTTTCATCCTGATTCGGTGATTGATTTATTGCACTGTGATAATGCTCGGGCATGATTTTCTTAGTTTTAGCGCCGAGCTTTTTCATATTGTCCACCTTGCGCAATAGATTGCCTCGGCCGAGTTGTAGTCGTCTTTGGGTTAAATCGAACGCTTTTTGGGTGCGGTCCAGGCCATCACCCACAGCCTCGAGAGACTCCAATAACAATATAAATTGATCATGCAACGCACCCGCCTCATTGGCAATACGCTCAGCGTTACGGTTTTGCTTATCGTTGCGCCAAAGGTTCTCAATGGTGCGCAACATGGCAAGCAATGTCGTTGGACTCGTTAGAATTATATTTTTATTATACGCATCACTATAAAGTGACATGTCGTTTTGTAAGGCAAGCATAAAAGCGGCCTCGATGGGTACAAATATAAATACAAAATCGAGCCCTCGCACTTCAGGCAATTGCTCATAGTCTTTGGCGCTTAAGTTTTTAATATGAGATTTAAAAGAGTTAATGTGCGCCTGCAAGTGTGTTTGGCGAGAATCTTCATTATCGGCGCTGCAATATTTCTCATAATGAGTTAAGGAAACTTTTGCGTCGATAACAATATGCTTCCCCTCAGGTAAATGAATGACAACATCAGGGATTTTCTTTTGCCCTTGCGCATCCTTCATTGACTGTTGTGTTTCGTATTCTCGTCCTTTTTGCAGACCGGATTGCTCCAGTAATCGCTCTAAAATAACCTCACCCCAGTTGCCCTGTGATTTATTATTTCCTTTTAAAGCGTCGGCAAGCTGAATAGCGTCTTGACCAATTCTTTGAGCTTGTTTTTGTAGCTCAATGATTTGCCCAGCAAGTTTACTTCGATCTGAGTTCTCTTTTTCATAGACATCTTCAACTTTTTTGCGAAAGGATTCGATTTGATTTTTAAATGGTTGTAGCGTGCCTGTTAATAAGTTTTGGCTGGTAGCATCAAACTGATGCGCTTTACGATCGAACAGTTTGTTGGCCGTATTCTCAAACTCCTTGGTCAGTGCTTGTTTGGCATCATCTAAAATAGCCAACTTTTCAATAGACTGACTTCGTTCACTGTCAAGCTCCGCCTCTAATTTAGCACTCGAGGCGGTTAAGGATACAAATTGGCGCTGTAGATTTTTATAATCATTTTGTAATTGTTCAAACTGCGCCAATTTGGTTTTCGCTGTGGTGTTAAATTCGCGCAGTGTTTCATGGCGCTGTTTGTACGCCTCCAATTCAGATCGAGCGCTTTGCAAGCTAAGCTGATGTCTAGATACACTTTCTTCCAGCATACTCATTTGATGTTGGTGGTCTTTATTGTTCAGGTTCGCGGCATGAGTGAGTTCTGATATTTGCGCCCTGTACTCTCGAATAAGACGGCTGGTGGGGCGAATATAGGTTAGCCAGAGTGCCAGAAGCAGTGTGAAGAGCACCACAGCGAATATAACCGCCATCTGACCATCAAAAATGTTTACAAATTGATCAAACATAGTGTTTTTTCACGGTTGAAGCTAAACAATCTTGTATTGTATCGCTATACTGTTGATGCATTGACTGATGTGTCTCAATTCTGCATAAAACAAAAAGATGCTATCGAATGAGTGACAACCTACTAACACGCCAAATTCGTCGATTCTGCGCTGATGGTTACCGTTTATACGACAAGGGCGAGTACAGGCTAGCATTGCGCTCATTCTATCAAGGGTGGCTTACAATCCCCAAACCCCAAATAGAACACCAACAAGCCGGCTGGGTACTAACCGCTATTGGAGATGCTTATTATAAGCTCAAACAATACGAGCAAGGGGTGGAGTCATTAATTTCGGCAACCCATTGCCCAGGTGGCGACAAGAGCCCTTTCGTCTATATGCGTTTAGGGCAATGCTTGTGGAATTTAAGACAAGATAGTGAAGCTCGGAAATACCTTTTTAAAGCCTACCGCATGCCCACTGGCAGCGACCTACTGGAGCAAGAAGACAGTCGTTATCTAACAGCCATAGCGGATTTATGCGAACATGGTTGAGCCCTACCCAAACATATTGGTTTTTGACTCAGGCGTCGGCGGACTGACTATTGTGCATGAGGTACGACAGCACTGCCCGTCGGTAGGCATTGATTATCTGTCTGATAATGCCGGTTTTCCCTATGGTACAAAATCCGAAGCCTTTGTTATTGATCGCTGCGTCCAGTTAATACAACAAACTTTAGAGTTATCAGACAATCCCATCGATTTGGTGGTGGTTGCTTGTAACACGGCAAGCACTTTGGCCTTACCTAAGTTAAGAGAGGTCTTGGACCTACCCATTATCGGGGTTGTGCCGGCCATTAAGCCGGCAGCCGAACAATCTGCCAATCAGTATTTTGGTGTGCTGGCCACGCCAGGCACAGTCAACCGCCCCTACACTAAGCAGCTAATTCGTGAGTTTGCTTCCCACTGTACGGTTGTGTCGGTGGGTAGCTCAGAGCTTGTGCAAATTGCCGAGAATAAACTGAGAGGAGTCGAGCCAAACAAAGAGGCGCTTAACGCTATATTGGCCCCGCTATTGACTATATCTCGAGATAATCCAACACCCGAAAAACTAGACACCCTGGTGCTTGCCTGTACACACTTCCCCTGGTTAAAGACCGACATTGAAGCTGTTTTAGCCAGACCTATTCAGGTTATAGATTCGGGGCTAGCTATCGCCCGACGAGTAAGCTCTATTTTAAACCTCGACAATTCTCAAGAGCGAATATCGAACGTGTCTGCCACTAGGCAAGGGGTTTACTGGTATACCCAACCACCCGGATACAGTGACAGTAGGCCTGCGGCAACCACAAGTAAGACAAACCTCACCTTAAAGAACCGCCCCCTTGAATTAGCTTTCGCTGCTGGTCTCAGAGAACAATAAGGTCATAAAGTGGTCCATGGGCAATGGGCGACTATAATAAAAACCTTGACCAATATGACAGCCTCGCTGCGCCAAGAAATTATGCTGCTCCAGAGTCTCTACACCCTCTACAACCACTTCATAATTAAGGCTTTTAGCCATGGCAATAATGAGTGAGGTGATTTCACGGTCTTCTTCATCGCCGGGCAAATCCTGGACAAAACTTCGATCAATTTTCAAACAGGTTATAGGCAGCTTCTTAAGGTAACTTAACGAAGAATAGCCGGTACCAAAGTCATCAATTGCAATGCTGCAGCCGCGCTGGCGTATCTCACGAAGCTTTGCAATAACCGCTTCAGTATCTTCCATTAGTGTGCTTTCTGTTACTTCTAACTCCAGCAAAGATGGGTCTAACCCTGCTTCATTGATACAGGCATCTAATATTTTGATAAAGTCGGGCTCACTCAGTTGGCGCGCGGATAAATTCACTGATACGCCAAATTTTCGACCCAGCGCTTTTTGAATCCCTTTGGTTTGATAACACGCTGTTTTTAAAACCCATTTTCCAAGCGGTACAATTAATCCAGATTCTTCGGCTGCAGGAATAAAGTCACAAGGTGGCACTAAACCATGAATTGGATGATTCCAACGCACCAGAGCTTCTGCACCCACTATTTGACCGGTTGTATAGCTCACAAAAGGTTGATAGTACACTTCAAACTGACCACTTTTTAATGCTTGTCGCAACTCCCGCTCAATGGTTAGACGCTGCTCCACCACATGATTCATGTCCGCGGTATAAAACTGGAATGCATTGCGGCCTTTTTCTTTCGCCTGGTACATGGCAAGATCGGCGTTTTTCATTAGCACATCGATATCAACACTATCATCCGGAGCAATCGTAATACCGATACTGCCACCAGGTATGACTTCTTTAGTTTGAATATCGATAGGTTTGTTTAGAGCTTGAATAATCTTATCGGCCACTACATAGGCATATTGTGGACTTTCGACATGGTGCAGTAATACCGCGAACTCATCGCCACCAAGGCGAGCCACAACGTCCTCTTGCCTTAAGCACTCTCTTAGCCGACGTGAGACTTCTATAAGCAAGTAATCGCCCGACTCGTGGCCGAATGTATCGTTAATACGTTTAAAATGATCCAAATCAATATAGAACAGGGCCATTTTTTGACCGCTGCGAGACACTCGCCCGAGCGCTAGCTGCAGCTGTGATTTAAACAGTGTCCGGTTAGCCAAGCCTGTGAGATGATCGTAGTAAGCGAGTTTTTCAACTTCTTGTTGTTTTTCTTTTAAGTCAGTAATGTCTTGCCCGACACAAACATAATATTCAAGTTCTTGATCCGGGCCTAAGATGGCAGTTACGGTTTGCATTAGCCAGAATTTATGGCCACTGGCTGTGATCGCAAGGTATTCAGCTTGCCATTTGCCGGAATCCTCACTGTAAAATCCACGCAGAATTTGCTCTTCTAGCTTGGTTTGAATTTCTTGAAAGGATAGCTTCTGCTCATCGTTGGCATCAAACAGTAATGGGTCGAACTCTAATGGCATATTTGTGGAGTCATAGCCACTAATTTGCCAATATTGTGAGTTGGCATATTCAATTTTCCAATGCTTGTTGAGTATAACGACTAGACTGGCGCTATTTTCAATGGCGCTCATCAAACGTCGAGACTCTTGGCTTGCACGGTCTAGCAAGTCAAGCTTATCGTCCAAACCGTGAACTAGGCGACGTATTTGATCAAGCATGTTATTGATGCTACTGCCTAAGCGAGCTATTTCATCGTTCCCTTCTTCGGGTACACTCAACCCCCAATTGTGCTGATTGATTTTGCCGGTTGCATTGGCGAGTGCGACTACACGCCGAACCACATATCGTCTTATGCTGAAAAAAAGCACCACAAAAAGGAATGCCGCCCAAACAATAATATTGGTATATGCGCCGCGCATAGAGCTTTGGAAATTTTTTTCAATATACGACTGTGGATAGTAAAAGCTAATAAACCATTCCATGTTGTTGAACTTTTGAGCCACAATATTGAGTTCGTTGCCGCCACTAGTTACGGCCGCCATTTCACCCAATTCGACATCACCAGATACAACTGACTTCATATAGGCTTTAAAGCCACTTTGCGAGGCTTTAAGAATTGGGTAATGCTCACCAGTGGTAATATTCTGCTGGGGTGAGTCTCCGCTATGTATAATTAATTGTCCTTTCTCATCGTAAATAAAAGAGTGTATTTGATTGCCGTCAGCATCTAATTGATTTAACTTGTCAATTAAGTAACTAATGTTAATGTCCCCACCAACAATGCCAATAAAGTCATCATTGATATAGACTGGATACAGCAGTGATATCATCCATGTTTGTGAATACTTATCGAAGTAAATTGGCGTCCACTGGGGGCTTCTACTAGGATTTTTTTCGGGTGCGGCTTCAGTGAAAAAGATTTCTTTCGTAACATCATGCTCGGGTAAGTGGCCAGTAACAATATTAACCGGCCAAACCCGAGATACATTATTATGGCTAATAAAATAAAAAGCGTTGAATGTTTGCTCAACGACTGGTGTTAGTGTTTCCCAGGTCTTACTACTAACGGATACCCATTTATTTACATCCTCGTTAATTTTACGAAAGCTCGGTACAAAAACGCCTGAGTATTCTTCAAATAAACGATAGGCTCCATCGGCGTCCCGGTACGGTCTTAAGTCGATAGCAGTGTCCGGAGAATACAGAGAGTGATTATCAATAAAAATCGAACGAGAAGCGGCCAAGATGTTGGCTCGTTGTTGGAGCTCATCCTGTAAAAATTGTATGTACCGAGTGGATAGACCCTGCAGACGATTATTATAGAGGGCCTCGATTCTTTGCGATTCTGCAAAACCCACACGAATAGCGCCTAGTATGCCACTTAAAATGACAAAACCGATCACAATCAATAGTAACTTAGTGCTCAATGAGCGATTTATAGCGTACAACGTAACTCCATGGCTTTTAAGTGGCGCCTAAATGTCATTCTATATCAAATTTAGCCCTTTGGGATGCCTACAGCAAAAATGTTGCGGTGCACTCCCTTACAGCTTTAAACTTTAAAACTTAACGCAATTATGGGATGGACATGTCAGCTATTTTAATGGATATCAGTGCTTTTGAGCCGGCACTGAGAGCGGGAAAACTGATTGTCACCGCCAACAATAGGCAGAAAAATCAGATACTTAGAGCCTTTAATAGCCAGCAAAATAATCATTCATGGGTAGCTCCGCGGGTATTGACACTGAGCCAATGGCAGCAACAATTGTGGGTTCGTTATCAATTATCAGGCCTGCCAGATAATGACCTGTCTTTGATTGGCGCCCATCAGCGCGATTACCTCTGGCGAGTTGTGATCGAACACTACGCCACAGCTCAGCAATTGCTGCAATCCAATCGCCTGATTTCACAAGCAGAATCGGCCCGTATGGCGCTCGATGCCTGGCTTTGCCCAATACAAACCTTGCGTGAAGCGCAACAAACCAATGAGACCAGCCACCCATTTGATGTGTGGTATTTAGCCTATCATAAAGCTTTAGCCGACTATCGACTATCCACCGAAGAAAACATTCAACACTTGTTAATTCATGCTATAAACGCCGGCCACCTACCCTTTGAAGAGGGTGCCCTACTCTACGGTTTTGATGACTTTACCCCATTGGTCACCCAATTTATTCAGGCGGCGCTGCCAAATGCGGAAACAATAACCTCTCAAACCAACCCAAATCAGGTTCACCTGCAAGCGCTCACCGATACCCCAGATGAAATATTGCAGGCGGCGTTATGGTCGAATCGTATCCTACAGCGACAACCGGATGCCGTTATTGGGGTTGTTATCCCTAATTTAGGTCAAATCCGGCATCAGGTGGAAGGTATTTTTCAATCGGTTTTCTCGCCGCTGCAACCGATGCCCACAACCCCTGCTGAAGTTGCTCCCTATAACTTTTCGGCTGGCACCCCTCTGGCGGACACTCCTATCATTGATGCTGCACTGATGCTGGCACAAGGGCTATTGAAAAAACACAACTTAACCTCGGCCTGTGACTTTATTGGCAATCGGTATATTGGCCAATATTCGATCGAGTGGCGAACACGGCAACAAGCGATTAATCAAATTCGCAAAAAAGCTGCCCAGCAGTATTCGCTAGGCAGTATCCGACAAGTATTTAGTGATTTGCCAGACATTGAAAGTGACAGCGAGGAGCTCTACACGTTACAACGCTGCTTAGTGAAAGTGGCGTCTCAATCTAGAAATTGGAATGCACAGAAAAAATTTCATCACTGGAAGCAAGAACTTCTTCAATTACTGAATTTATTTTATTGGCCGGGTGATCGTGTTTTAAACAGCATGGAGCATCAGCAAGTAGCCATGTTTTATCAAGTACTAGAGGAGTTAGATACTCTGAGCTTGGTGCACCCTATTTGCAGTTTTTGGGATTACCTGGAATCGTTGAGTAATACGCTTCGCCGTACCCCTTTTCAGGCGCAAACACCAGACTCCCCCATTCAAATTTTAGGCACGCTAGAAGCGGCAGGGTTACAATTCACGGACTTATGGGTTATGGGTATGCACAATGGCGCCTGGCCACCGGCGGCCAGCCCCAACCCTTTGTTGCCGGTACAACTGCAGCGTGACTGGGGTATGCCTAAATCGAGCTCAGAACGTGAGCTCAACTATGCAGCTCGCTTGACCCAGCGCTTGTTACATAGTGCTCCACAAGTGGTTTTCAGCTATCCCACCATCAGTGGCGACCGGCATTTACAAGTAAGCCGAATCATTGAGGAGCTTTGCCCTGCACACTCGATGAATGAGGTTGTGCTCACAGAGCAAAGTACTCAGCAAAAAAACTATTTAACCGTATCGACATTATCCAAGCTTGAAATCGTTAACTGTGAATACGCACCCGCCTTACCACCTGGCCGCCTACCTGGCGGAACCGGAATACTCAAGATGCAGGCCACCTGCCCGTTCTCGGCGCTGGCTAAATTTCGTTTGGGAGCCAGAGCCTTTGATGAACCAATCCTGGGTTTGTCAGCTTTAGACCGTGGCAATATTTTGCATCAAATTCTGGCTGATTTTTGGCAAACCGTCGGCAACAAAGCTGCGCTCATCGATATGTCAGAGGAGAAAATCCAGCAATTGTTTGCAAGCTTAATCGACCCGGTCTTAGCGAAGGCTAACAACCAATTGAATCAAACCTTAGGGCCGCGTTTTATCGCAAAAGAAAAAATACGTCTCATTAAATTATTGAATAAATGGATTGACGAGGAACGACAGCGGCCTGACTTTACAGTAACCGCGATAGAGCAGCTCTACGCTATTGATTTATCCGGTTACCAACTGAACGTACAAGTGGACCGAATAGACACCTTAGATGGGAAAGGCACACTGATTATCGACTATAAAACCGGGGCGACAGCCACTAAGAACTGGCAGGCAGCGAGTTTTTTTGACCCACAGTTACCGCTCTATGCCTGTGAAATCAACCCTTCAGAGGTGCAAGGAATTAGTTTCGCCACGCTCAACAGCCATTCAACCGCTTTTACCGGTTGGGGCGACAACATAAGTATTAAGGGTATAAGCGAACCAGAGAGTGAATCTTGGCAGGCGCAACTGCAAGTTTGGCGAGAACAGCTATCGGGCTTGTTGAATGAAATAACCACGGGGTATGCGCCTGTGGATTACCGCTTTGAACAAAGTAAAAGATTTGAACAAGACCTTATCAGCTTAAACCGTATTAATGAACACAGTGAACTCGCTCGCTGGAGCCAAAACCGCCCATGAATACAATCGTACAGCCTAGTGATCACGTTGCACGCGAAGAAGCGCTTAATCCGGAGCGCTCTTTTGCCGTGTCAGCTCCCGCCGGTTCTGGTAAAACTGGCCTTTTAACGCACCGCTTACTCAAGTTATTGCTAACCGTAAAAAGTCCTGAACAAGTACTCGCCATCACCTTTACTAACAAAGCTGCGAGCGAGATGCAAGAGCGTGTGCTCCATGCATTAATTGATGCACGCGACAACGCCATGCCGGGGCAAGCTCATCAACAATCACTTTGGCAAACTGCCAAAGACGTTTTAGCCCGAGACAGCGAGTTGAATTGGCAGTTATTAAACAACCCCAACCGGCTAAAAATACTGACCATCGATGGCTTATCTCGCTCTATCGTCTCGCAATTGCCTATTGACAGTAAATTGGGTGGTGCGCCTGACAACTTAGATGACCCAGAGAGTGCTTACCGGGAAGCAGCGCAAAATTTATTAAGCGAAATGGAGGTCGATAACGCCACCGGCGAGGCTTTAATCGAGCTTGCAGCACACTTAGATAATCAGCTGGAAAAGGTCGTTGAACTTCTTGTTCGCCTATTGGGCAAACGCGAACAGTGGTTACCTTTAATTATGTCGGTAAACGGCGAATCCGCAAGACAATCTCTCGAAAGCTCTCTCGAACAAGTCGTTGAGGAGCATCTTGCTTATCTGACGGAGCTGTTATGGCCAGTGCAATCCGACATAGGCCAATTACTGGACGGAATTGGCAGCTATTTAGCAGAGGAGGATCCCGACAACCCTTACACGTGCTTTAAGGGGACCATTGGTTTACCCGCCGCTCAAGTTGATAAGTACAACCTGTGGCAAGCCTTGGGGCAGATCTTTTTAAGTTCAAGTGGCGACTATCGTAAGCGACAAGATAAACGTACCGGATTCCCTGCCGGCAAAGTGGGAAAACCACTTAAAGATCAGTTTTTAATGATCGTAGAGACTTTGCAAGATTGCGCCCCCGAGGCTCTACTAGCCTTGCGTGAGATCAAAACGTTACCTGCATTTCGTTATAGCGATAATGAGTGGGCAATATTAAATGCACTGTCTCAAATTCTACCCCGTTTAGTGGCGCAATTATGGGTGGTATTCGCCGCGCGCGGCGCTAGTGATTTTACCGAAGTGGCATTGGCCGCTTTGCACGCTTTAAAAGATGAAGAGCAAGTCAGCGATATACTTTTAAAGCTGGATCATCAAATTCAACATATTTTAATCGATGAGTTTCAAGACACGTCATTACCACAATTTGAATTATTAGAAAAATTAACCACAGGTTGGGAGGCTGGCGACGGTCGAACACTATTTCTAGTCGGCGACGGCATGCAATCGTGCTACGGCTTTCGCAATGCCAATGTGGGTTTGTTTTTAAAAGCCAGGCGTCAAGGAATCGGTGATTTAACGTTGCACCCGCTGGATTTGACCGTTAACTTTCGTTCGCAAGCAGGCGTTGTAGATTGGGTCAACCAAACGTTTGCCCAGGCATTTCCTTCACAGGATGACATTTCCCGAGGGGCAGTCAAATACAATCCCTCTGACGCTTTTAAGCCCAAGACGCAAGAGCCGGCGGTGGTTACCTATCTCAGTCATTTCGATTCGGCCATTGTTAACAAAGATCAAGCCCGTCAGCGAGAAGCTGAGCATATTGTCGATTTAATTATTCAAACTCAAGAACGTAGGCCCGATGCATCCATTGCGGTATTAGGTCGGGCGCGCTCGCATTTGCAATTAATCATGCAAGAGCTGGGAAAACGTCGCCTGGATTATATTGCCCAGGATATGGAGTCACTGGCTGGACGAATGGTTATTATTGACCTGCTTACCTTAACCCGAGTGATGCTGCAGCCCGATAATCGAATTGCCTGGTTATCGCTTTTGCGCACGCCTTGGGTTGGACTGGATCATTTTGATTTATGCACGCTTGTGGGTGAATCTGACCGTGAGGCCAAAGATCGCGACATTCAGGGCTTTGAGTTTATCTGGCAGATCTTGCAAAACGACGAGCGTTTACAGCAGCTATCCAATGACGGACAAATGATTTGTACTCGGTTAGTAACAACTCTCAAGTCGAGCTTTTCACAATCGGGGCGAAAATCCTTAGCCAGTTGGATTTATGGCACATGGTTGGCCCTTGGTGGCCCGGCCGGACTTCTTCGCGATTCGGACCATCGTGATGCCGAACAATATTTCAACCTACTTCAAAACCACGATAGCGCTGGCAGAATTACCGACTGGCCAGCGTTTGACCGTGCAATTGAAAAGCTCTTCTCAGACACGGCCAATGCACACAGCAACATCCAATTAATGACCCTGCACAAATCAAAAGGGCTTGAGTTTGATACCGTGTTTATTGCCGGTCTAGACCGCCGCTCAGCCAATGATGACAAACAACTTATACTCTGGCGAGAACGTCTCGATCTACAGGGGCAGGCTCATTTGCTATTGAGCCCGGTGGCCCCTACAGGCGATGATCAAGGGGCCCTTTATCAACATCTAAAATACGAACAAAAGCTACAAAGTGAATATGAGTTGACCCGCTTGTTTTATGTGGGCTGCACCCGCGCGATTGAAAACCTTTATTTAACCGGCTGCGTTCAAACAACGGAACCATCCGACGGCGAAGCTCCTGTCCCGGCCAACACCAAGCCTCAGGGATTGTTAAAACAACTGTGGCCACTGCTGGAAACAACACTCAAATTTATTGCGCCCAACCCCGAACGCAACCAATCGTCACAGGCGCCATCCAGCCACCCGGGGACATATATTCGACGACTGCAAGCGAACTGGAGCTGCCCGGCCCTGGCGGACAACCCTACCTTGGCCCATCTACGCACCGAGACACCGCCGCCTGAAAATGCACGCAACCTGCCAGAATATGAGCCTAAACATGCTCGTTTGTTGCGAATTACCGGCACTCTAATTCACAGTATATTCGAGCAATTGTGCCTTACCGGGCTACCTGATGAGACAGAAACTTATTGTCTTAATCGGGAAAAGGCTTGGCGATCCATTTTGTTGAAAAGCGGTGTTTTGCCCGAAGATCAAAATCAATGCATCGAGATTGCCCGCCACGCCATCACACAGGCACTCAGTACCCGCACTGGGTGTTGGCTGTTAAATAATCAGCATGAGTCGAGCCTAACCGAGCTAGAGCTCTATTCTAAATCACAGACCGCGACTCGACGCCATGTGATTGACCGGACATTTATTGAGCGCGATACGCGCTGGATTATTGATTATAAAACCACCCAAAAAGAGCCAGACGAAGCCTTGGAGAGTTTTGTGACCCGCTTAAAAGAGGAATACAGGCCCCAGCTAGAGCGATATCGCGACCTATTCTCAGGTTCAGAGCACACCCTACAATGTGCTATTTACAATCCTCTACTGCCCGAGGAGCACGCATTGATTCTCTATTAAGTCCAATTTGGCGAATATAGCCAAAACAAATAGCGACAATTGCTAAAAACATCCACAAAACACCGTTAAATTTCAGTAGAATAGCCCCATGAACCCATTATGGGTGGTTAACATAGCGATAACTGGAAAGCGAATGTCACACGAAGTTACAGAAAATGCCGTTGATGACGTCAACGTAGTCTCTCAAGAGTTGTTGATTTCTCCCGCAGAATTGAAGCGCGAGCTGCCCTTATCCGACGCGGCTCGTAAAGTAATCACCGAAGGTCGCCAGACGATTCGCAATATTCTGGAGCGCAAAGACGACAGAATATTTGTGGTTATAGGCCCCTGCTCTATCCACGATGTCGAAGCCGCCAAAGACTACGCCGCCCGGCTAAAGAAAATTGCCGAAGAGGTTAGCGACACGATTTACATCGTAATGCGTGTTTACTTTGAAAAGCCTCGCACTACGGTAGGTTGGAAAGGTTTGATCAACGACCCTTACTTGAACGATTCCTTCAAAATTCAAGAAGGCTTGCATATTGGTCGTAAGCTCTTACTCGACATCGCCGAGCTTGGTCTGCCGACGGCTACCGAAGCGCTGGACCCAATTTCACCTCAGTACCTGCAAGACCTAATCAGCTGGTCTGCCATTGGTGCGCGTACCACTGAGTCGCAAACTCACCGCGAAATGGCCAGCGGCCTGTCTTCTGCGGTCGGCTTCAAAAATGGCACCGACGGCAGCCTAACCGTGGCCATTAACGCCTTGCAATCGGTATCTAAGCCGCACCGCTTCCTCGGTATTAACGCCGACGGTCAGGTTTCTATTATTCACACCCAAGGCAATGGTTACGGGCATGTGGTATTGCGCGGCGGCAATGGTAAGCCCAATTACGACTCTGTCAGTGTTGCCATGTGCGAAGACGAGCTGAACTCAGCGAAAGTTGTGCCCAACGTTATGGTTGACTGTAGCCACGCCAACTCCAACAAAGATCACAACCTACAGCCATTGGTTATGGACAATGTGGCCAACCAAATCGTGGATGGCAATAAGTCTATTATCGGCCTGATGGTTGAGAGTAATATAGGCGCCGGCAACCAAAAGATTCCAGATGACTTAAGCCAATTGGAATACGGTGTTTCGGTAACGGATGCTTGTATTGACTGGGAAGCCACCGAAAAAGCCTTGCGCTCTATGCGAGACAAGATCAAGCCGGCACTGGCTCAACGCAATAAGTCGTAAACGACTTATTGCGAGTTAAAACTCGCCGGCATTAAAAAAGGGGCGCATTTAGCGCCCCTTTTTTAATGCCTGTCGTTATGGCGATACGTTAGCCATTAATAATAGGCTTGGGTGCGATCAGTGTGGTCGGTTATATCGCGTATGCCTTTTAACTCTGGCAGTTTATCCATTAGGGCGACTTCCACCCCATTTTTGAGGGTCATATCCACTGCACTACACCCCTGACAACCGCCGCCAAAGCGTAAAATAGCGTAGCCATCATCGGTTATTTCCACCAGGCTTACTTCTCCGCCATGTGCTGCTAGCCCCGGGTTTACCTCGTTGTACAGAATATAACTAATCCGATCTTCGAGAGGACTGTCATCAGTAACCTGTGGCATTTTGGAGTTGGGGGCGCGGATAGTAAGCTGACCACCCATTTTATCGGCTGAATAGTCTACTTTCGCATCTTTCAAAAAAGGCAGGCTGCGCTCTTCAAACAGCGCATTAAAACCTTCTAGCTCCATGCTGACATCGCCTTCTTTTTCTTCCCCGGGACGACAATAAGCGATACAGGTTTCAGCCTTGGCTGTGCCTGGGTTAGCGACGAACATACGGATGCCCATACCGTCATTGTTTTCCTGCTTTTGCAGGAGCTCTTTCAGGTACTGCTGGGCGGAAGGTGTGATATCAACTGCAACCATAACTATTCTACTTACCTAGATACTTGATCAAATTACTCAGGTATTTTACTCGAATTCGCGCCATATTGAAAATACTGTGGATCCGTCAAAACATTTATTTACTCCACGGGCGCTCAAGGGCCACCCAGCCAGAGCTTAATTCTTCTTTTTAATCTCATCTTCTTCAAATCGACCGCGCTGCATGGCATCGCTAAAAGCCGACGCCAATATACCGGTAGGCATTGCCACCAGTGCGATGCCCGCAATAGCAGTCAGCCCGGCCAGCACCTTGCCCAAATGCGTTATTGGATAAACATCGCCGTAACCCACGGTGGTAAACGTAATCACCGACCACCAGAGCGCTCGTGGAATGCTGCCAAATGCCTCGGGTTGGACATCACCCTCCACAAAATAGAGCAGAATTGAGGCAAACACCATAAAACTCAGTGCAATAATCATACTGATGGAGAGCTCGTAGCCGCGCGAGCGCACCGCCACATTAATTCGGTGAACCGCCCGTGAAAAGCGCCCAAACTTGGCAAGGCGCACAATACGTAACAAACGAACAAAACGCAGGAGTAAAGTCTGGGGGCCGACCACCCCTAGCAGCAAGGGCAAAACCGCCAATAAGTCGAGTACGGCCGCGGGCGACAGTAGGTACGCCAAGCGGCCTTTAAACGGGTGACGATAGTGGCGATTTTCCACGCAGCACCAAACCCGAACGATATACTCCACGAGAAAGACACTGCTGAACACAAGCTCTAGGCCATGAATTAAAGCCTCGCGGCCCTCGCGCACCCCAGGCTCAGTTTCCAGTATCGCCAAGGTAGAAGACAGGGCAATCAGTGCGCATATCACCCAGTTAAATGGCGATAAGCCATAACCCCAGGCTTTTGGTTCCAGCTGAAAATAGAGCCACACACGCAAGCGGCCAAGAGAGTGACGCATTGCTAGATACTCCGCCAAAATGGCCGTTCGGCGACGCCTGAAACCTCCGAATCATCATGCGGATGGGTAAAGCGCAGCTCACTGGCGTGTAATAGTAGTCGGTCGGCTAGCGCTCGCGTCGCCTCGGGCGCGTAAAACTCACACCCCAGTATAGGACACCCCAAGTGAGCCATATGCAAACGCAGTTGGTGTGAACGCCCTGTTTTGGGTTCGAGTGCCACCAAGCTACGATTGAGCGCCTCGTCAAACGCTAATACTTTGTAGTGAGTCACCGATGGCTTACCTTCGGGGTCAATTTTACACTTGGGCCGGTTTTCGGCATCGGGTGCAATGGGCAGATTTATAACGCCGCTCTGCTCTGGCGGGCCCCCCGCTACTACCGCGTAGTAGAGTTTGAAGGTTTGCCGCTCCTGAAATTGGCGGGCTATTTTGGCGTGCGCGGGCTTATTGAGAGCGACGACCATAATACCGGAAGTGTCAAAATCGAGGCGATGCACGATACTGACCGTGGGGTACTCCAGCTGCAGGCGCGACGCCACACAGTCATGATTGGCTGGGTTGCGACCGGGGACTGAAAGCAGCCCAGCAGGCTTTTCGATCAATAAAAAGTCTTTATCGCACCGTAAAATGCGCACCGGATCGTGGCATTTGGGTAAAACGGTCAACTGATCGGCCGCAGGTGGAGTATTATTGTTCATGCACGGATCTTATAAATAATGGGATTTTCATGCCGGCAACCGAGCCAAGAGCGGATGACACAAGCTATGATAGAATTTAGCAACAGTTTACCCTATCTGACCTGATGGATAACCCCGAAATGCAAACTCGCAATGACACAAATGCCCACGTTGAGCCTCACACTGAAGCTCCGTCCACTAAAGAGAATAAGCCTCTGGGGTTTGCTCAGGTAGTGCTCAGCACGCTGGCAGCAGCGCTGGGTGTACAGAGCAATAAAAATCGAGAGCGAGACTTTTCGGGCGGCAACTTAAAAGTTTATATTGTCTCAGGTGTGATATTTATGGGTATTTTTATTGGCGGCTTGGTGGTACTGGTCAATTATTTACTGGCCAGTCACTGACTTACCCTAACCACCAGCAACGGCCGGTTAGTCGATATTGCGCCACTGGCGGCTCGATTCAATACCCCCTTCACGCAGCAGTTTTTGAATGTGCGTTTTGAACACTCGAACCTCTGTGGCCGGCAATTGCGCTAAAAAGCGCTGTTGATGCTGCATGGCTAACTGGTCTATTTGCTGCATTTTACTTTCACCCAAGGCGGTAAGAGCAATGCGTACGCAGCGGCGATCACCATCATCGTGGACCCGTGTCAGCAATTCTTTTTCAGCCAAACGGTCCAGTAATCTTGTCACCGCAGAACGATCGATACCGATACTGTCGGCAATTTGAGCAGGTGTGTCGGCCTCACCGTGGGCGAGCACATTTAAGCTCAACCACTGTGGCCAGGTAATGGATTGCTCCGCAAGGGCTTCATTAAAGGTTTCACGCATAGAGCTGGCCAAGCGGTTTACCCAGTAAATAAGGCTATTATGGGCTTGTAAACGGCCGCTATCGGTTAGGTCAGAGTCAGTTGGCTTCATGCGGTAGAAATATCAAATATGGGGGAAGTTCTGCCGCAGCCTGTAGCCCCGGCAGAGAGTCAAAACACCGATTACTGACCGCTGATCCAAAAAATACAAGCGGTTACAAAAACAGCAATAAGACATAGTGCCGCAACTGCATCAGCCACACCATCACCCTGCTCTTGCATTTCAATTTGATCATTCATTGTTTTTATTCTCCCAGTTATTTATATGATTTTTCGAGTTTTTATGTGCCGAGTAAGTCATTTTGGGCACAATTTCCATTAACTGCAATCCATGCAGTGACACTCCAATGGTTATTTCTTATACAGAATCTTACCCTGCTGCGCAAGGTTTTGAGCCCATATAACTAATGTTTAGCTTTATATAGAAAACAATTCGTTCAAAATCCGCAGCTTAACTGCTATGTTGCGCGTTTTTCAGCTCTCGCGAATACGGCCATTTTGCTGTATCCTTGCGCGCCTGCGGAACCCCAAATAGGGGGTCATTTCAGTAACGGTACACTGATTTATGTATATATACGACAAATATGACCACGACATCTTAAGCCAACGCGTGGCTCAGTTTCGTGACCAAACCCGTCGCTACCTTGACGGTAGCTTAAGTGAAGCTGAGTTTTTGCCCTTGCGCTTACAAAACGGCCTGTATGTACAGCGTCTAGCGCCTATGCTGCGAATTAATGTGCCCTACGGCATGTTAAACACCACTCAACTACGCCGTTTGGCCCGCATAGCGCGAGATTACGACAAAGGCTATTGTCATGTCAGTACTCGTCAAAATATTCAGTACAACTGGCCAGATCTAGAGCAAGTGCCTGACATTCTGGCGGAGCTGGCTGAGGTTGAAATGCACGGTACCCAATCCAGTGGTAACTGTATACGCAACATTACCTCGGACCAGTTTGCAGGCACTGCCCCCGATGAGGTGGTCGACCCACGCCCTTACTGTGAAATTATTCGTCAGTGGTCGAGTTTTCACCCTGAATTTGCCTTTTTGCCACGCAAGTTCAAAATTGCCATTTCAGGTTCTGAGCTAGATCGCGCAGCCATTCAGGTTCACGATATTGGCTTGCAATTGGTGACCGACAATAATGGCGAGATCGGATTTAAAGTAATCGTCGGTGGCGGCTTGGGCCGTACACCCGTTATCGGCAGTGTTATTCGTGAGTTTTTGCCTCGCCTGGAAGTATTGAACTACCTGGAAGCTATTTTGCGGGTGTACAACTTGCACGGGCGCCGCGATAACAAATTTAAAGCACGCATTAAAATATTAGTGCGCGCCATGGGTGCCGATGTTTTTGCCGAAGCGGTAGAGCAAGAATGGCAGCAAATTAAAGAGTCGCCCAGCACCCTACGCGATGAAGATTTCGACAATGCGAAAGCCTTCTTCACTGAGCCCGCCTATGAAACGCTCAATGACGATGCCGTGCAAACCGCTCTCGAGCAGCAATCGGCCGACAATCGCGCCTTTAGCAAATGGCTTGAGCGCAATGTACGCCCCCACAAAGTAGCCGGCTACGCGGCGGTTACCCTGTCCCTGAAGCCGACAGGGATTGCACCGGGCGATATCACCGATGGTCAATTGGAAGTCATCGCCGACCTGGCCGATCAATATAGCTTTAGTGAAGTGCGCACCACACATGAACAAAACATGGTGCTGGCCGATGTGAAAAAGTCGGATCTGTTTGCCTTGTGGGAGGCGGCCCGATCTGCGGGCTTTGCAACACCGAATATCGGCACCCTTACTGATATTATCTGCTGCCCCGGCGGCGATTTTTGTTCTCTGGCCAATGCCAAATCCATCCCTATTGCCGAGGCAATTCAGCGTCAGTTTAGCGATCTCGATTACGTCTATAATCTGGGCGACCTGGACCTGAATATCTCGGGCTGTATGAACGCCTGCGGTCACCACCATGTGGGACATATTGGCATTCTCGGTGTGGACAAAAAAGGTCAGGAGTTTTATCAGGTGATGCTGGGAGGCAACGCCGGTAATAACGCATCGCTGGCCAAAGTATTAGGTCCGGCTTTTGGCGCTGACGACATGCCCCAAGTGGTACAAAAGGTAGTGGATGTCTTTTTAGAAAACCGCACCGACGAAGAACTATTTATCGATACTTATCAGCGTATCGGTATCACCCCTTTTAAGGAGCGAGTTTATGCCAAAGCTAGTTAAAGACGGCGCGATCACGGAAGACCAATGGACCTTACTCGACAAACCCGATGACAGCCCCGAAGCGGTTGTGATTCCGGCCGGTTGCGTTATTGTGCCTTTATCGGTGTGGCAAGCACAGAAAGATAGCCTGACTCACCGCTCTGACATTGGCGTTTGGATCGATAGCGACGAAAGCGCTTTTGATCTCGGTGAAGCTGCAAGCACACTGCCTCTGGTGGCGGTTAATTTCCCGGGCTTTATGGATGGTCGCGCCTTTTCAACTGCGCGCTTATTGCGCGAGCGCTTTCATTTTGGTGGCGAGCTTCGCGCTATCGGCGCTTTTATTCGCGATCAAATGTGTTATTTGTCCCGCTGTGGTGTTAACGCTTTTCAGTTTGAAGACGAAAGCATCGATTTAACCGAAGCCATGAAATCACTCAATGATTTCACCGAGTATTACCAGGCCAGCGTGAACCAGCCCCAGCCGTTATTTCGCCGTCGCAGCGCTTAACAACGCCAAGGTGGTCCTGCAGTAAAAAGCAGACCATTCACAATCAAAAAAGCCGATCAGTTTTAAAAACTGATCGGCTTTTTTGTGGATAGATATTACAGACAGGAGCAGTAAAAGTGATTTAATGTTTTGCTGCCAACTAGGCTTGCGCCTCTACCGGGCCACTGTGGAAACGAAATTCATCATCCTCACCCATGACTAAGGTTTGCTCCAATAGCAAAAAGTGCTCTACCCGTTCTGCAATGGATTCATCTCCTGCGGCTTTTTGTGCAAGCTGTAAATAGTCTTGAAAATGACGCGCCTCGGACTTTAATAAAGACAAATAAAACTTTTGTAGCTCATCGTCTAAAAATGGCGCCAGCTTGGCGAATCGCTCGCAGGATCTCGCCTCTATAATGGCGCCCACAATAAGGGTATCAATCAAGCGCGCGGGCTCGTGGGTACGCACAGGCTTACGCAATTCGGCGGCATAGCGAGCCGCGCTGATTTGCTCATAAGCGATGCCGCGTGACTGCATAATAGCAATCACCTGCTCAAAGTGACGCAACTCCTCGCGGGCTAGGCGCGACATTTTGTTGAGCAGCTCGAAATCGGATACATAGCGATACATAAGCTGCATTGCCGTCGATGCCGCCTTTTTTTCGCAGTTGGCATGATCCAGCAATAGAATTGCCGGATTGGCAATAGCATTGTCAATCCAGCCCTGGGGAGTTTCGCACTTTAGGAAGTCGGTGATCGGAGTAATATCAGTCATTAAAATTGCTCGGTAGCGGCCAAACCTGGGGCGATATATCGTTCATAGTAGGCGCAAGAGAGTGCATAAAAATCTTTATCAATATCATCGCGTATAGTGGGCAGGGGCAGATCGCGCCAAGGCGTGTTGAGCTGCAAACCATAATCGGCAAGTGTCGCAATCTGACTGGCCCCTGCTCGCAATAAATCGAAAACCCAGCAATACGGTGACTGCTCGGGTTTAAAGTTAATTTGCTGATGCTCGATTTGGGTTAACAGGAGAGCTTCGTCGACGATGGTAAAGCGATTAGCCACCAACTGAGTCAGGTAGCCCTCCAGCCTTTGCGCGATAATTTGACGCTGAGCTTCGGTATAACCGTTCCAGTGAATCACTTCATGGGAAAAACGCTTACACCCCCGGCAGACGCTATCACCAATGCCTGTTGAACAAATACCAACACAGGGGGTTTTTACAGGGTTGAATACAGACATGGGACTCCGCTAACACAAACCAACAGCCTGCATTTTATCACTCGCAGCTTGGTTCAGTAAGGCATTCCCGCTACATCCAGCTCAATTTCCCACAGCGCCCCCATACCGGTCACATAAAGTGTGGTGCCCTGCACTCCGCCAAACGCTGCATTGGTCACATTGGCATCAAACTGGGCCTCGGCAATTTGCTCTCCGGCGGCGCTAAACACCCGCATTCTTTGAGCGGTATGCTCGGTTACATAGATATTACCCAGGCAATCCACCGCCATACCATCGGGTACGGTAATGTCTGAGGCAAAAGTACGCTGCGAATAAGGTAAATCGCCGCTCAAATCATAAGCTCGGACAAAGCCATGTTCGCCGCCACCAGCCACATACAAAGTGGTTTGATCCGGGCTTAGGGCAATACCATTGGGATTAGCTATGGTGTCGTCAATCAGCGTTACTTCGCCGTTTTTAACCTGATATACACCGGTGACGGGCTGACCGCCGGGGGCCGCTGCGCGCTGAAAGTCAGGGTCGGTAAAAAACAGGCTGCCATCGCGGGCAAGGGTTAAATCATTGGGGGAGTTAAACACATTGGCCTGATACTCGCTCGCCACGGGGGTCGCTTTACCCGATCCGATATCCAGCTGGACCACCGCTTTGTGTTTGTGTGCCCCGGCCAAAAGCTGGCCCTGCCCGTCGATCGCCAAGCCGTTAGAGCCTGAGTCTTTTATGGCGACAGACAAGGTCTGACCATCGTAAGCCAGCACCTTGGAGGGAAAGCCCTCAGAAAACAAAAAATGCGAAAAGTACAGTGTGTTATTGTGCCATACCGGCCCCTCATACAAGCCTGCTGCTGTGTTATCCGCCACACTCAGGCGTTGTGGCTGTAGCGATCCTTGTGGTGCCTTGCCTGCTGGGGCCGTACAAATCCCCTCCCCGGCCAAAGCCATGGAAGAGGCAACTAACGAGGCTATAAATAATCCACTGGAAAGAGTGATTTTTTGAATACGGTGCATGGGCTCTCCTTATGATTGTTATGGCATCGGGCCGTTGACTTTAGCGAATGGGGCCCAACGCTTTGACAGCATAATAGCAAAATGATTGCGCTATCACAGCTAATTTATAACCCAATAGCGAGCTTTGACCACGAGCCCATAACGGTTTCTGTTGAAAAATGAGTACGTTGCAGCACTTTAACGCACCACTGCGACCTGCCGGCGCCCCTTTACAGCAACAACTCCATTCACTTGAAAGTCAGCCTGCAATGGCAGGAACTGAGCAAACACTTTACACTCTGCTCTCACTAACACGCTCAGCAACGGCAGCGAGTATTGCCAGCTGTGGACTATTGATCACCAAGGAGTAAACATGAGCCAGCAACGCAGTATTTTAATCACCGGCTGCTCTACCGGCATCGGTTATTATTGCGCTCACGCTCTCAAGCAAGACGGCTGGCAGGTAATTGCCAGTTGCCGGCACTCAGAGGATGTCGACCGGCTAAAGTCCGAAGGGTTGCAAGCCATTCAGCTGGATGTGGCCGACTCTGACAGTATTTTTCAGGGGTTGGAGCAAGCCTTAGCGTTAACCGACGGCAAACTCGATGCCCTGTTTAACAACGGCGCCTATGGTCAGCCCGGCGCGGCTGAAGATCTAACCCGCGCAACCCTGCGCAAACAATTTGAAACCAATTTTTTTGGCTGGTGTGAATTAACCAATGCCGTTATCAAGGTAATGCTTAAGCACAATGGCGGGCGTATTATTCATAACAGCTCGGTTCTGGGCTTTGCCGCCATGCCATTTCGCGGTGCTTACAACGCGAGCAAATTTGCCCTGGAAGGCATGGCCGACACCATGCGCTTAGAGTTGGCCGACACCGACATTCAACTGTCTTTGATTGAACCCGGACCTATTACCAGCGACTTTCGCAAAAATGCATTGCGAGCTTTAGAGAGTAATATTGATTTTAATGAAAGCCGGCACGGCTTTAAATACGCCGCCGCTGTACACCGGTTGGCCAAAGAAGGCCCTGCCTCAAAATTCACTTTGGGCCCAGAGGCGGTCTATAAAAGACTGACCCACGCCTTAAACGCGAAACGAGCCAAGCCCCGCTACTACGTCACCTTCCCAACTTATTTGATGGGGACATTAAAGCGGTTTTTATCCACCAGAATGATGGATAAAATATTGGGGCGTATTTCCAGTTAAATCTTACTGCCAGAATTATAGGTAACATCATGGATTATAAAGAAATAACCTTGCCGGCCAATAAATCCATAGCCTTGGTCGCACACGACAATAAAAAACCCGATATTGTTAAATGGTGCCGGGAGCACAAAGCGGTTTTAGCCAGCCACACCCTGTATGCCACCGGCACAACCGGATCGGTTATCAGTGAAGCAACAGGCCTAACCATTGAGCGTTTAATCAGCGGGCCTTTAGGTGGCGACCAGCAAGTGGGCTCATTGATAACCGAAGGTAAAGTGGATTTTCTTATTTTCTTTTGGGACCCGTTTGAGCCTATGCCCCACGACCCAGATGTAAAAGCACTACTGCGTATCGCCGCGGTTTGGAATATTCCGGTCGCCTGTAACATTATCAGTGCTGACTTTATGGTCAGCTCACCGCTGTTTTCAACTGAGTTTAATCGCAGCGTGCCCGATTATGAGAGTTATATCAAAAATCGCACCCAATAAAAAAGATCTTTTGTAGATCTGTGTGGAGCCATGTTTATTATCTACATGTCGAAATAAGGGGTCGCACGATTTAAGCGAAAAATTAATTTTACAATGTGACGCTATCAATAAAGGCTGTAGAAGGCTGCCGCATACGCGGATACCTTATAAACTCGTGTCGCCGAGCGTGGCGAGTTACTTTTCTTTGCGTGGCCAAATCAAAGTAACAAAAAGAAAGGCCAGCCCGACATCTGGCCCTACGGGTTCCCTCTCTCCAGCCTATTGTAGTGGGCCGTATCGACAGGTCATCCATGCCCTGACGATACTTGCGTGAGCGTCCTGCTCACTTACCCTCTAAAATAAGTATCCGTTCGGCTCAGTTGTAGGGGCTTAAAGCGTTAGCTATTGAACCAACTCTCGAATGTTGTTGCAAAGCTACTTGCATGCTCAGTATGCCCTGAATAGCTAATGGGTATTCAAATGCCGACCAAGCTTATGTGCTCAATCAGTATCCACGGTATTACCGAATAGATCAGTGGATACTAAACAAACTTACGAGGAGCCATAAAAAAAGCCCGCTAACGCGGGCTTTTTTATGCAATATGCTCAAACCTTAACAGCTAACTTTCAAGACCCAAGCGCATGGTACTGGTCTATCTATTGTAGCTACCTACTAATGGCTCAACTCAAGCAGTAGCTTGTTAAGCTTTTTCACATAGGCTGCCGGGTCCGCTAAGTGAGCGCCTTCGGCTAAGCTCGACTGATCGAACAGCACATCAGACAAGTCCGCAAAGCGGTCTTCGTCTTGCTCTTGATCGAGCTTCTTAACCAGCGGGTGCTCGGGGTTTAACTCAAAAATAGGCTTAGAGTCAGGCACTTTTTGACCGGCTTGCTCTAACAGGCGGCGCATTTGCGCACCCATTTCATCTTCCGGCACAACCACGCACGCGGGTGAGTCCGTCAGGCGATGGGTAATGCGTACTTCAGCCACTTTTTCACCCAGTGCTTTTTGCACACGCTCGATTAAGGGCTTCATGTTTTCGGCCACTTCTTCCTGAGTTTTCTTCTCTTCCTCAGAATCCATGCCGCCTAAGTCCAGCTCACCTTTACCTACGTCGGCAAGTGACTTACCGTCAAATTCCATCAGGTGGCTCATCAGCCATTCATCTACCCGATCTGACAGCAATAACACTTCAATGCCTTTTTTACGGAAGACCTCAAGGTGTGGGCTGTTTTTAGCTGTGTTGTGATTATCCGCCGCTATGTAATAGATTTTATCTTGCCCTTCTTTCATGCGGACAATGTAATCGTCCAGCGACTGATCTTGCGCATCGGTTTCGGTGTGGGTACTGGCAAAACGCAACAGCTTGGCAATTTTTTCGCGGTTGGCAAAATCTTCTGCTGGCCCCTCTTTGATTACTTCGCCAAATTCATTCCAAAAGGTTTGATATTGCTCAGGGTCGTTTTTGGCAAGTTTGGTCAACATATCCAGCACACGCTTCGTTAACGCGGTACGCATGGAGTCGATGTTCGGATCTTTTTGCAAAATCTCCCGCGACACATTGAGTGACAAGTCGTTAGAGTCGACCACCCCTTTAACAAAGCGCAGGTACAACGGTAAAAACTGCTCGGCATCGTCCATAATAAAAGTACGCTGCACGTAGAGTTTTAGGCCACGGGCACCGTCGCGATTATAAAGATCGTATGGCGCTTTGGCAGGAATAAACAGCAAGCTTGTATAATCCAACTTGCCCTCTACCCGATTGTGGCTCCAGGTTAATGGGTCCGCATAGTCGTGACTCACATGCTTATAAAATTCTTTGTACTCTTCATCACTCACCTCAGAGCGTGAACGCGTCCACATGGCGGTAGCGGTGTTGATCACCTCATCTTCCGGCTCAGCGGGGGTTTCTTCGTCCTCGCCCACTGGTTGCTGCTTCTGCATAACCACCGGAATTGCGATATGGTCTGAGTACTTCTTAATGATAGTGCGCAGACGCCAGTCATCGAGAAACTCTTCAGCGTCAGCTTTTACATGCAGCTCAATTGAGGTACCGCGGCCCGCTTTTTCGATATTTTCAATCTCAAACTCGGCGTCGCCATCACACTCCCAGCGCACCCCTTGGTCAGCAGCGCTGCCGGCCTTGCGGGTTGTCACAACTACCTTGTCGGCAACAATAAAAGAGGAGTAAAAGCCCACACCAAACTGACCAATCAGTTGGGCGTCTTTTTTGTCGTCGCCGGTTAGCTGCTCCATAAAGGCCGCAGTGCCAGACTTGGCAATAGTACCCAGGTTCTCAATGACCTCGTCGCGGTTCATGCCAATGCCATTATCACTAATGGTAATGGTCTTTGCGTCTTTATCGACGCTGACGCGCACCTGAAGCTCTGAGTCACCCTCGTACAAAGCGTCATCTTTTACGGCCGCAAATCGCAGCTTATCGGCCGCATCAGAGGCGTTAGAGACCAGCTCACGCAGGAAAATTTCGCGGTTGGAATACAGCGAGTGGATCATTAGGTGCAGAAGCTGCTTGGCTTCTGTCTGAAAGCCACGGGTTTCTTTTTGGGCTTCTAGGGTCATCGGGTTCGCTCCTATCTACAAAGAACCTACTATAAAGTACCTAGCCGTTAGGGCTGTTTACGTCTGGTTCAATAATTGGGGGCTAAGCTTAAGTTTTCAAGCCCTGCAGCAGTGGAAAAACCTTGCGCGGTAAAAGTCTGAGGAAGGTGATATACAGGAATAACAAATAACATTAAGAACACATGCTATATCATTGATATTTATGATTATTATAAAAGGATAAAGTCACAGGAATCGCCGGATTAGTTGACCTTAGAGCCTTTAGAACCTGCCCGGGCCCACCCAGACAGCGCTATAGCACAATCTACCTATAACCCATTAAGCGTGAGTGCCCCACCCCGTAACCCGCAAGCGTTACGGGGTAATGGCCCATAACGCAGGAGAGCTTAGACTTAGGCCGATGAGCCGGTGCGCAACTTAGCGAACCACTGGCTCAAATTGTGGAAAATAAGGTAGTTGACCGGCACCATTAACAAGGTGACAAAGGTGGTAAAAATGATGCCAAAACCTAGTGAAATCGCCATAGGAATCAAGAACTGAGCCTGAGTTTCCTTTTCAAACAACAAGGGCATTAAGCCAAAAAAGGTCGTGAGCGATGTGAGCATCACCGGCCTAAAGCGCGCCGCGCCCGCGGTAAGGAGTGCATCCATAACACTGCGCCCCTCGGCGGACTTTTTATTAATGTAATCCACCAGTACCAGTGAGTCGTTGACCAGCACACCCATTAGCGCCAACATGCCGAGCAGGCTCATAATGGTTAATGTCATGCCCATCACCCAGTGCCCCACCATGGCGCCGATGACACCGAAAGGAATTATTAACAGAACAATAAAGGGCTGAACATAGGACTTAAACGGAATTGCCAACAAACAGTAGATTACAAACAAGACCGCGCCCAAGCCGTAATAGAAGTTCAGCATAGACTCGGCCTGCTCTTCTTGCTCACCACTTAATGAATAACTGACGCCCGGGTAACGTGCGATGACATCGTCCACAAAGAGCGTTAAATCACTCACCAGAGCGCTCATGTTAACGCGATTTTTTTCCACGTCGGCCACAACATTGACCACCCGAAAACCATCTTCGCGTTTGATTTCCGTCGGGCTGGAGTCTGGGGTCAGCGTCGCTATTTGCGACAGTGGCACCGCGACGCCCTGCCCGTTACTGATTAGCATATTATTTAAATAGGCGGTGGAGTTACGCTCGCTGCGCGGAAAGCGCACCATAACCCGCACATCGTTGCGTCCGCGCTGTATGCGTTCAGCCTCCACCCCAAAAAACGCCTGCCTGACCTGGCCGATAACATCTGAGCGGGTCACGCCCATTAAGTGCGCCTCGGGTTTTAAGTCGATGCGCAGCTCTTCTTTGCCCTGAGACAGGCTATCGCTAATATCAAACACACCATCGTAGGTGGCCAATTTTTCCTGAATTTCAGCCGAAATAGCCTGCAGCGCTTCAAGGTTATCTGAGCGCAAAACAATATCAATCGGGTCACCGGAGCGACCAAACTCCGCCCTAAAGGCAAGATTCTCCGCCCCGGGAATGGGGCCGATTTGCTCGCGCCACTCTTTGGCCAATTCAAGACTCGACACATTAATAGAACGACTCTCGGCCGGTGCCAGCTCAAACCTGGCCCGCCCCAGGTGCGAAACACCACCAAAACCGCCGGTACGTACTAAAATATCGCTAATAATACTTTCGCCGGAGGACTCATCGGTGTATTTGGCTTGCAGGTCTTGCGCGGCCTGCTGCACTCTTTGCATATGAGAGTCGGTCACCTCAAACGGTGTGCCCGTCGGCATGGTAATATCCAAACTGACGGTTTCGCTCGGAATTCGGGGAAAAAAGGTAAATCGAGTGTGGCCGGTATTAATGGCGGCGATAATAATCGCCAGCGCGCCAAAAAAACATAAACTGGTAATGAGTTTGTTGTGTAAACAACGCTCCAGCAGTGGCTGATAAAACTTTAAAATGGCACGCTCAAAGCCATTGGCAAAATCGCGCTGCCAGCGCTGTAACTTGCTAGAGTTTTCACCCTTGCCAACCCGAATATGCTTTAAGTGAGCGGGCAGAACTAATTTAGACTCCACCAATGAGAATAAAAGTACCGGCACCACAATCAATGGAATTTGAGCAAAAATATTGCCGCGATTACCCCCTAGAAACATCAGTGGTATAAAAGCCACCACCGTGGTGATAACGCCAAAGGTCACCGGGACAGCGACTTCTTTGGTGCCATTAATAGCCGCCGACAGGCCAGATTCCGATGTCTGTAAATGGGTATAGACGTTTTCGCCGGTGACAATAGCATCGTCAACCACAATACCCAGCACGATAATAAAGGCGAACAAGGTAATCATATTAAACGACACACCCAGTAGGGGCATCATCAACCAAGCACCGCAAAAACTGATGGGAATGCCTAAAAACACCCAAATGGCCACAGAAGGTCGTAAAAATAACGACAGCAACAGTATTACCAAAATGCCGCCCTGAATGGCATTTTTGGTTAGGGTATTAATGCGTTTTTTAATGACGGTCGACTTATCGTTCCAGTAGGTAAGCTCAATATTGTCGTTTAGAGTCGCCTGGCGTTTGTGCACATAGTCTTTAACTTCATCGGCCACCTTAATTACGCTTTGGTCACCCACGCTATACACATCTAAAATGGCGGCCACGCGGCCATTAAAACGGGTTCGCACCGCCTCTTCTTCAAAGCCATCGGAAACTGTAGCGATGTCGCCCAGTCGCAACAGCGTGCCATCGGGCAGGCCTCGAATCACAATGCGTTCGTACTCGTTTTTGCGGTAGGCCTGGCCCTTGGAACGAATCAGTACATCGCCACCTGAGGCGGCGACATTGCCACCGGAAAGATCGAGCGAACTCTGCGCAATAGCCTCGGCCACCTGATCAATGGTCAGGCCAAACTCGCGCAATCGGTCTTGCTCAAGCTCGACGGCAATTTCATAATCTCTGACCCCGACAATCGAAGCTTGTGTCACCGTGGGTAATTGCAGTACATCAAGCTCAAGCTGCTCGACCAACTCTCGCATTTCAAGCTCGGAAACATCACCGGCAATGGTGAGCGTAATGGCTGCGCGCTGGCGTCGGGACAGTGTTATAACCGGCCGCTCGGCATCTGCCGGAAAAGTATTAATGGCATCCACCCGCCCCTTAACATCATCCAGAAGTTCGCGCGGGTCGTAGCCCTCTTCTACGTTAATGCGAACACTGGTGCCGCCCTCGGAGGATTCACTGCTGTAATCTTCAATGCCCGACAGGTCTTTAATCGACTCTTCAATTCGTGTGGCCAAACCGAGCTCGGCATCTTCCGGGGTGGCGCCTCGCAAGGTGACATCAACGGTAATACGCCGACTTTCAAACTCCGGGAAAAATTCCAGGTTAATCACGTTGCTCATTGAGTATAAACCCAGCAACGCAATGGTAATCATCAATAAATTGGCAGCGACATCGTTCTTGGCAAACCAACTGATCATGGTGCCGCTCCGGCAGGCTCGGCTGTAGGAACCCTATCTGAATCACCCGCCTTCGTTTTACTCATACTAAGGTCGGATTCACCACCAAGTGCAGCGGGGCTGTGACCGGATGAAACACTGACCAAAGTGCCGGAAACAACCTGCCCCAGTGGCGAGGTTACAACCTGGTCACCATCCTCAACGCCCTGAGTAATAATCGCAAAGTCGCCATTTTGCCAACCGATATCAACCGGGGTGCGAAACACCGCTCCGTCACGATACAGATACACATAGGCGCCCTGATAAATAGACTGGTTGGGGATGCTAATGACACCCTCCTGAGTAACGCCTTCAATAATCGCGGTTACATACTGACCAATTTTTAACGGAAACCGTCCCACCGAGCGCTCGCCAAAAGGGTCTTCTATTCGGGCAACTACATAGAGCTGCCGGCTACTACTGTCGATTTTGCCCGCGGTACGAACAATATTGCCCTGCCACACCTCGTTTTGAGCTAACTCAGAGCGTATGCTCACCTTGGGTAATGGTTCGGTAGACTGCGCCTGAGTGCGATAGGCCTCCGGCAGAGACAGCAGTGCAAGATCCTGATTTTTAACCGGCAGGCGAATTTCCACCGCATCCGTCGCGTATATTTCACCCAACTCGGTATTATTCGCAATGACCTGCCCCACATCCACACTGGTGGAGAGCACGCGGCCATCATAAGGCGCGCGGATTGACGTGCGCTCCAAATTCACCTGCGCCTGCTTTAACAATGCCTGAGAAGATGCCACCCGAGCCTCCGCCGCCCGCATATAGGGCTCGCGCAGCACCAGTGGCCGCGCAGCGACGTTACCACCCAGCTGATCCCAATCCACCCGCGCTTGCTCAGACCGCGCCACCTCTTCGGCCAGCGCCTGCTCCGCCTCCGCCAGCGTTGCCTTGGCGATGGATAATTCGATTTCATAATCGGTAGGCTCAATTTGCAGCAGCAAATCACCCTTCTGGAAGAAACTGCCGTCGGTAAAGGATTCAGAAATGCGCTCAACCCGGCCACCGACCTGAGAGACCAAACGCGTTTGAGTGCGCGGCTCAACCAGCCCATACGAGAGTACCTCCGGGGCAATGTCAGACTTGTGAACTGGCAGCGTCTCCACACTGATTTTAGGGCCATCGCTCTGAGGCCGGGTACCCGGTGTTGGCTTAGAATTAACCAACACCACAATAATGACCGCCACCAAAAGCACAATGGCCACCGGTATTATGATTTTTGTCGGGGTTAGACCGTCTTTCATACTACTTCTCATTAGACTTAATTAGCCCCCAAACCAGTCAGGAGACAAATAAAAACGACAATGCCATAGCCGTGAAACAATGTAAATTAGAGAAGCTGGGCTTTTTATACACGCGGGAGGGCCAAGGAACGGCAACAAAGGGATCGACTAATAAGAAAGGTACAAGCATCAAGGTCAAAATAGGCCCACCAGAGCGCGCCAGCCCCTTCTGCACCCGGATTGGCTCATCAGTTAAGGACAGGGCGAGCAATAGCGATATGGCGCTCCTGCACCCCAAGCTTTTGTAGAATCGCTCTAACTTGTTCTGCATGAGCTACGCTGTTATCAGCCTGAATAACGACGCTATAATCCCCACCATTAGCCAATAAGTGCGAGACTTTTTCTGACAATTGAGTAATGTCTAGCGAAGATTCGTCGGTCGACATGAAAATGTCGCTTTAACAGCAGCTATGAGGAAGTTCTTGACCATCATAAACGCTATGATTCGTAATGGTCAGGAGTGGGCGTATTAAATATTTTTAGCTACGGGTTGAATCACAGTCGCTTGTTATACGACTCCTTAATATGGAACACCACCGCGTGAAATGATTCGTTCAGCGTCTCGATCATAGCTATCGGCCACACCCCGCAAGGTCGTAGCTAATCGTTGGTATCCAACATTCTCAACCTGGTCGGCTCGCTGCCGATATTTTTCGGCTAACGCTATCTCAGGCTTAGCTTCAGGGTCAACTGTGTGGACACCTCGAGAATTATAAATGCCCGTGCTATATCCATCGCGTAGGCTAGAGCGATCTCTTTTATTCATTGCTTCTGCAATCACGGGGTGAATCCATAAGCCATCTGACCCCTCTGGGGAATTGACTAGCACATCCCCAAGCTGAATCATCGCAACATCATAATGCCCCGAGGCCTTGACTATTTCTTCCATGGCAGTCAGCCACCCCGTAAACGCATCTGGTTCGAACTCTCCATCCGCCCGAGTGCCTGGAACAACTCTCCATGAAGAAAGTAAACGGTATGCATTGGTGGCCATACTACGACGCTGCTCGGAAGGCTCTTCTGGCTCTGCGTCCTTAGCACAATAGATCAATTGAATAAGCTCACAGAAAAAGCTGGGATCGGAAGCGAGCCTGTTTTCCAAGGTGATTGGGGAACCATCACTATGCCTGTCAAGAAAAGACACATATGCCCATTCAACATGAAAGAGCTTATCTTGATCGGTAGCAGCATTCTCTTGAAGAGCTTTAATGATTTTGGTGATGTGGTAACTGTCAATTCTTCCAGTAGGCTCTTCGGTCTTTACTAACGCCAACAAAGCGTCACAGGCCAATTCTGGGTTGATATCTTTCTTCTTATATAAGTCTCTCGCAAACCCCTCAACCGCAGCATTTGGCCTGCCAAACTCAAGCAACTTCCCGAGAGCATGCTCAGTATCGTCTTCTGCCTGATAGGTATTAGCGCTGGTGTTATTCCAGTACTCATCTTCGTTTTCACCAAGCAACTGTGCAGCTCTATCCCAGGCATTTCTCTCAAACGGCAAAGCACACAGCAGTAAGGCTATCTGCTTTGGCTCCCAGCCTGCCTTATTAATCTCATCAAACCACTGCCAGCCACCCATGAACCTCCGACGCCATGCATAGGCAGCTACGAACGACCAAAGCTTTTGATCTGCCATGTCCAGCAAGCCGGGTAAGAGGTCTGTATCAAATTCAGGTTGATCCATGTCCGCCAGCACATCACCCACAAGATGAGCATTGGTAACTGTCCGAGCAAACTCTAGAACCTGAGGAAGGCCTCCTTCGCCCAAGATATCCCCTATGGCTGCTTTCCGTATTTGGAATAATTTCTCTTGTTCTACCTGCCAATCTCCATCGCCTTCATAAAGATAAGCATCAATATCTGAAAACAGGCGCTTATTCAGTAAGCTAGGGCTTTGGGGCGCCAATTGACTTGCTATTTCCTCAATTGGAAGTAGAGAATCATCCCCTAAGGACCACTTGGCATCTGGAAAACGGCGGTGGTGGGCAATTAATTTGCACAGTGCCCCCCAGAGTGGCAAACGCTCTTCCTCAGAGAGCTTTAAACAATGATCAGATGCCAGCTTATCTCTCAACATTTCAGAGGCTGGCGGTGGCAAGTGATCATAGTTACGCGCCAAAGACGCGAGCTTAACGATATTGAAGCCCGCCTGTTCAACAATCAATTCAGCACAAAACCGTGACTGCTCCCAATATTCGTTATTCGTAACACCTTTCCCCCATTCATCAGGTACCGTTTCTCTCCAGCTAGGTTTATGCGTTCCAGAAGTCGTTGAATGTTGATTTGGAAGTAAGCTTTCCAGCAACTTCCACCCGACTTCAGGCTGCTCAACACAGATTGTCTTAAGTGCAGCCTGCCGCTTTTCAATCGAAGCTGTTGTATGTGGTAACCAGGGAAGAAAAATATCTGTCAGCGAATTACCGGGCCTATTTACCCAGTTACCCCCCGGGTCATGTGAGGCTATCTCTGCTAAAACAACCGCAGTACGGCTCAAGTAAGTCTCCTCCCAGGCGATACCCTCAAGCGCCCATAGAAGACCAGTAATATAGTTTCTGCCGAAAACCCCCGTATCTTCTTGCTCAAACAACCTATCAAAGGGTGAAGACGTGGAATCTATAGCATTTTCTACTGCCGATAGAAATTCATCTGGACTCGCTTCTGAAAGGATTGGTAGCAAGCTGTTCAGGCTACCCCAGAGAACCCAATCACTTTCCTCGAACAATTCACGCACTGATAATGCTGCAATAACATCTGCCTTGCCCTGCGTACAATTAATTAAAGAGGTTGCCCGACAACCGATAAGTGCTAATGATTCCGCCAAGCCCTCACGCAAATTGACAGAATGCGGTAAAACCTTTCCATGGATGGTAGCAGCGTATCGCTCTTCACCCGGCAACTCAAAAGAAGGATCTTCAATTCTGAGAACCTCTAGGGCAACGGCTTTGAAAGTATCCAAGTGATTGTCAAAAAGCCTGCCTCCTAACTCCTGCCAGGAGTTCAAACGATCTTTGAAATTCCATAAACCATTTTTATAAGACAACGGACAATCATGAACTTGCAAGGTCTCTCGCAGTTCAACTATCCAGTTGCTGTAGTCCTCCCCAACTATCTGCGTAACAATCGCGATGTCTGCCTCATTGTTTTCTTTCCAACTACCGATTAGATTTGCAGCTGCCAGCTTTTGAGCAGATGCGTGCTGATTCCAATCAGTTGCAACTGGCTGTACCTCGACGTCACCTTTTATTTCTTCCTTGGCGAGCTCCTTAGGTATATGTGTAATCTCACGCTCTCTGAAATGCTCGACCAAATCATCAGGTAGATTATTAAGAGTGATTGTTCCCGCGTATTGATTAAAATCTTGTACCTCATTGACTATCTGGCACCAAATTTTATCGGGGATATCCTTATTGAACTGAGCAATGTGCGAATTCAGCAGTGACGAAATTGCACTTCCCTTTTTTGCAAGATCATAACCGAGAAGATGAAAATGTTTAAGGAAATCGTACAATTCTTGTTCATCAACATCACTGCCTTTATTGGCGACTTTGAGCTGTGCTTTAAAGGCTATCAGTTTATTCCTGACATTATCTGAGCAAAAATGAGCCCGCTCCACTTGGGTTAAAAACTCATCAGCATCGCGTGTGTGGCGGGCATGTTCTAACAGCCCATTAACACCATCGGAATCGGTGGCATTGATTGGACCTGTGATTAGAGCAATTACGTCCTTACCTTTAGTAAAGGCATCGGGGTTATTAAAATCATTCCAGGCTGCGTGAATAACCTCGGCAAATAATTTGCTCTTGGCGGTAATTGCTATCGAGTTTTTTACCTGTCCAAGCAATCGTCGGCGTTCATTGTTTACCGGATTTTCAACAAATACTATCAGATCATCTGTATCATAGCCTGCTACCTTGCCCTGTAGCTTGATTTCTGCGATTGGCCATGATGGCAGGCAAGGAGCGTATCCGCCACTCAACATTAAAGTAACAAATGTGGCCTGGATATTGGCCTCAAATCTTGCGCCACCACTGCCTGTTGAAAATGGATTACTGAGTTGCTTTCCATCCGTTGCCATTTATTGAAATAATCCCTTTTATCTTGTTTTATTAGTTTGGTTTAGCCTAATTTTTTGTATCAATAAGGCTCGGCTTCAGCCGTATGACGCTCGCAACAGCAGAAAATTGTGAGCGCAGCGAGTTATTTTTCTGACTGCATGCGTTTGCTATTCATTTTCTACTATGACACAAAGTTTTTTATAAAATGGCAATATAGGGAAACGTGCATTTTCGTTGACACCAACTATATCAATTACATGACGTGAATTGACTCTAAATTTATTATGCCACTCTGAGTAAGTAGTAACAATTATTGAGTTTGAAATTTCAGGAAATTGATTCGCTGTAATGTCAACGATTAGATCTCCCTGCTGAGCCCAAACATGTGAGCCAATTTTTTTGGTGCTACCTTCAATATATTGGAAGTCACCGAACCCATTTTGCTTTAAGTAAGTTCCAATGATTTCAGTTGAGGAACCACAGCTTCCAGAAGGAAAGTCTTTAAAAGACATGTGACGCTTTAAGGGTTCAATTCCGTTAATTGCTTTTATAAATTTTGAGCATATTTCTTCGATGTTTTTCATATTTGCATATCGCGCATGCGCGTTATCGCTCCTTGAGAAAAGGCCAGGAATACGACACAAGCTTTTGATTTCTAAGCGAATTAACTTATTCATTAGTTTAGGGAAGGGAGAGCAAAGCGAGCGTGCGCATTATCTCGCACACGGGGTCTTGTTATCTAACCTTCCAATTTGGTTAAGACACTGACTATAAAGGTTTTTTTATATATTGAAAACCGCAAAGCGTGCGTCTGCGTGTGGATAAGCGTACGAAGCCAACAATTGGGGTTGAGCGTCTGATGTCTGACGCAAAAAGAGAGATCTCTACGAAGTCCCCTTCCCCATCGCATCCAGCCTCATTTCGCGCTATTTCTGTGGGTAAGCACGCATGGATAATGTGAGTGTCTGATGTCAGATCCAAAAACCAAACCTACTACGAAGTCCCCTTCCCCATCTCATCCAGCCGAATTCGAGCTAATTTTGTGGGTTAATTGCACATGGACGTGCAATTAAGGAAAAGCGCTGGGAAGCGATCTTTTCCGACCCTCAAAATTGGCTTGAATTCGGGAACCCGAAGGGCTGAGATGTGCGGGGTGAGTTTCTTGGCTACTTCTTTGCTCACCAAAGAAGTAGCTCGCCCGCCCGGCGACAGAGGGCGATATACACGTCGGATGTCGGATGTCGGATGTCGGATGTCTGACTGGAAATGAAAATCGACGTCTGAAGACCGACGCAAAACCCACCCCAAAACCCCACACAACAAACAAAAAAAATGCGCACCTTAAAAGGTGCGCATTCCACAAAACCATACTACGGTTAAAGCTTAAACCATCTTAACCGGCTCAGCTTTCGCATCCGTTGTCATGGCCTCAACCGGCGGACGGAAGTCCGTCAGTTTGATACCGCGAACCGCTGCCACATACTCAGCGGCCGTTGGCATACGACCCAGCACGGCGGACAGTACCACAAGCGGTGTCGAGCCAAGCAGTGACTCGCCTTTCTTGTCGTTGCTGTCAGCCACTACACGGCCCTGGAACAGACGCGTAGAAGTTGCCAGTACAGTGTCGCCCGGCTCGGCTTTTTCTTGGTTGCCCATACACAGGTTACAACCAGGGCGCTCCAGGTACATAATGTTTTCGTACTTGGTGCGCGCTTCGCCTTTCGGGTGGCTGTCGTCAAACTCAAAACCGGAGTACTTCTGCAATATCGCCCAGTCGCCCTCGGCTTTTAGCTCGTCCACAATGTTGTAGGTCGGCGGTGCCACGACTAATGGTGCTTTAAACTCAACGGCGCCTTTATCGGCTTCGATATTGCGCAGCATCTGGGCGATGATTTGCATATCGCCTTTGTGCACCATGCACGACCCCACGAAGGCCAGATCAACGGTTTTATCACCGCCGTAGTATGAAACGGGGCGAATGGTGTCGTGGGTATAGCGCTTCGACGGGTCGTCGTTGTTTACGTCTGGGTCGGCAATCATCGGCTCGTTGATCTGATCCAAATCAACCACAACTTCCGCAAAGTATTTTGCAGTGTTATCAGGCTTAAGCGCCGGGTTGGTGCCCGACTTGATTTCTTCAATACGCTTGTCAGCCAGTGCGATCAAACCGGCAAGGGTTTTTGCTTCGTTGTCCATACCCTTATCAATCATGATTTGGATACGGCTCTTAGCCAATTCGAGAGAGCCAATCAGTGTTTCGTCATTAGAAATACAGATAGAGGCTTTCGCCTTCATCTCGGCGGTCCAGTCGGTAAAGGTAAACGCCTGGTCTGCCAGCAAGGTGCCAATGTGCACTTCGATAACACGCCCCTGGAAGACGTTTTCGCCACCAAACTGCTTCAGCATTTGCGCTTGGGTTGCGTGTACCACATCGCGGAAATCCATGTGGTCAGCCATTTCACCTTTAAAGGTTACTTTAACGGACTCTGGAATAGGCATGGCCGACTCACCCGTTGCCAAAGCAATGGCCACGGTACCCGAGTCGGCACCGAAGGCAACACCCTTGGACATACGCGTGTGGGAGTCACCGCCAATAATAATGGCTTGGTCATCGACGGTAATGTCATTCAGCACCTTGTGAATCACGTCGGTCATAGCCGGGTATTCACCCTTAGGGTCACGCGCGGTAATCAGGCCAAAGTTATTCATAAATGACATCAGACGCGGGATATTGGCTTGCGCTTTTTTATCCCACACAGACGCCGTGTGACAACCGGACTGATAGGCTCCGTCGAGCGCAGGTGAAATCACGGTTGCGGCCATGGATTCCAACTCTTGCGAGGTCATCAAGCCGGTAGTGTCTTGCGAGCCGACAATGTTCACCTTAACTCGAACATCGGAACCGGCGTGCAGCGGCGCATCAGAGGCAACGCCCACGGCGTTTCTGTTGAAGATTTTTTCTACCGCAGTCAGGCCCTGGCCGGCGTGAGATATTTCACTAGAGGGAGCATAGACGTCAGCGGGCTCAACTCCGAGCACTTCGGCGGCAAAGGTTTGCAGCTTCTTGCCGAATACCACAGCGTAAGAACCGCCAGCGCGCATAAATTCCACTTTTTGTGGGGTGAATGCGTCCGCAACATCCGCGACAACGGCACCGTCTTTATACAGCTTTTTCTCTTTAGAGTTGATGGTCAGTACGGTGCCAGTGTCTACCGAGTAGACTTGCTCCAGCACGGGCTCACCGGCATCGTTTCTGATGACTTTGCCATCGGCATCGGTCTTTTTGACCCAGTTTTTCAAATCAAGGCCAATACCACCGGTAACTCCAACGGTGGTTAAAAAGATGGGGGAAATACCATTGGTACCCGCCACGACAGGCTTCATATTCACAAATGGAATGTACGGACTGGCGGGCTCGCCGGCCCACAGCGCCACATTGTTAACACCCGACATACGTGATGAACCTACACCCATAGTGCCCTTCTCGGCCACCAACATCACTTTTTTACCTGGGTTGTCGGCTTGTAGCGTTTGAATTTTTTGCTGCGCTTCGGGGGTGATCATGCACTGGCCGTGCAGTTCACGGTCAGAGCGAGAGTGCGCCTGGTTACCTGGCGATAATAAATCGGTAGAAATATCACCCACCGCAGCCACATAAGTGACAACATCGGTGGTCTCTTCCAATTCGGGAAGCTTGGTGAAAAACTCGGCCTTGGCATAGCTTTCCAGAATCTCTTTGGCAAGTGCGTTGCCTTCTTTATACGCTGCGCTCAAGCGGTCGTAATCGGCTTCGTACAGAAACACCTGGGTCTTTAATACTTCAGCGGCAGATTTGGCGATCGCTTCGTCATTCCCAAGCGCCAAGTCAAGCAGCACTTCGATAGACGGGCCACCTTTCATGTGCGAGAGCAACTCAAACGCAAATTCGGGGGTGATTTCGGCAACCGTCTCTTTGCCCAGAATAATATCTTTTAAAAATACCGCTTTAACGCCTGCGGCACTGGTGGTGCCTGGCAAGGTGTTGTAGATGAAGAACTTCAATGAGTCTTCGCGGTGCTCGTGCCCGGTCTCTTTGATTTGCTCGATAATTTCAGACAGCAAATCAGCGCTGTCGATGGGCTTGGGCTGCAACCCTAGCTCCGATTTGCGGGTTTCGATCTCAGCCAAATACTCTGCATATAAACTCATAATACTTCTCCTGACTCAACTCTTTATACAAGCGCTGTATTTGTGTCGCCATTGCGCAGGCGCACACGCTTCTAAGAAAAACTGGACACATTTAAGCACCGCCAGCCCATCAATTTAGGCAAACAACACCACCGCAGGCTATCACTCGTTACTTTTTAGTTTTTTTATTACCGCAATCTATGCTCGCCATACACCCCACTTACAAGGCTGATTACTTATGTAACCATGGCTTGTTGCGCAGACCCGGGCCGATTGAGCCCAGACCAATACAGCTGGACCGCTATTGGGCGGCCCACTCGTATTATCCAATTCGCAATACGTCGGCCCGGCCGGTAATCCTTATGGGCGACACATAGGTAGGTAAGCCAACACGGTTAGCCAATACTTTCCTGCTGCGGACTGAACCAACAAACAAACTAAGTGGGTGTGTATCGCACAACTGCCGATCGTGGAAGGTGAGATACCGGGCTCGCATCATACAGACTGCCGCCAAAAATGACTATATCTAGGGCGATATCTGTTGATGCAATTACCCCCACCGATGGCGTTAAATCGCCACTTTTAGGCCTAATAGCGCCATTGACAAGAGTTTTTCTAGCGCGGGTGCAACTGGCAACTCACTCCAATATCAAGCCTCGATAAAAGCGCAAACACAAGAGTCAAACAATTGGGAGCCAGAGGAGAAAATGAGACAACAGAAATAACTGCCTATTATTAATCCCCTGTTCAGCTTTCCAGTCGCATACTCACCATCAATCAATAAGCGCAGACCATAGAACTGGCGCCGCCCTAGGCGACATAAACGATAGGTAAAGAAAATAGAGGGAAATTGGTACGACCGAGTGGACTCGAACCACCGACCCCCACCATGTCAAGGTGGTGCTCTAACCAGCTGAGCTACGGTCGTACTAAGGCGCTGCGAGCATTGCGCTCAACAGGGCGCGAACTTTATCAAGGGTTGGCAACACTGGCAAGTGTTTTTCAGCCCCCTAGTTAACAAATTAAAACAGATATTAGCCAACGAGTGCCCAATAATAGGCGAATTACGTGTTGAGACTCACTCTTTCTCGACAAATACCGTATAATAGCCCCGCTTAAGGATGTAGATCGCGTGTTTTTGACCACTAGGCCCTTTTTAATGCTAAAAGCGTTATTTGATTCATCAAGAACGACCAAACGGTTAGTTTCTCTCGCCTACGACACCTTTGCGATTGCAATCGCCCTTTACGCCTCTGTCTGCCTACGTCTGGGCAAATTCGACATCCCCATTACCGAAAGAGAGCTTGGCACCCTAGGCATTACCATCGTATTTACCCTGATCGCCTTTATCAAAATGGGCATGTACCGCGCTATTTTACGCTACATGACGCCACAGGCGCTCAATACTGTATTTTTAGGCAGCTGCTTCTCAGCTTTAACCCTAGCCGTGGGCAGTTTCTATACCCATTCATTTATACCTCGTTCCGTCCCCTTTATTTACTTAACCGTCAGCCTAATATTGCTCGGTGGCCCCCGTTTACTGGTGCACCATATCGCCATGGTGCTGGATGGCACCCGAGTCGGCAAACGCGAGCCGGTTATTGTGTACGGCGCCGGTTATACCGGGCACCAGCTGCGACTGGCGCTTAAAGCTACAAACTATAAAGTCGTCGCCTTTATCGATGATGACAGCGCTCGCCAAGGCTCGGTTTTTGCCAACATTAAGGTTCAGAGCCCCGAGCAGCTTCCGGAAATTATCCGTAAATGCAGTGCCACACGAGTATTGCTAGCACTGGGAAACACCCCTCACTCGCGCCGAGCTCAGATTATTAAAAGACTCGAGCCATTAGGCGTTACCGTACAGACTGCTCCGGCCATTCCCGACTTGATCAGTGGCCGGGCCCGAATTGAGCATATACGTGACGTTGATATTGAAGATTTGCTCGGCCGTGACCCGGTTAAAGCCAATACCGAACTACTAAGTGCCTGTATATCTGGCAAAGTAGTGATGGTCACCGGCGCCGGCGGCTCCATTGGAGGCGAGCTTTGCCGACAAATCATTCAGCGTAAACCGCGCCGAATCGTATTGTTTGAGCTGAATGAATACAGCCTGTACCGTCTGGAGTCTGAGCTTAAGAGCATTGCCAGCGAACATAATCTTAAGCTTGAGATTATCCCCCTACTCGGCTCGGTGCAAAAAGAACACCGTGTAGAAACAGTAATGCGCACCTTTGGTGTACAAACCGTTTACCATGCCGCCGCCTATAAGCATGTACCACTGGTTGAGCACAATATCGTTGAAGGTGTACGCAATAACGTTTATGGCACCTGGTACACCGCTGAGGCAGCTATACGTGCCGGGGTAGAATCTTTTGTACTCATTTCTACCGACAAAGCCGTTCGCCCCACCAATATTATGGGTGCCTCGAAACGTATGGCAGAACTGGTACTGCAAGGCTTGTCACAACGCCAGAACAGTACAAGGTTCAGCATGGTGCGTTTTGGTAATGTATTGGGTTCATCGGGCTCAGTAGTCCCCCTGTTTCGCCAACAGATCAAAGCCGGTGGCCCCGTTACCGTCACCCACCCAGAAATTATTCGTTATTTTATGACTATTCCTGAGGCGGCAGAATTGGTTATTCAAGCCGGCTCCATGGGAACCGGTGGCGATGTACTGGTCTTGGATATGGGTGAGCCGGTTAAAATTGATGACTTAGCCAAACGCATGATTCACCTATCGGGCCTGACGGTTAAATCACAAACCGAGCCCGATGGCGATATCGATGTCACCTACACGGGTTTACGCCCCGGTGAAAAACTCTATGAAGAGCTTTTAATTGGCGATAATGTCAGTGGCACCGATCACGATCGCATTATGCGCGCTGAAGAGTATTGTTTAACCTGGCCCGAAACAAAAGTCATATTGGATGATCTCGATACCGCTTGCCACGATTACAGTTGCGACCGGGTGCGAGAACTGCTGATGACAGCCCCCACCGGTTATACCACCCAAGAAGCACTTGGAGATGCGGTGTGGCTACATAAGTCACACAGCGGCGTTCTACGCGTGGTTAAATAAATAACCCAATAGACTTTTCTAAGTCTCACCCGCCGCTAGTGAAATTTTTTAATGCTGGCCTACCGTTTCCTTTTCTGGCTTACCCGCCTTCAACCTCAAAGCGATAGACACTAATGGGGTATAAGCGACCAACAACCCTACAACACCTGATACCGACCCCACCACCACTGCTACCGCCCATGGCAACAACCAACACACATTTACCACGACAGCCAAAAGCGTTACCTTTGTATGCGATTGTAAAGCCCTAGCACTGTATTGATAGGCGTGGGTTCTGTGAGCGTTAAAAATGGCTTGTCGCAAAATTGCGCGTCTCAGTAAGGTGCAAGTTGAATCCACCACAAAGACACCCATTAAAATCAACAGGGCCCAAAACATCACAGCATTAGTCGCCACAAAATAAACACTCAGCGCCGCAAACAAAGCCCCTAAAAAGGCACTGCCAGAGTCACCCATAAATATTTTTGCATTGGGGAAATTCCAAAGTAAAAAGCCAAATACGGCGCCAGCCAACAGTAAAAAATAATGTGCTAACTCTGTGTACTCAACGCCTAACAAAAAACATAAGGAAAGCAACACACTGATGGCCTCTAGTGCTGCCAAGCCATTAATACCATCCATAAAGTTATATAAATTGGTACACCAGACAAACCACACCAGCAGTAACAACCATAACCACACACCAGTGAGCAACCAACCACTCAGTGACAGCGCCTCGGGACGGATGCAAAAGACAGCCACCGCGGCCGACAACAATTGGACGATCAACCGCAATCGACGCGACGCTTGTCGATAATCATCGTACAAACCCACACACCCCACCCACAATGCTGACAACAGTATTGGCCAGACGGTTTGTACGGGCAACAGCAATACACCACCGACTATAGCGATAAGTATAATGCTCACGCCACCGCCACGCGGCGTGGCTAATGTGTGTGAGCTGCGCTCACCGGGAACGTCAAGCATATGCATTTTGCTGACAGCCATACGAATGGCGCCGGTTAAGAGTGCACCTAGCACAAACCCCAAAAAAAGTAGCGCCATTAGTCAGCCCCCTTGGGTGATTGAGCGTGGCGAGCGTAGGCGATCAAGCTTTGCCGGGTGGAGACACTCGCTGCCGAAGAGAAATTTAAAGCAGCGTGCAACTTTGAAGAGTCGACGGTTAAATCAGAGGTGAGTTTTGATAATTTTTTTTGCTGCCCCAAGACAAAAGCAGCCGCTTTTAATAAAGCCGACGGCAAAGTAAAAAGGGTTAACGACACCTTGGAGCCCTCAGCCAAGCTGCGCATAATATCAGGAGTGGATACAGGCTCGGCACTGCCCACTAAATACAATTGATTGTATACCTTAGCATTATTGAGGCAGGCTAAGACAATACTCGCCAAAGTATCGACATCCAGTAAGGTGCGCTTGTTGTGTATGCCTGCCAATGGCAGAGGCAGCCTCGCCTGTGTTAGCTTTAATAAACTGTTCATATTGCCCTTGCAGTTGGGCCCGTAAACCAGAGGCAGGCGCAGTATGGTTATATTAAGCTCGGAGTTGCCGGCCACCTGCCATAATTTTTGTTCAGCTAAATATTTTGATTGCGCGTAAGGTGTTCGCGGGCTGGGGCTGTCTTTTTCGGTATAGGGCTCACATTTCCCCTCACCATTCACACCAATGGAACTCAGAAAAATAAAATGTGCGACTCCAGCTTTTACACAAGCGAGAGCCAACTTCTCGGTAAACTCAGCATTTACCGAAATAAATGCCTTTTTTTGCGCTGGGCTTGGGCGAGCGATATGGGCCAGGCCCGCGCAATGAACAACGACTTCGACGCCTTTTAACTTTTCACTTAACATCTCAATCGTATCAGTGGCGGCGAGCGTTAGCCCCTGATGCATGGCTAGCGAATGTGAAGCGGGTATTAGGCGATGACCTGAAGATTGAGAAATCAATTGCAGCAATGAGCGTCCAATAAAACCCTTTGCACCGGTAATTAGCACGTTGAGCTTATCCATAAGGGTATGCGACCTTATGTTTGATTATGGTTTGAGTTAAACCTTGTTCGTTAATTAGCTCATCATCCAGTACTGAGCCCAACTCGCTGGGCATTAAACTAAGACAGTCACCAGAAAACCTAGCCATTAACACAGGAGCGATCATAAGCATCTCTATTGAAAAAAATACCAATACACAGCCTTTGCAGTGCATTTGCGTTGGTGGTATTTTGACATAATGGTGAGCAATAGAGAAACGAACAACACCCTGCTTTAGAGGTCAGCAATAAAGAAACCCGTCACTGCTCAATGGGTAGGCACTGTAATAGACAGGCTGCGATACTGCCTATTGTGCCGCTAAGATAGCAATCAGGCTAAAAATTTTATTGTTACTCGCCGGCGACACCGCGAATCGGTTTCACAGTCCCCCAGGCTTTACAGCCTGGGCAAAGCCAGTGCATGGTGTTGCCGGTAAATCCACATTTATTGCAACAAAAGCTTGGCTTCTCTTCCACGACGCGATCAACCAGTTGTTTTAATAACTGTAGATTTTCGCGAGCCCTCCCCTCTGAATAGGGCAAGTGCAGCTCCACCAGACGATTAAGCGTTCTGATGCTGGGTCGCTCTTTTAAATGAGCTGCAATAAAGTCAGCGGCCGTATAATCATCGTTAGTCCAGCGCAGGCGTTCAGCCACTTTTAGAACCAAGCTATTTCCAGGGTGCTGATTTAACAGTACAAGCAAATATTTATGTAACCCGCGTACATCACCAAGCTTGTCGTAACATTCACAAAGCATATCCAAACCCAGCAATATGTAGTCTGGATCTTGCTGTGGCACCCTATGTAAGTGCGCTTGAGCTTCCCGATAACGGCCCTGCCCTAACTCTAACTGAGCGAACAATAGACTGGCCCGAGCGGACTCTCGGTCAAATTTTAGAGCTTCTTGTAGGTGGCTGCGAGCCTTGCCCCAACTTTTAAGGATTAAATCTTCTTCGGCTTGTTCGCAGGCAAAGTGAGCTTTTAGTTCCGCCAAGGTGGCGGCAGAGCGAGGGCGAAACAGTTTTTCATCCATGGTGCTGGCCGCAGCAATGGCTTTATCCCACTCGTTTTCATCTTGGTATATTTCCACCAAATGGTCGAGCGCTTGTTGCTTATAGCTCGGCGATAATTTCACCAGCTCTAATAATAGTGCCTCAGCCCGATCCAGCAGGCCAGATTTGACATAATCGCGAGCCAGCTCCAGCTGTGACTCGTGCTGTTGGCGTACATTAAGTCCGGGGCGAGCCAATAGGTTCTGGTGGACTTTAATGGCTTTGGTCACCTCGCCCCGTCGGCGCAGCATATTACCGAGCGCCAAATGCGTTTCGAGGGTGTCACTGTTCACCTCCAAAGCGCCGATAAATGCATCGATAGCACCATCAGGCTGCTCATTAAAGAGGTAACTTAACCCTTTATAATAATTAAGCGCGTAATCTTTGGGGTGTGTTTGCTTGCTACTTCGAGTACGAGAGAAGCGACCGGCTAGAAAGCCAATCGCAACACCAGCCAGCAATAACAAAAAAATGGCGATATCGCCCATATCAATCCCGCAAGCTCTGACTTCTCAGCAGCTGGACTTCTTGTTCCAATTGTCGATTTTGACGTTTTAAAGCGGCAACCCGTCGCCTGTGATCAAGGGATGGCAGCAGACTGACAAACATACCTATCAGCAGCCCTACTAAGCAAAAAGCGAGCAACCAAACGCCGAGTGAAAGCTCTGGTAACTGATGGCCAAATACCATCACTGAAACCGGTAGATTGTTTTCCAAATTGAAGAGGTAGCCCCCAAATAGAGCCACTAGCAGGATAATTGTGTAAACCCAAAAGCCTATTGTTCTCATAATGCCCTCTTATGAACAAGCGGCGATAAGCTCTAACCTAAGCATCAATCATTAATGCTTTCATTAACTCTGTCGCGCATTTCTTTACCGGGCTTAAAGTGAGGAACATATTTGCCCTCAAGCTCTACGGCCTCACCGGTCTTGGGATTTCTACCCATTCGCGGTGCCCGATAATGGAGAGAAAAGCTTCCAAAACCACGAATTTCTATGCGATCCCCCTCGGCGAGGCGGTCCGACATATAATCCAATAGCAATTTAACCGCCAGCTCAACATCTCTGACAGGTAAATGGTCCTGCTTTTCCGATATGTAGTCAATCAACTCAGATTTTGTCATGCCTTGATCTCGATTGTCCGTTTTTGTCCAGGCAAAAAAAGCAAACTGGGGATCGAAACTTAGCTTATAACGGACTTAGGTTAGACGCAATACTTAAACCCAACATAATGAAAAGTTTGTAAGTTATTGATCTAGAATAACAATAATCAGCAGTACAAAAATTCAATGACAAATTAAAGACCAAAAAAAAGGCCAGCTTTAAAGCTGGCCTTTTTTGAGCTCAGACTAAAATCAGTCTTTTGCTTCCATTTGCGCCTTGATCAAGTCACCCAAGGTCGCAGGCTGGGCTTGCTCGGCCTGCTTGGTAGAGTGCTCTTTCACAGCTGCTTTCTCTTCGGCCACATCTTTCGACTTAACCGACAGGCTGATAGTGCGGTTTTTGCGGTCAACGCTAATGATCTTAGCTTCAACTTCTTCACCTTCTTTCAGCACGTTGCGGGCGTCTTCAACTTTCTCACGTGACAACTCAGAGGCTTTCAATACAGCTTCTACGTCGTCAGCCAGAGTGATGATAGCGGCCTTAGCATCAACTTCTTTGACGGTACCTTTGATCACAGTGCCTTTGTCGTTTTCAGCAACATACTCTGAGAACGGATCAGCTTCTAACTGCTTGATACCCAGTGAGATACGCTCACGCTCTGGGTCAATGGCCAGAACAACAGTCTCAATCTCGTCGCCTTTCTTGTACTTACGCACGGCTTCTTCGCCGGCTTCGTGCCAAGAGATGTCAGACAAGTGAACCAGACCATCAATACCGCCATCCAGACCAATGAAGATACCGAAATCGGTGATCGACTTAATCTTACCGGTGATCTTGTCGCCTTTGGCACAAGTACGGGCAAACGCGTCCCAGGGGTTTTCCTGACACTGTTTAACACCCAGTGAGATACGACGACGCTCTTCGTCGATATCCAGAATCATCACCTCAATCTCGTCGCCAACGTTAACAACTTTAGAGGGGTGGATGTTCTTGTTGGTCCAATCCATTTCAGACACGTGAACCAGACCTTCAACGCCTTCTTCCAGCTCTGCGAAACAACCGTAGTCGGTCAGGTTAGTTACCACAGCCTTAACGCGGGCACCTTCTGGGTAGCGACCAGTGATTTGCAACCATGGATCTTCACCCAATTGCTTCAGACCCAGAGATACGCGATTGCGCTCGCGGTCGAACTTCAGCACTTTAACGTCAATTTCGTCACCAACGTTAACGATTTCGCCTGGGTGCTTAATGCGCTTCCAAGCCATATCGGTAATGTGCAGCAGGCCGTCAACACCGCCCAGATCTACGAACGCGCCGTAGTCGGTCAGGTTCTTAACGATACCTTTAACAACCATGCCTTCTTGCAGGGTTGCCAACAGCTCTTCACGCTCTGCAGAGTTTGCTTGCTCCAATACCGCGCGGCGAGATACCACAACGTTATTGCGCTTCTGATCGAGCTTGATCACTTTAAATTCTAATTCTTTGCCTTCCAGGTGAGCGGTTTCGCGCACAGGGCGAACGTCAACCAAAGAACCAGGCAAGAAGGCGCGGATACCAGCAACGTCAACGGTGAAGCCACCTTTAACCTTACCGTTAATAACACCTTTAACAACCTCATCGGCTGAGTGTGCCGCTTCCAGCACTTTCCAAGCTTCAGCGCGCTTGGCTTTTTCGCGAGACAGGCGAGTCTCACCGAAACCGTCTTCCACGGTTTCCAGGGCAACTTGAACTTCATCGCCCACTTCCAGCTTAACTTCACCATTTTCGTCGGCAAATTGATTAGCTGGAATAACGCCTTCAGATTTCAGACCAGCGTGAACAGTCACCCAGTCTTTATCCACATCAATAACAACGCCGGTTACGATGGTGCCGGGCGCCATTTCGACGGTTTTCAAGCTCTCTTCAAATAACTCTGCAAAACTCTCAGTCATGGTCACAAATATACCTGTATAAGTGCCGTTCGCAACATCAGAAAAGCGATGTCCGATACAGCGCCGCACAGCCAGTAGCGCGGGTCGATTAAAAAATTGAACCGGCCTGACCTCTTCGCTGGCAAGGACAAACCGATCGGCTGCTAACGTCTGCAAAATGACGAGAAAGATCGCCGTTTTTGCCTGCTTCTGCAGATGCAGATGTTAGCAGGTGGGGCAGGCTAGCAGAAACATTAAGCATTGGCAAGATAAAAAGCGGCCGGAGGGGAACTTTACCCCTCCGGCCGCTTAATAAGCGTGGTTTCAGTCGTGTTATCGCGCGCAGAGCGCTCTAAGAACGACTCAGCCACCTTTTACTCTAGGCTTAACTGTCTTTCTTGCCCGCGTAGGTTTTTTGCAAAAACTCAGTCACACCCTGCCCCACTTCTGGATGTCTGGCACCATAAGTGATGTTAGCAATCATGTAGCCGGTCTTACTGCCGCAATCGTGACTGCGTCCTACCAGCTCGTAGGCCTCTACGCTTTCTTTTTCTAGCAGCATGTCGAGTGCGTCGGTCAGCTGAATTTCACCCCCGGCACCAGGTTGCGTGCGCTCAAGTAAATTCCATGTCTCAGCCGAGAGGACATACCGCCCCACGATTGACATATTAGAGGGCGCCTCATCGACCGGTGGCTTTTCCACCATCGCTTTAATTTTTTGGCTATTACCAGGTCCAATGTCTTTGCCGTCGCAATCGACCACGCCGTACTTATAGACCCACTCCCAAGGCACGCCTTCAACCAAGATCTGACTAGCGCCGGTTTCATCGAAGCGACTCACCATGCCAGCAAGATTGTCTTTTTTCAGGTTGCACTCGTAGCTATCGACCAACACATCGGGCAGCAACACCGCGAATGGCTCATCACCGATGACAGGCTTGGCACACATAATCGCGTGCCCCAAACCTTTTGCCTCCGCCTGACGTACCGATATAACGGTCAAGCCCTGCGGTGTAATCGACTGCACCTGTTCCAATAAAGAACGCTTAAGCCGGGCCTCGAGCTGTGCCTCAAGCTCAAAACTGGTATCAAAATGGTTCTCAATGGAGTTTTTCGAGGCATGAGTAACCAACACAATCTCTTTAATACCCGCCGCTGCCGCTTCATCGACGACATATTGAATCAACGGTTTATCGACCACCGGTAACATCTCTTTCGGCAAGGCCTTGGTCGCTGGCAACATGCGTGTTCCCAAACCTGCGACTGGAATGACTGCTTTTTTAACTCTCATTTATGACCCCACTTTCACCTTAGTTTTTCAATTAGCTGTCTAACAGCGCAATGATCTCATCGGTTTTTTGTTGCATGAGTGCTTTATCGGCGCGACTTTCAACATTGAGTCGCACGACGGGCTCGGTGTTCGACATGCGCAAATTGAAACGCCAGTCATCGAACTCCATGCCAATTCCATCGGTAATATCAACCGCTTTGGCCTCACCGGAAAAATGTGCCCGGACCTTTGCAATAGAGGCCTTAGCATCGTCAACGGTGCGGTTAATCTCTCCGGGAGACGGATACTTAGCAATGCACTCCTCCATCATTGAGGAAAGCGTTGCAGATTTACGGATCATCAATTCGGTTACCAGCAGCCACGGGATCATGCCGCTGTCGCAGTAGAAAAAGTCGCGAAAGTAGTGATGGGCGCTCATTTCACCGCCGTAGATAGCGTCTTCTTTGCGCATCAACTCTTTAATAAAGGCATGGCCGGTTTTCGATTGCACCGCCTCGCCACCGCACTGCTCAGCAATGGCCTGGGTGTTCCACACCAGCCTCGGGTCGTGCACGACTTTACTGCCAGGGGCCTTAGTAATGAACGCTTCGGCCAACAGACCTACCACGTAGTAACCTTCGACAAAGTCTCCTTTTTCATCGAAGAAGAAACAGCGGTCAAAGTCACCATCCCAAGCGATACCCAAATCGGCACCATGCTCGATTACCGCGTCGCGGGTTGAGTGACGGTTTTCGATCAAAAGAGGGTTGGGGATGCCGTTGGGAAAGCTGGCGTCGGGCTCGTGATGGATTTTGATAAATTCGAACGGCAGGTATTGCTCAATAGCATCAATAACATGCCCTGCGGCACCGTTACCGGCATTAACCACAATTTTTAATGGCTTCAGCTCGGCCACGTCAACATAGCTCAACAGGTGTTGTACGTAATCGGCGAGCACATCTTTTTTCTCATAGCCGCCGCGATCGGCCTCGGCAACCGTTTCGAATTCACCCTGCTCTGCGATACGCTTGATATCCAGAAGGCCGGTATCGCCACTGATTGGTTTGGAGTTTTCCCGTACCGGCTTCATACCATTGTAATCAATGGGGTTGTGGCTTGCGGTGACTTCAATGCCGCCATCCGCCTTTAGAAAGCTGGTGGCAAAGTACACCTCTTCGGTGCCTGTCATGCCGATATCGACAATATTGACCCCTTCGTCTCGCATACCATTGCCCACGGCGGTTTTTAGAGCCTCACTGGTTTGGCGTACATCACCGCCCAGAACGACGGTTTGGGGCTTTAAAAATTGACCGTATGCGCGGCCAATACGGTAGGCGATTTCTTCGTTTAATTCCTCGCCTAATTTTCCGCGAATATCATAGGCTTTAAAACATGTCAGGCTGGGCATAATTGAATTCAAACTCCCTAATTATATCGTCAACGTGGGCGGCGATGCCCTTTTAATCAATTCTCACGTGACTGCACCAAGACATAGCACATGCAGTTTACACACTTGAGGAATAATCAAACATTGTCATGATTGTGCCTTGTGATAGAACAATGCAGGTTTCGCACCAACTTAGGCGCGCCCTGTGATTGCACACAAGGCGTTAGTTTATATGCTTTAAGATGACCTGTAACACCTCATCAATCCCCAAATCGGTGCTATCTATTCGCACTGCATCATCGGCGGGCTTTAACGGGGAGCTTGCGCGCGATTGATCGCGTTCATCCCGGTCTCGAATATCAGCAATTAAAGCGTTCATATCAACGCTTTCACCACGCTCTGCTAGCTGCTTATAGCGACGCTCGGCGCGGGCCTCGGCGCTTGCGGTTAAAAAGAATTTATAGTCCGCATCGGGGAAAACGGTTGTGCCCATATCGCGACCGTCGGCCACCAGCGCACCTGTAGCGGCGAAATCACGCTGTCTTTGTAGCAGTGCCTCGCGGACTTCGGCAATAGCGGCTACCCTGGAGGCTTGCATACCGACTTGCTCGGTGCGAATCGCTAAGGTGACATCTTCCCCCGCCAGCGTGACCTCAACGCCTTTTGGAGTACTGATAAAAGTCACATCTAACTGACGCGCCAACTCCACCAAAGCCTCGACAGACTCTATGGCGATAGCGTGTTTGATACTGGCCAGTGCGACCAAACGATAAAGTGCACCACTATCGAGCAATGTGGCATTGAGTTCGGCCGACAGCAGTTGGCTTATCGTACCTTTTCCGGCGCCACTGGGGCCATCTATCGTAACGATCAAAATACAGTCCTTACATTTTTCATGGAATATTTACGCTTGACTCATATCTAACAAGATTTGACGACAAGCTTGGTTGGGATCGGTCGCCTGAGTGACGGGTCGCCCTACCACCAGATAATCACTGCCCGCCGCTACCGCTTCTGCCGGGGTCATAACACGGCGCTGATCATCGGCAACCGCGCTGGCAGGTCGAATGCCTGGCGTTACGGTTAAAAAACCGTCGCCACACTGACGCTTGAGGTCACTTACCTCTTGCGCCGAACAAACCACACCATCGAGTTCACACTGTTTGGCTAAATCAGCCAGGTACAGTACCTGCTCACGAGGCGAGCGCCCCACTCCAGTTTGAGCCAAGTCTAAATCACTCATACTTGTTAGCACAGTCACCCCAATCAGTAGAGGTTTAGACTGATATGGGACGAGCGCCTCACGGGCAGCTTCCATCATTCTGATACCACCGGTGGCGTGTACGTTGACCATCCACACGCCAAGCTCAGCCGCGGAAGCTACAGCCTTTGCAGTTGTATTTGGAATATCGTGAAATTTTAAATCGAGAAAAACGTCAAAGCCCAAGGCCATTAACTGTTCGATAAGCTGGGGGCCGGTAGCAGTAAAAAGCTCTTTCCCCACTTTTAATCGGCACTCTAAAGGCGAGAGCTGGTGCGCAATTTTTAAACAATCTTCTGAATTATTGTAATCCATGGCCACCACTAACCGTGGCCCTTGTTGCTGACGCATATATCCCCCTCTCATTTGCCATCATCGTAGAGGGTATTAAAACAAACTTCGATCAGGCGCGCAGCAAGTTCTGCACGCCGTTGTGATTTACTCAAAAATCAAGGTAATCTGAGTGTAATAGAAAAACTCCCCAGTGGGTAACCAGCGGGGAGTCGATTTATGTGGAATTGAGCCCTTTACAACTGGCATTCGCTCAATCTGATGTCACTCCAAACTGACCTGCTTTCGAATGGATTCTAATGTGGATTCACCGATGCCATTCACGGACAGTAGTTCATCGACAGTCTCAAACGGCCCATGCTCTTCACGCCAAGCAATAATCGCTTTTGCCTTGCTTTCGCCTATCCCTTTGAGCTGCACCAAAGACGTTAGGCCGGCTTCATTGACATTAATAATCGACATGCTCTGATTTTCATCCGCGAAACCAGGCATTGCTAGAACAACACATACTAAAGTGACAAGTCTAATTAGCTTTTTCATCGCTAACCTCCCTGTAGGTAAGTGAAAAATTAAGCAGTCGCTGCTGCCCTTTCAACTTAGAATCTAGCAGAGGGTTTTACAATGCCGAAAAAACTGAAACCCTTGTAAGACTTCTCTTACAAGGGTTTCAGAAGGTCGTGCAAAAGCTGTATTTACTTCAATAGGTCTTGCAGATTTTTAGCTTCCCAATGTGGAAAGTGTTTGCGTATCAGCGCATTGAGTTCAATTTCAAACTCACTATGTCCACTCACAGCGGATGAGCTAACGTCTGCCTGGGTATCGATAACCATACCCGCACCCACCGTAATATTGGTCAATCGGTCAATCACGATAAAAGCACCAGTGGCGCGATTGCGTTGATAGTTATCGACCACAACGGGCTGATCCAAACTTAATCGCCCTACCGCGATATCGTTTAGACTCAGCTGATCAGTATCTGTGTGCTCTTGGGTGTTGACATCAATTTGATAATCAAACGAGGCAAAGCGACCGTTAACAACTTTGCTGGCAAATTTGAATAGATAGTCGGCATTGGGGATGCATGCTTTCTCATTCATCCACACCACATGGGTTTTTAAGCCGCTGGTCATTTCGACCTGATCATCGGCTTTTACCAAGGTGTCGCCCCGACTGACATCGATCTCATCTTCAAGGGTAATGGTCACCGCTTGACCGGCAAACGCCTGTTCTAAATTGCCATCGAAAGTAACAATCTCTTTTACTTTGCTGGTTTTATTGGAAGGCAAGGCGCGAACCGTGTCTCCGGGTTTTACAATGCCCGACTCGACTGTGCCACAAAAACCGCGAAAGTCGAGATTGGGTCGATTTACATATTGAACCGGGAAGCGGAAATCGTCGAAATTTTTGTCAGCCGTGACCGGTACAGTTTCTAAAATTTCCATTAAGGTCTGACCGGTATACCAATCAGAGCGCTCGGAGCGATTGACGACGTTATCGCCATCGAGTGCCGAGATAGGCACAAACTGAACATTAGTCATGCCAAGCTTTTGTGAGAACTCCAAATAATCAGACTTTATTTGGTCAAATACATTCTCATCAAAATCTTTAAGATCCATTTTGTTGACCGCGACAACCACATGTTTTACTCCCAACAAAGAAGCAATGTAACTGTGGCGGCGTGTTTGGGTAACAACACCGTAGCGGGCATCAATCAAAATTACAGCCAAATCACAGGTTGAAGCACCAGTGGCCATATTGCGGGTGTACTGTTCGTGCCCCGGCGTATCGGCAATAATAAATTTACGCTTTGCGGTAGAGAAATAGCGATAGGCAACATCGATGGTGATGCCCTGCTCTCGTTCGGCCTGCAAACCATCAACCAGCAGAGCCAAATCAAACTCTTGACCGGTGGTGCCGTGGCGAGTGGTGTCAGATCGAACTGCATCCAATTGATCTTCGTAGATCATTTTTGAATCGTGCAGCAGGCGGCCGATTAACGTACTTTTACCGTCATCCACACTGCCACAGGTTAGAAACCGCAACAGCTCTTTATGTTCATGCTGCTTAAGGTAAGCATCAATATCTGTTTCGATAAGTTCAGACTGGTGACTCATTCTACTTTCTCAACTTGGTTCGTTCCCCCGCAACGTAAGCGCTGCGGGTCATGAATATGCTTGCTAGGTAATGTGAAAAGCGCTGGGCAGTAAGCCCGAGGCCCTAGAAGTACCCTTCCTGCTTTTTCTTTTCCATCGAGCCCGAGCTGTCGTGATCAATCACGCGCCCCTGGCGCTCGGATGTGGTCGTCAGCAACATTTCCTGAATAATTTCGGGCAAGGTTGTGGCTTCTGACTCAACCGCACCGGTGAGTGGGTAGCAGCCCAGAGTACGGAAGCGGACCATTTTCTCTTCCACTTTTTCACCGGGTTCCAGTGGCATTCTGTCATCGTCCACCATAATCAAAGTGCCATCGCGTTCAACCACGGGGCGCTTATCGGCAAAGTACAATGGCACCAATGGGATATCTTCCAGGTGGATATACTGCCAAATGTCGAGCTCGGTCCAGTTCGACAAAGGAAATACGCGAATGCTTTCGCCACTATCAACCCGGCCGTTATAGATATTCCACAACTCTGGACGTTGATTTTTGGGGTCCCAGCGATGGTTGCGGTCGCGGAACGAGTAAACGCGCTCTTTGGCGCGTGACTTCTCTTCGTCGCGGCGGGCACCACCAAAGGCAGCATCAAATTTATATTTATCCAGCGCCTGCTTAAGGGACTGGGTTTTCATAATGTCCGTATGCTTAGCACTACCGTGGGTGAACGGACCTACGCCCATATCAACACCTTCTTGGTTAACATGTACCAAGAGATCCCAACCCAAGTCTTTGACACGCTGGTCGCGAAACTCAATCATTTCGCGAAATTTCCAGGTGGTATCAACATGCATTAATGGGAAAGGCGGTTTGCCGGGGTGGAAAGCCTTCATCGCGAGGTGCATCATCACCGCGGAGTCTTTACCAATCGAATAGAGCATAACCGGGTTATCAAACTCGGCCGCCACTTCGCGGATAATATGGATACTTTCAGCTTCAAGCTGCTTTAGGTGCGTCAGATTGTATTGCTCAGACATTCCGCTCACATTTTCAGTCATTCGGTTAGTGGGAAGCCAACTCAGTTGGCGGCGCGTATTATAGGGGAACTTGGCCCAATACTCTAATCGAGGCAAGGTACATGGAAATAAGCGCCTTGTTAACGATTAAATAATTCTATGCTTATAGCCTGCAGGTCTGTGGCATGCGTGCCCCATCCAAATTACGGCTCATCACCGCTGTTGGTCGACCCTAGCTGTGTGTAGAGATCGCGGGCCTCCTTGGCACGGGCGAAGGTGGCAAGCAGGTAGTCGCCATCATCGGTTTCAATCGCGGTTTTTAAGCGCTGTAGATTATCCATAAACAACTCTAGCGAGGCTGTCACCGCATCCTTATTGGCTCGCATAATATCGTGCCACATACGCGGATCACTGGAGGCAATACGGGTGAAATCACGGAACCCACCGGCGGCATATCGGAAAATATTGGGATTGTCGAGGTCGTGGGCCAGCGTATCCACCAACGAATAGGCAATCGCGTGGGGTAAGTGGCTGGTCGCACCGAGCACCTGGTCATGCTCAGCAATCGGCATATTAATTACCTCGGCCCCCAGTGCTTGCCACAACTGAGTGACACACTCCATTGAGCTGGCCGAGGTAGAGTCCACCGGTGTGAGTATCACGCGATGATTAAGATATAAATCCGGATTAGCGGCGCAAACGCCGCTTTTTTCTGAGCCGGCAATAGGATGGCCCAACACCAAATTTGTGGGAATATCGCCAAACACACGCCGAGCGGCCTCGGCGACACTGCCCTTAACGCTGGCGCCATCGGTGACCGTTACACCGCGAGCCAGACAAGGTTTAAGTTTTTCCAGTACCGACTCCACCGACAACGTAGGGACGGCGATAAACACCATATCGCCCTCGCCGAGCTCAGCGATAATCTCATCCAAGTTCAGACAGGCTCGGTCAATCACTCCTAGCTCTATGGCTTGCTGGGCGGTTTGAGCGCGGCGAACAACCCCAATGCGCTCTTTTGCCAGCCCCCTGACACCGGCGCCTTTGCTGAAACTGCCACCGATAAGTCCCAACCCAACCACTACCAATTTATTAATCAAAGGCTTTGCACCCGTTTGAGTTCCGAGCATTATTAAAGAACAGCCTTAGGGTAAGAACCGAGAATTTTAAGGTCGGCAACTCGCGTGGCCACTTCGGTTAAAGTACTGCTGATCAGCGGGTCGTCCTGGTGGCCGGTGAAATCGACAAAAAAGACGTAAGTCCAGACTCCTGAGCGCGACGGGCGAGTTTCCACTCTGGTGAGGTCAATGTTGTTTCTGTGAAAGGGCTCAAGCAGCCGATGCAAGGCACCTGGCTGATTACGCATAGCCACCAACAGCGAGGTTTTGTCTTTGCCACTGGCCGGAACATCCTGGGTGCCAATAATCAAAAAGCGGGTGCTATTATCCGGCTGATCTTCAATTTTTTCGGCGATTATGCGTAAATCGTATAGCTCGGCAGCCTTTTGTGGTGCTATCGCTGCCGCATTCCACTCACCTTTAAGTCGGCGAGCAGCCTCAGCGTTGCTGCTAACCGCAATTCGCTCAATATTAGGATAGTGTGAATCCAACCATTTACGACACTGCGCTAAGGACTGACCGTGGGAGTATATGCGAGAGATGCTCTCTACATTGGTGACATCCGATACAACCAAATTATGATGCACCCTGAGCTCAACCTCTCCGCAAATACGAAGGTTTGAGTTCATAAAATTATCCAAGGTATGGCTAACCACCCCCTCGGTGGAGTTTTCCACGGGCACCACGCCATAATTTACGGCGCCAGCTTCAACTTCGCGAAACACTTCATCGATCGCCGAAAAGGGTACGGCCAGCGCCGATTGGCCGAAGTGCTTTAGTGCGGCTTGCTGAGTAAAGGTCCCTTCAGGCCCTAAATAGGCCACTTTGACCGGTTGCTCCAGCGCCAGGCAAGCCGACATAATTTCCCGAAACAAGCGCGCCATTTCTTCATCTTTTAGCGGGCCCTGGTTGCGAGCCATGGCCTTGCGCAGTACTTGAGCCTCCCGCTCAGGCCGGTAAAACACGGCATCGGTTGAACCGGATGCGGTTTTAACCTCGGCCACTCGCTGGGCACACTGGGCTCGCTCGGATATCAAGTAACCAATTTGCGCATCAATATCGTCAATTTTGTCGCGCAGCTCTAGCAGCGCGGCTTGTTGCGTATCGCTATCGGTCATTACTCATCATTTCCTTCATTGTTCTCATCACTGCTAGCGTCGCTGGCCGGTGCCGTAGGCTCCTCACTTGTTTCTGCGCCCTCGACTTGCTCTACATCTTGCTCATCAGCGGTGTCTTCGATTCGGGCAGCACCTTTTAAGTGCTCGCCGTCGCGCAGCTTAATAAGTCGAACGCCTTGGGTATTACGACTTAAAATAGACACCTCATCGGCTCGGGTACGCACCAAAGTGCCTTGATCAGAGATAAGCATAATCTCTTCGCCATCCAGCAGTTGTACCGCGCCCACTAAGGGGCCATTGCGTTCGCTGCTAGCCATGGCAATAACGCCCTGACCGCCTCGACCTTTGGCTGGGAATTCCGACACTTCAGTACGCTTGCCGTAACCGTTTTCACTGACAGTTAACACCTTGCCATCTTCAACCGGCACCACCATTCCAATGACCGAGTGCTCTTCACTTAAGCGGATACCACGCACCCCGCGACTGATGCGACCCATGGATCGTACGGCCGTTTCATTAAAGCGCGCTGCTTTACCATTACTGGCGAACAACACAATGTCTTTGCTGCCATCGGTAATGGCGGTGTACACCAGGTTGTCACCTTCCTCTAGGTCAATGGCTCGCAAACCAACACTGCGCGGACGGGAGAATTGATCGAGAGAGGTCTTTTTAACCGTGCCTTTTTCGGTTGCCATAAAGACAAAGTGATCGGCATCGAATTCACGCACAGGCAGAATTGAGGTAATCCGTTCGCCCTCTTCCAGCGGCATCAGATTGACTACTGGTCGGCCGCGAGACTGACGCCCGGCAACCGGGATTTGATAGACTTTTAACCAATACACTTTACCCGCACTGGTAAAACACAGAACGGTATCGTGGGTACTGGCAATCAATAGATGCTCGACAAAGTCTTCATCTTTCACGGCAGTGGCAGATTTACCCATACCACCGCGACGCTGAGCCTGATAATCCGCCAATGGCTGGCTTTTGGCGTATCCGCCGTGGGAGATAGTCACCACCCGCTGCTCTTCGTTGATCAAATCTTCCATCGTCAAGTCGAGTGTGGAAGCGGTAATTTCGGTGCGTCGCTCGTCGCCGTAATCGGCAACAATTTGCTCTAACTCTTCGCGAATAACCGTCATCAAGCGGCTAAAATTGGCCAAAATATCTAGATATTCGGCTATCTGCTCCACTTTCTCTTTGTATTCACTGAGCAGCTTGTCGTGCTCCATGCCAGTGAGGCGGTGCAGTCGCAACTCTAGAATTGCCTGTGCCTGAGCGGGCGATAAGAAATACTTGCCTTCTCGCATACCGAAGGTATCGGGCAAGTCCTCCGGCCGGCATGCATCTTCGCCAGCGCGCTCGAGGAACTGTCCCATTTCCGAGGCATCCCAGCCACGAGAAATTAACGCTTCTTTTGCCTCAGCAGGCGATGGCGAACTCTTAATGAGTTCGATAACAGGGTCGATGTTGGCAATCGCGACAGCCAGACCCTCAAGAATATGGCCGCGCTCGCGAGCTTTGCGTAACAAATAGACAGTGCGTCGTGTCACCACTTCGCGGCGGTGGCGCACAAAAGCTTCCAGTAGTTCTTTGAGGTTGAGTACTTTAGGCTGACCATCCACCAGCGCCACAATGTTTATGCCAAAGACATTTTGCAGTTGTGTTTGGGAGTACAGGTTGTTGAGAAGAACCTCAGCCGATTCGTTGCGCTTGACCTCAATGACCACCCGCAAGCCATCCTTGTCGGACTCGTCACGAAGCTCACTGATACCTTCTATTTTTTTGTCTTTAACGAGCTCGGCGATTCTTTCAATCAGTCGAGCCTTGTTTAGCTGATATGGAATCTCAGTAACGATAATAGTTTCGCGGCCGGTTTTATCGTTGACCTCGATATCGGCCTTAGCGCGTACATAGATGCGTCCGCGGCCAGTGCGGTAAGCCTGTACGATACCAGCGCGGCCATTGATAATAGCGCCGGTAGGAAAGTCGGGGCCTGGAATATACTCCATCAACTCATCGATGGTGATGTCTTCGTTATCGATTAAGGCCAGGCAACCCTTAACCACTTCGGTTAAGTTATGCGGTGGGATATTGGTGGCCATACCGACCGCAATACCGGATGAGCCGTTAACCAGGAGATTGGGGACCCGGGTGGGCAGTACATCGGGAATTTGTTCGCTGCCATCGTAGTTAGGGACATAATCGACGGTTTCTTTGTCGAGATCGGCCAGCAATTCGTGCGCAATTTTCTGCATACGCACTTCGGTATAACGCATGGCAGCGGCGCTATCGCCATCGATTGAGCCGAAGTTACCCTGCCCGTCTACCAGCATGTAGCGCAATGAGAACGGTTGCGCCATACGCACAACGGTGTCATACACTGCTGAATCACCGTGCGGATGGTATTTACCGATCACATCCCCGACAACACGGGCCGACTTTAAGTAGGATTTATTCCAGTCGTTTTTAAGTTCGCTCATGGCGAACAACACCCGCCTGTGCACGGGTTTTAAGCCATCTCGCACATCCGGCAAGGCCCGGCCTACAATGACACTCATAGCATAGTCGAGATACGACTGCTTAAGCTCATCTTCAATATTAACGGGAAGTACTTCTTTCGCTAAATCGCCCATGGAATAACGCGTTCCTTATTGTCTTAAGCGGTGCTTCGGTCGTACAGGACTGAGTTGAGCAAGCCCTGCACCGGCTCCGGGCCCACCCTCTTCACAGAGGGCAAAGAGCTGGCAATATTACCATAAAATCAGACGCATAGGTGAGTAACAACACCCACACCCTGCTGTCAGTAAGGTATAATTTAGCCGTGAAATTCGATGCACTTTGTTCAAGTAAGGTGCTCCATACAAGGACAAGACAATGCCCGCGCGCAAAGCTGTGCAATTATTAATCAAAGCCCGCTGGATAATCCCCATTCTACCCGCCGAACGCGTTTATCAAGATTGTGCCATCGCGGTATCCGGAGGACGAATTGTCGCAATCCTTCCCTGGGAAGAAGCCGACAAGCAATTTACCCCAGAACAAAGTGTTAATCTTGACCAGCACGTCGTGATGCCTGGATTGGTGAATTGCCACGGACATGCCGCCATGTCACTACTGCGTGGCTTTGCCGACGACTACCCGCTCGACACATGGCTCAATCAGCACATTTGGCCCGCAGAAAAGGCCCATGTTGACGGGGATTTTGTCCGCGACGGCACCGAACTGGCCATTGCTGAAATGATTCGCTCAGGTACCACCTGCTTTGCTGACATGTACTTCTTTCCCGAGCAGGTGGCAAAGGTAGCCCGCCGCGCTCATATGCGCAGTCAAATCACCTTTCCGGTATTAGATTTCCCCACCAATTGGGGGGAAGGGCCAGATGAGTACATTGCCAAAGGGCTAGAGTTGCACGACGAGTACCGGGCCGATGACCTTATTCGCATCGGCTTTGGCCCACACGCTCCTTATACTGTATCGGATGAACACCTACAGCGTATTGCCGTGTTAGCCGAAGAAATGCAGGCCCCCATTCAGATACACCTGCATGAAACCGCTCAGGAAGTTGAAGATTCGATTGCAAAATACGGCATGCGGCCTATCGAGCGCATCCACCAACTGGGTTTACTCACACCACAGACTCAGTGCGTTCACATGACGCAAATTGACAGCACGGATTTAGCACTGCTCACCCAAAGTGGTGCCCATGTGATTCACTGCCCCGAATCCAACCTTAAACTCGCCAGCGGTTTTTGCCCAGTGGGTCAACTCATCGATAACAACACCAATGTTGCCTTGGGGACCGACGGCGCCGCCAGCAACAATGACCTCAATATGCTAGGCGAACTTGAAACGGCGGGCCTGCTTGCCAAAGCCGTCGCAGGCAACCCGGCACAACCCAGCGCCCATGAAATACTGGCCATGGCAACCATTAATGGCGCCAAAGCTATGGGACTTGAGGGCGAGATTGGTAGCCTAGAGGTCGGCAAGGCCGCGGATATAATCGCCTTGGAAACTAAACATATCGGTTGTCGGCCTATTTACGATATCGCCTCTACCCTCGCATACAACAATCGCTCTCTTTCGGTTAGCCATAGCTGGGTGGCCGGCAGAGCATTAATGCTGTCATCGCACTTGCAAACCTTAAATGAGCGTGACATTGCAGACAAAACGAATGCTTGGTCCAAGAAAATTAACCGTGAGTAACTCCATGAACGAGCCAAAAAACACCGACAACGTCGATCCGCATGAACTGGAGAAATTCGAGCAAATTGCCGAGCACTGGTGGGATCAGAACGGTGAATTTAAACCTTTGCATCAAATGAACCCTATCAGAGCCAACTTTATTGATGAGCGCTCACCGGTGGCCGGATTAAAAGTGCTAGACGTAGGCTGTGGTGGCGGGATTTTGTGCGAGGCTTTGGCCCAAAGAGGCGCCAAGGTTACCGGCATTGACTTAGGCGAAGCACCTCTACAGGTCGCTAAAACCCACGCCGATCAGCAGTCTTTAAATATCCTCTATAAAAAAATCAGCGCCGAAGCTTTTGCCCAGCAACATGCCGGTGAATTTGATATTGTCACCTGCCTGGAGATGCTCGAACATGTCCCCGAGCCCGCTTCTATTGTTCAGGCCTGCAACCAATTATTAAAACCCGGCGGACATGGCTATTTCTCGACATTAAATCGCAATCCAAAATCTTGGGCCATGGCGGTTGTGGGTGCCGAGTATGTATTGGGCTTATTACCCAAGGGAACGCATGATTATCAAAAATTTATTAAACCGAGTGAGTTGGGCGCTATGGTTCGACGTGCAGGGTTACAAACTCAGCAGTTAGCCGGCATCACCTACAATCCCATTATGCAAAGCTTTAGCATTTCTGCCGACGATGTCAGCGTGAATTATATATTACACGCCCAAAAACCTAACTTATGAGAACGGAATCAACGTTAATGTCCTCACCTCTTACTGCGGTAATGTTTGATCTCGACGGCACCTTGCTCGACACAGCGCCCGACTTTGTTATGGCATTAAATCAATTGCGCCGCGATTACAATAAAGAAGGCTTACCGTTTAACGTTATACGCGAACAAGTATCTAACGGGGCTGCGGCACTGGTCACCCTTGGTTTTGATTGCACGACTGAAGATAAAACCTTTGCCCCATTGCGCCAGCAACTTCTCGATCACTATTTACATGGTATCGGCAAGGAAACCCGTTTTTTTCCAGGCATTGAAACCCTTTTACAAGACTTAAAAAATAAAGGAGTGCCTTGGGGCATTGCCACCAACAAGCCCCGACTTTATACCGAAGCTTTATTGAAAAAAATTAACTTCCCGACGCCGCCGAATTTTGTGGTTTGCCCAGATGATGTTGTCAATCGAAAACCTCATCCTGAATCATTGATTCTGGCCGCCAAGCATCTAAAGGTCGACTGTCAAAACATTCTCTATCTGGGAGATCACAGACGTGATATTGAATGTGGTAACGATGCCGGGGCGACCACCATTGCCTGTGGTTATGGCTATATTGATGCAAACGACCCTGCCGAATCATGGTTGGCCGATTTTTTAGTCCAACATTCGGAACAGCTACCCGATTTAGTCCATCATTTATTGATGCAATCAAGAGACCGATAACTATCCATGAGCGAAACCATTAACACTCTGCCAATTGATTACATTCCGGCCTCCCAAGCACTGACCAATGACATCATCCTCGTCACTGGGGCCGGCGATGGGATTGGTCGTGTAGCGGCATTAACTTACGCCAGCCACGGCGCCACCGTTATTCTACTGGGGCGAACCCTGGCAAAACTAGAAGCCGTTTACGACGACATTGAAAATGCGGGCGGTCCGCAACCCGCCATATATCCGATGAATTTTGAAGGCGCCACAGAAAAAGAATACACCGATCTCTGTAATGCCTTACAAAGCGAATTCGGTGGTTTAAGCGGAATCTTACACAACGCCTCAGAGCTGGGCGATCGCATGCCCATCAGTGATTATGCCAATGACACCTGGGCTCGCATAATGCAGGTAAACGCCAATGCACCCTTTATGCTAACGAAAGCCTTGCTGCCATTATTGCATAGCTCCCCTACTGGCCACGCCAGTGTGATTTTCACCGGCTCGTCGGTGGCGCGCCAAGGGCGCGCCTATTGGGGCGCTTACGCGGCCAGTAAAGCGGCGCAAGAAAACTTAATGCAAACATTGGCCGATGAGCTCGACGGCACCAGTGTGCGTAGCAACAGCATCAACCCCGGGGCCACCCGCACTGCCATGCGTGCATCCGCTTATCCGGCCGAAGACCCGCAAACCATTAAAACTCCCGAGCAAATTATGCCGCTCTATCTTTATTTGATGGACAAGAAGTCTATTGCCATAAATGGTCAGTTGTTTAACGCTCAATAACATAAAGCGTGGAATTGAGTGCGCGCAGGTGGGCTATTGCAGAAAGAAAGTTTTGTTAAAACAACTAATAATAATTTAGAAAAAACAATTAAGCGGTAGGTTTTTTGCGCAAAGCATCCAACAGGGAAGATTCGGCGCGGGAGAGGCCGCAGCGGCTAGCCACCTCTTCACGCGACACACCCATTTCCAACAGGTGAGTCGCCTCCGAGTATGGTCGTACACTGGCGGGAATATCATCCGCGTCAGTGCCGCGAACGCTTGAACTAGACTCCATAGCCAGAATACGCTGCCCCATACCAATTGCGCCGGATTTTAGGGTGGTCAAATCTTTCGCGGTACTGTTTAGCTGAGATTGGATTCGGCCAATTCGGTTGCTGAGCAACATACACCAAACGCCACAAGCCACAGTCGCAAGAAGCGCTGCGGCTAATAACCATAAAAGTAACGGGCTCTCAGTCATATAGAAAAGCTCATTGGCTCGCTTAAATATCTTCTAACTCTGCCCACTCGTGGTCGGAAAGCAGCTTGTTGAGTTCAATCAAAATAAGCAATTCATCATTCTTGTGGCACACGCCTTGGATAAATTTAGCACTTTCCTCATTGCCGACATTAGGTGCCATTTCGATTTCAGATTGACGCAGATAGACAACCTCGGCCACGCTATCCACCAAAATACCAATAACGTGATTGTCGGCCTCGATAATCACAATACGTGTATTATCGGTCACCTCACCGGTAGGGAGAGCGAATCGATGGCGAGTATCAATAACGGTTACGACATTACCCCGTAAATTAATAATCCCTAATACGTAGGCCGGCGCACCCGGTACTGGTGCTATCTCTGTGTAGCGCAGCACCTCTTGGACCTGCATTACATTGATGCCGTAGGTTTCACCATCCAGCCGAAATGTCACCCATTGCAACACCGGATCGTCGGCATTATGATTTTGATTGGCATTGCTAGCCATGCACATTTCCTCGCTCGCTGGGCACTTAGCCCTTAATAATCTCTACACCAAATAGCATAACACTATTCATTACTATAGCTTACCGCACAAAATGCGCCAACAACACTAGCTTGGACTAACCTCAAGCGAGCCGGGCATTTTTATCCGAGTCAGTTAACAATTTACCGACCATAGGTATATCCAGCAGAGCACACATATGGGCTTTAACAGTGCCTGCCAGCCAGGGTCGCTGGGTACGAGTACCACGCCATTTTACATCTTCCGGGCTTAAGGTAATGGGCTGCTCGACATTATCGACAGCCAAACCCCAAGGCACACCATTGATAGAGATCACGTATTTAGCCGTTTGCTCAAAGGCGGGATCATATCGCTCTGGCATCACAAATTTTGCTGTATTGACGGTACGTACCTTGCCAGATGCGGTGGGTTGAAGTCCCATAAACCAATCAGCTTGCCCAAATAAAGGCGTTAATTCATCGGTCAAAGGCTGAATTTGCCCCAAAGAGATTAAGGGCACCGCTAAGGTCAAACCGCTTACTTTAAATAACAACACCTCAAAGGTGTTTTGTGCCCAGCGAGGACGGCCATTATCAAGCCATTCGAGCTGTTCATCTAGCACATTTAAGGCAACAGCATCCTCTATTGCCTCTAGAGTTTCACCAACTGAAGGCGACTCTTTACTCGTAACTTGGCTGACGGGCACCACCGGTGCTTGCACAGGCACAGCGGCGGGCTCGTTTAGGTCTACATCGGCCACCTGCTCTACTTGAACACGCGCGCTTTGCAGTAATTTTTGCAGCTGCTCGCGCTTAATTGCCATAACATCTTTTTCGGCAAGCGGCATCGGTTTTACGGCTTCGGATTGAGGTGCAGCTATCGCAGGCGACGCCGCAGACCGAGTTGACGATTCTGATTCAGACCCGACGCCCAACAAATCGCTGAGATAGTCCTGGAGTACATCATCAGTTTTGCTATCACTCATCAGCCGACCCCTACTTTTTGTGAAGTATTAGCCGATTTATTGCTTTTGCTGCGGACTAACCATTTATATAAAGATCGGTAGGCCTCAACGCCTCGGCTTTGAGGCTCGAATAGATGCGGTGGGACCCCCGCCTTACTGGCATCACGAAACTTAGTATCAATTGGAACCTTACCCGGCCAAGTCTGCAAAGGATAATCATGGCGTATGGTTCTCAAGGTTGAGACGGATGCTTGTGTTCGGCGATCGAACATAGCCGGTACGATACAGTAGCTGACTTGTTTTTGATTGGATTTTGCCATCATATTCAGCGTGTTGACCATTCGCTCAAGCCCTTTCAGAGCGAGGTATTCTGTTTGCACCGGAATAATCAACTCATGACAAGCTGCCAGCGCATTGATCATCAGTACGCCTAGCAAAGGAGGGGTATCAATAATGGCCAAGTCGTAATCGTCACTGACCGCGGATAATACCTCACCTATAACTAACCCCAAAGCACCCTGCCCCACAGCGCGGCGCTCCAATGTCGCCAAGGCGGTAGCCGATGGGATTAAATCAAGTTTCTGATGGCCACTATTGATAATGACCGACTTTACAAAGTCCCGACTTAACTTGCCTCGTTCGGCAAAGAGCGTAAAGGCACTGAGCTTTACGGTATCCGGGTTTTGACCAAAGTAGCTGGTCAAAGAGCCATGCGGGTCCAAATCAATCAGCAATACGCGACGGCCTTGCTCGGCGGCAAGGCCGGCTAGTGCTGCGCTGGTGGTCGTTTTACCTACACCACCTTTTTGATTTGCCACCGTCCAAACGATCAATGTTTACTCCAGCGTCAATATGCTGACACAGTTTATAGTATTGGCCCTATTCGGTATCAACAGCAACTATTGTGCCTACTAGTTTTCACGAGGTAGATCAGGATCACTGCTAAACAGCAAATCGCCGTCTTCCATCTGCACAGCCTCTATCAAGCCTTGATTCGAATCAGGTCTTTTGACGGTATCGGCCGACTGCGCCATATCTTCAGGTGTATTTTCAGCTTCAGGGGCGGGCGCAAGGGCCGCGTCTCCGGCCAGCGCATCGATCGAGTTGCGCGGTCGGTCAAAGGCATCACGGGCAATCATCACGGCCACTCGTCTGTTTTGTGCTCGCCCATCGGCACTGTCGTTCGCCGCTACTGGCTGGTGCTCACCATAGCCCACAGCCGCAAGTCGGGTGGCATCGACACCGTTTGCCACCATCCATTTTACGATCGCGCTGGCGCGCGCCGAAGACAATTCCCAGTTACTGGGATAGCGCTCAGTATTGATCGGTACATTATCCGTAAAGCCTTCAATTTGAATCGGGTTTTGGGTTTCGGCCAAAATAGTAGATACTTTACTAAAAATTTCACGGGCTTGCGCACTGGCATCGGCACTGGCGGAATCAAATAAAATATTGTCGCGTAGTTCAATTTGCAGCCACATTTCATTACTTGAAATGCGCATTAATTCATCATCAATCAGTTGATCAAATTCATCACGAAAGTTTTGTTCTAAAATTCCTAAATTTCCGCCGCGAGCCATATTTAAATGAACGACCGACTGTTGCTGGTTTAGTATGGGGCGATCGATATCGATAGTTTTTTTCTGTGTTGAATCAGATTCAAAGGCCTGATCAAGCGTTGTGGAAAGCACTCGATACTTACTTTCATTCACTTGTGAAATAGAGTACATCACCACAAAGAATGCAAATAACAACGTAATAAAGTCGGCATAGGATACCAACCAACGTTCGTGATTTACTTTTAGCTCTGATGATCGGCGGCGAGGCATAACAGGGTCTACATTAATTGAGGTAGCCGCTCAGCTTTACCTGAATGGCTTTAGGGTTTTCACCATCGGCAATCCCCATGACCCCCTCGATGAAAAGCTCTTGGTAGCGACTGTCGCGGTCCACACACTGCCGTAATTTATTGGCAATAGGCAATAAAAATAAATTGGCAAGCGCCACACCATAAATTGTTGCGACAAAAGCAACGGCTATACCTGGCCCCAATTGTTCGGGATCTGCCAAATTGCGCATAACATGTATAAGCCCCATGACTGCGCCTATAATGCCTATGGTTGGCGAGTAACCTCCCATGCTTTCATACACACGAACGGCCTCCATGTATTTTTGCTCTTTTAAAATCATGTCTCCTTCCAGTACGCGTTTAATACTGTCAGGCTCATTACCATCAACTAATAACTCCAGACTTTTTTGGGCAAATGGGTCTTTTTCTTCTTCCGCCAAACGCTCTAGCCCTAACAGCCCTTCTTTACGTGCAACTGACGACCAATGAGTTATTTTCTTCACGCCTTTGGCATAATCCACAGACGGTGGTCGAAACACCCAAGGGAACATCCCCAACGCCCGCGACAAACAATCTTTCGGGGTCTGCAACATGGCAGCGCCAGCCGTACCGCCAAAAACAATTAACGCGGCAGGCAAATTAACCAGCGAGCCCAGAGATCCGCCCTCAATAAAATTACCGCCAATAATAGCCGCAAAACCAAGTATGACGCCAATAATACTGAGCAGATCCATTAGGTCACCTCATTGGCGATTTCTATGCCAATCTCTTTTAATGGCAGTATTCGATCAGATAAATTAGCTCTAGCTACCGCCATTGGCATACCGTAAATGACACAACTGGCTTCATCTTGACTCCAGATTTGAGCGCCCTTTTGTTTTAGCAGTTCTGCCCCCTTGCATCCATCAGACCCCATCCCGGTTAGCACAACGCCAAGCACACGATCCGACAAACTATTAGCGGCGGAACCGAAAGTGATATCCAAGCTGGGTTTATAGTTAATTCTCACATCATCGGGCATTACTTTTACTTTTGAGCCACGAGAATCCAGCATCATTTGCTTACCCCCGGGCGCCAACAATGCCACACCCGGCCGTAAGGTGTCGCCATCCACCGCTTCGCGAACCTCAATAGCACATTGCTTGTTAAGTCTTTCGGCAAAAGCTTTAGTAAAATTCTCCGGCATATGCTGTACCAGCAAAATAGGTATTGGAAAATTTCCCGGCAATTTAGTCAACACATCGGTCAATGCCACCGGCCCTCCGGTTGAGGCGCCAACCACGAGCAGTTTAGGCTTGGGGAATGTCTTTTTAATTGAGCTGGATTTCGTTGATTCGACTCTTGGCCGGCTGCTCGTTAATGGTTGCCGTTTCGGCAGCGGGGTTACACGATCAGCAGTGGCTGCATGCCTTGTTGCAGTATTGGCCGGACTAACGGCTGGGGTACTTTTTGCTTGACGAGCTAAAGTAAGTAATCGTTCGTGTAATTTTTGAGTTAAAGTCACGGAGTTGCGAGACACTTCGGCAAAATCTTTGGGGATAAAATCCAAAGCGCCTGCGGCCAATGCATCCAGAGTAATACGTGCACCTTCGTAGGTTAACGAAGAAAACATTAAGATAGGCGTAGGGTTTTCGGCCATAATATGCCTGACCGCGGTTACCCCGTCCATCACCGGCATTTCGAAATCCATGGTGATAATATCAGGTTTGGCCTTGGCAACCATTTCTACAGCTTCTCGGCCATTACTTGCAACAGCAACCACCTGAAGATTTGCATTTTTACCGATAATTTCCTTCAGTCGTGTTTGAAAGAAGTGTGAATCATCTACAATCATTACCCGTACGGGCATGCCTTATCTCCATTTATCAGGATAAAATCCATAACCGTTACAACTCAAAATCACGCGCCATTAGAATAGCTCTGCAATAAGCTAGGCACATCTAAAATAAGAGCGATGGTGCCATCACCGGTAATCGTAGCGCCGGCCATCCCCGGGGTACCCTGTAACATTTTACCCAGAGGTTTAATAACAACTTCTTCCTGTCCGATCAATTGGTCTACAACAAAACCCACACGCCGTGTGCCTACCGTTACAATCACCACATGGCCTTCTTTTTGATTTTTGGTGGATACATGCGCACCATTGATCAACCAATTTTTCAGGAAAAATAGAGGTATTGCCTGATCTCGTATTGCCACGCACTCTTGGCCATCCACCACGTGGGAACGGGTAAGATCCATATGGAAAATTTCATTTACACTGACCAAAGGCAAAGCAAAGGTCTGATTTTCCAACATGATCATCAACGTTGGCATGATTGCCAGGGTAAGCGGGACTTTAATATTAAAGCGAGTGCCCTCACCCAATTTCGATTGAATTTCTATCGAACCATTTAATTGGGTGATTTTAGTTTTCACCACATCCATTCCGACGCCGCGGCCCGACACGTCGGAGATTTCTTTTTTCGTTGAAAAGCCGGGAGCAAAAATTAACGCAAAGGCTTCACTATCGGATAACCGCTGCACAGTATCCTCATCATAGACACCTTTCTCCACTGCAATCTTGCGCAGCTTATCCGGATCCATACCGGCGCCATCGTCGGTAATAGACAGAAGAATATGATCGCCCTCTTGCTCCGCGCCCAGCACAACACACCCTTTGCGTGGTTTGCCTTTTTGTTCCCGAATTTCTGGCAGTTCGATACCGTGATCTACCGAATTGCGCACTAAGTGAACTAAGGGATCGGCCAAAGCTTCAACCAAGTTTTTATCCAGGTCGGTTTCTTCACCGACCAGTTCAAGGTCAATCTCTTTTTTCAAATTGCGAGCCAAGTCCCGCACCACACGAGGAAAGCGACCAAACACCTTTTTAATTGGCTGCATACGAGTTTTCATAACGGATGACTGCAAATCAGCCGTTACAACATCAAGATTAGAGACCGCCTTAGATAAAGACTCATTTTGAGCGCTATCACCTAATCGCACCAATCGATTGCGCACCAAGACCAGCTCGCCCACCATATTCATGATTTCATCGAGCCGTTGCGTATCTACCCGCACTGTTGTTTCTACTTGGGCTGGCGCGCCTTCTCGCTCAGGCCGGCCTTTTTGTGGGCCACCCGGTGTAGCGCTTTTGGCTTGAGCCTGAGACGCTGAAGCTTTAGGCGCTAATTCTACTTTTGGCTTAGCAGAAGGTGTTGGAGCGGGAGCTTTGTCTTGAGCTGCATTACTTTGAGGCCCTTTGCCTTTACCGTGTATTTGATCCAGCAAAGCTTCAAATTCGTCGTCGCTGATATCATCACTGGCTCCAGCGGCTTTAGCCGGCTCGGAGCTGTCGGCGGCTGGCGTGCTCTCAGCAGGAGCTGAGCCAGCGGTTTTTGTCGGGGCCTTACCCTTGCCGTGTAATTCGTCCAACAGAGCCTCAAACTCGTCATCGCTAATCTCATCACTTGAGGTTGCCGGCTTGCTATTGCCGCTTGGCGCTGAAGGCGCTGCCGCACCGGGAGCTTGCCCGGCACCGTGAAGTTGATCGAGTAATGCATCAAATTCATCTTCGGAAATCTCATCACTACTACCATCAGGTGTAGTGGCCGCAGTAGTGCTCGCGCCGCTCGGTTCGTTAGTAGATTGGCCCGCCGTAGTACCGGATAAGGCATCCAACAGGTCATTAAATTCGTCGTCGGTGATATCGCTGCTAGCGCGAACGGTATCGGGCGAAGCGCTTTGCGACTCAGACGGGACAGCACCGTCATCGGCAGGGGCTGCGCTGGGTCCGTTCAGATCCTCGCAGGCGACCAGTTTTTCGAGCTGTGAAAGGAGTTCGGGGTCGGCCGCGGTGAGCTCTTCGCGTTGAGAGACCTGTTCGAATTGCAAATTAACGGCATCTAGCGCTTGCAACACAACATCCATAAGCTCAGATGTCACTTCGCGTTTACCATTGCGCAGAATATCGAACAGGTTTTCGGTGACGTGACAGCATTCCACCATCGCGTTTAACTGTAAAAAACCGGCCCCACCCTTAACGGTATGAAAACCGCGAAAAATGGCATTCAGTAATTCACGGTCGTCGGGCTGACGCTCCAGTTCGACCAGTTGTTCTGAGAGGTTCTCTAGAATCTCACCGGCTTCAACCAGGAAATCCTGTAGAATTTCTTCATCATCACCGAATCCCATTCACTCTTCCTCTAAAAGCCGAGACTGGACAGCAGGTCATCTACTTCGTCCTGACTTGATACTACGTCTTCTTTTTCTTTATCAATTTGAGGGCCTTCGCCTTTACTGACTTCAACAACGCGGGCCTTACCCTCGTTATCGGCCTCAACTTGTAAACCTGTAATCTCTTCTACCTGACCGGCGATTCGAACCAAACTGACCAAATCCTGTTCGACTTCATTAATCAGACCCATTACGCGCTTGAGCACTTGACCGGTTAGATCCTGAAAGCCCTGCTCGAGAATGATTTCCTGCAGGTTTTTCCCCAGCTGCTGAGTACCACTTTCCATTTGGCCCAAAAAATCATCCATACGGGTGTAGAGTGCTCTGAACTCGTCCGCACTCATGTCTCCACTTTGCAACCGGGTCCACTCTTGTTTGAGAGAGTTAGCCTCTTGTCCCAGGTTCATCGCAATAGGAGCGGCCTCTTCAACCATGTCCATGGTCTTGTCAGCGGCACTCTGGGTTAAATCAATGACATACTTTAAACGGTCGGTAGCATCGCGAATTTCAGAACGCTCAATACTGGGAGGTTCTGAGGAGAGGTCGCCGTCAACATTGAAATTGACAATGGCACTGTGCAGACCGCGGGTTAAACGGCCCACAGACTGGAAAAGATGCTGATCCCGGGAAGACACTATCGATTCAATTAAGCGGGTCGCCTCATCGTAATCATTACCTTGAAGTTTCTCCACCAGCAAACTGGCACTTTCTTGCAGTTCTTTGACGAACATTTTGTTGTCGTTTTCTTGAGTATCAGACGTCATCGGAGTGCCTTTATTGTTGTAATTTTCTGAGCTATTAACCTACCCGCTCGAAAATCTTCTCAATCTTCTCTTTCAGTGCCGCCGCAGTGAAAGGCTTGACGACATAACCATTAACACCCGCTTGCGCCGCCTCAACAATTTGATCCCGCTTTGCTTCGGCAGTGACCATAAGAACTGGCAAAGGCGCCAGTTTCTCATCGGCGCGAACTGCTTTAAGCAAATCGATACCACTCATCCCTGGCATGTTCCAGTCGGTAATCAAGAAATCAAACCCGCCGCTTTTCAGCATCGGCAGTGCAGTCACACCATCATCAGCTTCGTGGGTATTGGTAAACCCAAGGTCTCTGAGTAGATTTTTGATGATCCGCCGCATTGTCGAAAAGTCATCGACAATTAGAATCTTCATTTCTTTATCCAATGCTGCCTCCGTATTACTCTCAAGGGAGTCTGAATTACTCTAATTCTAGTCGCTGGGGAGAATGAATCCAGTGCCAGCGGCCACTTTACGTTCCGATCCTATATTTTTGAGATCGGAACCCGGCTATTGTACCCTATGATCAATCATTCTGGGTCCAATCTGACAGTCTGGACCTGAGTCTGCTAGCCGCCTGAGAATGTATCTGACTAACCCGGGACTCACTAACGCCTAATATTTGACCAATTTCTTTAAGATTTAGCTCTTTATCATAGTAAAGGGCCAACACCATTTTTTCCCGTTCCGGCAATTGGTTTATCGCCTGACTGAGAGATACCTTTAGGCTTTCTCGCGTTATATTGTCCTGAGGGTTATCAAACTCGCTGGATTCACCGGAAAGAGAAGCTCCGGCATCGTCGGTAAAGGTTTCTTCATAGCTAAACAAACGGCTGGAATTGGCATCGCGCAGCATTGCGTGATAATCGTTCAGTTCAACCCCTAATTCGGCTGCCACTTCACTGTCGTCGGCATCGCGTCCATGTCGAGCCTCCACCCGGGTAATAGCCTCGCTGACACGTCGAGCGTTGCGATGAACAGATCTTGGAGCCCAGTCCCCGCGTCGCATTTCATCGACGATGGCACCTCGAATTCGAATGCCAGCATAGGTTTCAAAGCTAGCGCCTTTAGATCCATCGTATTTTTGTGCCGCCTCAAGAAGGCCAATCATGCCCGCCTGTATTAAATCATCGACCTGCACTGATGCAGGCATTCTTAACATCATATGGTGAGCGATACGCTTTACCAGTGAGGCGTAGTCTTCGACATTGATAGGATTCGCTTGGGAATTCGAATTACTGTACATAGCCAACCCATTTGCCGCGTTCATTACTCAATACCCCGCCCCACCCGTTTGCAGAAGCCGCTCTACAAAAAACTCTAACTTGCCGGTTGGTGCAGCCGGCAGAGGCCAACCATCAACCGTTTTTGCCAATTGGCGGATAGCCTGAGCAGCTTTGCAATTAGGTGCAAATTCCAGTAAAGCTTTCTGCTTTTGCACCGATTTGCGAACGGTCTCATCGAAAGGGACCTGTCCAACATACTGCAGTGTTACCTCTAGGAACCGCTCACAAACAGCATTGAGTTTGGCGAACATGAGCTGCCCCTCTCTGGCTCCTCGGGTCATATTGGCCACCACTCGAAAGCGCTGCACATCGTGTTCTTTATTCAGAAGTTTGATCAGTGCGTAGGCATCGGTAATCGATGATGGCTCATCGCATACCACGACGAGTACCTCATTGGCCGCACGAGCAAAACTCACCACGGTATCGGAAATACCTGCCGCAGTATCAATGACGAGCACATCAACTTGATCGCTCAAATCACTAAAGGCAGAAATCAGCCCAGCGTGCTCTTGGGGGCTCAACTCCGCCATTCTTTGTACACCCGAGGCCGCCGGTACAATTTTGATACCGGCAGGCCCGGTGACTAACACATCCTCAAGATCACAATTGCCCGCCAGTACATCAGCTAAGGTGTATTTGGGGGAGATTCCTAAGAGTACATCGACATTGGCCAAGCCAAGATCAGCATCCAGCAATACCACACGGCGACGCAGCTGAGCCAGTGCCATACTGAGATTAACCGAAATATTACTTTTACCTACACCGCCTTTACCACCGGAAACAGCAATGACTTGCACAGGGCGATTTTGACTCATCTCAACACTCTCTTTGTCGCACTCACCCAGGTGAGGCCCAATAAGTTATCTGTAATACGCAATCTATTGTCAATCATTACACAGTAATGCCTGTCACTCACAGAGTTTATCGCCGCACAGTTACTTTTGATTCAGCATTGCCCGCGACACGCACTGCTCGGCTCAATAAACTCGGGCCTTTGGCAACCGCTATATCATCAGGAATTTCCTGACCATCGGTAGTATAGGCTATTGGCAGTTTTGCCTGTATCGCACAATCAATGGCCTCGCCGATACTGGTGGTTTCATCCAGTTTAGACAACACACAACCCTGCAGCTTTGCCTCATTGTAGGCGTGAAGTGACGCTTGTAACATCTGAGCTTGGCTATTGGCCGGCAAAACCAGCAAACTGCGCACTTTAGGGATCTGGGCCAGAGCTTTCATCTGTTGTTTTAGCACAGGGTCGCCGTGACGCAAGCCTGCGGTATCAATAAGCACCAATTCGACATTGCGTAAACTGCGCAACACTTGGGGCAAAGGGTTGTGATCATCAACTACTCTCAGGGGCACTTTTAGAATGCTCGCCAGAGAACGCAATTGGTCGTGTGCCGCTAAACGCTGAGTATCGGTGGTCACTAAAGCGACTTTATCAGCGCCGTGTTGCATGACATAGCGCGCCGCTAGCTTGGCAACGGTTGTGGTTTTTCCGGCGCCGGTTGGCCCAACAAAGGCAAAAACACCCCCGCTGGCGGTCACATCTTCTCGGCAAACTGGTATGGCTTTCGCCAAACGGGCCATTACCTCAGGCCAAGCCTTGGCAATTAAACGATTGTTTAAAGGCTTTTTTAGCACCGCTCGGGTTACGCGTTCAGAAAACCCCAAATTATATAAGCGCTGGGCCATGCCGCCATTAATAGGTGCGGCCGCTTTGGTGTTAGGCGGCGCAGACGCGAAAGACGACAACTGCTGTTCAAGCAATTGTCGCATTTGTAAGATTTCTTCTTGTAAATCCGCAATACTCTGACGCTCTGCACCTGAGTCTGCACGCTCGGTCAGCTCAAGTTTAGCTGTCTCAATTGGTTCGTCCAACAAACCATAACGTTCGGCCGCTGATTGAGTTTTAACCGTTGCTTTAGGCTTGGTCATGTTGCCTACCGCTGCATTAGAGACGCGGATACCGGCATTAACAACCTGACGCTCTGCCAAATACTCATCGGCAGACTCGTCAACTGCCGCACGGGCAGCCAAGCGACGACTGGCCAACTCAATGTCGGCCATTATATCGGCTCCACTTTTATCTGACTTATCTTGGTGGTCGGGAAACAATGGCTGTGGCTGAGATTGACTCGACAACATACCCGGCGCTGCTTGAACCGTGGTAGAATCGGAGCTACTGGTTAAAATTTCCACACCCTCTTTTACCCGTCGGGTAGAAAGAATCACAGCATCTTCGCCGAGGTTTTGGCGCACTAATTCAAGTGCCCGCCGCATATCTTTGGCTACAAACCTTTTTGCTTTCATGCCTATCTCCTACTTCACCTTTAGCCGTCAGCGGTAACCGAGGCATCGATGGTAATTTGCTTGTTGTCTGGTATCTCTGTGTATGCCAGCACATGCATATCCGCGATACTGTGTCTGCAAAAACGCGCCAACATAATTCGCAAAGGCGCCGCCACCAGTAAAACGGTTGGCTTGCCGGCCATTTCCTGCTTCTGTGCGGCCTCTGCCAATGATTTTTGTAGCTTCTCTGCCAACCCTGGCTCTACAAAAGCGCTCTCTTCTACCCCGGCTTTATGTGCTTGCTGAACAGTACCCAGCAACAATTGTTCCAACTGAGGGTGTAACGTGATAACCGGCAGCTCGGCCGCGGTACCATTGATACTTTGGATGATTTGACGGCCCAGTGAGACTCTCGCCGCGGCGGTTAAAGTGGCGGGATCTTGACTCTTTCCTGCCACCCCCGCCAAAGCTTCGGCGATTGAGCGTATATCGCGAATAGGAACCCGCTCGCGCAATAGGTTCTGCAATACTTTTAACAGGGTATTCAAGGTCACTGTGTTGGGTACTAACTCTTCGACCAATCGAGGTGAAGTTTTCTCCAGCATATCGAGCAACTTTTGTACATCTTCATGGCCAATTAGCTCATGGATATTATCTTGCATGATATGATTCAGGTGGGTAGCCACCACAGTACTCGTATCAACAACTGTGTAACCTAGAGTTTGTGCCTGCTCTTTTTGTCCACTCGTAATCCAAATTGCATCCAAACCAAAAGCGGGATCTTTGCCTTTAATACCATCGATATCGCCAAAAACTTGGCCCGGGTTAATCGCCAGCTCGCGGTCCGGGTGTACCTCAGCCTCGGCCACAGTTACCCCCATAAGGCTTAATCGATAGGCATTAGGCGCAAGCTCTAGGTTGTCTCGTATATGAACGGTAGGCACCAAGAACCCCATTTCCTGGGACAGCTTCTTCCGCACGCCTTTAATGCGACCCAATAGCGTACCGCCTTGGTTTTTATCCACCATGGGAATTAACCGATACCCGACTTCCAGTCCAATCACATCCACCGGCTGAACATCATCCCAGCCGAGCTCAGTGTTCTCTGCCGGGGGCAAAGCACCCGCTGGAGCTGGTGCTGGGCCTGGGGCCATCGATTGACCGGCAGGTTTAGCAACTGGCCGACCGGCATTAGCACCACCGGGCATATAATTATCCTCAACGGGCTCGGGTTGCTGTTTGCGCCAGTGAATATAATAGGCAAAGGCTCCACATAAGATCGCTAAGCCCAAAAAGGCCACATGGGGCATGCCAGGTATAGCACCCATGATAAATAAAATGCCTGCCGCTATCATAAGTGCTTTCGGTGAATCGAACATTTGCGACATCACTTGAGAGCGCATATCTTGCGAGCTATTCACCCGGGTAACCAAAATAGCGGTAGCGGTAGACAGCATTAGCGACGGTATTTGCGCCACTAAACCGTCACCGATTGTCAACAGAATGTATTTTTGTAAAGCATCGGCGAACTCCAACTCATGCTGGACCATACCGATACCCAAGCCGCCAATGATATTAATTGCCAAAATCAAAATCCCGGCGATTGCATCGCCGCGTACAAATTTGCTGGCACCATCCATTGCACCGTAGAAATCCGCTTCGCTGGCCACATCTTCACGCCGCTGCTTGGCCTCTTCTTGATCAATAAGCCCCGCGTTCAAATCGGCATCAATCGCCATTTGCTTACCGGGCATGGCATCGAGGGTAAATCTGGCACTGACCTCGGAGATCCGTCCGGCACCCTTGGTCACAACGACAAAATTAATGATCATCAAAATCAAGAAGACCACCAAGCCCACCGCGTAATTGCCGCCTATGACGACCTCACCAAAGGCTTGAATCACCTTACCTGCGGCATCACCGCCTTCGTGCCCATTGAGCAAGACAACTCGGGTTGAAGCGACGTTAAGCGCTAAGCGCATTAACGTCGCCACCAATAAAATAGTCGGGAAAGCGGCAAAATCTAATGGCCGTAGGGCATAAACCCCCACCAGCAACACCACGATCGATAAGGCAATATTGAAAGAAAAGAAAGCGTCGAGCATAAACGCGGGCATGGGTAAGATCATCATGCCCAGCAACATAATCAGTAAAACAGGGATGCCTAGGTTTCCCCGGCCCATTCCCTTGACTTGATTAAATGCGGCCTTGCCATCAGCCTTTGTGAATTGCCCCAAAGATAGTGCCATAAAGTTGTACGTTTTTTTGACGCTCTGTTGTAGTTTCTTGCTCTATCGCAAGAACCATACCTAAGTGTTAAAGCGAAACAAAAAAAGGAGGCAGGTTAGATTAAAGGAAAAACAGATAGCACTAGCAGGCAGGTCAAAAATTAATCATATCGCATATCCCGCGGTACATTAATATCACGTGGAAAAACCGGCCTCTCCCCTTTGCCTTGGCGAAAATTTCTTAGACCAAACACGTAGGCTAAAACTTGAGCAACGGCCATATAAAGTCCGGCTGGAATTTCAGCATCAACCTCTGTGGTATGGAATATCGCACGGGCCAATACGGGTGATTCAATGATATCAATCTTGTTGTTTTTAGCGATATCGCGAATACGAAAAGCCGTATGATCACCGCCTTTAGCCAATAGGATGGGGGTAGACATGTCATCTGGGTTGTATTTTAGAGCGACGGCAAAGTGTGTTGGGTTGGTAATAACCACATCGGCTTCGGGTACCTGTGACATCATTCGGCGTTGGGCGATTTCTCTTTGCATCTGCCTAATGCGCCCTTTTACCTCTGGTTTACCATCGGTATCTTTATGCTCATCTTTGAGTTCTTGATGGGACATTTTCAATTTTTTGGCGTGATCCCAAATTTGAAAAGGCACATCAATCGCGGCAACCAATATAGTGACTGCCGACATAGCAATGGTGGTATAGGCGCTGATCAGCACAGACTCAACGATAGCCACATTGGTCTCTAAGGCCCCTAGCTGAATCATATCCTGCTGCCATATAAAAAGAGCCAAAACAGCAACCGACATGACCACGGAAACTTTTCCAAGAGATTTGGCCAACTCTACCAAAGCCTTGACCGAAAACATTCGCTTTAAGCCTGCCAATGGATTCATTCGACTAAACTTTGGCGCCATAGCTTTAGCACTTAACATCCAGCCCCCTAAAGCTATAGGGCCAACAATGGAGGCCACCAATAAAATCGCCAAAAAAGGAGCAATAGAGATTAGTCCTGCGTAAAAAGAGCTTACAAGGTGACCTATCATCGCGGATGTATCGAATATTTCTGTACGACTTAAGGTGAAATTATTTTGAGTTAAAGCCACAAATTTATCAGCAATTAAACGACCAAATACAAACAGACCGATGGATCCTGCCAGCAATATAAAAGTTGTGGTTAAATCGCGAGATCGTGGAATTTGTCCGTCTTCACGGGCTTTTTCAAGTTTTCGTGCGGAGGGTTCTTCCGTTTTTTCCTGACTGCTGTCGTTGTCTTCAGCCATTATGGGAGCCTCAACAGAGCACGGCTAAACATACCCGCCTGATAAAAGACATCTTCGAAGTATGGTAAAAATACAATCAGACTCAGCCACATAAACAACAATCCGAAAATCAAGGTAATCGGAAAGCCGACGCTAAAAACATTAATTTGAGGCGCAGATCGGTTCATAATGCCAAACGCCATATTGATCACGAGCATAGCTGTAAACAGTGGTAACACCACTACCAAGGCCGCACTAAACATCCAACTGCCCATATTGGCGATTTGAATAAACTGATCGGGGCCAAACCCTGCCCCACCAACAGGAAAGGTCGAGAAACTTTCTACGATTAATGCAATGATTAGTAGGTGACCATCAAAGATCAAAAATAAAACGGTAGACAATAAAAGATAAAACTGAGAAAGGACTGTAACAGTAATACCGTTGCTAGGATCGTTCATAGAGGCAAAACCTAACCCCATTTTCATAGCGATCAGCTGGCCGGCCAAGACAAATATATGTAAAACCACCTGAAAACTAAAACCCAGAGCCAATCCGATCAATACTTCATTGGCAACAATCATTAAAGCAGGACCACTCAGTAGATCAACCCCCCTGGGCACTTCAATCATGGGGCTGACCAGTAGAGTGACAAACAAGGCTAACAAGACACGAACACGTGCTGTTACTGTTTTAGCCCCGAAGATTGGCGCCGCCATAAATACTGCACCAATACGCAGAAATGGCCAGAGATATTGACCAATAAACTGCATCAGCTGATCGGTACTGAGAACAAGCTCTTGCACAGCTTAGCCTATGAGCCCTGGAATACTATTAAAAAGGCGATTAAATAAATCGCTTAATTTAGACACCATCCAGTTCCCCGCCAACATAATGGTCAATAGCATGATAATCAAACGTGGCAAAAAGCTGAGAGTTTGCTCATTAATTTGAGTGGCCGCTTGAAACATGCTGACCACTAAACCTACGACCAAACTTGGCCCCACAATTAATAGAACCATGATGACGGTCAAGTAAAGCCCATCGGCAAATAAACTGAGTGCGATTTCTGGAGTCATTAGGGCCTCCGATCTATAGAGCTAAACACCGAAACTGGCCGCCAAGGTACCAATAATCATGGCCCACCCATCTACCAATACAAACAGCATGATTTTAAATGGCAAGGACACAATCAGGGGCGAGAGCATCATCATACCCATAGCCATCAGAACACTGGCAACCACGATATCAATCACAAGAAACGGAATGAAAATAATAAAACCAATCTGAAATGCGGTTTTGAGTTCGCTGGTCACAAATGCTGGAACCAGAATAGTAAAAGGCGTTTCTTCCGGAGTTTGAATTTCAACATTGCCGGCGATTCCGACAAACAATGCAATATCGCTCTCACGAGTTTGCGACAACATAAACTGATGAAAAGGTCTTGAAGCTTCAGCCAGGGCCTGCTGTGCAGTTAACTCACTATTCAAATATGGCTGCAAAGCGTTGGCATTCGCCTCATCAAATACCGGCTTCATAATAAACAGCGTCAAAAATAAAGAAAGACCTATTAAAATTTGATTGGAGGGTGACTGCTGCAACCCCAATGCCTGACGCAAAATAGCAAACACAATAATAATACGGGTAAAAGACGTCATCAGCATTAACAACGCTGGCAAGAACGTCAGCATTGTCATCATGGCGAGGATTTGTAGGGTTACCGTATACTCTTGTTCACCATCGGCATTGGTTTGTACGGTGAAGGCAGGCAGCCCCGGAATTGCAGGCAAAGCACTCTGAGTACCAAGCAAGCCCTCAGCCTCACTCTGTGCAGCAACCGAATCATCCGTTGGTTGTTGTGCCCAGCTGTGGGTGACACTTAATACCCCCCCGACCAGCACTATGATTTTGCTTAACAAAATGAGCGTACGCAACAGGTTACTCATGACTCGATTTTCCCTGTGAATCATTATTGTCTACAGCCTTTGGCTTTTGACCGGTCATAACCGCTTTGAGTTTTTCGCTGAATAGCTCGCCACTTTGTATCTCGGTGCTGGCAATCGCCTCGTCAAATACATGTAAGGTTTGAATAGACTGGGCGGTAACTCCGAGCAAAAGCTGTTTGTCGGCAACATCGACAATAACCAATCGCTCTTTGGTACCCAATGGCAAGGTGGCGACCACTTTCATAACCGCTGAACGGGACAAAAACCCACCGCCCATGCCCACACGACGCACCAGCCAAGCCAGAGCAAATATCAGCACCACCACAAACACCAGCGACAACAACACAGAAAACAGCTGAGCCGACCCTACACCGGCCGAGACTTCGGCACTGGTTTTATCTTGTGCTAAAGCTGGTAACCCGGCACATAATATCAAACCAGAACTCACTGCCTGGAAAATTTGCATCAATTTATTTCAACTTTTTAATACGTTCAGATGGACTGATGACATCTGTCATACGAATCCCGAACTTCTCGTTAACCACGACCACTTCGCCATGAGCGATTAAAGTGCCATTGACCCTGACATCAAGTGGTTCGCCGGCCAGCCGGTCTAATTCAATGACTGAGCCCTGATTGAGCTGGAGTAAATTGCGAATGGTAATGGCAGTGCTACCTACCTCCATTGAAATAGAGACAGGAATATCGAGAATAAGATCAAGTTCGGGACCTAACTCCCGCGGAGAACCTTCATTTTGTAATTCATCGAAACCAACAGCACTGGAATCATCACCAGCGGTTTGAGCCAAGACTTCATCCACATCCACCTCGGAGCTTTCATCGCCTACTTGCTCTTCCATAGCGGCAGCCCACTCATCCGCCATTGCTCCTTGATCCAATTCGGAATCTTCACCAGTGTTTGTTTCATCATCATTTGCCACGTGAATTTCCTCCTTCAGTAACAGTTATATTGTAAGCGCTACTGTGATCTATAAACTCGTTAATTTTAAATGCCAGATTACCTTTGTGCTGCCCAAGCTGCGTACGAAATACAGGGACACCATTGGCAGTCATTACATGTTGTGAGGGCCATTCAATTGGAATGACATCACCTGCTTCTAAATCCATTATGTCGCGCAGTGGGATATCACATTGAACCAACTCGCACTCTAAATCCACCGCTGCCGCTAAAACGTCTTCTCGCAGTGCTTTTACCCAGCGCTCATCTTGCTCTTCGCTGTCGCTTTGTAAGCCTGCATCTAACACTTCGCGGATCGGTTCAATCATTGAATAGGGTATGGTGATATGAAGCTCGCCACCGCCACCGTCAAGTTCTATATGAAAAGTACTGACCACCACGACTTCACTAGGGCTCACAATATTTGCCAATGATGGGTTCACTTCAGAGTTAATGTATTCAAACTCTATTGGCATTACAGCCTTCCAAGCTTCACCCAAATCGATAAATACCTGATTCAACACCATCTGCACAACACGTAACTCAGTGGGTGTAAACTCACGGCCTTCAATTTTGGCATGGCGACCATCACCACCAAAAAAATTATCTACTAATTTAAAAACCAGTCTGGCGTCTAAGATGACTAACCCCGTGCCACGCAGCGGTCGAAACTTAATCATATTTAAGCTGGTAGGTACATACAGGGTATGCACGTATTCACCAAACTTTTGAATTTGTACCCCGCCAACCGACACATCGGCGGTGCGACGCAGCATATTAAACATGCTGATACGGGTGTAACGAGCAAAACGCTCGTTGATCATTTCCAGGGTCGGCATACGCCCCCGGACAATTCGATCCTGGCTTGTTAAATCATAAGATCGTACCGCACCTGGGTCACTGTCGGCATCGGTATCAATATCGCCATCATCAACACCATGTAACAGCGCATCGATTTCATCCTGACTTAATAAGTCCTGCACAGCTCAACCCCTATTGTAAGACCATGTTGGTGAACAAAACTTGTTCTATACCCGGCTCACCAATCTCTTTTTCCAGTACCTGCTGTATTTTTAGCAAGGCTTGCTGACGCAGCAGCTCCTTGCCCTCAGCGGTTTGCAATTCTTGGTAGTCCTGATTGCGCAGTAACATCACCATCGCATTTCGCAAGGCTGGCATGTGCAATTCTAGCGCCGCAACCACATCGTTATTGCGTAACATTAAGGTTACATGTAGCTGCATATACCTTTGCCGACCGCGCACCTCGTAATTGGTGGTGAAGTCGGGCTTCATGGGATAATAAATAGCCGGCTGAATCTCGGGCGCTTCCTCTTCGATCTCTTCAGCTACCTCATCGGTCAATAGCTCTTCATCATCCTCAGAACCATTGAGAAGGTAGAGCGTTACGGCGACGGACACCCCAATCAACAGCAGTAGTATCAAGGCAATGATTATCCACTTTTTTTTACTGCCAGCGGTTTTTGGTTCTGCGCCAGCTTCGCCACCCTCTTGATCTTCTTCCGCCATGTCAAATTTCCGTCATTTGCAGTATTTATCGGTATTTTTGATTACTTCAGCAAAGGTCGTGCCATAGGCTTAACCCTTATATCTCTGAAGTGTATCGGACAGCGGGGAAAGGAACAATGAAGAAATAACGCAACAAAGTAGAGGCAATAGACTGGCGGGAGTATCTAAGGATCTTAATTACACTCCCTCGGTTAATGGTTAACCGGGGGAGTGTAATTCAGCAGCTGTCGCAGGAAATAGCATATAAACCGATTGCCCTTAGGCATATTGATCGAGCAGCCCCACCGTGGAAATGACGGTTGGGGAGCCTTGTTCAGATTCCCCCTGTGAAGCCTCTCCCCCATGACCACCCGCCTCACCTTCAGAATCACCTTCATGACCTGCCATCTGCGGCTGATCTTCGCTGGAAACATCGACATCCACCTGAGTCATACCTTGTTCGGCCAACATTTCCCGTAAGCGGAAAGCGTTTTGGTCTAGTGCCTCACGCACTACCGCATGATGACTGGTGAAATTAACCTGAGTCTGCTCGTTATTGATTGAGATTTTCACCTGCAAGGGGCCAAGGTCGGGAGGGTCTAATCGGATTTCAGCGGTTTTAATACCTTGCTGTGCCAAAAGCACCACTCTTTGATTTACCGCCTGCCCCCAATCAGGGCTTTGAAAACTGGTAGTCACCTGAGCCTGAGCCACTGGCACCCGAACTTGACCTGATGCCTGAGAGACTTGCTGTGTTAGCTGAGCTAGGTTGGCCACATTGTTAATGGAGGAACGATCACCTATTCCCTCACCACGACTTGAAAATAAATTATGCAGCTGGGCAGCCTCACTGACTAAGCGGTTTTTCTCACCTCCGGCTTGGGGCAGCAGGCCGGCAAATGGATTGTCGGCCTGCAATTTAACAATGGCTGCACTCTCGCCAGACTGGGCCTGAGTCTCTCCGCCCTGCCAGGCAGCTGCATTATTGTTAAACCCAGTGCTATCGGCTAAGCGTTGAGAAAATGGGTTATCGCCAGCCATTACCGCAGATTTCAGCTGGGCAATGGTCGACCTCTGAGCAGAATCCAATACACTCGCCAGATTTTTTGCCACCTGAGCAAGTTCAGCGACTTGTGCGCGTAACCCCGCCATCCCCTCTGCCCCCTGAACTTGAGCCAAGAGGGCATTTTGCAGATCGTCAGACAGATCGCTTCGAGCTAAAATGGCTTTTAGCTCCTCCAATGCAGCCTCCCCATCCTCGGCTGTTGCCAATACTTGATCAAACTTAGCCAGGATCTCGTCTAGGGATTGAAGCTGTTTAACCGTGCCTCCCTCGAGCAAGGCAGAGAGCTCAGGAGAGAGTTCATTGAGTTGCCCTTGCGCCAGCATCAAAGATAATAGCGTTGATTGATCTTCAGCGGGCAGAGCCCTAATAGCGTTTGCCTGCGAGTCAGGCAGAGAAGCCAACAGCTTTTCTTGTTCGGGAGTTAATGAGTCATCTACCGTTGACTGAGAGCTCGAATCCACTGCGTTTGAGTGGTATCCCGGCTTATTCGCAGAACTTGCCGCGGAGCTTTTAGAGTCTATTCCTGTATGCGCTTCAGTAACCCTGTCATTTCTGTCGTTGTACTCAAACCGCTGGGGATTGTTTTGCTGAACTTTACTGGACGGGCTTTGGTTTTGCGCTGTATCAGAGCGATGACTAACAGCAGCAGGCTTAGAGGCTGCGCGTACAGATGCCGTGGATTGCATAACACTAGAGAATAGATCGCCAGAGCTTGCGGTTTGGCGCCCGCTTTTGTCTGCACCAGGCAGGTTCTGCAGGTTCAGTAACGCACTGATGGTGGTTGAGTCGGCCATTTTTCGCTATCTCCTGTCAAAAACGGCAAGCCATTGCCGCTTTAGTCGTCTCTTGTTTTACTTACCTTAAGAGATAGCAAGTGAAGTGCCAGTTTAGTTGAGCTTTATAAATAGATATCCAGCTGACTTTTCACTATTTGATATTCTTCTTTAATATCAATGATTTGAGACTCCAAGTCTTGCAAAATCCCTGCCTGAGCTCGATCTTCAACGTTCTTGCAGAGTCTGACTAGCTCATTAGCACCGATGTTACTGCTGCTGCCTTTAAAGCTGTGGGCCGCGCGCCTTAGCTCTTCGGCCAAACCTGCGGCCAAGGCTTTTTGCATATCCTGTATTCTCTGCTGGGAATCACTGAGAAAGGTTTCAATCAAACGCTGAAAATCCTCCTCCATTACCTCTTGCAGTGTTGCCAAGGTTTCGTGATCAATGTGATTACTCCCGGTCATGGGCACACCTCGTTATTATGATTTAATCATCCACTCGCCAGCGGTACTGAGCTTTAACACAATTGCCGGGGGGCACCACCTGCAGTGAGTCACACAACGAAGAGGCGAGCTTAAGCCCCCGGCCACTGTACTCTTTTCCAGTGTCGCTTAATGCCAACCCAGACACATCATAGCCTACCCCACTGTCTTCAACCGTGATTTCTAAGGTGCCGCCACCTTCCGAGGTCCGATGCTTAAGCTCGATTCGAATATAACCTTCGACAACCTCTCGGGTTCGCTGTTTGCGTAGCTCGTAGTAGCGCTCAAAACCCGCGGGATCATTTTTAAGCTTAGAATCCAAACCAAGCACACCATGCTCTAAGGCGTTGGTATAAAGCTCTGAGATAACGGTATACAAAGTGCCGCTGTGGTTGCGCAGTCCCGGCACCTCCAGCAAAACACTCAGTAACAATGGCAACGGATCAAAAATAGAGAAACTTGAAGGTTTCACTTCAAAGGCTAGGCTCCACTCCGCCAATTGCGACTGTGCCTTAGCCGGTTCAGACTGTTCTTTAAAAGCGACCTCTACCGGAGCCATTAAAATTTCTATTAGAGATAGATCATCACTTTTCTCAACATCACCGGAAAATTGCTTAACTTGATGTAACAACTCAGAAAACAACTGGGAAGGATCTTTGTTTTTAGTAAATGAGGCGAGCAACCTCTGTTCACCAAACATCTCCCCGTCGGCGTTTCGAGACTCGTGAATACCGTCAGACCAGAGATAGACACGTTCGCCGTGATCGAGCTGAAACAAGACCGGATCGGCTTTAAAGTCTTTATTGTTCAGAACACCTAGCGGTAAATGGGTCGACTTGATTGGTTCAATCGTGCCATCGTTATGATAAATATAAGCCGCCGGCAGGCCACCGTTCCAGACTCGAATCGATTTTTTGCGAAAATTCACCTCAACCATGGCAGCGCAACAAAATAATCCAACCGGCAGAATGCCTTTCAGCTTACCGTTAATCTCCGACAGTATATCCACCATCGAAAAGCCTTTATTGACCATGTCATAAAAGGTGGTTGCCAGTGGCATAGCGCCGATAGCAGCCGGTAAGCCGTGGCCGGTAAAGTCACCCAACAACAGCATCATATTACCCGCCGGGGTGGATGAGGCCACCATTACATCGCCATTAAAAACCGCCAAAGGTGAGAGGTAATATTGCAAGCTGTCGGTATTTAAATCGCCACCGCGGGTAATATTGTCGAATACTTGTTTGGCGACCGTTTGCTCTTGCAAAAAATGTTCGTTGTGCAAGGCAATTTGATCACGCTGATTTAGCATGGTTCGATTCATGGTTCGCATGCGGTAAAACGCTTTGATTTTTGCCTGCAGAATCACTCGATTGTAGGGTTTTGATAGGAAGTCATCGCCGCCGGCTTCAAGACATTTCACCAGTGATGGCGTGTCAGTTAATGAGGTTAAAAATATGATCGGAATAAGCTCTTCGCCGGCCAATATTTTGATTCGACGGGCCGCCTCAAAACCATCCATATTTGGCATTAAAGCGTCGAGTAAAACAACATCAGGGCGTAATTTCTCAAATTTTTTCACGGCCTCAACACCATCGCGCGCGCTGATAACCCGATGCCCTTCTTTTTTAACAATAGCTTCCAGAATCAACCGGTCGGTATCGGTATCATCCGCAACCAGTACGGTAATCTCCCGATCATTGCGTATCACATCCATGCCCCTGTACAGGTGCTAATCTATAGTGAAAAGCTGTTCGAAATTCGAGATTGTCAAAATACGTTTGACATCCGTACTGGTGTTTTTTATTTCAATACTGGCATTGTCGCCACCGGCGTGATCGCGCAGGAGCAAAAGCATACCCAGAGCCGAGCTGTCTAAATAAGCGGTATCGCTCATATCAATCACATAGCGGCTGGGTTTGGCATCCAAATTTTCGTAGGCGCCCCTAAAATCCTGATGTGAACTGAAATCAAACCGCCCGTTGATCGCGATAGTGAGAATTGTTCCATCATCGGATACCGTGGTAGATATTGCCATATTTAACCCCGTTGCCTAATTACCTGTAATTCCAGCTGTCTTATCGTAGACACCTGTGAACCTGTCCCTATCAGTTAACTGCAAGAATAGCCTATTTTGGCGCTTAAACGTAACCATAATCCTCAGTATTGAGCTAATCTTTAGGGCGATTCAAAGCCGCAGCCGCCATTTCATCTAACTCTTTCTGTAAACGGCGTTCGGCGTCTTTATCCTCACCAGCTCTAAGCCGATTAATCAGCTCTTCAATAGATTTACAGCGGTTGTGTTGAGAGAACCAGTGCTGGCGAATTTTAGTTAATTGAGCTTCAAGCTCGCTCAGCTGTTGTTGCTGCTGTTCTAGCATAGCTTCTAGATTATGAATAAAAGCGCTGTAGTGGGATAACTGCCCAGGTGACATGGCCAACTGCGTGTGACTCATTCGTTCAAGATAATTTTGCCGGTATTCGGTCAGCTGGCCTAGCTGTTCGCGCTGCTGTTGGACGATCTGCTGGTGCTGTTGCAGGTAACCGGCCGCCTCCTGCTCGTGCCGTTTCGCGACCATGAGCACAACCCCCATGCGCTCGGATCGACGGGCAGCCACCGGTTAGCTAGCCTCTGCCGTGTTCGGCGGCCAGCGGGCTGGGTGCCGCTGCCGATCGAGGATTGGCCGGGCCTTTTTGCAAGACGGCATTAAGATTGGTAGTGGATTCTGCCATATGCACGGACTGAGTGAGCCCCTGCTGAATAAAGGCACGCAATTTGGGGAAACGCTCAATGGCCTCATCTGTGGCCGGATCGGTGCCTGGACTATAGGCGCCAATGGCGATGAGATCACGATTTTGCTGATACCGCGACAGCATCTGCTTAAATTTCTGCATCGCTTTAAGCTGATCTTCTTGAACGATATTGGGCATGGCGCGGCTAATAGAAGCCTCGACATCAATTGCAGGGTAAATACCTTCTTCGGCCAGCTGACGCGACAAAACAATGTGCCCATCGAGAATGGCCCTAGCCGAGTCGGCTATGGGGTCTTGCAGATCATCCCCTTCGGTTAAAACCGTATAAAAAGCAGTGATGGAGCCCTCTCCCTCGGCGGCGTTGCCGGCCCGCTCCACCAATTCTGGAATCTTGGCAAATACCGACGGCGGATAACCTTTGGTAGCAGGTGGCTCACCAATGGCCAGGGAAATCTCCCGCTGAGCTTGGGCAAAACGAGTCAGTGAATCCATCAACAGGAGTACATTGAGCCCCTGATCTCGATAGTACTCAGCCACCCGACTGGCCAACTGTGAAGCCCGCAGGCGCATTAAGGGAGCATCATCAGCCGGTGAGGCCACTACAACCGCACGTGCCAGCCCCTCTTCCCCCAGGATATGATCAATAAACTCTTTAACCTCGCGACCGCGCTCACCAACTAACCCCACCACTACGACATCGGCTGTGGTGTACTTGGTCATCATGCCCATCAACACACTTTTACCCACCCCGCTGCCGGCGAACAACCCCATACGCTGGCCACGGCCCACGGTAATTAAGGCATTTATAGCCCGAATTCCGACATCCAGCGGTTCACTGATGGGGTGGCGTTTAAGCGGATTAATATCATTGGGAAGACTGTCAAGGATGTCACTGCCCAGCAAAGGGCCCTTATCATCCAGCGGTTGGCCTAAGCCGTTGATCACACGCCCTAAGGTTTGCAAGCCAATGCGCATGGCCATGCTATGAGCCAGTGGTACAACTCTTGCCCCAGGCTCCAAGCCTTCTACTCGCTTGACTGGCATTAAATAAATGCTGGCACCGGCAAAACCGACCACCTCTGCCTCGACCTTGCGACCGTCGCGCGATATCACCACGCACTGCCGCCCCACAGAGACATTTAAGCCAATGGCCTCGAGCGTCAAACCCACCGAGCGCACTAATCGGCCCTCGGCTTCAGGAATAAGAGCCGTACTTTCGGGTAAATAACGACGCAACCGATAAGACAGCGGGCGACGCTCAGTCATGACTTACCTCGTCATCTGCAGGCGCGCTATCGGTTTGCGCTGTCTCGGGGGTGGCGGCCGCCTTACTTTTTTCGGCCGTGTTCGTCGTTTCAGTAGTGCTCGCTGTTTCGAAAGCGTCTGTTATATCAGACGACGCAGCACCAACTGTGTCCGTGGGTGCCTGAGTAGACTCAGTACCGTCATTTGGACGGTCGACAGGCTCAGGTTCAGCGGCTGACATGGTCTCTGACATAGAATCAAAAGCCGATGAGTCACCACTTGGGGTCTTGCTTGCAGACGCGCGCTCCAGAGAACTCAATAGTTGTTCGTCAGAAGTGTTTTCATCGACATTATGCTGGCTGAGGAAGCTTTCAATAATATCGTCTAAGCGACGCTCTATGGTGTGATCGACTGTGCTATCGGTGGTCACTACTTTAACGCCGCCCGCGGCAATGTCCGGAGCGGCTTGAAAATGCCAATCCAGCGCGTGCTCTTGGCAATAGGTTTCAACCACGGATAAATCATCGGGGTTAAGGTGCACACTGATTTGCTCTCGCCCACCGGGCAGAGCCGCAACCGCTTGGCGAACCAGTGCAACCATATCGCCCGAATCAGTGGTCAATTCTCTGGCCACCACCGCTCGGGTTAAGCGCTCAAGTGTCGTGAGCAACATAGATTCGAGCAAATCATCTTGCCGATCGATTGGCTCGAGTAGGTTAGATGCCAGGCTTTGGAATGTTTTTTGTTCGGCTGTTAACTGTTGCCGCATTTCGAGTAGCCCCTGCTGCTGGCCACTTTTGAAACCTTCGTCGTAACCGTTTTTAAGTCCTTCTTCGCGCCCCTCGGTGAACCCTTCATTCTCGGCCTGCTTGACGATATCCGCCAACTGCTCGGCCGTTAAAGGCTTAGATTGCTCGTTAGCCTCCACCTCGACATCTTCAATGCTTTCAACACTCTCATCCTCGGCTTGACGTTTTTCAGCACTCAACACCTGTCCGTCATCACCGATTACCGGCATGGTCCAAGATTGCCAAGTATCTCCATCGGCGGCGGGGATTCGATTGGGGTTGGTTTTGGGTTCTTTCATAGGCGAACTCTAGTAGGTTAAAGCATTTGCTCACCAGAGCCACCAAGTACAATCTCGCCGGCATCGGCCATTCGTCTGGCAATGGTAAGAATTTCTTTTTGCGCAGACTCAACTTCTGAGACTCGCACCGGACCTTTCACCTCTAGATCATCGCGCAGCAACTCGGCCGCACGTTTGGACATATTTTTGAATATTTTTTCCTGCAGTTCGTTTTCAGCGCCTTTGAGCGCAACGATGAGCACCTCAGAGGATACCTCGCGCAGGAGCATTTGGATGCCACGATCATCGACGTCTTTAAGGTTATCAAAGACAAACATCAGATCTTGAATCTGGTTGCCCATATCCTCATCAACTTCTTTAATGGCATCCATCAGCTCGGCTTCGATACCACCATCGAGATTGTTCATAATTTCAGCGGCAACCTTATAGCCACCCATGGACTTGGTTTGAGAGCCCGCTTTGCCCGAGAATTGTTTTTCCAGAATATCGTTTAATTCTTGCAATGCGCTGGGTTGAACGGTGTCCAGCGAGGCCACTCGCATCATGATATCGATGCGCACTTTCTCTGTGAAGTGTGACAGCACTTCGGCCGACTGGTCGGCGTCCAGATAGGCAATCACGATGGCTTGAATTTGGGGGTGTTCATTGCGAATAATATCGGCAATAGAGCGGGCTTCCATCCACTTTAAAGTATCCAAACCCGTGGTATTACCACCGAGCAAAATACGGTCAACCAATGAGCTTGCCTTATCTTCACCCAGCGCGGTAACCAGCATATTGCGGATATAATTATCGGCGCCCATACCTAAACCGGTCAGGTTGCGGGCCTCCTCCAAAAAGCTTTGCATCACCACCTGAACGTCGCTTTGCTGAACGTTTTGGAGTGACGACATGGCACTACCAATGCGCTGGACTTCTTTTGGGCCCATATGCTTTAGCACTTCGGCCGCATCCTGCTCACCCAATGACATCAACAAAATGGCCGCTTGATCCACCTTGTCGAGCTTTGTTACCTGGGGCGTGTCGTCTTTTTTTTCAGCCACGATTGTTACTCATCTTTATTAATCCAGGATTTCACCACCTGAGCGACCCGGCCCGGATCCTCAGCAATCAGTCCTTTAATGGCGTTAAGCTGCTGCTCATAACCCTCTTCGGGCCCAGGTAAGGCAACCGCCCCCCCGGTTAGAGTGACAGAATCACTCGACATATCGCCGCCAAGGCCTGCATCTTCCAGTGCTTGTAACTGGCGCGCCTCTTCATCTTCGGCCGTTTCGGCCCCAGTGTTGGCGATGCTTTTCAGTATTGGGCGCAGCAAGCCAAATATTAACGCTAGGATCAGTAAAAAACCGGCCAAGGGCTTCACATAGGGCTGCAGCCACGCTTGTTGCCACCAAGGTACCTCAACCGCTTCCATTTGCCCATCATTACGCGCTGCAAAAGATGAATTAATCACCGTTACGCTGTCGCCGCGCGCCTCAGAAAAGCCCACTGCGTTCTGCACCAAGGTCACTAAACGATCAATCTCTTGCGCCTCCCAGGCTGTGCGAACATTTTGTCCTTCGGCATCGACCGTCAATTTATCATCCAGCACCACCGCCACACTCAAGCGTTCAATATTACCCTGCTGGCGACGGGTGTAACTGATGGTTCTATCCACCTCATAATTGCGGGTGACATCCTCGCGGCTGTGCTGAACCGGTGGTTCAGCTAAGGGCAGACCAGTCGCCGGATCAATTTGCTCGGGTGCCTGACCATCGATCGGAGGCTGGTTCGTCAGCGCGCCGGGAATACCACCCAGAGTTTCGTCACCGGTACGGCGCTCATTTTGCAGATGCTCACTGCGCACCACCGGCTGCTCATCGTCATACACCTCTTGAGCCTGCTCAACAGCGGTGAAGTCCACATCGGCATTAATTTCTGCGCGAAAATTACCGCCGCCCAGTACCGGCTCTAAAATGCTATTAACTCGTTTTAACAGGCTCTCTTCCAACTGTTCAGTGTACTGTCTCTGCTTACCAGCCAGCTCCAGCTCGGGCGATTCATCCCCAGCCGACAACAAACTTCCATGCTGATCGATGACCGTCACATCTTCATAACTAAGCTCGGAGATACTAGAGGCCACTAGATTAGCGATGGCTTTCACTTGTCGCGGCGCCACGTCACGGCCGGGAAAAACTTCGAGAAATACGGATGCGCTGGGCTTTCTGGCATCGCGTACAAAGACACTGCGCTTGGGAATGGCCAAGTGAACCCGAGCCGAACGCACGGTATGAATACTGGTTACAGTACGTGCCAGTTCCCCTTCTAAACTTCTGTGATACCGGGCACTTTCTATAAACTGGCTAGTGCCTAATGCCTGCTCCTGCTCCAACAATTCAAAGCCGACCGATTGGGTATTACCAATTCCCACTTCCGCCAGCTTTAAACGAGCGCTGTGTACCTCATCAGAAGTCACCAATAGAGCACCTGTAGAAGGCTCGATTTTATAATGAATTTGGTTCTGCTCTAAAATATCGACCACTTGGGCGGAGTCGAGCCGATCGAGACTACCGTACAGAGGACGATATTCCTCACCCTGGCTCCAGAGCACCACATAAAAACCAATCGCTACCGATGCGGCTAAACCCACCATTAGCCCCACTTGGCGCAACAGCGTTAAACTGCTAAAACCCTCAACCAAATCATTGCCTCGGGCGGATTTGTCTGCACTGGGATCGGCTAAATCTGACATCGCTTGCTCTTCGGCCATGATGCGTTACTCCATTAAATCGGCATGTTCATAATGTCGCGGTAGGCCTCTACCAACTTATTGCGTACTTGTAGCGCCGCCTCAAAAGAGACGCTGGCTTTTTGCGAAGCAATCATCACATCGGTAATGTCCACACTGGGGTCACCCTGCTGATATGCGTTAGCCAATTGTCCGGCGTTTTGTTGTACATCATTAACCGAGTTGACTGCCTGAGACATCATCTCGGCAAAGCCCGGCACCTGATTGGCCTGATTGACGCGCCCTGTCGATTCAGTCGCGATACTTTCCTGCAGCCCTTGGGGCTTTTGAAAAGCCTGTGTTTGCGATTTGAGCGAACGCATCTCGTGCAGCAAATTATTGATGTCTACTCGATTACTCATGTCGGTGCCATTTGGTGTCTATGTGTCGATTAATTGGCGGTTTACGGATAAAAACCGTCGTTATATTGAATACTGCACAAAATGGGCCAAGGTTTGCCGCCGGCAATTATTCACCGCCCTCAGCTCGCGCGCATAAAAAAACCGCCTCAGACACACTGAAGCGGTTATATAGCAGCAGCTGAAAACCTTCTCTTAAATATCCAGCGTTAAACCTTCCTCTTTTAATCGAGCAATTTTATAGCGTAAAGTTCGGGGGCTTATACCCAAAGTTTCAGCGGTTTTTTTGCGGCTACCTCGCTCGGTGATTAACGTTTGGCGAATAATTTCAAATTCACGCTGCTTTAAATCACTGCCGAGCACTGCGCCTGTGGAATCACTGCCAATATTCTCACGCAGGTCGCTTTCATTCTCGGCTGTCGCACTAGCGGCTGCCTCCCTCGCTGGAGCGGCGGCATGGCCATTTAATAAACTGGGTTTGGCACTGTAACAAGTGGTATCAATCAATCCCAAATCAGAATCGGTAATAACACGGCCCGGCTGAAGAATTAGCGCGCGCTGCATAATATTATCCAGCTCGCGCACATTGCCCGGCCAGCGATAATCCAATAGAGCCGCCTTGGCAAATTTATCCAGGGTGATAGCGCGGCGGTTTTGTTTTAAAGCGTGACGCTGCAGCAGTTTTTCTGCCAAAGGAACGATGTCTTCTGGTCGATCGCGCAGTGGCGCCCACTGCAGAGGTAAAATGCTGAGCCGGTAATATAAATCTTCGCGAAATTGCCCAGCCATTACCGCCTCTCGCATATCGCGGTTAGAAGTGGCAATCACCCGCACATTCAGTTTAATGGTTTTTCGTCCACCTAAACGTTCCACTTCTCGCTCTTGCAAGACACGCAATAATTTTGCCTGCAAGCCGATATCCATTTCCGAGATTTCATCCAACAGCAGTGTGCCACCATTGGCCTGCTCGAATTTTCCCGGAGCGCTAGCATGTGCGCCGGTATAAGCGCCTTTCTCATGCCCGAACAATGTTGCCTCAAGCATATTTTCAGGAATTGCAGCGCAGTTAATGGCGACAAAAGGCTTGGCTGCCCGGGGAGAGTGGTTATGAATATAGCGTGCTAGCACCTCTTTACCGGTACCAGATTCGCCAATAATTAAGACGGTGGATTCAGATTGCGCAACGCGTTCGGCTAATTGTAATAATTGCTGACTGGCCTCAGATTGGGCCACTGGTTCATCGTCATCACAACCGCCCCCCTGCCCCACATGTTTGGCAACAATATTCAGTAACGCGTCGGGCTCAAAGGGCTTAACCAAATAATCAACCGCGCCTTCTTTAATTGCCATCACCGAGTCAGAAATGCTGGCGTAAGCGGTAATCAATAAAAAGGGAATGTGCGGATAATCGGTCTTAACGTTTCTAAGCAAGTCGTAACCGGACAACTTACCCATATTGACATCGGATACGATCAATCGGATATCAGCTACAGTCTTTAAACGAATGAGCGCCTGCTCGGCGCAATCGGCCTCCAGTACCTCATAGCCTGCTAACTCCAGAGTATCCACCAAAGCTTCACGCAAACTTGGGTCATCTTCTGTCACCAAAACTTTGGCGCCAGTGACGTCTAGTGGGGCTATCACAGCGGTATCATTCATTTTTTTCACCTAATCAAAAAATTATTTAGCTGTTTACGGTAGCTTCTGCATCGCAGGGCAATAAAAGCGTGGCTTTTACGCCATCGCCTAGTTCTGATTGCAACCTAAAACGCCCGCCGTGAACTTTGGCTACCGCCTTAACTACGGCAATCCCTAAGCCTGTGCCCTGCGATTTGGTCGTTACAAACAAATCGCCCAAGGTTGGCAACAATTGCGGATCAATACCGGGGCCGCTATCGCGAATTTCAATTGCCAGCCAAGGTCTCTGGTCGATATAAAACTGATTGAAGCGGATACCTATTTTGGCCCGACTACCCACTGCCTGAATGGCGTTATTAACGAGATTAAGCAGTGCACTGACCAGCGCATCGCGATTACAATGCAAGTACGCATTAACCCCCTGTACATTCCACTCAACACAACTGTTGCTGCTTGATACAGGCACCTCCATCGCCTCGGCCAACTCCGCCTGTAATTCAGCAACACTACAAAGGTCTTGCACTGGCAATTCACCTTTTACAAACAGCAACATATCTTGTACTTGCCGCTCCATATGCAGCAAACGGTTGGAGACCTTACCGGCAAACCCCTGTCTTTTCTCTTGTGTGAGGTTGTCGCGTTTTAAGTGATTGGCATAAAGCAGTGCAGCCGATAATGGCGTGCGAATTTGGTGGGCTAGAGCCGACACCATTTTACCCAGCGCCGATAATCGTTCGTGCTTGGCAAGCTCACCTTGAAGGCGCCGGGTTTCGGTCTGATCGGTTAATAGGATAATTTGCCCGTCGTCACCTAAATTGCGGGTGGCCAGACTGATTCGGCGACCATCACTCAGTGATACTTCATGTCCATCATCTTGTTTGGGAGCAAAACTGCGGGCAATCACCACCCGCCAAAGCTCACCTTCCAGCGGCTCTCCTAACAAGTCAATGGCCGCTGGATTGCATTCGCGTACGTAACCGCGCGAGTCCAGCACCACAACCCCTCCGGGCAACACGTTGAGTAATCCTTCCAGACGGTGGGCAATACGTTCTTTTTCAGCCAACTCCTGCAAGCGTTGATGGGTGACCTCGGTCAGCTCTTCATTCAGCTCGGCTACGCGTAACTCTAGCTGGCGATAGGAATCGGTTAGCTGCTCAGACATATCGGAAAACATGGAAAAGGCTTCGGCCAGTGCCTGCGCCTTGTCTTTATGTGTCGACTCCGCCCCTGGGTGTCCGGGAAGCTGATGCACTTCGGCTTTTTTTGCCATGAAATTTACCCAATGCCTTATGTTCAATGACGACTATCTGTCGTATCGGATGCGTTAGGTCTTTAATTGCAATAGTGATGCCAGCGCGAACAACCCTTTATATTCAAGCACTTAGAGACAACATTGGCAGGCTGGGTCAATTTTTTGGCTTAAAATGAGTTACACAGAGGGTTGAGTATTAAGGGAGTGCATTTTTGACATCCGGCAGGCTTCTCTAAACCTCCGGCATGGCCAGCGTGGCCTGTAGAGTGTCAATACTGTGTTTTGTCTCGACGACCAGAGTCTATACTTTGCCTGTGGCAATACACGATAGAGGGTTACTTCCAGCCTTGTTCTTCGGAGCTTCCATACAAGACTATACTCGTCTTAACCATCTTTTGATGGGTGGAGACACTATGAAAAATAGCGCCCAGATTACAAACCACACTGAAAGCCCGAGTACGTAAGTGTTTTTCAACAGCTTGCTAGAAATAAGAGCCCATAATTGTATTCAGGGCTCTAGTGTTGGAGGGGTAAGATCAACGCTGTAAATCGTATTTACGCATTTTTTCCACCAAGGTGGTACGTCGAATGGATAAACGCTCAGCAGCTCGAGCGACCACACCACCAGAGTCATTAAGGGCTTGCTGAATAAGCCCCTTTTCTAAACTGGTTAAATAATCACGCAAATCAATACCCTGATCCGGCAACAACGGCGTATCGCCCATACTGACCATGGTGGTGCTTTTGGCTTCTGGTTGCACTTGACCTGCGCCAAAGTCCTCCTCAAGGACATCGACATGGCGATATTTAACAGGTAGGTCTGTAACACCCGCCACTGCAAAGGGGTGCATAATTGCCATGCGCTCCACCAAGTTAGCCAGCTCGCGAATATTGCCGGACCACTCATGGCGACAAAGAGATAAAATGGCCGCCGAATTAAATCGAACCGAGCCACGATTCTCACTCTCCATGCGCGAGACCAATTCATTCACCAATAGCGGGATATCTTCGGCACGATCTTTTAGAGCAGGCAACTCTATAGGAAATACATTCAGGCGGTAATATAAGTCTTCGCGAAATTTACCTTCATCGATCATGGTTTCTAAATTGCGATGAGTAGCGGCGATAATGCGAACGTTAGTTGCAACGGTTTTATTACTACCAACGCGCTCGTAGCAACGCTCTTGCAGTACGCGCAGAATTTTAACCTGCATGTTTAGAGGCATATCGCCAATTTCGTCCAAAAACAGAGTGCCGCCTTCGGCCAGCTCAAAACGGCCCGCACGGGCTGATATTGCTCCGGTAAAAGCCCCCTTTTCATGACCAAAGAGCTCACTTTCCAGCAACTCGGCAGGAATGGCGCCACAGTTCACTGGCACAAAAGGCTTTTCACGACGGTCGGAGTGATAGTGTAGATTGCGGGCCACGACTTCTTTTCCCGTGCCCGATTCACCGGTGATCAGTACCGACACTTCTTTGTCGGCAACCTGACTCATCATTTCGCGTACGTTTTGCACCTCGCGGCTAGTGCCAACTAAAGAGCGAAACAAATGCACCGGGCGCTGCTGGCTGTGTTTTTTATTGGCGCTTTGTGCCTCGCAATACAAACGGGCTCGGTGTATTAAATCCAATAGAGGGTTGTAAGTCATGGCGACATCAATAGCACCAATCACTTTGCACTTTAAGAGAGGATCAAAGCCATCGGTAACAGGCTTCTCACCAATCAACGCAATTGCAACTTCATCGTTCCAAGCGTGAATTTTCTCAACCAGAGACTCACCCCAATCCGTGCAATGTTCACTGATTAAAATCAACACATAATCGCCACCCTCTGGCTCTTGGGCGATATGCTCATCGAGGCCAGTGGTACTGATAAAGTGGCCTTCTTCCCCTAAAAAATCAAAAATCGCCCGAAACGTTGACGTGCGCTGTGCATCGTCTTCCAGGATCAAGAGTTTGTTATTTCGACACATACATCAACCACATGATCTGCAGGAACGGCTTTAGCTCCCTGTTTCACCAATCTGCACGTCAAAACTTCACGCACCCCTATTACAGGAATAGACGGCGTTTGAAGTTTAGTCAAATAATTGACAGAAAACAGGGGCAATCAGCGTAAAAACAATAGCTTAGGAGGATTATCTCAAGCTTTCCCTTCAGTCGCAATCCCATCCCAACCAGCTTTTAAGGTTTTTAGGAGACGCCCGACCTCTTGCAACAACTCGGGGTTTTGATCGCGGGTTGCGTCGAACAAGCGAAATTCACAATACTGATACAAGCTATCCAGCTGGTTGGCGAGCTCGCCAGCCTGTTCGTCCAGGCTGTGACGTAAAGCGGCTACAATCTCAATAACACGACCAACTAATGCGCCCGACGACGCATAATCGGCTCGAGTCATCGAGACTTCCGCCTGTTGGAGGCGAGTTAAGGCCCCTTCAAATAACAATTGGATTAAACGATGAGGGGACGCCGAGTTCACATCGACCTCGAGGCCGAGCTTGCGATATTGTGACGCCGCCTTGGTTCCGCTGTAACCTACCATACAGTCCTCGACTCCGAGCCGGTTAACCAACCGCTTTGCATTGCGCAAGGCGATTACATTCTTGTAGCATTTGCCGATAAACAGCCTTTAAGTCGCGCATGGCATCTAAGAGTGTAGCTTTGTCGGTGCCGTTGGCGCTAACCAGTGCGTCGAGCACTACCGCACAGGTGTCGTCCAGCTGGCGCACACGGTGATAATCACCGCGCGCCAAGGCGCGGTACATATCCGCCTGTACTTGTTGTAACTGCTCCACGCCTAAAGGGCCCTGTAAAGACGGACGATCAATCAGCTGCAAGCTCATTACTACACTCCCGGCCCGGCGGAGATACCGTCCCAAGCCGTTTTAATTTCGCCTAATAAACGTCCACACTCATCAAGCATAGCCGGATCACTTTGGCGATTGGCTTCTATTAATCTACGCGCAATATAATCGTACAACTGATCCAGGCTGGCTGAGAGATCACCGCCTTCGGTGTCATTCAAGCTACCCTGCAAGCCTTGCACAATGTTTATGGCTTTTGAGATTTTCTCACCTCTGAGCGCAATATCGCTGCGTAACATAGCCCCTTTTGCTTCGGCTATGCGCTGTAAAGCACCCTCAAAAAGCATTTGAACTAACCTATGAGGGGAGGCATCAACGACACTGGATTGAACGTTGACCTGCTGGTACTGTTTGGCGGCAGCGCTGTAAGGGCTCATAGATACATTCTCTTTAACGGCGTTTTAGGTTTTGCATAAGCTGTTAAGCTAACGGCGGCCAGTGACTAAACTTTAGTGAAAAAAACGCCTTTATCCATTAATCTAATGAAAGCCGTCTCAAAAAATAAGGCCCCGTAGGGCCCTATGTATCGACCACATCGCTATGATTCTAGCTTTGCGCGGTAAACGGCAGACGGTCGTTGATATCTTCCAAGAATGAGCCAGTATTGGTCAGGTTATTAACAATCAATTCCATAGCCAAAAACTGGCTTTCTAAGCGAGCGCGATAGGCGTCAGTCCGGCGGTCTAGGTCGGTGCGATCGTCTTCGACATCCACCAAGCTTTTCTCAATGTTATTCTCGCGCGCAGCAATCAAACCGTTGTTATCCAAAAATCCATTAATCAGGCTACTCATGCCACCTGAGAACCCGCGCGAGAAGTTAATATTGGCGGTTGTCGCACCCTCTTTGACCTTTAACGCCAACCCCTCCGCAGCACTGCCAAGCTTAGGCAGCAATACCTGACCTGAGCCAAATGCCGCCACGCCATCAACCGTACCAGCCACGTTGGTACCCGCCACCCCCGCAGCAATGCTTAAGCCTAAATCTGCCGCATCAGCGCCAACGTTAGTCACCTCCACCTGGCTGCTACTGCCGTAAGCTTCCGAAGTAAAGTGCAATGCGCCGCCGTCAAACTCCACAGCCACTTGAGTGCGAGTACCGGCAAGCTCTTGGCTGGCATTGATCAACGATTCTACTTCCGTCGCCAGCTCTGCACCGCTAGCGTACACCTTGCCGTCTGGCAGGCTGATTTGAGCCGTTTTATCGTCGACTGTAATTTCAAAACTGTAGTCTTTACCCGTGGTATCCAATGGAAAGGCCGCTACAGCCCCACCCGCTAAGGTACCTCGACTGGGTTGCTGGGTAATCACGACTTCGTAATTACCCGGCTTGCTGTTTTGGGTAAAATTCGTCACTTCAATGGCCGAGGAGTCAGAACTTGTTTGAGGTACAAATAGATCACGTACCAAATCGTAGTTCTGTGACATCACGGCATTAAAATTTGTATTTACTCGATTGGGGTCTTCATTGATCGACAAGGTACCGTCTTTTACATTAGTTTGAATGCCCAGCTGGGCCAATGAAGCAAAGCCATTATCAATACCAGGTACCGAGGATTTAATGACATTGCGCACTTGATCAATCACGTTATCGGCCATTGAATCATTGTGCAGGCTACCGTATTCACCCGTTTCATCATTTATGCCAACCAACTGCTCTACGGCATACAAAAAGTTGTTGTAAGCATCGACAAAATCTCGAATAGCGGTTTCCGCCAAATCGCGATCTTCGCTGATAGTTATACTGATTGTCTCGGTATTCGATGCGCTGAATAAGTCCATCGATAAGCCATTAATAACATCATCGACGTTATTCGTCTCACGGGTTACCTGCAGGCCATTGACTCGCAAAATAGCATCTTGTCCACCTTGCAATTCGCTCATATTTTGGTTGAGCGTGTTGAAATCGAACTGGGATAAGCCTGGGGCGGATGGGTCTTCTGCTACCGTTAGTTCGACTTCATTACTGGCGCCTGTTGGACCTGTTAACAATAACCGGTAACTGCTGCCATCACTGACGATGCTGGCCTGAGCGCCCACATCGGCGCTATTAATGGCGTCTCGCAGTCCCTCTAGGGTGTTGTTAGAATCATCAATGGTAATAGTGGCGCCGTTTTTTTCGGTATCCACTGCAAAGTCATCCAGTGCGCCGTTCCACTGACCAAAACGCAGGGTAATCTCGCCTTGGCCAATACTCGCATCGGCATCATTAAAGCCAACACTGGCAAGGGATTGAGACTGGGCAATTTGATCAATCTCAACCTGATAGCTACCCGCGACTGCGCTGGAGTCAAGTCCGGTAAGGGCTAACTGAGAGGTCTCGGGGATCGATACAGACTTAGCATTAAAAGTATCGGCGCTGCCTAATTGTGCGACGGAAGCTTCCAGTTCCGACAATGCGCTGCGTAACAAGCCGTAGTCAGAAATTTGCGTTTCTAAAGTTGCCTCTTTGGTATCCAGACGGTTTTCATCCGGGGCACGGTTTATGCTCACCAAATCATTGATCAAGCTGGTGGTGTCAATTCCCGAACCCCCACCGAGACTGCTGATAATGTTGTTTGCCATACCCTACTCCAGATATCAAAAAATTATTGCCTACATGAGGTTATCGACTAAACTCAGCTTTACTTTAAACCTTCCTTAATTTTAGAGCAAAAAAAAGGTGCCGTAAGGCACCTTGAAGCGTTCTTTTTGACTATTATGCCTGAGCAGTCAGTAAAGATACCGGCTCATCTGCATTCAATTCACGGGCCAACTTTAAGAAAATCTCATCCGGGATTTGTCGAATTAGCTTTTTAGTAGAGCTATCTAACACTTTCACAATAGTGTCACCTGAGTCACCATCATAACTAAACTGCAGGTCGCGCTGGGTAGACTGAATGAACTCATTCATATGGGCTACCGCTTGCTGAACACTTTGCTGAAATTCTCCCGCGGGGATCTTCTCTGCCTCTACCACCTGATGTTTTGTTTCTTCGGGTGGCAAACTTTTGCCGCTTGGTTTAGCGAAGTCAGCCTGTGCCGATGAAGCCGCACCAGAGCGCGCAGGGCTATAGCGTTCTGCCACTGTTGCGTTCACTTCATTCATAGCTTAATCCTCAATCAATAAAACCCACCGGTGACCCGGTGGGTAGATTCAGTCTTATTGCAGCAAAGACAGTACTTGCTGTGGACGGGCATTCGCCTGAGCCAGCATGGCAGTAGCTGCTTGCTGTAACACCTGAGACTTACTCAATGCCGCGGTCTCTTGAGCGAAATCTGCATCCATGATTCGAGACTTAGCAGCAGACGTCTTCTCTGACACGTTAGTCAGGTTGGATACGGTGAAGTCCAGGCGGTTGTTAACAGCACCCAAATCGGCGCGGGTTTCACTCACCTGGCCGATGGCCACGTCGATAATACCGATGGCTTTTTGAGCGCCCGCAGCGGTTGAGATATCAACGCTGGCAATGGAGCCCGCGCCCGCTGCCGAATTGCGCTCCTGCAGACCAGTGTCGGTTGCAATTGTCGCCGCGGCATTATCACCATACTTCACGCTAAGATCACCAGTCGTGCTACCCAAGGCTACAGAAGCGGTACCCTGCTCACCGTGGAAAGCGACAACACCTGTTAAGTTGCTGACCTTGTTAATCGCTTCGATCAAGTTATCAGCTTGTTCGTCGGCATCAGCACCGGCATCAACCTTACCAATCGCAACGCCATTGATCAGCAGATCACCTTCTTCCAGATCGTTTTGAGTAGTCGTTGCAGCGCCCTGCAAGTTGCCCTCATTATCGACGGCATCCAAACCCAAAGCTGCTAAGTTGGTCATCATTGTAGCGGTAGCGGCGGCATCGTCACCACCTTCCACTTTAACGCCCGCACCATCGCTGCTGGTGTCGGTGAAACTTAGGCGGAAGTTACCATCGCTTTCTGTACCGTCAAAGCCTGCGGCATCCAGCGCAGCTGTACCACTACCGGTTACACCGATGGATACCACGTTCTCTTGCGCCAACACCAAGCGGCCATTGTCATTCAAGCTGGCGCTTACGGTGGTGTCATCATTGATTTTCTGTACCAACTCTTCCATGTTGTTGGTGCCAGTCAAGACAAATGACTGGGCGTTGCCATCGCCATCAGTAACAGCAATAGTTAAAGTATCGGTGCCGGCGATGAGTTGGCCATCACCCGCACTTAAACCTTCGGTTGATACCAATGCACTTGCCAGAACATTTTTGCCTTCCAGGTCAGCGTTGATGCTAGCCAGCTTTTCGTTCAAGGTCGCGCCGGCATCCGCATCAGCCAAGCTACCCAGTGCAACGTCGTTTACATACAAAGTCGTATCCGCATCAGCGGCGGTGAATGCGCTCAGGTTGGCAAGGCCACCCGCTGAAGCCTCACCCACCACATCACCAGAGCTTCCACCCAAGGAGTTAGTGCTGAATGAACCCACAGAGATATCAATGGTTTGATTTTGCTCGGAGCCAACCTGCAAGGCAGTATCTTGCAAGCTACCATCCAACAGCGCCTGGCCATTAAAGGTTGTTTCTTTAGAGATGCGGCCCAGCTCTTCTTTGAGCTGCTGTGCTTCTGAATCCAATCGTGCACGGTCGTCATCTGAATAGATGCCGTTAGCAGACTGAACCGATAGTTCACGCATACGCTGCAGAATGTTGGTCACCTCTTGCAAGGCACCCTCTGCGGTTTGAATCATCGACACACCATCGTTGGCGTTACGAACCGCTTGATCCAGACCACGGATTTGCGAGGTCATACGGTTAGCAATCGCGAGACCGGCGGCATCGTCTTTTGCTGAGTTGATACGGTTACCGGACGACAAACGTTCGGTGGCTTGGTCAAGCGCGTTGCCTGATTGTAACAGCTGGCGCTGAGTATTCAGGGAGGCAACGTTGGTATTAATTACTAGAGCCATGAGTAATCTCCTAAGTTTTTTTCCTGTTCACAGTCTTGCCAGCTGTGATCAGCCGATTTACCGAAGCCGCAGGGTTTGCATTTGCTTCTGTGTAGGTTATCGGTCAGTTTTCAGGAAGCTTTAGGATTTTTGGCATTTTTTTAAAAAATATCTTAACTGGTTGATTTTATTTGTTATTTTTCTTCCAATTAAGTCTTTAAGAGCGGTGATAAGCGTTAATAGCGCGATTATTGGTGCGATTTTGCTGATGCTCCTGACGAATATCGGCCAGGTAACGTTGAGATATTGCCTGAATTGTCTGATTTTGCCTTTGCAAGGCCGCAATTTCAGCACTTAAAGCCATTGATTCGGACTCATCCAAGGTCTGCAGTGCTGGGCAATCCAGCTGATGCAGCACCTGATCACGCTGCAGGCTTAATTCACCAAACCGGTCCCATTCACCCTTTTCAGCATTATCCCGCAAACGTTTATTAAACTCTCTCGTTTGCTCAATAATGCCGCGCCAGTCAAATTCTTGCATTAGTCACCCGTGATTACGAAATGTAATTAAACAGCGATAAGCCCGCCACCTTTACAAAGCTCTGCTGTGCCGCCGATAATACCAACTGCTGCATCTCCAACCGGGTGGCAGCTTCAGCATAATCCAGCGCTTCTAGGTCATTTAACACCGTTTCTGTATAGAGCTTGGTATCGAGGTTCTGTTCGCGGGTACTCTCCAACGTGTTGAGTCTAGCCCCCACCTCGCCCTGAACCACCGAGATATTGGTAACGGCATTGTCTAGATTGGCCAGCGTTTGCCCGACCACCTCTGCTAGGCGCTCCTCGCTTGCGGGCGTACCATCAAGCTCATCCATGGCCTCACTTAATCGAGTGAGCGTGGTCGATAAGCTTTGCTTGTTAGTGCTAATAAGCGTGAATGAATCCCCTTTTACGGCCTCTATTCCATCAACTGATGCAGTGCCCGCACCACTGGTGGTAATCCCTAGCATAGCATCGACCGCAGCACTGGGGGATTGCACCACTAATGATTGGCCACTGGCGGCGCTAAAACCGGTCGCATCTGCCACCACGCCTAAGCGTGCCAATTTGGTGGCATTGGTTCCGCTATTAAGTGCCGCCGCTAGGTCTGCCGCACTGGTAATGTTCTGATTCAGGACCAAGGTCTCGGTTTGATCTCCTAAGCTAAGCGTGATTTCAGCTTGGCTCACCGTAAAGTCAGTCGGGGTTATACCGCCATAGTTAACGGTCGATGGAGTCGCTAATGCCGCCTCAGAAGGTGCCCCCAAAATACTAAACGAGGCTCCCGCCACTTCGATACTCTGACCGCTGACAAATGGCTCGTTGGCGAGTAAGGTCTGCCCGGTTGCCTGGTTAATAACCGAAAAGTTAGCACCCGCAGGAATCACTGCACTGGTTTCATTGAACTGGATGATTAGGTTATCTGGGTAGAGCTCATCAAAAGCCTCTTGATCGACTACATCGCCAACACTTATACGCGCAGCCGGAGTGGCGCGATTTGCGGGATTGGCTTCAGTGTAGAAAGTGTTATGACTGCTGGGGATGTCGACAAATATACGCTTGCCCGAATCACTCACATCCACAGCAACACTGCCAGAGGCCTGCACCTGACGCTGACCTTCATCGCCGTGGTAACTCAGCTGACCGTCAGCGTTCAAACTAAAGGGTTGTGCGTCCCCCTGATAGCCTGAAAAGATATACTGGCCTGCTGCGTTGCGTGTATTTTGCAAACTGAGCAACTCTTCAATACGGCTATTCGTTTCAGCAACTAAGGCTTTATAATCGTCCGGTGTTAATACGGCCGTGTTACCCGCACTAACAGCCAACTCCTGCATTCTCTGAACCAGCGACAAAACGCTATCGAGCGCTGTCTCTTCTAAATTCAAACTGTTCTCAGCCACATCAATATTTTTAATATGCTGCTCGGTTCGACTTATTTCTTCGTTCAACTGCAGTATTTGAGTGGCTGCTACTGGGTCGTCAGCAGGGCTGAGTACGCGCTTGCCTGAGGCCATTTGCTCCTGAGTTTTAGTCAAGGCAGTCTGGGCATTTGTCATGCCGATGTTAGCAATGTTGTATATTTGCGAAGTAGCCACACGCATGGCAAAACCCTTTCGTTATCGACCTTTAAGCCTAAATAGAATTAATTAAGGTATCAAACAGGTCACGTGCCACAGTAATCACACGTGCATTGGCACTATAAACCTGCTCAAACTTAATCAAATTAGCCGCCTCTTCATCCAAATTAACCCCTGAGATACTGTCTCGCAGACTTTGGGTTTGCTCCAGCAAGTCTTTCGCCGCACTGGCATTAGTGCTGGAGAGGTTGCTCTTGGTGCCAATATCTTCCACCAGTCGACCGTAGGCTTCAGCAAAGCTTAAGCCACCATCATCGATGGTTCCAGCCGTTTCCAGCTCGGCAAATTTCAATCCGTTGCGGTTGTCATTACTTGCATCGGCATTGAAGTCTATAGTGAATGTATCGCCCGCTTGTGGCTGACCTTTAATCGTAACCTGAAAACCTAAGTAATTTGATTGTACAAAGTCTTCTGCCGTTGTATCTCCTAACAGAGGGCTTTCACTTGACGCGCTGATTAACTCAATGCCATCTGACATGGCAATATCCATGCGCCCACCGACAGTGATAGCATTGTCTGCGCCAGCGTTGAGCGCCTGATCGAGCCCACCCACTCCGTCGCTGACATCAATAGTGTCGCCGGGTGCGCCATCCAGTCGGATGTCCAAATTTACGCCACTAGATGCTGCCACAAATAATTGCGGCTGACCGCCACTTCCCGTTGTAATACTCGCGTTAACACCTTTCGCCACTAACGCAGGATTGGCATTAATTTGCTCAGCAATATATTGATAAAAGCCAAGCTCATCAGTATTTGGGTCCGGTACGCCTGACGCTATTACTGCGCCATCGTACTCAACCAAATCCTCTCCGTTAATCTGTAACTGCAAAGGGTTGGTGAATGTGGTGCTAATACCACTAATACTAGCGGTAGTATGTGCATTGACGGTAACACCAGCGATACCACTGAGCAAAGACGCTGTTTGTTCAGCTGACGCATTGGGCGCGGTGAGCACGACCTGTTCCTGTCTAAGGCCGGTGTCTGGATCAGTGCTAACAAAAGTATAACGCTCGGCAGGGTATTGATTCGGCTGTGCCGGACCGACCATCCCCAGAGCTTCAGGCACACGACTCCCCAAGCCCGTTGTAAACCCATCTCCCGCCACTAAAGTTGAGCCAGGATCTGTAGCAAATACGGAATTTTCCAAATTAGGGGTAAATTCCATATTATTCATCGGTGGATTAAGTGGTACAGGATAAGCGGGGTTAGAGTTATCTAATACCTCATAGGTCGTCTCTGAGGTGAAGCGTATTACTAAAGGAGGGCTAAGCTCCCCCGCACTCGCAAACATCGGTAACGTATTGCCCTCGGCGTCAGTGACTTGCATCAGCTCACCGGCACTCACAAGCCCGCTGCCTGCATTACCAGACGATGTACCCGTACGTATAGGCGATGCTAACGCTATGTCCTCGGGGCGAGTCAATAAGGTTTCAATATCCCGAGCGCCATTTGCAGTCGGCTGTATCGTAAATTTATCTCCAGCCTGGAAAGAACCGGACACCAAATTAACACTAATACCATCAAAACTAATTTCCGCGGGATAGGCTCCAGGCAATAAACCCTGAGCAACGATTTCATTATCATCTTTGCGAGTAATGACGTAGTTTTTTGACCCTGTGGGAATCTTCAATTCGTAATCGCTAGTAGTTAGCAGGCTTATATCGTCAATAGTGACGCTGATTTGCCGATCGGACGGCGCTGCATTATCGCCATGAAGTACTCGATCGGCTGCTAGAGAGGGATCATTAATATCGACGAACAAATTCGCACCATAGTCGCCATCCAGGTCTAGACCTTGCTGCTGCAACTGATTAAATTCTTCGGTTAGCGCTAGGGCAACCCGACCGAGCTCATTCTTGGCAGGCTGCAATACATCACTGCGAAAGTTTAATAACCCGCCTAATTTTCCACCGTTGATTTGGCTAGTCACATCCGCAGTTTGTGACCCATTTTGAAGCTGAACTTGCCCCTGCTCGTCCACCGAAAAACTACCGACATTAGTACCAACTACCAGAGCCTGGCCGCTGGCAATATAGACATTCATCTGTCCATTCCCAGAGTCAACCGATTGAATGTCAATAAGTTCCGACAACTGCAACAACGCTTCATCGCGCTTATCAAGCAAATCATTGGGCATAGCAGAAGCCCCACCGACTTTATTGAGTTGATTATTTATATCGGCAATGGACTGAGCAAGAGAGGTCACCTGTTTGGTAACGGTCTTAACCTCGATATTGATATCAGTTTGCAGGTCCTGTAAACGATCATAAATTTGATTAAAGCGCAGTGCTACACTTTCAGCTTGGTCGACGAATAATTGCCGTGCCGGGGTAGAAGAAGGCTCATCCGCGGCATTTTGCACCGCAGAGAAAAAATCCTGCAAAGCGCCGGACAGGCCACTGCTACTATCGGCAAAAAGACTGTCAATTTTTCCTATATTTACGTTGTAAGTTTCAATCTGTCCATACGCGGAGGTATCCAAGCGCAGTTGACCATTCACAAACTGATCAACGACCCGCTCAATGGATGTGGTGCTTACGCCACTGCCAAGAAAACCAGCAGAGCCTATACTTTGTTCCGGACGTGTGGTGTATTCAACTTGCTGGCGGCTGTACCCCTCTGTATTCGCATTTGAGATATTGTGCCCTGCGGTTCGCAGGGCATTTTGGCTCGCCTGCAGGCCGGAAATTGCGTTGGATAAAATACCGGACATTAGCTATTTCCTCCGCCGAATGCCGCTGATAGTTCTTCTCGGTCGACAATGGCTATAATTTTCTCCGCGTAAACCGGGTCTGTGGCATAACCTGCTTGCTGCAATCCTCGCGCAAAGTCTTCGATGCTATCGCCAGCCGCAACCGCCTCAGCATAACGCGGTTTTTGCAGCAGGTTAACGTAATCTGAAAAGCTCTCAAACAGTGAGCGATATTGACGGAAATCAGCCTGCACCGATTCCGCGTCACCGTCTATATATTCTGTGGTATTAACCGCAAGCTTATCGCCGGACCAACCGCCCGTCGCCTTGATATTAAATACATTGTTCGAGCTAACTCCATCGGACGTCTCTGCGATGGACTTACCCCAGCCGGTTTCTAAAGCCGCCTGTGCCACTAAAGCGGCGGGGTTAACGCCTAATTTGTTGGCGGCCCATTGTGCGTATGGCTTCATTTTTTCCACAAACCCAAGAATAGCCGGCTCAGTATCACTGTTGTCACTCACTGGGGCTGCCGTTACCTCGTTTGACACACGCAATACACCATTGCGCTCAGTGTCTTGTTCGGGCTCATCGCTGTTCGGTTGCTCGAAGTGTTCGCTATAACTGCGCATCATTTGCTGATAGAGCGTATCGCCTAAGCCCAAACCTCGTCCCTTAGTTAACTCTAATGACATCTGCTGGTCGAGCATTTGCTGATAAAACTCTGTATCTGATGAGCGCATATAGTTACCCTCAGCAAACACATCCCCAGCAGCACGCATACTCTTCATCATTTGTTGGACAAACAATGATTCGAACTGCTTGGCCATCTCTTTCAGTGCGGCGGGATCGTCGTTTCGTCCCATACTACGCACGGCCTCAAGGCCTCGACTATCGAGAAAAGTATCCTGAACGTTAGAAAGCGCTTGTTGGTTTGTAATTGTGCTCATCAAATCACCATTAAGTCCGCTTTAAGCGCGCCCGATTGTTTTAATGCTTCTAATATGGCCATTAAGTCCGCAGGTGAGGCACCCACATCATTAATGCTTCTAACAATGTCTTCCAAAGTTGCAGAGGGTGCAAACTTGAACATGGGGTTGTTCTCCTCTTCCACATCGATTTCCGAGTTCGGTGTAACCACGGTTTCGCCTTGGCTAAATGGATTGGGTTGACTTACATCAAAGTCTTCGGACACCGAAACTGTAAGGCTACCGTGGGTAATAGCAACGGGAGATACGCGCACATGCTGTCCCACAACAATGGTACCCGTACGAGAATTAATCACGACCCGAGCTGCCTCTTCAGCCGGTGTCACTTCAATATTCTCTAGTAGTGCCAAAAAGTCGACACGCTGAGATGGATTAACGGGGCTGGTTACCCGTATTGATACTGCATCCATCGGCATGGCCACTTCTGGCCCCAACATATCGTTAATAGCCTTGGCCACACGATTAGCTGTGGTGAAATCTGGGTTATGTAAATTAAAAACAATGGGTTGGCCGTTAGCAAAATTATTGGGCACCACTCGCTCTACCAGTGCGCCTCCAGGAATACGGCCGACACTGGGGACATTAACGGTAATATTGGAGCCATCACCACCATCTACGCCAAACCCGCCGACAACAAGACTACCTTGGGCAATGGCGTAGGTATTACCATCAATCCCTTTTAACTCTGACATCAATAAACTGCCACCGCGCAGGCTTTTGGCATTACTAATGGAGTTGACGGTTACGTCCAATTTTTGGCCGGGTTTAGAAAAAGCTGGCAGTTCGGCTTGTAACATAACCGCCGCCACATTCTTCATTTGCATCCGGCTGCCTTCAGGTAAGTTGATGCCGAACTGTTTCAACATATTGTTAAATGACTGAGTGGTAAACGGGCTCTGTGTAGTTTGATCTCCAGTGCCATCCAAACCGACCACTAGCCCATAACCAATCAGTTGGTTTGGGCGAACACCGGCGACATCGGTAATATCTTTAATGCGCTCGGCGTGAGCTACGCTAGAGATCAACACACAAATCATAACCGTTAATATTTGCTTCATGCTTGACTCCTAGAAAGGCCAGTAGGCACTATTAAAGAACTTCGATAACCAGCCCATATTTTGTGAGCTGGCCAGCTCGCCTGTGCCGCTGTATGAAATTTGCGCATTAGCTAATCGAGTAGAATCCACCGTATTTTGGGTAGTAATGTCTTCTGGGCGCAAAATGCCACTGACTCGTATAAATTCGTCTCCCCGATTGAGCGTCATCCACTTTTCACCGCGCACCACAAGATTGCCATTGGGCAACACATCGGCCACGGTTACTGCAATGCTACCGCTTAAACTGTTGCTCTGGTCGGCTCCGGTGTCGCCTTCGAAGTCACGATCTTGACTGATATCGGTATCGAGTAAATTACCATTAAGTGTGGGGGTCATCCCCAGTAGAGTTCCACCCGGCAAGCTCGTGGAACTTGCTTTGGTAACATTCACGCCTGCGCTTTTACTCGACACCGTACGCTCGGTAAGATTAATGGTGATAATGTCACCAATATTGCGCGCTTTTGTATCGGTAAACAGCGTCATCCCCTGTTTAGATTGGTACAAAGAGCCACTGGTATTCATCGGCTCATGGGCACGCGTAGTCACCACCGGTGCGTAATATGGGTCACCTGGTTGAGGTTTAGGCCCTGTTACACAGCCGGTCAAAAACGCCGCACCGACACTGACTATTACAACCCATAACCGTTTCATACTAATGGCTCGCTATAGAGTCTGAGTGATGTATTGCAACATTTGGTCTGCTGTCGACACCACTTTAGAATTAATTTCGTAAGCCCGCTGTGTGGAAATCATATCCACCATCTCTTCAACGATTTCAACGTTAGAGTTTTCCAACATACCTTGCTGCAAACTGCCCAAACCATTTTGTGCGGGAGCACCAATCAACGGGTTACCACTGGCAACGGATTCTACGAATAAGTTACCGCCTATCGCCTGCAGACCGGCGGGGTTAACAAAGTCCGCCAGTTGTATATCGCCCAGCTGTTGAGGTTCGACTTCCCCTTCAATAAATGCGTTCACTACCCCATCGGTACTGATGGTAATTTTGCTGGTATTTTCTGGCACATTAATCGCGGGTTCGATCAAAAAACCATCGGCATTAGTGACCTCGCCTTCACCGTTGATTTGCAGCTGACCATTGCGGGTATAGGCTACACTGCCATCGGGCCTAAGCACTTGTAAAAAGCCTCGACCGTTAATGGCAACATCAAGCGCTTGATCTGTCACCTGTAAGCTACCAGCGGTAAATTGCTTACTGGTACCGACTACGCGAACCCCTGTACCCAGTTGTAAGCCGGATGGGAGTTCATTATCTTGAGTATTCTGTGCCCCAGGTTGACGCTGGGTTTGATACAGTAAGTCTTCGAAGGTAACCGAATCCCGTTTAAAACCCACCGTACCCACATTGGCTAGGTTATTAGAGATCGTTGTAAGCTGTTTATCTTGAGCCATCAGACCCGTTTTACTGACATAAAGTGCTGCGTGCATGGTGTTTTCTCCTGTGCCTACAAGGCTTAGCTCATGCGCAATAAGCTGGATGAGCTTTCAGAATTTTGCTCAACAGTTTTCATTAGTTTGATTTGCATTTCGTACTGACGAGATAAAGTTAAAATATCGGTAAAAGAATCCACGGCATTGACGTTACTGCCTTCCAGCGCACCGGCGCTGACCTGTACTGTGGCATCAGCCGGCAAGATTGCTTGATTCAAATCACGAAACAGACCATCGGGGAATTTTTCCAATGTGGCCAGGTCGGGCTGAACTAACTTAAGGCGATCAATGGCAACAAGAGTTTCCGGACCTTCACCCTGCGCAACAATGGACAAGGTGCCATCGGCTCCTATAGCAATCTTTTCGATAGGAGGTAAAGCAATGGGGCCATTATTCCCCAGCACAGGAAGGCCACTGCCCGTGCGCAAAATGCCATTAGCATCGAGTTGAAAGTCCCCTGCTCGGGTATAGCCTTCTGACCCATCGTTACTTTGAACTGCAAAAAAACCAGTGCCGTTTATGGCCACATCGAGATCACGACCTGTCGCATTGATAGGGCCAGATTCAAAATCTGTGGCGGGTGACTCAGTTAAAGCGTAAGCACGAGTAGGTTGGCCATCACCGTAATAAACACCCATGGAACGCGCTTGCGCAAAGTCGGCGCGAAAGCCGGTGGTGTTTACGTTGGCCATATTATTGGCATGATTCGCTTGAGCCATCATGTTGTGCTTGGCTCCGGTCATGGCAATGTAGAGGGCTTTGTCCATACTTGACTCCGCTAGTTTTTTGTCACTTTGACGAAAAAGAATCTTCTAGCAGTGATATAGCAATGGCTGTGCCAACGGCAGATTTCAAACAAGAAAGGAAAGTATATTCTTTTTATTTCAACAACTTAGGTGAGTAAAGCGAGGCAAGTATAAAGGATGATTAGGCTAACCTATAAATTGACACACCAAACTAGATAACCAAGTGCCAAACAAGCGGCAAATAACTTCCGTTATTTGCCGCTTGTTTGGCTTTGTTAGCGCAGATTGATAATGGTTTGTGTAGTTTGGTTGGCCGTTTCGATGGTTTTGGCACTGGCCTGGAAGTTACGCTGGGCAATAATCAAATTTACCAGCTGCTCTGATAAGTCCACATTCGACTCCTCCAGAGCCCCCGAGTTGATGGTCCCCAGTGAGGCCGTACCAGGAGCACCAATAACAGCCTCACCAGTATCGGAGGTTTGCGCCCACATGGTATTGCCTGCAGGCTTGAGTGCCTCGACGTTATTGAAGTTTGCCAGTGCAACCTGACCCAGCACCTGGGCTTCACCATTAGTGAAACGGGCGAAGATAATGCCACTATCACTAACGTCCAAACCTGCCAGCCGACCAGTGGTATAGCCATTTTGATCCAGTTGCTCCACCCCAAACTCAGCACCAAACTGGGTAGAGCCCGCCAAATCAATCAAAAAGTTAGAACTTGAAGGCGGCTCAACCACAGGCACCACCCCACCTTGCAACACATTTAACGGCCCCAGTGATCCGGTTTCATTACCTTCATCATCAACCGGCGTCCAGTTAGAAACCAGCATTGTATCCGTTAACGACTCATTTAAGCTGCCGTCTTCGTTAAAATGCACATTGTAAGAGGCTCGAGTTGGCAAAGTGTTCTCTGGAGACGGCAAAGTTGGATCTGGGTCACCGACTTCTTGACCATCAACCTGTACATACATTACCCAGTGGTTGGGCGAGGTAGAGGCGTCAGCAGGATCGTATGGCTGTTTAACAAAGTACTGCGTCATTGTATGAGGGTTGCCCAGGCTGTCGTGGACCGTGGCAGAGGTGGCGTGGTTATAGGTGGCCTGATCATTAGGGTCAAAAGAGTTAATGGGCACCTCAGTAAAGCTTGCCGCCGTCAACGGAGCAAATAAATTACCTACCGCCGGCACGCTATCTGCAATGACATAACCTTCTTCCATCACAATCGACACTTCACCACCGATCACTAGGCCGTCATTGATACCGGTCAAGCTTTGCACCCCGGTACCTGAGCGGCCGATCACATCAAGCACACCAGGCGTGGCGTTCACGTCGGAGTCAAAGGCAAAACTTAAATCCGTTCCAACACTCGAGGTTATCACCAAATCACCTGCTGTATTAACCTCAGCGGTGACACCAGGCAAAGTCGAGGTAGATAAGGCGTTTATTTCTGCCGCAATATTTGCTGGAGTATTGGAGGTAAGCAACACACCGTTTAACGTCAGATTACTATTGGTGTTATCCAAAGTGCCCGATTGTACTGTTGCTTCGGTCGTTGCGGAGGCGGTGACACCAGCCAATGAATTAAGCTCCGATGCGGTCTGTGCTGCAGAAGCTCCATCCTCCGAATTGAAAGTCACTGAGCCGCCGCTTGGACCTTCAATTTCTAACGTCTGCGATTGATAACCGTTGTCGACGTTGGCGATCCCTGCTACCGACGCCGGCGCACCGGTCATCGCGGTAGACAACGCGTTTGCCCCAGTCACCGCGCCTAGCGTAACAGTACTAGAAACACCTTCATTGATATCACGCAGCTCAAGGTTGCCGCCGTTGGCAAACGCCTGAACGTTAATCGGGGTCGGGCTACTGAAAATAGCACTATTGATTAGGTTGGCAACATCTTGCACTGAGTTTGCGGTAGAAGAGTCAATAACTAAACTCAACGTTCCATTGCCCGAGGCTGGTGTGGAGCCGGCCAAAGTGACATCAAAAGTCGTTGGGTTAGCGGCAAAGTCAATCGGTACAGCCACAGCCCCTAGGTTCATCGTAGTGGTCGTGGCATCACTAATGCCAACCTGGGCAACTCCGATTGCTGAACCGTCTGTCGTGAAGCTTGAGCCGACGGACTCCAATACACTTTGATTAGCATTCAAGTTTAAAGTGGCCTCGACACCTGTGGTTTGGCGCGGCGCCTGTGTGCTTACATCCACCTGTAAATCGCTCAGCGTACCACTTACATTGCCATTATCATCGGCACTGTAACCTTGTAAATTCATTCCCGTATTGGTGACGATAAAGCCTTCGCTGTCGAGGCCAAAAGCACCCGAACGCGTGTAGAGCTGCTCCCCCTGATCGCTAACCACGAAAAAGCCTGCATCACTTACGGCTAAGTCCAACTGGTTTTCAGTGAAGTTCAGGTTGCCCTGACCAAATTGCTGGCGAATTTTTAGTAAATTAACGCCACTACCTGGGGCGTTTGAACTACTACCGAGTAAGGAGCCTGCGTAAACATCGCCAAACTCCACACGTGAAGTCTTAAAGCCGGTAGTACTGGCATTGGCGATGTTATTACCGGTGACTTCAAGATCAGTATTGGCGGCCCGGATACCGCTAAGCGCAACGTTAAATGGCATGGTCCGTTTCTCCTTTAGAAACTAGCCGCTTGGCATTAATTAAATTGAGTTACTTGGCTAATGTCGACAGGGCCAACCCCTGCCAAATTAAGCGTGATCGAACCATCATTACCTAGGGTAACGCTATTAACATTGGCACCCAGTGAGGTTTCCAGCTGTTCAGCTTCGCCATCGATCATGGCATTGACTTCAATTCGGTATTCACCCGGCGGTAGAGGCTCTTCACCGGCACTCCAGTCGACAAGCTCACCGTCCACCTCCATATACTGACCGTCCCAGCGGAAAACCATATCACCCGCTTCACGCCCATCGACGGGTACTTTACCCACCAGTGAGCCGCCCTCGCTGTAGATATTAATTTCCATAGCACTGGTCGACTGCTCCAGATTCAAAGAGCCGGCAACAATGCCGCCATTGGTCAGTAGCGCCGTATCCGTTGGTACGGAAACTGACCGCCCAACCAGCGATGAGGCTTGCAGTGCTTGATTCGACATAAAGTTGCCGTTGAAACTCTCAAACTGGCCATTGAGTCGCTCCAACCCCTCAACCGAACTAAACTGAGCCAATTGGGCAATAAATTCAGTATTTTCCTGAGGGCTCAAAGGGTCCTGATTATTCATTTGAGTAATCATGAGCTCTAAAAAAGCCGATTGCCCCAATTCATTGCTTGCCTCTTCCGGCTCTTTGTTCGCAATACTCAGGTTACTGAGAATATTGGCCGCTGAGGTTCCGTCGTTACTTACTTGTGTCACGGCAGACTCCTTACTGTCCTAATGTGAGTACGCGCTGGGCCATCTGCTTGGCAGCGTTCATCACTTCAACATTGACCTGAAACGAACGAGATGCCGAAATCATATTAGTCATCTCCTCCACCACATTGACATTGGGGTAATACACATAGCCCTCTTCGTCTGCCAAAGGGTGGTTGGGTTCGTAGCGCTGCTCATAGGGAGCATCGCTTTCAACCACACCCAAGACGGTTACCCCAGCACTGGCATCGCGATCCGCGCCACCAATAGCTTCAAGACGGTTAGTGCCTAAGGTGTCTTTAGCGACAGCGGCAAACACGGGTTGACGTGAGCGATAAACATCTCCGGCACTGGAGCTGGCCGACTGTGCATTAGCAAGATTACTAGCGGTGGTGTTCAGGCGCAGGCTTTGAGCATTCATGCCAGAACCGGCAACATCAAAAATAGTATTGAGCCCCATGGTATTACTCCTACTGTCCGGTCAAAGCCTTGCTCAGGCCTTTAAATTTTTTGTTTAGCAACATAAAGCTGGTTTGGAATTCCAACGCATTTTTCATAAATTCAGCGTGTTCAACCTGATCTTCGACGGTATTACCATCAACCGATGGTTGATGTGGCGTGCGGTAGTCCAAACCAGGACTACCGCTGGAACTGCCATGAATATTCAGGTGGCCTTCGTCCGTTTTTGCTAAGGCCCCGGGCATGTTTCCGGCAGCCTTAGCCAAGGCACTATGAAAATCAAAATCTCGAGATTTAAAGCCTGGGGTATCAGCATTCGCTAAGTTGTTGGCCAGAACTTCTGCCCGCTGTGAGCGAAGTTTAAGAGCCGGTTCAAATGCACCCAGTGCCTGATCGAAAGAAATTGCCATGATTGCCTCGTTGCGTTAGCGTCACAAGCAATAAAGCACAGGCCATGCCAAACCTAGAAATATCTAATATCTCATTGATTTTATGGAGTTTTATTTTTGATTGAAATATAAACGGGTACTGCAGAGGTAAGAATGTAAGGACAAGAGCGGCAAAGGCTTACCGCCTTTGCCGCTTAATCGAAAGCTGTAAATTGTTAAATAGCCCGGTAGAGGATACCTGGCTCACAGCGAACCATTTCAAACAAATTCGAGGCTGCGCCTACGCCTTCGGATGAACCGAGAAACAAAACGCCTCCGGGTTTTAAGCTGGCGTGTATTTTTTGCAGGATTTTAAGCTTTAGCTCGGCATTAAAGTAAATCAAGACATTGCGGCAAAAAACAATATCAAAACGCCCCAGCGCCGCGTAGGAATCCATCAAGTTGAGTGGGCGGAATTCGACCCGCTCCCGTACGGTTTGGTTTATTTGCCAATTATTGGCATCAATTGTGGTAAAAAATTGATTGCGACGTTCTACCGACAGACCCCGCATAACTGATAATCGGTCATACATTCCCTGCCTTGCCTGCTCAAGCACAATCGACGAAAGATCGGTTGCCACGACCTGCACAGGCCGAGCCAAGGCACCCATGGATTTCCGCTTATACTCTTCGGCAATCATACTCAGCGAGTAAGGTTCCTGGCCCGAAGAGCAAGCCGCCGACCAAATCCGGAGCGGACCATACATCTTATTAGCTGGGGCCATAAGATCGGGCAGGAGAACATTCTTTAAGTATTCATAAGGGTAACCATCGCGAAACCAAAAAGTTTCATTGGTGGTCATAACGTCAATAACCTGATCGCGTAAGCGCCGGTTACTATTCATTTTGAGTGCCTTCACCAACTCGGCAAAGTTTGGCAGGTTATACTCTTCTAGCAGCCGCCGAACCCTGTTGGCCACTAGATACTGCTTATTTTCGCCCAAGGCTATACCACAAGCGTCTTTTAGAAACACCCTAAACTGATCAAACTCTACCTGCTCCAGAGTATGTGAAGATTTAATCGGGCTACTCATATCAGTCCTTAACAACCACTAAACAACAAACCACTTTAAATAAGCAACCTATCTAATTGAATATAAAGGCCTTACTACTCATTACCACTTTCTTGTAGCAGGTCTTCCCCTGTGATCGCCAAAACCCTGTCATTCACCCGCTTAGCTAATTCATCGGGATGGAATTTAGCCAAGAAGTCATTGGCGCCAACCTTTTCCACCATGGCCGCGTTAAAAACACCGCTAAGCGATGTATGCAGCACCACATACATATCTTTTAGTTTAGGGTTACCACGTATCTCAGCGGTAAAGGTATAGCCATCCATTTCCGGCATTTCAATATCAGAGATGATCATTATCAGCTCTTGATACGGGTCTTTACCCTCTTCGATCATGCCATTGATGTATTCGAGAGCCTCCCGACCATCTTTTTTCAAGGTGGTGGCAATGCCCATAGACTCCACAACCCTTTGGATTTGTTTCCTGGCAATGGTGGAATCATCCACGATAAGAATATGTCGCTTCACCACCCTTTCACTTAACCCGTCTTCAAAAATACCTTCACTCACTGTTTCATCGACAGGCGTAACCTCGGCAAGAATTTTCTCAACATCGACAATTTCAACCAGGCGTTCCTCAACCTCGGTGACAGCGGTTAAATAGTGCTCTTTGCCGGCCCCCATGGGCGGTGGATGAATATCACCCCAATTCATGTTAACAATACGCTCCACCGCACGAACCAGAAAGCCTTGTAAGGTTCGATTGTACTCCGTGATAATGACAAAACATTCTTCGATGTTCTCCAGCGGTTTGCGGCCAATAGCCAGATTCATATCCATTATTGGCATCGTGCCGCCGCGAATATGAGCCACGCCCCGCACTACTCCACTGCGCCCGGGTATCTCATTCAGCTTGGGGCACTGCAAAACCTCTTTTACCTTAAAAACATTGATGCCATAGGTTTGCCTTCCAGCCAGACGAAACAGCAATAACTCCAATCTGTTTTGACCCACCAGCTGTGTTCGTTGGTTAACACTATCGAGTACACCTGCCATATTCTCGCCTCAGTTTTACATCGCCATCAATTTAAAGCGGTTCCCATCCTATGCGCTAGACGCGAAGGCACATTCCTTGCAGTATCCCCACTTATATGTATTTAACTCTTATTAACGGCTATTTTTTGACACTCTTTAATAAAACCCGTTAATTATGTGTCATCTGGCGCCTACTGCATTGAGTATAGGCTCAATCTCAGCCCAGATTATCGTTTATTGCCACTGTGTTTATAGAATAGGACAACTATGGGCCGCCTACGTACTTTTTGCGTCAATTTAGGCTATACAGTCGCACTGGGGTTTGTCTCCTTAGTGTCTGCTGCCAATGAAGCCGGCCACAACCCACCGCACGATCTGCAGCAATTGCGGTTGGCCACCAAAGAATACCTTCAAGATTACTATCAAAATCGATTTGATGCCGTAGAAATTACCGTTAATAGGCTCGACCCTCGACTGCGACTCGCCCACTGCCCCTCCCAACTAGACTTCGAGGTCAGAGATTTAACCCACAATGGCGGTGCTATTACGGTGAAAACTCAATGTTTAAGCGCTGCGCCGTGGAGTATTTACATTGGAGCTCAGGTGAATGTTTTCCAGAATATCGTTGTCGCCAGTAAAGCCTTGAGTCGCGGAGACATTTTAGTAGAATCGGATCTGACTGAGAGTCGAATGAATAGCTCTAACTTACGAAGTGGTTACTTTACCGACAATTCGGATGCAATAGGCAAGGAGGTTCGACGCAATATAGAAGCCGGAGAACCCTTGCGCGACGGAATATTGACAATACCACTGGCGATTAACCGGGGGGATATCATCACCCTCGCGGCCTCCAATGGCGTTATCGGAGTTAACACGCGGGCGGAAGCACTGGGCAGCGGTCGGGTAGGCGAACAAATACGGGTACGTAATTTATCATCGCAGCGTATCGTGACTGCCAATATCGTGGCAACTGGCCGGGTCGAGGTTAATCCTTAAGCCACAGGCAGAAATTTATTGTAAATAATCGCTAAAGTTATAATACAGACGGCCGATAGCAGCTATGCGAGAGGTATATCCTTTGGCAATCTGGTATGGGCACCAGGTTATAACTGACCTTTTAAAGTTGGATTAAGCATATGGCTATTGACACAAGCAATACCTACAAACCGGGTACAGCGACAACCGGACGCTCCAGTGGCAGCGCTCCCCTCTCAACGAAATCCGAGGGAAAAAGCGGCGCGCCATCAAGTCCACAACCGGCCACTGATCAAGTGGTACTGAGCGCCGAGGCGCAATCGCTAAGCCGCCTGCAAGAAGCCGTTGATACGGCTCCCGATGTGGACAGCGACAAAGTCGCCGAAATAAAGCAAGCGATTGCCGAAGGGCGCTTTGAAATAAACGCCGAACGGCTGGCCGAAGCTATTCTGTCTCAGGACGACCTTATCGGTTAAACCCTAGGGCTGAGCCAACTGCAGCCTTAGGGTTTCGTACAGTTTCGACTTACCCATTTTTTTCGACTTACCATAGGTGCCCACTATGTCAGTTAACCCCTCACTTGTCTCGCAAATGCTAGACAATGACCTTGCCGCCGCCAAGGTCCTACTGGAGCTTTTGCAGCGCGAAACCGAGCTGCTGAAAAACCGCCAACATACCGAGCTGGAATCCACCCTTAGCGTTAAAGCCGAACACCTCAATGTTCTGGATGCTCACGCCAGAGAACGAACCTCTTTATTGCTGAGTTTGGGGCTGGCTAACGACAGCGATGGTTGGTTGGAATATATGCAATCTACCCCATCGCTGACACCCTTGATTGCCAAATGGCAGGAGATACAATCCGTCATTACCCAATGCAACCAACAAAACACCAAAAACGGCAAATTAATCAACCGCTCACAACAAACGCTAAGTCGAATATTAGACTTGGTAAAAGGTAAGTCTGCCGGTGATAATTTGTACAACGCCAAAGGCGTCACCACAAGATCAGTCAACAGTGGTAATGCGGTAAAAGCCTAAGACAACTTGGCTTTAGCTGCTAAAGTTTCTACAATGGGCGCCTCGCTCCACAGGAGCGACAGGCCCCGGTAGCTCAGCTGGATAGAGCAGCCGCCTCCTAAGCGGCAGGTCGGACGTTCGAATCGTCTCCGGGGCGCCAACTTACCCACCCTGCCCTCTGTCCTTAAACTATGAATTTAATCTTGTTATTCCCCAGTGATTTCAGCCGCGACAATACCGTCACACTGCGCGATGAACGCCGGGTTCGGCATATTACTCAGGTTCAGCGCATCTGCGTCGGGGACACTTTGAAAGTTGGGTTAATCAATGGCCAAACGGGTGTTGGGCAGGTCATTGAGCTGGGTTCCGACTCGGTAACCATGACAGCGTCGCTCACTCAAGAGCCGCCAGCGGCGTCGAACATCAGTATTATTTTAGCGTTGCCCCGCCCTCCTATGCTGAAGCGTATTTTGCAAACCATCAGTACGCTTGGGGTAAAAGAGCTGGTTTTGCTGCAAAGTTCCCGCGTGGATAAAAGTTACTGGCAGACACCTCAATTACACGAAGACAAAGTAAGGGAAGAGTTGATACTGGGGTTGGAGCAGGCCCGGGATACGCGGATGCCGGCTATCCATCAAGCGAAACGCTTTCGCCCATTTATTGAAGACGAGCTGCGAGACTTTCTCGGTGAGCGCCAAGGTTTTATTGCCCACCCCTATGCCCGGCAGCACAGCCCCCATAATGTCAGCGCCCCCAGTGTGATTGCAATTGGCCCCGAGGGCGGCTTTTTGGATAAAGAAATTGATGCTTTTGAGCAGCGCGGCTTTACCGGAATCTCACTAGGCCCGCGTATTTTACGGGTCGAGACGGCTGTCACCTATTTGCTCGGGCGCTTTTCGAGCAATGCAATAAACTGATCCGCCGGCACCGGTGGGCTAAAGTAAAAGCCTTGGTAATAATGGCAACCATAGGACTTTATGATATCCAGCTGGGCACTGTTTTCCACCCCTTCAGCCACAAGGCCTAAGCCCAACAATCGCCCCATGGTCACAATAGTTTCCACCAAAACCCGATCATTGCGATCATCAATAATGTCGCGAATAAAGCTTTTATCAATTTTAAGAGTGGTAACTGGCAGCCGTTTTAAATAACTGATGGATGAGTACCCGGTGCCAAAATCATCCAGTGAAAAGCTGATACCGTTTTGCGTTAGCAGGGTAATGGTTTCAATCGCTTCTTCTATTTGCTGAATGACTATCCCTTCGGTTATTTCCATATCGAGGGTTTGATCAGGCAAATTGTATTGCTCTATTGTTTTGATAACATCGGAGGCAAAACTGTCGCGACGAAACTGCCGCGGACTGATATTTAAACTCAGCTGCATTCCTTTGTGCCACAAGCCCGCCTTACTCCATTTTTGCACAACGTCGCAGGCTTGCTCTAACACCCATTGGCCGACCTCAATAATCAACCCAGATGTCTCTAACACCGGAATAAATTCAAACGGTGAAATTATGCCTTGCTCGGGGTGAAACCAACGCAACAGAGCTTCGGCACCGACAATTGCACCGCTTTGCACATCTACCTTGGGCTGAAAATATAATACAAACTGCTCTTCCTCAAGCGCCCGGTGCAGCTCACCCTCCATCACTAACTGCCGACTGACTTTATCGGCCATATCTTCGTTAAAAAATTCAATCGCGTCGCGCCCTTTTTCTTTCACCTGATACATAGCGGTATCGGCGTAGCGCAGGAGCTCATGCACAACATTATTTTTCTCGGGATAAACGACAACCCCAACACTGCAAGTGATACGCAGCTCCATATCCTCATGAATAAACGCTTGCGAGATTAATGCCCGAATTTTCTCGCCCACCTCACCCGCTTTTAAGGCTGCCACTTCCTGGTTATGGTCGAGCACCGTCAACACCACCACAAATTCATCGCCACTAAGGCGCGCAACCAAGTCCTCTTCTCGCACAGCACTTTGCAAACGCGACGACACCTCTTGCAACACTGAATCGCCCACCGGGTGACCCAGCGAGTCGTTGATATTTTTAAACTTATCCAAATCGATAAATAGCACAGCGCCAAAATAGCCATGCCTTACGGCTCGTCGCGCTTCGTGCTCTAAACGCTCAACCAACTGCAGCCTATTGGGCAAACCGGTCAGCGCATCGTGATGCGCCATATGCTCCATTTTAGCCTGAGCCAGTTTTCTTTCCGTGACATCCATAGACACCACAAGACAAACCACTTCCTCATAATACTGCAGTGGCATCATATGAGTTTGCAGATATAACTGCTCACCACTGGCGCTGATAAAGCTTTCTTCCGCGACGTCGATTTCTTCGCCGTTATTAATAACCCGGGCATCGCCTCTGATAACAGTATCGACATCGAGCACAGAGGATTTTAATAGATCGCTGATATGCACATTTCGCATATCCTCGGGGGTGTGACCCAACATTTCAGCCAGGGCTTTATTGGCGAACAGATAGTAGCCATCGGCATTTCGCGCGCCGATGAAGACAGGCAAACTATCGACAATCTGACGTAAATGTTCTTCACTGGTTCTAAGTGCCTGTTCAATTACACGACGTTTGGCAAGTGACAGCTCAATCACATCGAGAATTTGATTACTGCTGTTTATCACTGTGCCAAGCTCATCGGCTTTATGCGACTTTAAGGTCGTCAACCGCTTAGCTCCAGGCCGATCAGGATCAATTTCGTTAATTTCATGAGAAAGCTGCACCAATGGCTTGGTTAGCTTAAAATAGAAAGCGACAAACAACAGCACAACGAGAATAAGGCTACGAAAGCTACTGACAAAAAAGTTTATTTCCGAGCGGCGATAAAAATTTTCCAATGCCCGGTCTCTGTCGACCGTAAAACTGATTTTTCCGGCCACCATTTGCTCGTAGCCGGCCACGATTAAATCAGAGGAATAAGAGGCATCATCATGGGTGAAGAGCCCTCCCATCCAAGTAACATCCGACTCTGTTAGAGCCTTGTCAGCTTGGGCTAAAACGTTGCCGCGCTCATCCCAAATAGCTACCTGATAGATAAAGTCATAGGTTAACAGGCCATTTACAACCTCATTGGCCAAATCAGCGTCTAGTGTATGTACGGCTCTAGCGGCGGGAGGTGTGGCTACTTCTGCCACCCGGTATATTAATTGATCTAATTCTTTGGATTGAGCAAGATAATCAATGTACACCTGTATCGCACTGATAAAAAAGCTGAGCAATATCGCTAAAATAATGCCGATTTTAGCTAATTGAAAAGAGATGCCCTGAAAAAAAGACGGCTTTTTTTGTCTCATTATTGCGTGTAATCCAGTGCCGGTGGCTGAATAAATGGGGTTAGTGATTCATGTGGTGATGCAATTCAACGGGGCACTCCGACAGCCCAAACTCTCCACCTCGCGCTGACATGTACGGCTGGGGCAATCCATTGCGCGATCATTAACTCACCGATGCCATACCGTGGTGAGTTAGCGACTGCCTAGAGAAGGCGAACTTAATCCAAGTATCAACCTAAACCCCAGCAAACACAGACATTAAAGACAGTATAGTGCAAGTTCGCCAACCTAGCAGCGACAAGATATTACTGAACTTGAACGGCGTTGATAAATTGATTCTCACCCGGCTCAAGCTCACTGCCGGACACTGGGGTTAAGCCGGCAAAATCAAATAGCTGACGGTCCGCCAGTTGCGACGGGGCAACGCTGCCAATAGCCGAAAATATGGTTTCCAGACGACCGGGGTGCGATTTTTCCCAGCCCTGCAGCATATCCTTAATTACCTGACGCTGTAGATTTTCCTGTGAGCCACATAAATTACAAGGAATAATGGGGAACTGTTTAATCTCAGCATATTGCTCCAAATCCCGCTCTTTACAGTAAGCTAGCGGACGAATCAAAATATTTTGACCGTTGTCAGCTAATAATTTGGGCGGCATGGCTTTCAGCTTGCCACCGTAGAACATATTGAGAAATAATGTCTCAATTATGTCATCGCGATGATGCCCCATAGCAATTTTGGTCGCCCCAATTTCATCAGCAAAACCGTATAGAGTCCCCCGGCGCAGTCTCGAACAAAGCCCACAGGTGGTTTTACCTTCAGGAACAATCTCTTTCACGATGCTGTAAGTGTCTTTTTCCACAATATGGTAAGGAACACCCAGTGACTCTAAATATTGCGGCAGTACATGCTCGGGGAATCCGGGTTGTTTTTGATCCATATTGACAGCAACAAGCTCGAAATTGATTGGGGCCGTTTTTTGTAGCCCTAATAGAATATCGAGCATGGCATATGAATCTTTACCACCCGACAAACACACCATGACACGATCGCCTTCGCTGATCATTTCAAAATCAGCAATAGCACTACCCACCTGACGACGCAGTCGCTTTTGCAATTTATTAAACTCTAAACGTTCTTTGCGATCCAGTTCCGCCACTGAAGTCTCAGATACAGCCTTACTCATACCCTATATTTACCCATTGATTCATATATTCCGCCATTGTACGGTTTTTGCCCAAGCGATGGAATCCAATTTGCCGCTTGGCGGCAATGCCGTGCCGCTTAGTAACGTAATCACACTCCGCGTTTGAGCCCCAACAGCAGCAATCCCGTATCGCGCCTACTTTGGACATTAATGGCATGGCGCTTGCTCTAGCACTGGTGTGGACTCAATGAGTCACAGTATTGCACGGTAATGTTTGAGGAAAGCGGTATGTCTCTGTTGGAACGAATTCTGGGTAAACTGTCTGATCGAGGAACCTCGCACGAGGCCGAGATTACTGCATCACAAAACAAGTCAGCCTCTTTCAAAACTGAAAGCTCATCCCATGAACTGCTATTAAGTCTCTGCCGCTCCCGCCAGCTGCTTGAGGTTCTAATAGACAATCGCGGCACCAGTTTTCAAAGTATGATATTGGCCGTGGACACCGAGCGGGGCATGCTTTGGCTCGATCAGTTAACCCCGTCAACTCTGGCATTAATGGAGGGGCAGAGCCTAACCCTGCGACATCAGAGGCACAGCGAGGTACTCACACTGAGACTTCCGGTCATTAGCGACCAAAGTCAAAGCCGCAACGCTATTGCAGTTCTACTGCCCTCCAAGGTCGAATACCGACCACGGCGTAGCTGGCTTCGATATGAGCCCGGTTACGACTCACTGAAAGCCACCATCAGAACAATAGGCAACGCCCCCACCGAAGCTAATATCGTGAATATATCGGGGGGCGGAATGAGATTACGCCTAAAAGGTAATCAATTGCATTCTTATCGGCGCGACGCACACCTACCCTTGTGCCAGGTACGCCTGAGCCACCAGATACAGGTTAACTGTCAGGCCAAGGTAAAATCTGTACGCTTAGTTAGGGAACCCTTCAGGCACACACAAGTGAGTCTTGAGTTTACCGACATGACCCCGAGCGCTCGAATTCAACTGAATAACCAACTGTCTAATTTACTTAACATTACTGACGCGAATCAAACTTTAGACGCCAAAAACGAACTACAATTAGTGGGTTAACCCCACAAGAGACAGACAAGGATTTTTCATGCGAAATAATGGCTCGGTCACCAACAAAGAGGTGTCTGTCAAAGCGGGCGATGAGATCGTATCCTCTACTGACTTGGCAGGCACTATCCGCTTTTGCAATGATACTTTCTGTGAAATAGCAGGCTATGAGCGCGACGAACTGATCAATCAGCCCCATAATATTCTGCGCCACCCAGACATGCCTAAAGATGCATTTGCCATGCTATGGGGGGCACTCAAGAAAGGTAATGCCTGGATGGGTATTATCAAAAATCGCTGTAAAAATGGCGATCATTACTGGGTAGATGCCTATGTAACTCCGGTCGCCGAGCACGGTAAAATAGTGGGTTATGAGTCGGTTCGGGTGAAATCTGACCCAATATGGATACAGCGAGCTGAAATGGTCTATGCTCGCCTACAAGCGGGCAAAGGTCTATGCTCCCCCCTGTTAAAGCTTTGGCAGAAATTTGGCCTAGCTTTATTATCAGGCGTTTTTAGTTTTATATTAATATCTGTATTTTTAGCAATCAATGAAAGCTCTGGCCCAGGGCAATACTTAGGGGCGGCTTTGATTGGTATTGTTTTAGCTTTTCTCGCACAAACCACCCGCAAGTTGCTAATTTCAGATGCTCTCAGCGAAGCGAGAAAAATTCATCACGACCCTATTGCAGCCTTTATATATACAGGCCGTAGCGACGAAATAGGTGAAATACGCCTAGCACAACTCGCGCAGAAATCTCGTATCCGCACAGCCTTGGGCCGGTTTCAAGAGTCAGCCGACGAACTGAGACAGCACGCCGAGCTATCACAGCAGCAAGCTCAACGAACTTTCACCCATATTACCGAACAGCAGCAACAAACCTCTGGTGTGGCACACGCCATGGGGCAAATGAGCATCGCCGTACAGGAGGTCGCCTCGGGCGCCACACAAACCTCGGGCGCCACTGGCGAGGCCTTAAGTGAGGTAGAAAAAGGCAATCAAGTAATCCGCTCAGCCGGGGTCGCCATTGACGACCTATCGCAAACGGTGGGCGACTTAGGGGCCGTCCTCAACCGGTTAACCGAAGGCAGTGTGAAAATTGCATCGGTCGTCGACGTTATTAAAGGTGTCGCCGAGCAAACCAACTTACTGGCCCTCAATGCCGCTATTGAAGCGGCTCGCGCCGGTGAGCAGGGGCGCGGTTTTGCGGTGGTGGCCGATGAAGTTCGCACTCTGGCCCAGCGCACCCAGGAGTCCACCGAAGATATTCAAAGTATTATCAGCGAATTGACCGATGCAACTGGGCTGGCGGGAAAGAACATGACCGACTGCCAAAACTTAGTGGAACGCAGTGTTAACGAAATGGGCAATGTCAGTCAGGCCCTGTCCGCCATATCCTCTGCGGTGACCACTATTGACCAGATGTCTCATCAAATAGCCGCAGCGGCCGAAGAGCAGTCGGCCACGGCGGTGGATATCGAGCAAAACACACAATCGATCACCTCTCTGGCCGAGCAAGTCCAGGGACAGGTGGATGAATCTAACCGTTTGAACTCTGAAATGGCATTGCTATCACAAGGACAAAGCGAACTGGTACGGCGCTTTAGCTAACAGAACTCAGCCCTTACGGACTGGACAAGCGCCGCTAAAAGCCTTAGCTTGGCGCTTTTTCCAGTTATGAGGCCGTATGAGTACCAACAGTGACAACCTAGTAAAACGGGACCGGGCGCACGTCTGGCATCCATACTCTTCATTTACTGCCACCTCTCCTACCTACCCCGTAGCCAGTGCTAAGGGCGCTACCCTTACCCTGACCGATGGGCGCCAACTAATCGATGGCATGTCATCCTGGTGGAGTGTCTTACACGGGTACAACCACCCCGAACTTAACCAAGCACTGCTAACGCAAAGCCAAGCCATGAGCCATGTCATGTTCGGCGGGCTGACCCATGAGCCCGCGGTTAGCCTTTGCGAAAAGCTGGTTAGCTTAAGTCCGAATGGGTTAAACAAAGTATTTTTATCCGACTCGGGCTCAGTCAGTGTGGAAGTGGCCATGAAAATGGCCCTGCAGTATTGGCACTCGCAAAATTTGCCCGAAAAACATCGCTTTATTGCATTAAAAAACGGTTACCACGGCGACACCTTTGGCGCTATGAGCGTATGCGACCCAGTGACAGGTATGCATCACCTATTCAGCCAGAACCTTACCCCACAACTATTCGCTGCCCGGCCCCAAAGCCGCTTTAACGATACCTTCAACCCGCACGATCTCGACAGTATTCGCCAGTTATTAACGAAGCATAATAACGAAGTGGCGGCCGTTATCTTAGAGCCCATTGTTCAGGGCGCGGGCGGCATGTGGATGTATTCGCCCCAATACTTGCGCGAAGTACGCGCCCTGTGCGACCAATACAATGTCTTGCTGATTGCCGACGAAATAGCCACAGGGTTTGGCCGGACAGGAAAGCTTTTTGCCTGTGAGCACGCCAACATTAGCCCCGATATCATGTGCCTGGGAAAGACACTCACCGGCGGCTATATGACCCTCGCCGCCACCCTGTGTAACGACAAGGTGAGCGAAGGCATTTGCCGCGGTGAAGCCGGCGTCTTTATGCACGGCCCGACTTTTATGGGCAACCCCCTCGCCTGTGCCGTGGCCAATGCCAGTATCGATTTGTTGTTAACCTCCGACTGGCAATCCAATATCCAACGCATCGAGACCCAACTCAACCGCGAGCTGGCCGACTGCCGTACACTGAACTATGTGAAAGATGTGAGGGTGTTAGGGGGAATCGGTGTGGTTGAGCTGAGTTACGCACCGCCCATGAACGAAATACAGCCGGCTCTGGTGGAGCAAGGTATCTGGGTCCGGCCATTTGGCAAGCTGGTTTACATCATGCCACCTTACATTACCTCAGAGTCTGAGCTAACAGCACTTACAGGTGGCATCTATCGGGTTATCAGTGCCCTAACCGGGCCAGCATAAGTCTTTTAAGAAAACTTTCGCAAGCCCACGGCCTGACGCAGCTTTTCAATAAAAGGCGCACTTTCGGCCCGTGCCTTAACAGCGCCTTGCTGCAGGATGTCTTCTATGTCGACGGGGCGCTCCATCAAATCAAAGTATTTTTCACGCGCCTCGCCGAGCTGACCATTGACCAACTCGAACAACTCGCGTTTTGCTTCACCCCAGGCAATACCGGCTTCGAATTTGGCCCGCATTTCAGCGGTTTGCTCAGCGCTGGCGAACGCCTCCCAAATCTGAAACACTGTGGAAGTATCCGGGTCTTTCGCCTCTCCGGGCTCAAGCAGGTTTGTTTTAATTTTGTTAATGTGTTTTTTGAGCTGTTTTTCCGTTAAAAATAATGGAATGGTGTTGTTGTAACTCTTACTCATTTTACGACCGTCCAGCCCCTGTAAAATAGAGCCTTTATCGTCTATCACCGCCTCTGGCATTTGAAAGTGATCGCCATAATGGTGGTTAAAACGCGCCGCAATATCGCGCGCCATTTCGATGTGTTGTATTTGATCTTTCCCCACGGGGACTTTGTTCGCGTTGAACATCAGAATATCCGCCGCCATTAACACCGGATAGTTGTACAACCCCATAGTGACGCCGTAATCCGGATCTTCACCGGACTCTTCGTTCGCGGCAACCGCTGCTTTATAGGCGTGCGCTCGGTTCATCAGCCCCTTTGCCGCCATGCAGGTCAGCAACCAGTTCAACTCGGGGATTTCAGGGATATCGGATTGACGATAAAACACCGCGTTGTCAGTATTCAGCCCCAGTGCGAGCCAGGTGGCCGCAATCTCTTTGCGCGACTGCTCGACACGCTCGGCATCCTGACACTTAATCAGGGCGTGATAGTCAGCCATAAAGTAGAAGGACTCTAACTCTGGCGACTTACTGACCTCAATGGCCGGACGGATCGCCCCGACATAGTTGCCTAAGTGGGGGGTACCAGAGGTGGTAATACCAGTTAAAACGCGTTGTTTGCTCATTGTCTATCCAAAAAAACAGGTGGTTTTAGTCGGTGGATATCATACAGGGTCAGCCCTCGGCTGTGTAGCGGTGAGACGAGCTTATATCAGGTGTAAAACTGCTCTATTGTTCCAGTGAGTAACTGGCGATACTCCTGCGCTAGATATCCCCAGCTTAGATGAGAAAGGTCGGGGGCATCTGCCAGCCTACCACTGACATACTCATTAAGCCGGGCCCTTAGTTGGTCCGCCAAGGTTTGACTATCGCGCTCTAAATTACCCGTTACCGGATAACAAAAGTCTTCCCCTAGCATTTCTGGATACACTTGATGCCTCGGCAATAACGGACTACACCCTAAAGCTACAGCCTCTAATACCGATAGGCCCTGAAAATCGTGATCGGCTGTCGAAAGGACAATGTCGGATTGTTGCAAAATATTCATGTATTGTTTATGACTTTCTATATACCCTAACTCTCCCAAGCAATGATAAGACTCTAACAGCAATTTTATCTTGTCGAAAACCGCGGGTTTTTGGCGAAACTGCTGGCCGATTAAATGCAATTGGAACGCTGGATGGGGATTATTATCACTCAATAAATGTTGCAGAGCCCGATACAAAAGTTCAGGGTTTTTGTCGTATTCCCACCGATGATTCCAAACGATTTTTGCAGGCATCGAAAGTGCCGTTTTTTTTGACTTAACACACTGGTTAAACAAATTATTTTCCAAGGGCACAGGCAATACCTGACTTTTTGCTCGGACGGATTCCACTAACGTAAGGTCAACTCCGTCGGGTAGCTTTTTTAACAACTTGTGAGCACCGGCCAAAAACCCTTGGCGATTGAATTCAGAATTAAACACGACGCGATCAGCACAAATACTGCTATAGAGAGTGACTATCTGCGGTTCAATGGAGGAGTGCTGCTGGTGATTGGTAGGATAATCAAACTGATTTTCATGACAGTATAAAATGGTGGGTAATTTTGCCAACTTCGGCACCATGCCGCGTAGGCTCGATAAATCCACCATCGAGGTACAAATCAACAAATCATATTCAGCATCTAGGGCTGCCGTTTTCAAGCTAGCAAAAGTCAGACTACTGCCGCGTATACGCCAACTAAAAAAGCGCGGAGCCAAGGCTAACTGGGTAAACTCACACTCGGGCAGATACTCCGCCAGTGCCTGCCGCCAACGTTTATGACTGGCGGCATCGTAACCGGAGAGCAATAAAACCCGCATTGTTAATCCAGCTTACCCGGGGCTGCTACTTGCTTAAAATATAACGTCGCCACTTGCGATAAAGCGTAAGCATCCTCCGCCCCGGCCAACTCCCGAATAGAATGCATGGCAAAGGTTGGCACGCCGATATCCAGTGTTTTCACACCCACCTCAGCTGAGGTGATGGGGCCAATAGTACTGCCGCATTCCATATCAGAGCGCGACACAAAACTCTGCACGGGTACATCAACCTGCTTACAGAGCAACTTGAATAGCGCCGCGGTTTCACTGGTCGTGGAGTAGCGCTGATTAGCATTTACTTTTATAACCGGCCCAGCGTTTAACAGCGGACCGTGACCTGAATCGTGCTTGTCTTGATAGTTGGGGTGCAAGCCGTGTGCGTTATCCGCCGACAGCATCAGAGAGATATCCAAGGTGCGCAGCCTTAACTCCGTATCGGGAATAACTCGCTGTAAAAAGTGCTCCAACATCGGGCCTTTGGCGCCACAGGCAGAGGCGCTGCCCACTTCCTCGTGATCGGTACACACCAGCAGGCACGACTCCGATGAATCCGACTGCAACAGTGCTTCAAGCCCAACATAACAGCTGAGCAAATTATCCAGGCGGGCGCTGGCAATAAATTCTTCTTTAAAACCAACAACCGCTGGCGCCTGTGTGTCGTAGAGCGACAACTCAAAATCGAGAATGCTTTCTACTTTGAGAGCGGGGTACTGCTGATTTATTTGACTAGTCAACAGCTCGTGCCACGACTTAGGCTTTTTTTCGGCCAACATCAATATGGGCAGCATTTCTTTTTGTGGATTGACGGTTTTATTACGATTGGCCTCTCGATCCAGATGTATGGCAATACTGGGTAAACAGGCGATGGGCCGGTCAAAATTAACCAAACAGCTGGCCGGCAGAGCCGAATCGCCTTTATAAGTTACCCGGCCCGCAATCGACAGGTCGCGATCAAACCAAGTGTTAAGTAACACTCCGCCATAGGTTTCAACCGCCAACTGCGAATAGCCGGCATTGACGCTATAAGCATTAGGTTTGAGCTTTAAACACGGGCTGTCGGTATGTGCCCCAAACATACGAATACCACTTTGCTCCAGTGGCGATTCTCCGTACTTAAAAGCAATAATCGACGAGTCGTTGCGGGTAACAAAGTATCCCTGCCCCTTTTGCAACGACCAAGAGTCATTTTCTTTTAAGGCGATAAAACCCGCCTCGCTTAAGCGCCTGGCAATGTTCTGCGTTGCGTGGAACGCCGTGGGCGATGCCGCCAAAAAATCGATCAGTCGTTGATTAAAGTGCTGCACTTCGGTTTTTTGCATGGCAGATATCTCTATATTGAATTAGGTGCGGATTCTTTCGCGCTTTTTCCAGGTTACAGTATCGCGAATATAATTGGGCTCCACGGCCATTACATCCTGAGTTTGACCACGGCCCCAGGCACTAACGGCCAGTTTCGCAACAGCGGATGCTCGCGGCCCAATTGTGGCATTAAAGTCGCTTACATACGCCGCCATGGTATCCACTGTAAAGCCCTGCCCTACCCCTATGGATTGATCCCGGTTAAACCCGGCTGGCAGTGACACGCTTGCCGGGGCAGACACTGCCGGAGGCGATTGGATAGCCAGAGCTGACTGAGAAGGATCAAACTGAAACACCGCGTAATACACCTCCCCCATTCGCGCATCCAGAGCACTTAAAACGCTCTGCTCTGGGGCAGCTTCACAGGTGGTCAGTGCTTGGGCCTGCAGAGTACAAACGGGAATAACCGGAATATTACTCGCAAAGGCCAGCCCCTGCACAATCCCCATGCCGATACGGATACCGGTAAAGGAACCCGGGCCTGCGGAAAAGGCAATGGCGTCAAGATCAGACAAGGCCACACCGTGTTCGGTCAGCATCGCATGAACCATCGGCAGAACACGCTTGGTATGGCTTTTAGCGGCCATTTCAAATGCTTCTACACACTCGCCAGTAGGGAGCATTAAGGCAACGGAGCAGGCTTCGGATGAGGTATCGAGGGCAAGAATTGTAGGCATAGGATAACTACTGGCTGGACAAAACAACATTTTGCCAGATACAGCGGTTCGGACCAAGAGCCATGATGAATATATTAGACCAGTGTCGAGAGCGACTCAGCCGGTACAAAATACAACAACCCCGGCTTAGACCGGGGTTGCGAGTGACATAATGGCAATTATGATTTTGAGGCTGAACGTGTCGAGCGCGCTTTGGCTTTGCGCTTTGTGCCAGATTTACGACTGGCCGCTTTAGCCTTGGCCGCTTCTTTTTTCTCAATAGCGCGAACCTTGGCCCTAGCTTTATTTTCCGCCGCTTTTGCTTTGGCATCCAGCTTTTTAGCCGCTGCAGTCACTTTTTTAGCATCGGCACTGGCTCGCACTCGCTTCCATTTGGCCTCAAAGGCCGCCTTAGCTTTGTCTAAATCAGATGCCGCTGCATGAGTAAGCTTTTCTTGTAGCGCACTGATTTTCTCTTTGCTGGCGTCTTCCACAGCTTTAACTGCCGCGTAAGCCTTAACTTTAGCCAAAGCTGATTTTTGTTCAGCCAATTTAGCACGAAGATTTTTAGCTTTATCCGAGGCTTTACTGGCAGCATTCGCTGCTGACTTAGCCGCGCGTGCATCAACCGCTTTTTTGCTTTTAGCCGCTTTGGCTTTTGCCGTTTGAGCTTTTTTACGAGCAGCCGCTAATGTTTTGACCTGCTCATTAACCAGGGACTGTGTTTTATCAACAGCGATTTGTGCCTTGGCAACACGCGGATCAACTGGCGTACTCGCAGTGCGTTTTGAAGCCTTATGTTTAGTGGATGGTCGTGCAACGGATTTTCGTTTGGCAACCGCCTTTCGCGGTGTTTTTTTTGCAACTTTAGCCATAACTTCTCTCCTTAACTCTTTTTAATTCATGCGCCTTAATTGTTTACATGCACTAGGTAAGTAGCACAGTGTCAATATATTTAATAAACACTCAACTTGCACGTTTTTAAGACAAATTAAACATTAATTCTACAATTTTTTTAAAAAATGATAAAAAAAACATAAAAAAAAGGCCCCGTAGGGCCTTTTAACGAAATCTGTTGCCGATTATTTATGTAGAACGGCAAAAAGCTGTTCACGAATTTTATCAACACTGCCAACACCCGCAACTTTAGTAAACTTCGCAGCGTTTGCACCACCTTGCTCCTCCAAAGCTTGATAAAACTCAACCAACGGTTTGGTTTGCTCGTGATAAACTGCCAGGCGTTTGCGCACGGTTTCTTCCTGATCGTCTTCACGTTGAACTAGCTTATCACCGGTTTCGTCGTCAAGCCCGGCAGTTTGTGGCGGATTGTGCTCGACATGATAAACACGCCCAGAGGCTTCATGTACACGGCGCCCACTCAAACGACTGACAATTTCTTCATCGGCCACATCAATTTCAATAACATGGTCAATATCAACACCAGCTTCCTGCATTGCTTGCGCTTGCGGGATAGTGCGCGGGAATCCATCAAATAAGAAGCCCTTGGCGCAATCGTCCGCGGTGATACGCTCTTTCACTAATGCGATAATTAAATCATCGGGCACTAAGCCGCCCGCGGCCATAATGTCTTTAGCCTTCAGTCCGAGAGGCGTACCGGCTTTAACTGCGGCACGTAACATGTCTCCAGTGGAAATTTGGGGAATACCAAACTCATCCATAATCATTTTTGCCTGAGTGCCTTTACCCGCACCCGGCGCCCCCAATAAGATAACCTTCATCGCCACTCTCTCCTCACGTATTAACCCCGGTGGTTCCGGTTGGCGCTAAAAAGCGCTGCTTGCAAAAAGCGGTTACAATACACGCGTACCTCCACAATCACAAGGTACCCTCTCATTTTGACGGTATCCTTTTGATTTTAAAATACTTTTTGCTATGGTTAGAGATAAACAAGCTTACATTTACGCACCAAAGAGGCTATCTAAATGGACAAGAAACCTTGTGAACTGCTAGCACACTGGGAAAAAAGCGCAAAAGGACAGCTGACTCAGAATCAATATGCCGTTCGATTACCCATCATCGAAGCGGCCAAGTTAGAGGCTCTGGCACAGATGTACCCTAGATTGACTGTGGAGCAGTTAATCAGTGACTTACTGTCGGCGGCGCTGCACGAGGTGGAGGAATCAATGCCTTATGTGAAAGGCTCTGAGGTGGTTGCTAAGGACGAGTTTGGCGATGAAGTCTACGCCGATGAAGGCCTGACCCCAAAGTTCCAGCAACTCAGTCAGAATAAGTTGCAAGAGCTTAAAGAGCCCCAATCCGACTAGGCGTCAACCTCGGCGTATTGTTCGGCCTCGTGAAAAATAATTTCGCGCACGATCTCTATCGGGGTTTTATCTAAGCACTGAATCGTGATATCGGCTGCGGCTTGATACAGTGGCACACGCTCTTGATAAACCTCGGCAAATGTCTGCCCATTGGGACGGGCAATGCCTCGGGTATTCATGTTGTGGATGCGCGGTTCAAGTGACGCCAAGGGCAGATCCAGAAAAATAATCTGCCCGGACTTTGCCAAATGCTCCATAGCCTCAGAACCATATATTGCACTGCCGCCAGTTGAGACAACATGCCCATCAACCTCCAACGTGAGAATGGTGGCCTCTTCCAACTCTCTCAGGTGTTGATAGCCATTCTCTAGCACGATGTCATGCAAGGTTTTCTGTGTATGAGTTTGTATCAATAAATCAGTATCGATAAATTCCTTGGCCAACTCTTTGGCTAAGAGCACACCCACTGTACTTTTCCCTACACCGGGCATGCCGATCAAAACAATGCTCTTATCTCGTGTACCGCTCACGATATCTCCTAGCCTTTGTGGAAGTTAATATTGCTTATACCTTAAAACTTCCTACCAGTTCACGCAAATCATCAGATAACTGATTGAGATTACGGCTGGCCTCGGCCGTTTTGCCAGAACCTTCGGAGGTATCCAGGGCTAGCTGGTTAATCTCCACTAAATTTTTATCAATTTCCGCTGTAACAGAACTTTGCTCTTCTGCCGCGGTAGCAATCTGGATGGCCATATTGGTGATAGAGCCCACTGCGTCATTAATATTAGCCAGTGACTCTCCCCCTTCATTGGCGGCCTGTACTGCCTCACCGGTCATATCATTGGACAAATTCATTGCCTCCACAGCACTTTGCACCCCGTTTTGCAGTTGCACCAGCATTTGTTGAATATCTTCCGTGGACTGTTGAGTTCTACTGGCGAGTGTCCGCACCTCATCGGCTACTACCGCGAAGCCACGACCTTGTTCACCAGCCCGCGCAGCTTCAATGGCGGCATTGAGAGCCAATAGGTTGGTTTGCTCGGCCACACCTTTGATCACGTCAATCACAGAGTTAACGTTTTTAGCCTCTTCATCAAGACGCGTCATTACCTGAGCGGTGTCATTAATGCGATTAGAAAGCTCTTGTACGCGGTCCACTGCAACTCGTATACGCTCTTGGCCATTGCTGGTGACTTCGGCGGCATGTTTAGAACTGTCAGCAGTATCATTGGTATTTTGAGCCACTTCTTGAATCGCCACGGTCAATTCATTCACTGCCGCAACCACCATAGTAATAGCCTGAACTTGTTCATCGGCTGCTTGTTGACTTTGCGCGGATACGGCCTGCATGTCGTTGGCAGACAACGCGACGTCTTCTGTGGTGGAGCGTATTCGGCCGATTAAGTTTTGCAGCTTTTCCATAAAGCGATTGACGTGCCCCGAAAGCTCACCCAGCTCATCGCGGCTATCCACATCGATACGAATAGTCAGGTCGCCATCGCCCTCGGCAATATTTTGAATACGATCCCCGATGGCCTTAATGGGCCGAATGACCATAATAGGTAACAAAATAGCAGCCAAAATAGCGACCAAGGTGCACACAATAGCAATGGTCATCAATTGACCTGTAATCGAATTGGCCTCATTGTTAATTCGCTCTTGAAACTCACTTACGTGTTGCAGGCGTCGCTCCCCCACCACATCCATAAAAGTGCGCACAGCATCAAATAACTCATAACTTCTTTCGAAGCCCTCAAGCTCAATACCGTCTACCGCATTAGGGTCACCATTGGCAGCTTGATCGACTAGGTTCGAACTATATTGATACCAAGCATCATATAAACCTAAAAACTGTCGTTTCTCGTCATCGGTCGCGCTATTGGAAATGGACAGCGATTGCAAAAATCGCTGCTTTGCCTGCTCGGCATTATCTTTGTGTTCTGCCTTTAAGGCGCTCACCCCGACATCGACCACACCGCTGACAAAGATAGTGCGCTCGGCTGTTAATGCCTGATACAAATCCCGGTCGGCCTGCAAAATCAGTTGGATTTCCTGTAAGTTGATGTCGGCTATGGTATCGGCGTTATCGGCCAGAGTGCGGGAGGAGAAAATCGAGTAGATACTGGAGTATAAAAACAACAAAACCAATATCATAAGGGGGAGAGAGAGCTTCCAGCGAAAGCTCATATTGTTATACCAACTCATTGCGGCCAAGCCTCACTAAAGTCATTATGTTTTTAAATCAGTGTAGTACACCAATCAGCGGTTATCCTTACTACCGCCGTTCTTATACTATCGGCCCAGCTGATTAAATCTTGAGTGATGGCTCGTCTTTATTCTTAATGATGCAGCTTTAAACTCACTTTGGTGACTTTCGCATCTTGCATATTGAGCACAATAAATTCCACATGGCCTAAATCCACCCGGTCCCCTACCACGGGCTTCTTATAACGGCTGTAAATATAGCGACCGATGCTCCAATTGGCCATATGCTCAGGCACCTCAAACCCATAAACCTCGCTTAAATCCCGTAACTTGGCCCGTGGAGACACCACAAACTCACCAAAGAAGGCTTGTGCCGTTAAGCGATCTGGCTCTGGCTCACCGACTAACCATTTATCCAACCCTGGTAGGGCTACCACTGCTGCCAGAAGATACACATGATCACCCACGGCTAGCTGACAGCCTTCTAGCTCTCTAACCGGCTCGCTGTCGCGTAATACGCAAATGACCTGAGCATCAAGATTAGTGGGTAATCGGTCCAAGCCGGAACGAATGGCAGGTGAATCTTCCAAAAGCTTGTAACCGACAAACTCATAGTCAGCTTGACCAGGCACACCAAGCTCAACCCTTTGCACTCGTGAGCTACTGGTGGGCACCTCGACTTTTAACCAACGGGCCAGCGGCGCTACCGTCCAGCCCTGTAAGACCAGCGAGACAATCACGATAAAAAAAGCGATATTGAAAAAGAATGGCCAGTGTTCCAGCCCCGCCACCCAGGGAAACATTGCCAACACGATAGGAACTGCACCGCGCAGCCCCACCCAGGAGATAAATAAGCTTTCACGCCAGGAAAACTGGAAGGGAATAAGCGAAACGGTCACTGCAATAGGACGCGCTACTAGAATCAGTAACAACCCGATAAGAAACCCGCTGGGGGCATAACTGATCAGCTCGGATGGCGTCACTAACAAACCGAGCATTAAAAACAGACTGATTTGAGCCAGCCAGGCGATACCATCGTGAAAGCGCTGAATATTGTAAAGCCCACGGGACACACGATTACCCACCATAAGGCCGGCCATGTAGACGGCCAAAAAGCCACTGGACTGAACAACCGCAGCTAAGCCGAAGATCGACAGCCCGCCAAATAGAGCCAATAGAGGATACAAACCGGGGCTTAATTCAAGCTTTGTAACGCCCCAGGCCAGTACGCGCCCACCAACAATACCTACTAAAGCACCAACCCCCATCTGCCAAAAGAAGGTTAGCCCCATAGCCCAATCCAGCCCTGTGCCCCCCATGCGAATGAATTCGACCATGGTAATGGTCAAAAAAATCGCCATAGGGTCATTTAAACCCGATTCTATCTCTAGTGTGGCTCCGACACGGGCCTTCAAGGCCAATCCCTGCATATTGAGCACGGAAAATACCGCCGCCGCATCGGTTGAGCCGACAATCGCACCGACCAGCATACCCTCGGCCCACGACAAATCCAAAAGCCAAGCAACCAGAGCACCACAAATACCGGCGGTTATCACAACCCCCACAGAGGCCAAGACCAGCGCCGGGCGTAGACCCACACGAAAATTGTGGATATCCGTCCTCAAGCCACCATCGAACAGAATCACTGCCAGCGCCAAAGTACCCAGAAACAGCGCTGACTGGACATCATCGTAAGCTATACCGCCTAGGCCCTCTTCACCGCCCAGCATGCCGACCAGTAAAAACACCAACAACAGAGGCATCCCCACTCGGGGCGATAGCGCGCTGGCCAAAATGCTGATCAGAAAAAGAACAGCGCCTAGTAATATCAATTGATTTAGTAAATCCATGGCGCAATGATACTATAGCCAACACGAAAAGCGGCAATTCCTGTTATCATGTCTCTTTATTGAACCCGCCCAATCAACAAGTAGTGATTCATGCTCAGCAAAGATGCCCTCTCGCAACTGACCCAATTAAAAACCTCTATCGTCTCGGAAAAAGAATTTGCAGAAGGGGTGATAAGAGCCACCTCCAAGCGCTTTGGCTTTGTACGCCTTGACGACGGCCGGGATGCCTTTGTCGACCCCGAGCAGATGCTGCGAGTACTGCCGGGCGACCGGGTCAAGGTCAGCCTAACCGAAAACAATAAAAAACAACTAGAAGCTACGCTGGAAACTTTGCTCAGCACCTCACTTAAACAATTTGTGGGTCGCTATGTGCGCAAAGGCGCCGCTCACTTTGTCGAGCCCGACCTCCCCCCCTTTACTCGCTGGCTTTTTATTCCACCTCAAAATAGAACCAATTGCGCTGAAGGGGACTTGGTGCAGTGCGATGTCATACGCCACCCATTTAAATACGATGGCAAAGGCCAAATTAAAGTTACCGAACGTATCGGCAGACCCGAAGAAGCGGGCATTGAAGGCCGCTATGTTGCCGCTAAATATCAATTGACCAGCGAATGGGACGACACGGCAGGAGAGCAGGCGCAGCGCATTTCTCACTCAATTGATGATCAAGCATTAGCCACTCTAGCGCGCGAGGATCTCACCGAAATACCTTTCGTAACAATAGACTCGGAATTTACGCGCGATATGGACGACGCCCTGCACTGCGTGGCAAACGATACCGGCTGGGTGCTAACCACTGCCATCGCCGACCCCGGCAGCGTGATTGACTACGGCAGCGAGCTGGAACTGAGCGCTCGCCAGCGGGCCTCGACTCTGTACCTATTGGGTCACCCGATCACCATGCTGCCTTCGGAATTATCCCACGAGACTTTTTCTCTTGTTCCCGAGGCTGTTCGACCCGTATTAGTGTGCACACAGCACATCGACCAAGACGGAAAAATAACCGACTTCGAATTTAAATTTGCCAAAATCAAATCTCACCACAAATTAAATTATCAGGGTGTTACCGATCTACTAGAAGGGCAAGACAGTGAAGACCTTCAGCAGGCACTGCCGGACCCTGTAATCGCTAGTTTACAAGCACTAAACCAAGTGGCCACTGCCCGCTTCAATTATCGCCAACAACACGGATTGGTAATGGAGGATCGGGCCGATTTTCAATACTATTTAAATGATCGTAAAAAAATAGAACGTATTGAAAAACGTCAGCGCAATATGGCGCAAAAACTCGTTGAAGAAGCCATGCTTGCCACCAATATCTGTGCCGGCAAGTTGTTTAGTGAAACGCCCAATACAGGCCTATTTTCCACCCACATCGGCTTTCGTCCCGAACGAGTCGCCGAGGTTAATCAGCTGATAGCCAATGAATTGCCCGAACTAGCGGATAAAGACTTTAGCGAACTTGAACACTTTCGCACCCTGTTTCGAGCTCTGCGCCAGCCGGATACCAGCGATCAAACTAAAGCACGCCTAAACTCTCTTTTGCAGCGTATGCAGCAAGCTGGAAGTTTAAGTCTTGAAAATAAAGGCCACTTTGGATTGGGCTTTGAGCACTACGCCACCGTCACATCGCCCATTCGACGCTACCAAGACCTATACAACCATTACGCACTCAAAGCATTACTCAACAAAACGCCCGCCCCAAGTGCCACCAGCGATAGCGTAGAAAGCATACAAGATACTCTCACTCGCGGCCGCCAAGCCACGCGCATGCTGGAGTCTTGGCTGCTTTGTCAGTACATGTCCGACAAAGTAGGCACTGTGCACTTTGGTACTATTGTTGGGGTAAGCGGCCGCGGCATTAATGTAAAACTCGATGATATTGGGCTCGATGGCTTTGTTCCTTTATCGGAAAAAGGCAAACCTAAACCCAAGTTTGACAGTGGCAGACTGACGCTTACCACCCCGACGGCTGAATTCTTCCTCGATGACAGCGTCTGTGTAAAAGTTAAAAGCGTTGATACTGGTGCGCGCCGAATGGAGCTTGAGCTGGTAGACAAAGAAACGGCCGAAAGACTGAAAGCTTTTGATACCACAGACGATAAGCGTTAAATTGACAGTACAGACCACCCGATAAAGTTTATGCCCTACTGGCTATTTAAATCAGAACCCGATTGTTACGGCATACAACACTTGGCCGCTGAGCCCCGGCAAACCACGCGCTGGGATGGCATTCGCAATTATCAGGCGCGCAATCTATTGCGCGACCAAATTGCCAAGGACGACACCGTACTGTTTTATCACAGCCGCTGCAAAGCAATGGGTATTGTGGGCACCGCCAAGGTTGTCTCGGGGGCTTACCCAGACCCATTACAATTTGACTCCAGCAGTTCGTACTTTGACGGAAAATCTTGTCTTGAAACACCGCGCTGGTTTAGCGTTGATATTCAACTGCAAGAAGTGTTTGCACAAGTCATCAGCATGCAAACCATCAAATACATCCAAGCACTGGATAACATGGTACTGCGCAAACAGAGCCGCCTGTCCGTACAACCGGTGACAGAGCAAGAGTTCAAAATCCTAATACAACTAAAAAACTCGATGCATTAATGTATCGGACTAACAGCTGCTAACAACGGTATACCCCATGGCACAAATCGGACAATACAATCAGCTACCCATCGTAAAATTCGTTGATTTCGGAGCTTATCTGGATGCCGGCGAACTGGGACAAATTTTATTGCCTAAACGCTACGTCACCGAAGCCATGGCGCTGGGCCAGAGTGTCGATGTATTTATCCACCTAGACAGCCAAGATATTTTAGTGGCGACCACGTTAAAACCCGTGGTCACCGTCGGCCAAACAGCTCTATTGCGAGTGGTTGATATAAACGATGCAGGGGCCTTTTTGGACTGGGGTCTGCCCAAACACTTACTAGTGCCCTACAACGAACAGCACAAACGTTTTGAAGTGGATCGTTCCTACGTAGTCACACTCTACCTCGACCCCTACTCAGATCGAATTGTGGGCTCCTCGAAACTGAATCGCCACTTAATAGAAAGCACGCAAGACTTAGACGTCGGCCAACCGGTAGAGCTGCTGATTTGTGGCCGGAGTGATATGGGTTTTAAAGCGGTGATTAATGATCGCTATCTCGGACTTGTATTTCGTGACGACGCTTTTAAACCGTTACACTACGGTGAGAAAACCAAAGGCTATATTAAAGCTATTCGCCAAGACGGAAAAATCGACCTTAGCCTGCAACCACCGGGGGATAAAGGTCGCGACCGATTGCAGCAAAAAATTCTCGACCACTTAAACAGTCACGACGGCCAATCACCGCTAGGAGATCGCGCCAACCCCGACGATATCTATAAAACTTTTAACGTCAGTAAAGGCGCCTACAAAAAAGCACTGGGGGCATTGTATAAGCAGCGCTTAATTACTATTGGCCCGGAAGGCATCAAACTTACTGGCGAATAAATTCGGCATAAACCTCGATGGTGACCTCATCCCCCACCGCAGGAATAAACCGATCCATACCAAAGTCTGAACGCAGGAACACTAACTGCGCCTCAAAGCCGAGGGTGTAATCACCCGTTAACCGATTCGTAGTGGCGCCATTGATATTAACGATTAAGACACTGGGCTGAGTCACCCCGCGAAAGGCCAGATCACCATTAAACTTCAGTTGTTGACCGTCCACCTCGGCGCGACCGCGAGACTCAAACCGCGCGCTTGGATAATCTTCCACGCACAACCAATCGCACCCCATTAAGGTATCGGCGAAGTCGGGGCGATTAATATCCAGTGACCCCATCTCGACATCAGCCACAATGGCACTGGCAGCGGGGTCAGACTCATTAAAATCTAACGCCGCCCGGCTTTGGTTAAAGCGCCCAACAAAAGACGAAACACCTAAGTGATTCACTTTAAACAATACCCGGGTATGGTTTGGGTCAAGCTGGTATTCACCCGCCTTTAAAGTATCGAGTTCTGTGTAGACCTTACCCGACAACAACTGACCGCAAGCGGCCAAAAGCGCGCTTGCGAGCAGCAAAACCAAGCCCCCTATTTGTCGCCGCGCTGAAGCAGGCCCACAACAGCAATCGACAATTTTTTTATTCAGTATCCTCACTTGGTCACTCCTTTTATGCTGATTAATGTGCAAAGAACATCAATACAAGAAAAATCTGCGCTACTGTTCATCAAAGCTTGAATAACGATCTGCCAAAAAATCTATCAAGGTCCGTACCGATGGCAGCAAGCCGCGGCGAGAAGGAAACACCACATGAATAACTTCCCGTGGAGCACGCCAGCCGTCGAGCAGTTTAATCAAGCTACCCTCATTAATTTGCTGCGTGACCATCAAGGTCGGCAGTTGCACCACGCCGACACCGGCTAAAGCAGCATTGCGAAGCGCGAGCATATCGGTCGTGACAAATCTCGGCTTAAACGGCACCTCAATCATCTGACTGTTCGGCGAGTGCCAGCGCCAGACAAACGAGTATTGAGGCTGGCCCAGCCCCAAACTTGGCCACGCAGACAGGTCCGTTAAGTGGCTCGGTTGGCCGTGGCTTGCGACCAACCCCGGACTCGCCACCAAGCTCAAACTGCGCTCAGACAGCACCCGCATCACAAGGTCACTGTCTTCAATCGGCGGCGGTCGCACGCGTATTGCGACATCGACTCCCTCGGCAATCAAGTCCACCCGCCGGTTAGAAGCCTCAAGTTGAATATTTACCTGCGGATACTGCCGCATAAAATCGGCCAACATACAGCCAACATGGGCGTGCAATAGCGCGATCGGGCACGTCAGGCGAATAGTCCCTCTGGGTTCGGATTTTAACGAGTCAATCACCTCCTGCGCCGATTCCGCCTCCACCAACATCGCCTTGCAGTGCTGGATGTAGGTCTGCCCTACCTCGGTTAATTGAAAGCTGCGAGTGGAGCGGTAGATCAATTTGGTGTCTAACCGCTCCTCCAGCGCTGCTATACGGCGGCTCAGCTTAGATTTAGGAATGCACAACGCCCGGCTCGCCGGTGCAAAACCACCATATTCCACCGCTTTAACAAAATAATAGAGGTCATTCAGGTCTTGCATACCTATCGTTCCATTTATGCAACAGTGAGACTCATTTTAGCAGTCTAGCGCATTACTGCTCTCTCTATATCATTAATAGCCATAAACGACGACAGGAGAATCCTATGAAATCAATCGCCAGTATTATTAAAGCCCCTAGCAGCCACTGGGTAGGCAATGGTTTTCCGGTGCGCTCGCTGTTTTCTTATCACAATCAAGGCAGCCAGATGAGTCCTTTTCTGCTGCTGGATTACGCCGGTCCGATGCTGTTTCCGGCCGACGGTCAAAAGCGTGGCGTGGGCGAGCACCCACACCGAGGTTTTGAAACGGTGACCATCGTTTATCAAGGTGAAGTGGAGCATCGCGACTCTACCGGCCAAGGCGGTATTATTGGCCCCGGTGACGTACAGTGGATGACCGCAGGTGCTGGCATCCTGCATGAAGAATTCCACTCCAGATCATTTAGCCAGAACGGCGGCAACCTGCAGATGGTGCAACTTTGGGTCAATTTACCTCAAAAACACAAAATGACCCAACCGGGCTATCAGAGCATTACCAAGGCGGATATCCCAACCGTCGAGCTGGCGAACAATGCGGGCCAACTTCGCCCCATCGCCGGTCAGTTTGAAGGGCATCAAGGCCCTGCCGATACCTTCAGCCAGATGCAGGTGTGGGACTTACAACTGAATGCGGGAGGGAAAGCGCTGCTCGACTTACCCGATGGCTGGACCACGGCTGTGGTGATTCTGCAGGGCGAAGTGAGCGTCAATGGCTCCGAACCACTCAGCGAGGGAAGCCTGGTGTCACTCGAGCGCAAAGAGACCGAGGTCACTCTACATGCCTCGCAAAACAGCTTGGTACTGCTGCTGAGCGGCGAGCCCATTAATGAGCCTATCGTGGGGCACGGCCCTTTTGTGATGAATACCAAGCAAGAAATCTTGCAGGCGTTTGACGACTTACAGCGCGGTCAATTTGGGAGCCTTTAGTGCAGGTTGACGACATCAACCTCGGCGGCTTTGCAGTAACTTTCTTTGCCTGTGAAGCAGCCTAAATAGAGCATACTTAACCGGATCAATAAAGGCTAAGGCAGAACCTAACGGGCATCTAACACTAAAGGGGTGCCCTTTTTTTAACAGGAGTTAATTATGAGTAACCTCGCATCCGAACTGGTACAAGATTGCAGCGTTATCAGCGGCTGCAGCGCGTTAAAACTGGTGCTTAAACCCAAAGACAAAGATCTGGGTGGGTTTTGCGTGCGCCGCACCCTACCTACCACGGAGTGCCGCAGTGTTGGCCCGTGGGTATTTTTCGATCATATGGGGCCCGCTCATTTTAAAAAAGACCAGGGAATCGATGTTCGGCCGCACCCTCATATCGGTTTGGCTACGGTCACCTATCTCTTTACCGGTGAAATGCTACATCGTGATTCGCTGGGTACCGAGGCGCGGGTATTACCCGGTGACATTAACTTGATGGTGGCAGGTCGCGGCATTGTGCACTCAGAGCGCCAGCGAGCAGAAATTAAAGCCGGGCCTCAGGATATCCACGGCCTGCAGCTTTGGCTCGCCCTGCCCACGGAGCTAGAGCAGAGCGAACCGGGGTTCTTCCACTACGATCAATTAGACATTCCCACCGTAAAGCAGAACGGCGTACCGGTGCGGGTTATGATGGGCAGCGCCTACGGCGTCACCTCGCCGGTAAAGACCCTCTCGGAAACCTTGTACATTGAGGCGCGTCTAAAAACCGGCCAAAGCCTTGAACTGCCCGCCGCAGATGAGAAAGCCTTGTATGTGGTCGAAGGCGAGCTGACTCTTAAAGACACGACATTAGAAGAGCATAGCATGGCGATATTCGACGCTGAGGCGGGCACCACCGTGACGGCTAATCGCGATACCACCCTCGTGGTTGTGGGCGGCGCATCGGTTGGCAAACGCTACATGGAGTGGAACTTTGTTGCCAGTGACAAAGCACTGATAGAACAAGCAAAATTAGACTGGCAGGCTGGAAGCTTCCCCAAAGTGCCAGGTGACGAAGAGCAGTTTATTCCACTGCCGGAATAACTAAAAACAACTAAGCCGGGCTTTGGCAAATTACAAAGCCCGGCTGTTTATCAGCGACAACCGTATAGTCCGCATTTTCCCTACCAGCGCTCCACCACTTCCGTGCGATGGCAATAGTAAGCCAAACGCTAAAATGGCAAACATACTCAGTGGCAAGCATTATTACGTGAATTAGCGTAATAATGTTTCAATGCCAAGGCTGGTAAGATATTCCTGAGGAAGTGTTAAAGCTGATCAGGACCAACACGTACAACTAACTTGCCGAAATTTTTGCCTTCCAGCAGACCGATAAACGACTCAACAGCACTGGCCAAACCATCAACCAAATGCTCACGGTAGCTTATTTTTCCTTCCTGTAGCCATTGCGTCATTGCTTGACTAAACTCGTCGTAACGATGGCCGTAATCGTCAAACACAATAAACCCTTGCATCTTGATACGCTTAATCAGCAAGGACCCCATTAGCATTGATAGGCGGTCTGGCCCTTCAGGCAAACTGGTCGCGTTGTATTGCGAAATAAGACCGCACAAAGGTACGCGAGCGCTTGTGTTCAGCAATGGCAATACAGCGTCAAACACCTTGCCGCCAACATTTTCAAAGCAGACATCGATACCCGCGTCACAGGCTTTCGCTAATTGCTCGGCAAAATCCGGGGATTTATGGTCAACACAAGCATCAAACCCTAAATCTTCTACAGCAGACCGACACTTGTTGGCGCCACCGGCAATACCAACGACCTTACAACCATAGATTTTTGCAATTTGCCCCACCAGGCTGCCAACGGCTCCGGTCGCTGCCGCCACCACAATGGTTTCACCGGCCTTAGGTTGGCCGATGTCCAGTAGGCCCATATACGCGGTTAAACCTGGCATTCCCATAACACCTAAAGCGTAAGAAGGCTGACTAGGTTCAGCCCCCAACTTTAGCAGCCCAGTGCCATCGGAAATGGCATAATCCTGCCACCCCGAGTAGGAAAGCACCCACTCTCCCACTGCAAAATCCGGGTGGTTGGAGGCCTCAACACGACATGCCGTCCCCCCCACCATAACATCACCAATGGCTACAGGCGCAGCGTATGATTTAGCATCATTCATGCGACCCCGCATATAAGGATCTAAAGAAAGGTAGACTACACGCAATAGAAGCTCACCGTCTTTTGGCGTAGGCTTATCGATCGTAACCAAATTAAAATCACTTAACGTTGGCGCGCCTTGCGGGCGACCGGCTAGCTGCCACTGGCGATTAGCTTCGATGTTTTGTTCACTGGAAACGTTCATATCTTTACTCCTACTTTCAGCGGGTCAAACTAAACCGCAGTCTGTAAAATTTTGCGACTAACCTCGGGGGTAATGTCGCCGTGCTCACCCAGCTTAAGCATGCCATGCTGGATTAACTTCTCAATTAAGCCGTCGATATCGGCCTCACCTAAATCAACATCAAACAGACGAGTTGGCATTTGCATCGACTTAAAAAACTCCTCAGTCAATTCAATCGCCCGTTGTATACGCACATCGTCGTTTCCGTCTGTTAGATTCCAAACACGCTCGGCGTACTGCAATAGTTTCTCGTGCTTAGCTTTACTGCACACCTTCATGACCGCTGGCAACACTATCGACAATGTGCGGGCGTGATCAATGCCATACGAGCCCGTCAACTCATGACCAATCATATGAGTCGACCAATCTTGTGGCACACCAGCGCCAATTAGGCCATTCAACGCCATGGTTGCCGCCCACATAATATTACTGCGAACATTCAAATCCGCTTTTGTGTCAGCGGCCAATGCTTTGGGTCCCTCTTCGATCAGGGTAAGCAATAATCCTTCAGCAAAACGATCTTGCACTTTGCCATCGACGCTATACGTTAAGTATTGCTCCATCGTATGAACAAAAGCATCGACGACACCATTGCTGATTTGACGATCAGACAGCGACAAAGTAACCGAAGGGTCAAGCACGGCAAACACCGGTTGAACGTAAGGGCTCATAAACGGCAGTTTATTGCCATCGCGAGTCACGACAGCGCCAGAATTTGACTCCGAACCCGTAGCCGGCAATGTTAATACACACGCCAGTGGCAAGGCCTGCTTAATAGGCTCTCCTTTAGCGATAAAATCCCAAGGGTCGTCTCCTTCGAACAGTGCCGCCGCCGCAATAAACTTAGTACCATCGACAACAGATCCCCCGCCAACGGCCAAGAGAAAATCAATATCATGCTCTTGAATTAAGTCCTTGGCTTTAATCAGTGTTTCATATTGTGGATTGGGCTCGATGCCGGAAAACTCAAACCAAACATGCTCATTCAACGCTTCAACCACTTGGTCATAAACGCCATTCATCTTGATCGAGCCACCACCATAGGTGACCAACACCTTGGCGGTTTTTGGTATTGCCTGGCGCAGAGCTTGTATTTGCCCCTCACCAAAATGAATTTGGGTGGTATTGTGAAAACTAAAATTTAACATTGCGAGTCTCTCCAATCTAAGACGTCAGTGCAGCCAATAACTTTTCTGCAGCGAGTTCTGAACTTTGTGGGTTTTGACCACTGATTAGCAAACCATCTTTAACGGCAAAGGCATGCCAATCGGCCACTTTTTGAAACTCAGCCCCGCGCTTCTTCAGCTCATCCTCTAATAAGAAAGGCACAACGTCCGTAAGTTGCACCGCTGCTTCTTCAGCGTTGGTAAATCCCGTCACCGCTTTGCCTTTAACCGCATACTCGCCGTTAGCATCTTTCACATTCAAAAACACAGCAGGTGCGTGACAGACAGCGGCAACCGGCTTATTCGTCGCCAGAAAATTTTCGATCAAGGCGATGGAGTCACCATTATCAGTTAAATCCCACAAAGGGCCGTGGCCTCCTGGGTAAAACACACCGTCATAATTCTCAGCGTTAACGTCTGCCAGCTTGGTGGTATTTGCCACTAAAGCCTGTGCGTGTTTATCGGCATCGAAGCGACGAGTGGACGTCGTTTGGAAATCTTCCAGCTCACTTTTAGGGTCTACAGGGGGCTGACCACCAGCGGGTGAGGCCAGCGTTACCTGAACACCCGCATCAGCCAGAGCGTAATAAGGTGCCGCAAACTCTTCGATCCAAAAACCCGTCTTTTCACCGCTGTTGCCTAGCTTGTCATGGGAGGTGAGAACCATTAATACTCTTTTAGCGCTTACTTCAGTCATGTTATTGCCCTCTAACCATTGGTTGCTTAAGTCTTGCCTACAGTGTATTCCCTTAAATTAAATTGAAGAATACAAACAAAATTGACAACATTGTTAAATATATTGATACAATTGGTTATGAATGTATCATTCGAGCAACTTAAAAGCATGGTGGTTTTTGCTCAGGTCGTCGAGCAAGGCAACCTCACCGCAGCCGCCAAGCACATTGGCTTATCACGTGCGGTGGTCAGTTATCATATAAAGAAACTGGAATCGCAGATTGGCGTAAAACTACTCAACCGCACGACTCGGGCCATCACATTAACCGAGGCCGGTGGCGAGTATTACAAGTCCTGCCGCATCATTGCAGAACAGGCCGAACGTGCCAATCAACAAATGGAGAACCTCAAAAATGAGCCTGAGGGTTTATTAAAGATCACCTGCCCGGTTAACGCCGGGCTGCAGATGTTCGTGCCAGCGCTCAATGAGTTTCATCGCCTGTACCCTAAAATTGAGCTGGATGTCATGCTAACGGATGAGGTGGTGAACATCGTCAAAGAAGGGATCGACTTAGCGATACGTGGCGCGCCATTAGTCGATTCAGGACTGCAAGCGAGCAAGTTGTCGACGCTGCCTACCTGCCTGTGTGGCGCGCCCTCCTATTTTAAAAAACACGGCCGGCCGACCACCCCAACGGAATTAGAGCAGCACACCTGAGTTATTTACAAGCTGACGTCTGGCGCTATTGAGCTTAGCAAGGGTAGTCGCTCATACAGTGTTGCCGTAAAAGGCGAGATTAGCACAAATAATGCTGCGGCCCGCACCGCCTTTGTCGAAGGTGGCCATGGCTTAGGGCGAATTCCACTTTACGATGCCCGACCTAAAATTCAAGCGGGGCTCTTAGAGTCTGTGCTGGATGATTATCAGCTCGATAATATTGATATCTATGGGGTTTTTCCGCCAGGAAGTGCCGATTCAAAAAAGCTCAGACTCTTAATTGATTTCCTTAAAGATTACTTTGTTAAGATTGACCGGCAAGCCATGCACAATAAGCCTTTAATCCAATAAGCTGCAGGCGGCAACTTAACCGGAACCGTTCGTAGCGTGTGGCACAAGGTTATTTTTTGACGGGCATCGAGCTTAAGAGGGCTCAGTGCCCTCTCAAGCTCGGTAGTAATGCGGGGTAAGCGATTATATCGCTCAGTGTGGATTTATTCCCACTCAATGGTCGCAGGCGGCTTACTCGATACATCGTAAGTCACCCGTGAAACGCCAGAGATTTCGTTAATAATACGGTTAGAGGTTTTCTCCAACAACTCGTAAGGCAAGTGTGCCCAGCGAGCGGTCATAAAGTCGACGGTTTCGACGGCACGCAACGCAATCACCCACTCATAACGACGACCATCGCCCACCACCCCTACCGACTTAACCGGCAAGAACACCGCAAACGCCTGACTGGTTTTGTGGTACCAATCGGCCGCGTGCAGCTCTTCTAAAAAGATAGCATCGGCCTCGCGTAAAATATCGGCGTACTCTTTTTTCACTTCACCTAAAATTCGCACGCCTAGGCCTGGGCCTGGGAATGGGTGGCGATACACCATGTCATACGGCAGGCCTAACTCTAAGCCAATCGCACGCACTTCATCTTTAAACAGTTCGCGCAAAGGCTCAACTAACTCAAGCGCCATATCGTCGGGCAAACCGCCCACATTGTGGTGCGACTTAATAACATGCGCCTTACCGGTTTTAGCCGCGGCCGACTCAATCACATCGGGATAAATAGTGCCCTGCGCCAACCACTTTACATCTTTAATTTTGGCGGCTTCTTCATCGAAGACTTCGATAAAGCTGTTACCAATAATTTTACGTTTGCGCTCTGGGTCGACCTCCCCCTCCAAGCGCCCTAAAAACAGCGCCTCTTTATCGGCGCGAATAACCTTAACACCCATATTTTTGGCGAACATGTCCATCACTTGGTCGCCTTCGGCTTTGCGCAACAACCCGTTGTCGACAAACACACAGGTGAGCTGATCACCGATAGCTTTGTGCAGCAAAGCCGCCACAACAGAGGAATCAACACCACCCGATAAACCCAGCAACACTTTATCTGTGCCGACTTGCTCGCGAATTTTCACTAAGGCATCTTCGACAATGTTAGCGGGTGTCCAAAGTGCATCGCAACCACAAAGCTTTAAAACAAAATGCTCAAAAATACGCTTGCCTTGCAAGGTATGAGTCACCTCAGGGTGGAACTGCAAACCGTAAAATTCTTTTTCTTCACAGTACATGGCCGCAATTGGGCACGAAGGTGTAGAGGCCATCACCTCAAAACCCTCTGGTACACGAATCACTTTGTCACCATGGCTCATCCACACATCGAGCAGTGCGCTGCCGTCGGCTTCAATATGGTCTTTAATATCGTCCAGCAAGGGACCGGCACTTTCGACCTTGATTTGTGCATAGCCAAACTCTTGGACGTTTGAGCCTTGCACTTGTCCGCCAAGCTGCTCGGCCATGGTCTGCATGCCATAACAAATACCCAACACCGGCACGCCCAGTTCAAACACAACCTTAGGCGCGCGAGGCGAATTGGCAACGGTTACCGATTCTGGGCCGCCAGCAAGGATAATACCGCTAGGGTCAAACTCGCGAATTTCGTCTTCGCTCATATCAAAAGCACGAATGATTGAATAGACCCCTACTTCGCGCACACGTCGCGCAATCAGCTGGGTGTACTGCGAGCCAAAATCGAGAATCAATATACGCTGAGCGTGAATATCCTGAGTCATTAATATTCCGTTGTACCAAGTGATAAAAGAAAAACCCCTGTGCTAGCAGGGGTTGATTTTACGGGTTTAATAAGCGCGACACTAGCGTCCGCTAACCGGGTAGTTAGGGGCTTCTTTCGTAATTTGCACATCGTGTACATGACTTTCCCCCATACCAGCTGAGGTTACGCGCACAAATTCAGGCTTAGTGCGCATCTCGTCGATATGCTGGCTACCAGTGTAGCCCATCGCTGAACGCAAGCCGCCCATCATTTGATGCACGATAGCGCTCAGTGGGCCTTTGTAGGGTACACGCCCTTCAATACCCTCGGGGACTAATTTTTCCGCCCCTTCGCTGGCGTCTTGAAAATAACGATCGGACGAGCCCTGTGTTTGCGCCATGGCGCCTAAGGAACCCATACCACGATAGGCTTTATAAGTACGGCCCTGATAAAGCTCAACTTCACCGGGGGCCTCTTCGGTACCAGCGAACATTGAGCCCATCATCACAGCATTGGCACCGGCGACAATGGCTTTTGCCAAATCACCACTAAAGCGCACTCCACCATCGGCAATAACGGGCACACCTGTGCCCTCCAAAGCCGCAACGACATTTGCAATAGCGGTTACCTGGGGTACGCCCACACCGCTAACAATACGGGTAGTACAAATGGAACCTGGGCCAATACCGACTTTTACCGCATCGGCACCGGCTTCAGCCAGTGCTTTAGCAGCGGCGGCGGTCGCAATATTGCCGCCAATCACCTGCACACCGGGAAATTTAGTCTTAATATCGCGCACCCGATCAATGACATTTTTCGAGTGACCGTGGGCGGTATCAACCACTAATACATCAACACCGGCATCCATCAATGCTTTAACACGCTCATCGGTGTCAGCGCTGGTGCCAACACTGGCGCCTACCAATAAACGACCCTCAGGGTCTTTACTGGCATTGGGGTATTGTTCGGCCTTGTTGATGTCCTTAACGGTAATCATGCCGCACAACTCAAACTTGTCGTTTACCACCAGTACTTTCTCGATACGGTGCTTATGCAACAGGGCGCGAATTTCATCTGGGCTGGCGCCTTCGCGGGTCGTTACAAGTTTGTCTTTCGGGGTCATAATAGACGCGACAGAAGCGTCGAGATTGGACTCAAAACGCACATCACGACCGGTCACTATGCCAACCAAATCGCCGTTTTCCAGCACTGGCACACCGGAAATATTATTGGATTTGGTGAGCGCCAACAATTCACTAATCGAAGCGCTGGCCTCAATGGTGATCGGATCTTTCACCATACCGGCTTCGTATTTTTTCACCGCGCGGACTTGTTGGGCTTGAGCGTCAATAGGCATACTTTTATGGATAATGCCTATCCCGCCTTCCTGTGCAATAGCAATCGCCAGTCGTGCCTCGGTTACGGTATCCATGGCTGCAGAAATCAGAGGGATATTGAGTGCGATATCACGCGTCAATTGTGTCTTTAATGACACATCTTTTGGGGTCACCTCGGAAAATCCGGGAACCAGTAACACATCGTCGAATGTGAGAGCTTCTTCAGCGATTCGCAACATAGCACTCCAACCTTTTTCGCTTGGGAAAAATAAGCGCCGAATTATAGCGCATTGTAGCGGCTAAGGTAAACCCAAAATTACCTCAAAGCAGCTCGCTAACCCCCTGAAATTATTTTACTTTTATGACATTGACGGGCAATTGCCCCGCCCCGCTCTGATACAATGACAAAATGAACAACAGTACTGAATTTAGCGCCAATCAAAGCGGCCAAAACAGACCAGAGATCGTCAGCGTTAGCCAGCTCAATCGGATCAGCCGGCAATTGCTGGAAACTCACCTCCCCTTAGTCTGGGTGGAGGCTGAAATTTCCAATCTGGCGCGACCCAGTTCCGGCCACTGGTATTTCACGCTTAAAGACGAACAGGCACAAGTACGCTGCGCCATGTTCCGCAACCGCAACCAGTCGGTTCGGTTTGCCCCCGAGAACGGCAATCAAGTACTAATTCGCGCCCGCGTTAGCATCTACGAGGGTCGCGGCGATTACCAGCTTATTGCCGAACACATGGAGGAAGCTGGGCTCGGTGCCTTGCAGCGCGCATACGAGGCTCTTAAGGGGCGTCTCGAGCGCGAGGGGTTATTTGCCCCAGAGCACAAACTGCCTCTGCCCGACCAGCCGCAGCATATTGCCGTGATTACCTCACCCACCGGGGCGGCTATTCGCGATATTTTATCCATAGCTAAACGGCGCTACCCAAGCCTACCCATTACGGTTATACCCGTGCCAGTGCAAGGTGAACAAGCGGCGCCGGCAATTATCCAAGCACTACAACTCGCCGAGCGCTGCGGTTGGTTCGACACCATCATTCTCGCCCGCGGCGGTGGTTCCATTGAAGATTTGTGGGCTTTTAATGATGAACGCTTAGCGCGCGCCATTTTCCAGTCGACCACTCCAGTGATAAGCGCCGTTGGCCATGAAATTGATTTTACCATTGCCGACTTTGTGGCCGATCTGCGCGCGCCCACCCCCTCTGCGGCCGCCGAACTCTCTGTACCTAATACACGAGAAATATTACAGCAACTGCGCAGTCGCGAAACTGTACTGGCACAACAGATACTCAACAAGCTAAAGCATGCGCACCAACGACTGGAGGGGCTGAATCAGCGTTTGCGTCATCCCGGCGAAAAACTTCGCCACCAAGCTCAGCAGCTTGACCAGCTCGAAGCCCGCCTCCTGCAAGGCATATCTTTTCCATTAAAACAACAACAAACGCGCCAGCTACAAATTCAGCAGCGCTTAACCCGGGCCACCCCACAACACACTTTGCGGAAGCTGCAACGCGAGCAGACTCAATTAACCGACAGGCTCAAACAAGCGATGTCGATAAAACTTAACACCAGTCATCAAACGCTGCACGAACAAGCTCATGTTCTTAATAGCGTCAGCCCTCTGGCCACACTGGAGCGCGGCTTCTCAGCTCTCACCAACGACTCGGGTCAACTGATCAAGCATCATCAACAGGTGTCGACGGGCGAAACTCTTAACGCTAGATTGGGCAATGGCCGCCTGCGGTGCGAGGTCATTGCAAGCGAGGAGTAATCCCTTTATATTGAGCACACTTGTCGGGGTGCCTCGGCCGCAAATAAGCGGTACGGAGGCTGAGATCGGTACGTCCGAACCCGTTGAACCTGAACAGGCTGGAACCTGCGGAGGAAACAAGTGATGCCAGAGCCGAGCTCGGGCATCCCCTCGTCCAGCCTCGCGTTTTTGAGGCACTATGCATCAATATCCCACGGCCAAACACCCACTCAATATCGCCATAGCCGGTTACGGCTTGCTCGGGCGTTTACTGGCATGGCGGCTGCTTTTATTGGGCCACTCAGTCACGGTCTACGACAAAGGCCGCTCCGGTTCAAACACCAGTGCCGCCTATACAGCAGCGGGTATGCTGGCCCCTATCAGCGAGGCGGCCGCTTCGCATCCAAGTATTTATCGGGCGGGCACCGAGGCAATCAATACCTGGGCTAACTGGTGCCGCGAGCTGGGATTGAGCCATGCCATACAACAACAAGGCAGTTTGATCGTCGCCCACCCGCAAGACCGAGCCGAGTTGACCCAATTTTATCGAGACAGTCAACGAATTGCCGATGAGAACACCAGCATGACATTAACCATGCTCAATCGTCAGCAAGTCAGCGAACTCGAACCCGACCTAAGCAATCAATTAGATCAAGGATTGTGGATCAACCCCGAGGCACATTTAGACAACCGCGCACTTCTGGCCGGTCTCGATCAATGGCTGCAGCGAACCGATGTCACCATCTGGTATGACAGCGAGGTGAGTGTTAGCCCCAAGCAGATAACCGATCTCAATTCAGGACGACACTTTCAACACGACTGGGTCATTGATTGTCGCGGCGCCGGGGCCAGGTTTGATCAGCCAACCCTTCGAGGGGTAAGAGGTGAGACGCTGCACCTTGAAACCCGAGAGGTCACTCTACAGCGGCCGGTGCGTTTGATGCACCCGCGCTACCAGCTGTATATCGTTCCCAAACCCAACCACCGTTTTGTTATAGGGGCAACGCAGTTAGAAAGCGAAGATCTCTCCCCTATTTCACTGCAATCCAATCTGGAACTCTCCAGCGCGGTGTATACACTGGCCCCGGCATTTGCCGAGGCGCGAATTCTTGAGGCCGGTGTTAACTTGCGCCCAGCATACGCCAATAATTTGCCCCACGTGAGCGCAAACGAAGGCCTAATCAGTGCCAACGGTTTATTTCGCCACGGTTATTTATTAGCCCCATTAGTCGTTGCCCAAACCTTATCCATACTGCATGGCCAAAACAACTTGGCGTGCGAACAACTTATTTCACAGCCTCATTCGGAACAAGCAACCCATGAAGTCTAACGACATTAGTATTGCCATCAACGCCTCGCCTGTCACATTAAAGGCACCCGCGAGTCTGAGCGATGCCTTACAGCAATGGCAAAGTGAGCCAAGCCGGGTGGCTTGCGCGCTCAACGGTGAATTCGTGCCTCGCTCGGCTTACCCCAGCACCCGCTTAAGCGAGGGTGATCAAGTTGAAATTGTGCAACCGGTAGGAGGTGGCTGATGAGCAACCAGACACTGACAGACCCGTTAACACTCTACGGTAAAACTTTTAACAGTCGCTTTTTACTCGGCACCGCACTCTACGAATCGCCAGAAATAATGCTTGATTCGGTTGCAACATCGCAAACTGAAATTTTGACACTGGGCCTGCGTCGTCAAAACCCAGCACAAGGCGATGGCGAACGTTTTTGGCAGATGATTCAATCGACTGGCTGTACTTTATTGCCCAACACCGCAGGCTGTAAATCCGCCAAAGAGGCCATCAATCTAGCCCTTATGTCACGGGAGTTATTTGCCACCAACTGGGTCAAACTCGAAGTAATCGGTGACGATTACAATTTACAACCCGACCCCTTTCAATTGTTAGAAGCGGCACAGGAATTAATCGCACAAGATTTTTGTGTCCTGCCCTATTGCACGGATGATTTAATTTTATGTCAGCGCTTGCGCGAAGCAGGCTGCCAAGTATTGATGCCCTGGGGAGCACCGATTGGCACTGGCCGCGGCCTGCTTAATCGCTATGCATTAAAAGCTTTGCGCCAGCGATTTGACTGCCCACTGATTATTGATGCCGGGTTAGGTGCGCCCTCACAAGCCTGTGATGCCATGGAGCTGGGCTTTGATGGAGTGCTGCTCAATACCGCCGTGGCCAAAGCGCAAGACCCAGCATTAATGGCGGCCAGTTTTCGCAGTGCCATTAGCGCTGGGCGCGATGCCTATCGAGCGGGATTGATGCAAAAACGCCAGACGGCCCATCCCAGCACACCCACCATTGGCCAACCCTTTTGGCATCAAAACAGCTAAGGGGCTTTTCATCAGGTTTCTGTGCGTTCAGGGGTACCCGCTAAACGGCAGGCTCTGGTTTTAGTCTTTCGCAACTCGGCAGAATTCTCTACCGGTGAAATTTCTTACAGCCAAAGCCGCAAAGACAACACTAGAGGTTTTTTACACCAAGAGCCAGCGCCAAAACAATAAACTGGGTATAGCAAACAATAAGCTATACCCCATTAGGGAGGCTGCAAGTTTTGGGGCTAATTGGTAGCGCATAGCCAACACGCCGGCAGAGATCATCGCCGGCATCCCCGCCTCCAACACCACCACTAGCTGAACGAGTCCATCCTCCCCCAACACCCAGGTGGCTCCGAGTGCCAGTAACGGCTTGAAGATTAACAGTGCTATTAAGGCGCCGATAAATACTTTTAGGTCGCTCGCGGCTAACTTCAAATGCCAAGAAATACCCACTGCCACCATAACTACGGGCACTAAGCTCCAAGCCAAATACGCGAGAGACGTCTGCAGCCATGGTGGATAAGACCAACCGCTCAAGGCGATTGCCAAGGCCACCCATAAACAAATAAAAGGAGGAAACCGAACAATGCGACCGAGAATCAAGGAAAGCGAACTATGGCCACCACTAAACCCCACAGCAATCGCAATACCATAAGTGTTAAGCGCTAAGAAAGTGCCAAATTGATCGTACAATATGGCGTAGCCTATACCCTCTTTACCTACCAATGCATCAATAAGGGGAATCCCAACAAAACCCGTATTCCCCAGTGGCAGTATTAGTAGCAAGCAACCTAAAATTGGTTTTGGCCAACGCAAAGCAACGCCCAGTATTAATACCGCCAGCGAAGTCACCAACATCACTAACCAAGCCACAAGCACCGGCAAGATAAGCGTACTATCGAAGGTTAAGCGTGGCGTTTCCAACAAGATTAATGCCGGCAATGCAATATAAATAACAAAAGCATTGAGACGGGACGCCGTGAGCTCCCCCGCACAACGGGTAAATTGCAGCGCTAGGCCCACCCCTAAGGTAAGGCCAATTAAGAGAAAAGGATTCACTCTTTTTTACGGTTAACCGCCCTTGCGAGGGGCTCGGCGGGCACTGCGTTTGGGCACAGGTTTTTTACGACCCGAGAAGGGATTGTCTGACGATTTAAATTCAACACGTACCGGGGTGCCACGCAGATTAAGCGCTTTGCGATAGGTTTTTTCTAAATACCGAACATAGTGCGCAGGTATTTTTGCAGTTTGATTACCGTGCACCACGATGATGGGCGGATTACTGCCGCCAGCATGAGCATAGCGCAATTTAATTCGGCGCCCGTTAATCATCGGCGGCTGGTGTTCAACGACTGCGTCTTGCAACACTTGAGTTAAAAAGCTGGTGGAGAGCTTGTCCGTGGCACTTTGATACGCTTGCTCGATCGACTTATAAAGATTGCCGACACCGGTACCGTGCAGAGCTGAAATAAAATGAATATTAGCAAAGTCGACAAAGCGAAGGCGCCGATCCAGTTCATTTTTAACGTATTGCTTATGCCCCTCTTCCAGGCCATCCCATTTATTAAGGGCAATCACCAGAGCGCGGCCAGCATCAATGACCGTACCCATCAGGTGCAAGTCTTGCTCCACAATACCTTCTTGGGCATCGATAACCAGTATGACGACATTGGCGTCATCAATGGCTTGCAGTGTTTTCACAATGGAAAACTTTTCGACCGTCAATGCGACATTTTTGCGCCGTCTAACACCGGCAGTATCAATAATGGTATAGGGCTTATCGAAGCGCTCATACTGAATATAAACACTATCTCGCGTGGTGCCAGGGTGATCATACACAATCACGCGATCCTCACCGAGCATACGATTTACTAAGGTTGACTTGCCCACGTTCGGCCGGCCCACAATGGCCATTTTAATGCCCTTGGGTGCCTGTGCCTCGGGGTCAAGTTCAGGCTCGGGTAGTTCCGCCAACACATCTTCCATCATGCTGGTCACACCACGGCCGTGGGTAGCGGTAGTGGCAAACACTTCGCCCAAACCAAGCTCATAGAACGGAGCCAGTGCCATATCGGGATCATGACCATCAATTTTATTGACAACCAAATAAACACGTTTGCCGCGCTGGCGCAGTTGCTTAGCAATTAAATGGTCCGCTGCTAATAAGCCATCGCGCGCCGACACCATAAACAATACGATGTCAGCCTCATCCATCGCCAACAAAGATTGATTGGCCATTGCGGTGTCGATGCCCTCTTCCTCGCCACTGATACCACCGGTATCGACCAGCATGAATCGGTGATCACCGATTTTTCCCTCGCCGTATTTACGATCGCGGGTCAGCCCCGCATAGTTGGCGACAATGGCATCGCGGCTGCGGGTTAAGCGGTTAAACATGGTGGACTTTCCGACATTCGGCCGGCCAACCAAGGCAATTACTGGGATCATAGTGTTGAAAATCTATAAGAAGCCGCCCATGGGCGGCAAATAAGAGTTAGTCGCCAATCGTAAAGGCGGCAAAAGTACCATCATTGGCAAGCACATAAAGCCTGTCGCCATCGCTCCACATGGGGGCGCGAGTGCCAGAACGATCCAGCCTTAAACGGTATGCAAAGTGGCCATCATCGCGTGACATAAAATGAATATACCCGTCTTCATCGGCGACGGCCACATAATCATTGAGTACAACCGGGCCAATTAAATGGCGTCGCAGCATTTGCTCATTTTTCCAAAGTAGCTCACCGGTGCCGGCATTATAAGCCTTCAGTGCGCTGTCTTCAGTGGTAACAAATAGCTCACCATCGTCAACCCACACCGGTTGATGGGTCGACAGGTCCACCGACCATAAGGGTCGGCCCGCTGCCCGGGTAATGGCCATGGCTCGACTTTGAAAACCGGCGGTGTACAAAATGCCATCTTGCAGTACAGGGGTCGCGTGGATATCGACCATTTTTTCCAGATCGGACCGGCCTTTAGGTAGGCCCACACGCTGCTCCCACAAAATCAGTCCATTTTCTGGGTTAAACGCCATTAAGCGGCCATTGGCAAAACCGGCATAGAGCGCTGAATCGGTTAAGATCGGCGTTGGTCTGCCACGCAAGGTCAGCTTGGGCGGCGGGTTGTCGTAAAACCACATTATCTCACCGGTATCGGCACTGAGCACGTTCAGACGACCATCGAGTGTTTGTACCGCTACAACATCGCCATTACCGGCAGGCACTGAGGTAACCTCACCAGTTAACTGAGTGCGCCATAATACTTCACCGGTCTCGCGCGATAGTGCCAGTAGTTGGCCTGCGTCGGACCCCAAAAGCAGTTGATTCTCCCCGAGACCAACACCACCGGCAATGGGCTCATCGAGGTCACGCTGCCAAATGACTTTGCCCGTTAACCGATTAAGAGCCGTTAACTGACCCTTGTGGTCGACCGTATATACCAATTGTTCAAAAAAAGCGGGCGTTAGGGCGGTAAACCCTTTGCCTTGTCCAGCACCTACATCTGTTCGCCACAACTGCTCGACAGTTATCGATGGATCAAACTCAACCAATTCCATTGGCTCAGTTCCGTCTTTATCACTAAAAACGGAACACCCCGTCAGCACAAAGGCTAGAATGGCGATTGGGTATAATCTCATGCAGAGGGCTCCTCAAGGGCCGACAATGGTTTTACATTATCCACTTTCATTTCTAAAACAACACGACGCTGTTGATTGTCACCGGCATAGCTAGTCAGTGCCTTTTCATAAGCGGTCAAAGCCGCGGCTTGGTCACCACTTAAACGCAGCACATCGCCCCGCACTTCGGCTTGTTCAGACTCAAAACCCACCACAGCTTGCTGACTAACTTGAGCCAGCGCCGCGTCATACTGTTCTTGCTCGGCCAGAACCCGGGCCAAACGTAAACGAGCAATCTGTTGTAAAGGCGCACTGTCTGAATTGGCCACTACACGCTCCAACTCGACCGCCGCCTGATCTAAGTCACCGGCTTCTACGGCTTTTTTAGCACTGTACAAAGCGCCTTGGGTCGCGTACATACTGTCCGGGTCTATTTGACGAATTTGTTCGGCTAAATGATCAACGGTAGACCTAACCGCATCGGCTTCACCATCTTCGACTTGCGTCGGCGCAGCTCTGGCAGCATCAACCATTTGCTGGAAATATTGTGAGGCGACTTCAGCTTTGCGCTGCTCGCTATCCTGCCAGTAGTTCCAGCCAAAATAACCAGCTGTGGCGACCACAATGCTGGCGATAATGCTGGTGCCATACTCTTTCCACAACCTTTTCAGATTCTCAATTTGTTCTTCTTCTGTTAAATGATCGCTCACTCTACTCTCCTACCTGAATCAGTTCTTAATTGTTAATTTCAGCTAAAACTTCAACCAACTCACCTTGTGGCAAGGTCAATTGAGGCTTCTCTTCGCGCAAATACTTCACTGTTACCGTGCCGGCCACTGCTTCGTCTTCACCGAGAATAAGAGCGATTGATGCCCCACTCTTATCCGCTTTTTTGAGCTGGTTTTTAAAACTGCCGCCACCACAGTGCATAAACACTTTTAAATTGGGTAAAGCCCGGCGAATCTCGGATGACAACGATAATGCTGGAGCCTGAACATTGCCCACAGCCGCCAGATAAACATCAACCGTCCCTAAGCTTGGCACACTGCCCTCGCCTTGTAATAACAACAACAAGCGCTCTAGACCGATAGCGAAGCCCACCGCTGGGGTGGCTTTTCCACCCAGCTGAGCCACGAGATTATCATACCTGCCACCGGCGCAAACTGCACTCTGGGCGCCGAGTTTGTCGGTAACCCACTCGAAAGCAGTACGATTGTAGTAATCAAGACCGCGCACCAGGCGATTATTGATGGTGTATGGGACACCGCAAGCATCCAACAGTTGCGTAAATTCGGCAAAATGTTGACGCGACTCTTCATCCAAGTAATCACTCAAACTTGGGCCAGCATCCAGCAAGCGCTGGGTTGCCTCACTTTTACTGTCAAGAATCCGTAGCGGATTAGTATCTAAACGGCGCCTGCTGTCCTCATCGAGCGCATCTTTGTGCGATTGAAGATAAGTCACTAGTGCTTGGCGAAATTCTGACCTAGCCACATCGCTGCCGAGTGAGTTTATTTGCAATTCAACGCAATGGGTTAAACCTAGCTTTTTAAACAACTCATAAGACAGCAAAAGCAGCTCGGCATCAATATCAGGGCCAGCCACACCATAGGTTTCAATACCCACTTGATGAAACTGCCGATACCGACCTTTTTGCGGCTTTTCATAGCGAAACATGGGACCCATATACCACAAACGTTGGGTTTGATTGTAGAGCAGGCCATTTTCTTCACAGGCGCGCACACAGCTGGCGGTACCTTCCGGGCGCAGTGTTAAACTTTCCTCATTGCGATCGAGAAAGGTGTACATCTCTTTTTCAACAATATCAGTGACTTCGCCAATAGAGCGCTTAAAGAGCTCAGTTTTTTCCATAATGGGAAAGCGTATTTCACGGTAACTAAAGCCTGCCAAGGTTTGTTGAATGACGCCTTCCAAGTATTGCCACAAGGCGGAATCCTCGGGCAAAATATCGTTCATTCCGCGAATAGCCTGAATCTTTTTCAATCGAACACCTACGTCTAGATACTGTTATTAATTAACATATGCGCACAGCATATAGAATCCACGCACAATGAATTAAACACGCACAATAATGGACTCTTCGCTCTGCTCTTTCTCTTTGGCTTTGTTTCGAATCAGCCTCTCCAGCTCATCCACTAGACCTTCATTACCCAACTTACTGTTAGGCTGGCCGTCAACATAGACAAGATTACTGGGCGCACCACCGGCCAGCCCCAGGTCAGCCTCTTTTGCCTCACCCGGCCCATTGACGACACAACCAATAACGGCGACATCCAACGGGATGGTGATATCCTCAACCCGCTGCTCTAACTCATTCATGGTTTTAATAACATCGAAATTCTGACGAGAACAACTCGGGCAGGCGATAAAATTAACACCTTTGTTACGCAGCTTAAGACTTTTCAATAAATCCCAACCGACCTTCACCTCTTCAACGGGGTCTGCCGCCAAGGATATACGAATGGTGTCACCAATACCGTCAAGCAGTAACGCTCCCAACCCAACAGCTGACTTTACTGTGCCGGAGCGCAATCCGCCGGCCTCAGTAATGCCCAAATGCAGCGGCTGATCAATTTCTTTAGCCAGCAGCCGGTAAGCATCTACAGCCATAAAGACATCGGAAGCTTTTACACTGACTTTAAAATTATCAAAGCCTAGCGTATCGAGAATATTAACATGGCGCATGGCGGACTCTACTAACGCCGCTGGTGTTGGCTCGCCGTATTTTTTCTGAATGTCTTTTTCTAAGGAACCGGCATTCACACCAATACGAATAGGAATATTAAGATCGCGAGCCTTGTCTACAACGGCGCGAATGCGTTTTTCCCGACCAATATTACCGGGATTAATACGCAGGCAATCAACCCCTAAATCGGCTACTCGCAATGCGATTCGATAATCAAAATGAATATCGGCCACCAGCGGTGTTGTTACTTGTTTGCGTATCTCGCCAAAAGCCTCAGCGGCTTCCATACTGGGAACTGACACCCGAACAATGTCTGCCCCCGCCGTCGCTATGCGATTAATTTGCTCCACGGTGGCGGCCACATCGCAGGTTTCCGTGTTGGTCATACTCTGTACGGCAATAGGCGCATCGCCCCCGACAGGTACATCGCCGACCATAATCTGTTTAGATTGACGTCGTTTAATGGGTGATGGTTGATGCATAACTAATCCACTATTGTGTTGCAGCAGCGGTAAAGTGAATAACTTTACCCGCTTCGGCATCAGGCACGGTTACCGGAAGACTATTCATCACAACACTGACACCACTGGCATTACCTAGGGTAATATCAAACGGTCCTACCCCATCGACAACCAATTGTGTTTTTGCCTCTTGCAATGCGGCGACTAAGACATCGCCGGTCGCATCGGTGACATTGACCCAACAATCATGCTCAAACGCCAACTGTAAGGTATCGGGTTGCGCATTTTCAGTAACAGTTGCAAGTGCCGGCTCAGTGGCCAGACTTGCCATTGCTTGACTATCGGTTGAATCGTTTTCGATAGCCTGATTAACTGCAGTTTCAGAGACGTCAACCAGATCCGCTGTGGGTTGGCCCATGCGCTCATTGTCTAGTGCCGATTCTGCTTCTGCCTGAGCCGGTTCCGACGTAGGGCTTTGCACGCTAGTCTCGGGCGTATTGGTATGAGCCATGTTGTTCTGCTGGGGCTGAATTGAGCTGTCCGATGCATCGGCAAAATACCAATACGCGAATACCCATAGAGCAATAATCACTACAATAACCAAAAGCCGCAGCGGCCATTTGGGCGTGTTCGTTTTTATTTTGACATTTAATGACTCACTCTGAGGCAGAGGCTGATCTTCAACTTTATGTGCCGCATCGTACTGCGCCACCAGTGGCTCACCATCGATTTTCATTAACTTGGCGTAGCTGCGGATATAACCCCTGACGAACACAGGGGAAAAGAGCTGATCAAAGTTATCTTCTTCAAGTGCACGCAATTTATCGAGTTGAACGTTCAGTTCTTGGGCGACCTGCTCACAGGTTAAGCCTTTGCGCGTTCTGGCCTCAACCAGTGTCTGGCCCACACTTTTGTCACTGGTCTGCAACGAATCCATCATTACTGCTCTGACTGCTCCAAAATACTTTTGTACTCAAGGTATTCCTTTGAGTAAGGAAATTTATTTTTTAATAACAAAGCATAACTGGCTTCTTTATTAACATTGTCAAACATTCGTTCAATCTTGATGCCTAGCAATAAAGATTGCGGCATTGGCCGCGCAATTTGCTCGTAGGCTGCCAAGTATTGCTTAGCGCTTTTGTATTCGCCCTGAGAAAAATACAACGAGGCGATCTCGTACTTCACCACTGCCATTGCCGGACTCAGTCGAGCGGCGTTTTCAAATGCAGCTTGAGCTTTTTCAACCTTATCGAGTTTTAAAGCTGTACGCCCTAAATTCACTAAAGCCTGTGGGCGCCCCTTGTAATCTAAGTCTTCTGATGCGTACTCAAATTGTTTATACGCCTCTTCAAAACGACCTTGGTTAAACAACAAAGCGCCAAAATTATTGTGTGTACGCGAGTCGGCACGGTCTAGGCGCAAGGTTTTCTTAAACTGTTTTTCTGCCAGCTCCATCTCTCCTTCTAATTGGTAGAGCATCGCCAGCGCAAAGTTTGCATCGATGGAGCGACTATCAAGATCTAATGCCCGGCGCAGATGATGACGGGCCGACTCACGATTTTTGCTGTCAATATACTTAAGCGCCAAAGTGACATGGCTTTCCAGGGCTTTATCTTCGTTTATCTGGTATTTAGAAGACTCTTGCGTACTGACACAAGCAACCAAAAAAGCGGCCATCAAAACAAGTGCCACTCGTTTTAAACTGAGAAATATACAATCTTGCATCGTGCCCGCCATTGCTGTCACTCCACCCGAAACATTATTATTGATTGACGATAGTAACTGGCTCCGCCTGTGAAAACTGTGCTTTGTATCTCTGCGAGCGCTTTGTAATATCATTCACCTCTCCGGCCAGCTGGCCACAGGCCGCGTCGATATCATCACCACGAGTAGTACGAACCGTGGTGATGTACCCCTCTTGCATTAAAATATCCTGAAAGCGGCGCATGGCATTGTTGCTTACACGCTTATAGTTGGACAAATTAAACGGGTTAAAAGGGATTAAGTTGATTTTAACCGGTACATCACGCAACAGTTCGGCCAACTCCCGAGCATGCTCAGGACGGTCGTTCACATGATCGATTAAGGTATATTCAATAGTGATTTTACGATGAGTGTCAGGCAATCCTTCAATATAACGCTGAGCAGATTCTAGCAGCATTGCAATCGGGTACTTCTTATTGATGGGCACTAACTCATTACGCAACTCGTCGTTTGGCGCATGCAGAGAAATAGCCAGGCAAGCATCGGTATACTCGCCTAATCGATCAAGCTGAGGCACTACGCCCGAAGTGCTCAAAGTGACACGTCGTTTAGAAATACCGTAGGCGTTATCGTGCATCATCAAATTCATCGAATCGACAACATTGTCGAAGTTCATCAGAGGCTCACCCATGCCCATCATCACCACATTGGTGACTTTGCGCGGTCCTCCGGCGGTTAACTGACCGAAAGATTTTGCTGCTATCCACACCTGGCCAATAATTTCGGCTGCGGTTAAGTCGCGGTTAAAGCCCTGCTTACCGGTCATACAAAAACTGCAATCGAGCGAGCAACCCACCTGAGAGGAAACGCATAGGGTGCCGCGCTCGCCATCGGGAATATACACCGTTTCAACCACACTACCACCGGTCACTTCGATCAAAAACTTGCGAGTGCCGTCGGTCGAATCAAGCTGGCGCAATACCTGTGGCGGACGTATTTCACAGCGCGCCTTAAGCTTTTCTCGCAAAGCTTTGCTGATATTGCTCATCTCATCGAAGTTATCAGCACCTAACTGATGTATCCACTTCAACACCTGAGCCGCGCGAAAGCGCTTTTCACCCATTTGCTCGAAAAAGTCCACCAGCTTGGATTCAGACAAACCCAATAGGTTGACCTTAGCGGTATCAGTGGCCAGTGTTTGTGGCGCTACATCAGTCATCGTTTTTACCTTCGCGCTCAGCGCGTGTGTATATCATCAGCCGTAAAAAAATAGGCCACTTCGCGTTTGGCCGACTCGGGCGAGTCAGAGCCATGAACGGCATTGGCGCTAACAGCGGTAGCGAAATCGCGACGAATCGTGCCCTCGGCCGCCTCTTCAGGGTTGGTAGCCCCCATAAGTTCACGATTGCGAACAATGGCGTTTTCGCCTTCTAGCACTTGTACACAGACCGGGCCCGAGGTCATAAAATCAACCAGAGAGGGGAAAAAGGGACGTTCTTTATGTTCGGCGTAAAAGCCCTCTGCCTGCGCTTTGCTCAATTGAATCATTTTCAAGGCAGCAATACGCAGCCCCGCCTGCTCAAAACGCGCAATAATCGCTCCGATATGGTTGTCACCTACCGCGTCGGGCTTGATGATCGATAAAGTCTTTTCTACGGCCATCTGGCACTCCAATTGTTCTTACTCGGACCAAGTGGCCCACTCTATATACCCAAAACCCGCGAATTATACGCGGGTTTTGGGTATTTTTATATAAATTCCATACACTTAGTGCGGTTTTACAGGGCTGCGCGACCCTCATTTTGAATTCTCTGCACCATGGCCTTTAAACCATTGCCGCGGGTAGAACTCAAATGACTGAGCAGGTTCAACTCATCAAAGTAAGCATCGATGTCATAGTCGGCAACCTGGGCGGCTGATTTACCATTATAAGCCGCCAACACAATCGCGAGCAGCCCTTTAACGATAAAGGCGTCGCTATCGGCAACAAAATATAACTTGCCCTCCCGAAGCTGGCTATCGAGCCAAACCTGACTTTGACAACCACGCACTAAGTTTTGTTCGGTTTTAGCCGATTCAGCCAGTGGTGGCAACTCTTTCCCTAAATCGATTATGTATTTGTAGCGCTCTTCCCAATCGTCAAAAAAGCTCAGAGTATCGACGATATCCTCTGCGCTCACATCCACACCAAACTCTGTCATTGCCTCTCCCAAGGTTAAATAAGCCGGCTAAAAGAACATACCGGTTTCAAGCTGGGCCTCTTCACTCATCATATCGCGGCTCCAGGGTGGGTCAAATACCAGCTCCACCTCTACCTGGCGAACATTAGGTACACGCCCCACACGATACTCAACATCGCCCACCAGTACCGGCCCCATACCACAAGCAGGAGCTGTTAAGGTCATAGTAATGCCCACATGGCCTGCAGCCTGATCAATATCCAGGGTGTAGATTAGCCCCAAGTTAACCAGGTCGACTGGTATCTCTGGATCGTACACGGATTTTAACGCCGACCAGACTTGTTGTTCGTGGATGACGCCATCGCCCAAGTCAGCAAAGTTGAGCAGCTCAGGTTCTTTACCAATTGCGGCCGCATCCAGCCCGTCAACTCGCACCATCTGACCTTGGTAGCTCAAAGTGTAGTTGCCGCCGAGCGCCTGCGTGATAGTGACGAAGGTATCCTTGGCAATGGTCAGTGGCGTACCGTCCGGCACACGCCGTGCTGGACACTCGGCCAGAGTAACCACCATTTCTCTTTCTAGCGCCATGTATGATTCCTAGCCGATATTAAAGCTTTCCCCACAACCGCAGTAATCCTGCGCATTGGGATTGCGAAACTCCAACTGTCGATTCAACCCCTCGGTAACATAATCAATGCAAGTACCTCGCACGACCGGAACGCTAGCCGGATCAACATAGAGTTTAATACTGTTGTCGAGCGTCAAAACGATATCATCGGTTGAAGGGGCTGCAACCAAGTCCAGAACATACATATACCCAGTACAACCGCTTTCTTTGACTGATAAACGAACCGCCTGAGCGTCATTGGCGTCTTGCGCCAATTGCTGCTTCAGGTGTTCAGCGGCAGTGGGAGTAACATCCAGCAAAGAGGTGTCTGCTGGGTTAAAACTTTCTACACTCATACCCAAACCTCGTGATATTTACGCGAGAAACATTTTGGCCTTCTTAAGGCCGGCGATCAGTCGATCGACATCATCGTGCGTATTGTAAAGACTAAAACTGGCCCTGACGGTTCCGGGAATACCGAATTGATCCATGATGGGTTGTGCACAATGATTGCCTGTACGCACGGCAATCCCCTGCTGATCGAGAATCATGCCAATATCTTGTGGGTGGGCAAAATCGCTGACAAAGCTCAAGACTGCCACGGCACTCTCAGCTTTACCTACCAGCGGATACCCTCCTATGGCCGCTAATTCTGCGCGCGCGCGATGAAGCAACTCTGCTTCATGACGATCGGCCGCACTGCGGTCTAGGCCTTGTACAAAATCCACCGCCGCAGCCAAACCCACGGCCCCGGCAATATTAGGCGTACCCGCCTCAAATTTGTAGGGCAATTGATTGTAGGTGGTGCCGGCAAAGCTAACCGATTCGATCATTTCACCGCCGCCCTGATAGGGCTGCATAGCTTCCAGCAATTCACGCTTACCGTACAAGACACCCATGCCCGTAGGACCAAACATTTTATGGGCCGAAAAGGCGTAAAAATCGCAACCCAGCTCGACCATATGGACTGGCCAGTGTGCAATGGATTGAGCAGCGTCAATCAACACCTTGGCCCCGGCTTTGTGCGCCAACTCAATAATATGGGCCACTGGGTTTACCGAACCCAAGGCATTAGAGACATGACCGACTGCAACCATTTTGACCCGCTTATCCAACAACGACTCGAAAGCCGCCATATCAATGGCGCCATCGGCATCAACCGGAATCGGCTCTACATTGGCACCGCGTTTTTGCGCAATCATTTGCCAGGGCACAATATTGGCGTGATGCTCCATTGCCGACACCAAAACTCGATCGCCAGCGGTTAAATTTTGCTCACCCCAACTAGCCGCAACGACATTAATACTTTCAGTGGTGCCCCGGGTCCAAAGTATCTGATCTTTGGAGGGCGCACCAATAAACTGAGCGACCTTTTCTCTGGCTCCTTCAAAAACCTCTGTGGCCCGATCACTAAGCGCGTGTGCGCCACGGTGAACATTGGCATTATCGTGCCGGTAGTAATTGGCAATTGCCTCAATCACAGACTCTGGCTTTTGCGTAGTGGCCGCATTATCCAAGTACACCAACGGCTGCCCATTTACTTCTTGCTGTAAAATGGGAAAGCGCGAGCGCACCTCGGCAACATCAAAGTGACTCAAACGCTTAAGCCTCCATCTGCAGCAAAGATTCTGAACGGCCAAATTGCTGAGCAATGATAGGCAACAAAAAATCTACGACCGCCGAGTTATCAATACCCTGAATCAGCTCATTGATAAACCCAAAGCTGATCATGATTTGCGCTTGATCTTTATCAATTCCACGAGTCTGTAGGTAATACAGAGACTCGTCATCCAGCTGGGCCACCGTGGCGCCGTGTGCACAGCGCACATCGTCAGCGTAAATTTCTAATTCGGGCTTGGTATCAACCTCAGCTTTATTGGAGGTCAATAGATTTTTGTTGGACAGCTCGGCCAGAGTTTTTTGTGCATCCTGGTGAATATGAATGCGCCCATTAAAAACCGCTTTTGCTCGATCGCCAATAATGCCGCGAAACACTTCACTGCTGGTGCAATGAGGAACACAGTGTTGAATATTGGTGTGGTAGTCCACCACTTGTTTTCCACGCGGCAAGTAAACGCCATTGAGATCGACATGAGCGCCACTACCACGATGGGTTAACACGTAGTCATTGCGAATCAACTCAGCACCCTTCGCAAACGCAAAGCCATTGAACTGCGCGTCACGCCCCAATTCAACAAATACGCCACCGACATGAGTGATGCCCTCACCTTCAAGATTTAAACGGTAGTGTTTGCATTTGGCATTGGCCGCCATCACTATCTCAGTGTAAGAGGCCACTAAATTATTTTGCTGATCAGAATCAGTATTAAACTGCTCGATTATCTCAGCCTCAGCGCCCTCACCTAGCACGACCAAATGCCGAGTACTGGATAATTGTGCCGCATCGCCGGTACTGTAATTTAATAAATAAACCGGCTTATCTAATTGCTGTCCCGCCTGCACATACATCAAGGCGCCTTGCTCTAAGGTAGACTCACTTAACGCGGCAAACAAATGCTCGCGACTATCGGCCAAACGTCCCAAATGTTGTTGAATAAGGGCTGACTGCTCGGCATTCGCCGATGCTAATAGTGTAATCTCGGCGGGCAATGAATCGGAAAGCGATTCGGCAAAAACACCGTTAACAAACACCAGCCGATAGGCCGGAGACTGAACGCTCACCACCGATTGAAAATCGACAGAACTTGTTTCCGATGGTGTTAGAACTTTTTTCGCCAAACCGGCAAGTGGGGTGTATTTCCAATGCTCGGTGCGTCGTGTCGGCCAAGGTGTGGCCGCAAAACGTTCGGCGCCCTGCTCACGTAACCCAGACAACCAATCAGGGGCACTTTGTTGCTCAGCCAGTTCTAGCACACGGGTTTGTAACACACCCATTAAGCCACCTCGCCTTCTAGCCAACCGTAACCTTTCGCTTCCAATTCTTTGGCCAGTGATTTATCACCAGATTTGACAATTTTACCGTCGGCCAAGACATGTACGTAATCGGGCACAATATAATCTAACAGGCGCTGATAGTGCGTCACGACAATAAAACTACGCTCAGTATCGCGCATGGCATTAACGCCATCGGCCACTGTTTGCAGAGCATCTATATCCAGGCCAGAGTCAGTCTCATCTAAGATGCACAAGCTGGGCTCAAGTAACATCATCTGTAAAATTTCATTGCGTTTTTTCTCGCCCCCGGAGAAACCTTCGTTAACGCCACGCTTCAAAAATGCTTGATCCAATTTGACCTGCTTGCTCGCCTCACGCGCCATTTTCATAAACTCAACGCTGGACAACTCGCTTTTGTCTTGCGCTTTGCGAACCGCATCCACCGAGGCTTTCAGAAATTCCATATTGCTAACGCCGGGGATTTCCACCGGGTACTGAAACGCCAAAAACAAACCTAGGTGCGCGCGCGCCTCAACATCCAGCTCCAGCAGATTTTGCTGATTAAAGGTCACACTACCACCTGTCACCTCAAATGCCTCGCGACCAGCTAACACACTACCCAGCGTGCTTTTACCAGCGCCATTGGGCCCCATGATGGCATGCACTTCACCTGGCTTAACTGTCAGGTTTAAGCCTTTTAGGATTTCTTTTTCTTCAACTCGTGCGCACAATTTATCAATCGTTAACATAATCAGTATTCTCAAACGGTACCGACTCAAAATCGGTAAAAATTTTAACCTACCGAACCTTCTAGGCTCACTTCCAGCAGCTTGCCCGCCTCTACAGCAAACTCCATAGGCAACTCTTTAAAAACCTCGCGACAGAAGCCATTGACGATCATGGAAACCGCTTTTTCTGGATCCAAGCCCCGCTGCTGACAGAGGAACATTTGATCATCGCTCACCTTAGAGGTGGTTGCTTCGTGCTCAATAACAGCCGATGGGTTTTTACTTTCAATATAAGGGAAAGTATGAGCACCACAGCGATCACCAATCAGCAATGAATCGCACTGGGTGTAGTTACGCGCACCGTCGGCGCCCGGATTCATACGTACCAAGCCCCGATAGACATTTTGACTTTTACCGGCGGAAATACCTTTCGAAATAATGGTAGAACGAGTGTTCTTACCAATATGAATCATCTTGGTGCCGGTATCGGCTTGCTGATAATTGTTGGTCAGAGCTACCGAATAAAATTCACCCACGCTGTTATCACCGCGCAACACGCAACTTGGGTATTTCCAGGTCACAGCAGAGCCGGTCTCTACTTGCGTCCAGCTGATTTTAGCGCTGGTATGGCAAACCCCGCGCTTGGTCACAAAATTATAAATACCGCCTTTGCCTTCTTCATCCCCTGGGTACCAGTTCTGCACCGTCGAGTATTTGATTTCGGCGTTATCATTAGCGACCAGCTCAACAACGGCTGCGTGCAGCTGGTTTTCATCGCGCATAGGCGCAGTACAACCTTCGAGGTAACTTACGTGAGAGCCCTCTTCGGCGATAATCAAGGTCCGCTCGAACTGGCCGGTATTTTGTTCGTTAATACGAAAATAGGTCGACAACTCCATCGGGCAACGTACGCCTTTGGGAATGTAGACAAATGAACCATCGGAAAACACTGCAGAGTTAAGCGCGGCAAAATAGTTGTCTTTTTGCGGCACCACTGAGCCCAAATATTTCTTTACCAACTCGGGGTATTTTTCCACCGCCTCACTGATCGAGCAAAACAAAACACCTGCCTCGGCCAGTTTTTCACGGAAGGTCGTCACCACGCTGACCGAGTCAAACACCACATCCATAGCGACACCGGCGAGCATTTCTTGCTCGTGCAGTGGAATCCCCAATTTTTCATAGGTCTCCAGCAATTTGGGGTCAACTTCATCCAAGCTTTGCGGGCGATCTTCCATACTTTTGGGTGTTGAAAAGTAGGATATCGCTTGATAGTCAGGCGCGGTATAGTTGAGGTGTGCCCAATCGGGCTCCTCCATTTCCTGCCAGGCACGAAAAGCCTGCAGGCGCCACTCCAACAACCATTCCGGCTCTTTCTTTTTGGCCGAAATAAACCGCACCACATCTTCGTTAAGACCTGGCGGTAAGGTTTCTGTATCAATCGCGGTATGAAAACCCGCGGCGTAGTCTTTCCTGATTAGGTGTTCAACCTGTTCAGACATCTTTCTCCTCTCCTTCACCTATAGTGAAGTGGGCAGGGTTTCTGCCGTGCTAATCATTTGCAGCTCTATGGCTGCCCAAATCGTTGCGGCCTTTAGCCGTCTATTTTTACTGAATCATTTCTGGTGTATAAATCGGTACGGAACAGACTCATCAGGCGCGCCGAGGCTGTTTACCGCCCTGCAGACCCAACACCACTTGGCGTATATGGGCTGCCGCTTGCTCAATATCGTCGGCGTCGGTGTAACGGCCGAGGCTGATCCGAATTGATGCCAGTGCATCCGCAGCGCTCAATCCGATAGCGTTTAACACATAACTGGGCGACATACTGGCCGAGGTACATGCCGAACCGGTTGATACTGCCAATTGCCGCAAGCTCAACAGTAAAACTTCGCCATCTATACCGGTAAAAGCTACATTTAAATGGCCGCACACCCGCTCGGCACCCTCGCCATTTAGGCGCACACCAGGCAGATCGCGAATCGACTGCCAGAGTCGGTCGCGCAATTTACTAATACGAGAGGTTTCTTCCGTTAAAACCTGACCGGCCAGCTCGCAAGCCAAGCCAAAACCGACACATTGGTGCGTAGGCAAGGTGCCCGAACGCATACCCCGCTCGTGGCCGCCGCCGTGTATTTGTGCTTGTACAGCGATATTGGGACTGCGCTTTACATAGAGTGCACCAATACCTTTAGGGCCGTAGCACTTGTGAGCCGAAAGCGACAGCGCATCTACCTTCAGCGCGTCTAGATCAATGGGCAGCTTGCCCAGTGCCTGGGCGGCATCGACATGCAGTAAAACACCCGCCTTTTGACAGAGGGCAGATATATCCGCAATGGGGTTGACCGTGCCCAGCTCATTGTTAACCCACATCACGCTAACCAGCCGTGTATTGGGTTTTAGCAGCGCCTCAATTCGCTCTGGCAATATCGTGCCAGCAGCGGTGGGCTCGACAAAATCGACCTCGATGCCCTGCTCTTTTAGCCAGAGCGCCACATCCAGCACCGCTTTGTGCTCGATACTGGATACAATCAGATGATCGCCAGGCCGGCACAGACCTTTAAGGGCCAGGTTGTTGGATTCAGTCGCACCGCTGGTCCAAACTATTTCCCGGGCATCGGCGTTTATCAAAGCGGCCACCTGACCGCGAGCGGCCTCCACGGCCTCTTCGGCGCGCCAACCATACACGTGTGAACGCGACGCCGGGTTGGCAAAATTGCCCTCTTCGGTCAGGCACTGAGCCATGGCCTCGGCAACTTTTGGCGCAACCGGCGTGGTGGCGGCATAATCTAAATATATCGGGTTCATGTCGCCTTACCGTTAGCTGAGATCACTGCAGACAATGTTCTGCAAATCTAGCTCGCTCTCTTGTCGCCGACAAACAGCCTGTATGTCTTGTCTGGCCACCAGATCGGCCAAGCTGATACCGCTGAGAAACTCATGGATTTGGCCGCTAAGATCCTGCCATAAGTGATGTGTAATGCAGATTTGACCGTCTTGACAGTCACCGGCACCGTTACACTTTGTGGCATCCAGTGACTCATTCACCGCATCGACCACCGCCGCCACCGACACCATAGCCGAGGTCTGAGCCAAACGATAACCACCCCCTGGCCCGCGCACACTAATGACCAGCGACTCGCGGCGCAACTTGGAGAACAGTTGCTCCAAATAGGACAGAGAGATCCCCTGCCGCTCCGAGATGTCAGCAAGGCTCACCGGGCCCGCCTCACTGTGCAAGGCGAGATCGAGCATGGCGGTTACCGCGTAGCGGCCTTTGGTGGTTAATCGCATAGAATTTCAGGCTGATTTGCAATAACTGAGTATTTTACTCAACTATTACCCTTGTGCCAAGTGCCCCTACCTTAGCGGGGCCGTAAAACCCGTCCCAGAGCTACTGATCTGAGTCAGATTTTGGATTTTCAGCATGGTATATGTAATTTTGTGTGGATGTAAGCACACCGCGCATAATCGACAATTCCATTTCATCCATCCGTATACGACTGTAAAGACGGCGCAACCGGGTCATGGTTTGGCGCGGATTATCGGGTTCCAGAAAGCCGAGCTTTTCCAAGGTTTCCTGTAGATGGTCAAAATACCGCTCCATCGCCTCCACTTTGGCCGGCGGCACATCCCAGTCGTTATAAGTTGGAGCCTTGCCATCCTTATGGGCCAACCAAGCCATTCGCAGCTCATAGGCAATAACCTGTACGGCTGCGGCCAAATTGAGTGATGAATATTCCTCGTTGGAGGGAATATGCACATGAAAGTGACAACGGTGCAACTCCTCATTAGTCAGTCCGCGGTCCTCACGGCCAAACATAATAGCGACATCGTGACTGCCCGCCTCTTGAATGGCCTTTTCTCCACACTCGCGCGGATTCACCAATGGCCAGGGAATACGGCGCTCGCGAGCGCTGGTGCCGACCACAAAGCCGCAGCCTTCGAGAGCTTCGTCCAGAGTCTCCACCACGACCGCGTTATCTAGCACATCCAAAGCGCCGGCGGCGCGCCAGACGGCCTTTTCAGCCGGGAATTCTTTTGGCGCCACCAAATAGAGTCGCCCCATCCCCATATTCTTGATAGCGCGCGCCGCGCCACCGATATTGCCCGGGTGGGAGGTATTCACCAGCACAATACGCACATTATCCAGTCGATTTTCACTCATTGAGACGCCTCGGCAAGAGTTAGGTCAGCAAAACCGCGGCATTCTAGCAAAAATCGGCCTAAGCTGTTAGCGGATAGATAATAACGCTCAAACGCGCGGGGAAATATTTTGATTGGTTTCAAAGCACTGACTCGCTATAATTGCGCCGGCTGTATCGCCCCCTGTTCTTTAAGCTTTCTGTTAAATGGTGCCCCATGGAACCTATGCTGACTATTGCTTTGCGCGCTGCGCGCAAAGCCGGTGAACTCATTGAACGCGCCACCGAGCGCCTTGATGTCGTAACCATTGAAGAAAAGAGTCGCAATGACTTTGTGACCGAAATCGACAAAGCGTCGGAAAAAGAGATTATTTACCACCTGAAAAAAGCCTACCCCGATCACACAATTATCGGCGAGGAGGGCGGAGTTCAGCCTGGCAGTGATTCAGATGTAGAGTGGATTATTGACCCCATCGACGGCACCACTAACTTTATACACGGTATCCCCCACTTTTCTATTTCCATAGCCTGCCGGATCAAAGGCCAGCTGGAACACGCCGTGGTGTATGACCCCATCAAACGTGAAGAATTTACCGCCAGCCGCGGCCGTGGGGCTGCACTTAACGGCCGCCGTATTCGCGCCAGCAACCGCAAAGGTTTAAACGGTGCGGTTATCGGCACGGGCATTCCTTTTAGTGGCTACGCACTGGACAATATTTCAGCGTACTTGGCTGCGGTCCAAGAAATTGCCGGTCAAACCGCCGGTATTCGTCGCCAGGGGTCAGCTGCTCTCGATTTAGCCTATGTGGCTGCGGGACGTTTTGACGGTTTTTGGGAAATGAACCTAAACCAATGGGACATCGCGGCGGGATTGTTACTGATCAAAGAAGCCGGCGGCCTCAGCTGCGACTTCAACGGTGGCAACTCTCATTTTGAGACCGGCCATGTCGTTTGTGGCAGCCCTAAGGTGTTCAAGCCATTACTGCAAATCGTGCAAAAGCATATGGGCCATATACGCTAGTAGACAACCGGCCTGTCAGCAGCCCAGCGATGGCAGGCCGGTTATTGCGCTATTTGACTACCCGGCGCAAACAGACGATTTAACACTTCAACCAACTGGCTGATTTGCAGCGGTTTGGTTAAATATTCATAAAATCCTGCCTCTCGCCCTTTTTCTATATCGATCGACATCACATTTGCCGACAAACCAACCACTGGAATGTTTCGGGTAACCGGATCGTTACGCAGAACACTGAGAACATCGTAACCGTCTAACCCCGGTAAATTAATATCCAATAAAATAAGATCAGGGCAAGTTTGCCTGGCCCGGAAGATTCCCACATACGGTTCCTCACTGACCTCCAATTGAAAATTCTCACAGCGATTAAAAAATTGCTGCAACAATCGTATATTGGTCGGGTTATCCTCGATATACAAAACATTATAAAGCCCCTCAACATTCAACGAGAGAACTGTATGCTCCTGCTCTTCAGGCGCATTCGGTAAGCTGACATCTTCAGCCTCTGCGGTTCTGCGCAAATCCACCCAGAAACAAGTGCCCTCGCCCTGCTCACTGGTAAAATCTATGCGCCCTTGCATCATTTCAATTAATTGTCGGGTAATCACCAGCCCTACACCTGAGCCCTCCACCTTGCTAAGCTCTGCACTTAGGCGGTTAAAGGGCTGGAACACTTCATCGTGACGCTCAGGGGCTATGCCCTGCCCCGTATCGCACACAGCAATCCGTAAATGGTTATCTTCGGTGCTACTCAGGATAACTTCCACCTCACCACCGACCTTGTTGTACTTAATCGCGTTGCTCATTAAGTTCAGCAGAGCCTGCTTTAACCGGATAGGGTCGGCGGAAACACAAGCGTTCGCCAGGCCGGAAAAATCGCCGTGCAAATTAATACCTCGGGCATCGGCCTGAGGCTGCACTAGGGTAAAGCAATCAGTGAGAAGCCTTGACACCAATACTGGCTGAAAAGCGGTGGTCACGGCTCCGGATTCAACTTTGGCCAAATCCAATACATCGTTAATGAGTTTAAGCAAGTGTTCGCCGGCAGAGCGAATTTCGCGAATGTTGTCTTTGTGCGACTCTTGCAAGTTTTCATCGTACTCAAACAACTGGGCATAACCTAAGATCGCATTTAGCGGTGTGCGCAACTCGTGGCTCATACTGTTAAGAAAATCACTTTTAGCCCGGTTTGCTTTTTCTGCCACCTCTTTGGCTTTAAGCACTCGCTCCTCGGCTCGCTTGATGTCGGTAATATCCATATTGGTGCCAGACATCCGGGTGGGTCGACCGTCCACATCAAAGCTGGCCTTACCGCGCGCCCGAATCCAACGAATACTGCCTTGCTTATCGTAAATGCGGTACTCAACATCAAATGGACCAAACCCCCGCAGATGCTGTTTCAATACAGCATTAAACTTTGGCGCATCCTCTTTGTGGATAAAGCTGAGCCACTCTTGCATGCGATCGTGGCCAGCGGTAACCAGATCATCCTCTTCGGTATAGCCGAGGTGCTCCCAGCAGCGGGCAGAAAACTGGAAGTCGTTACTCTCTGGGTACCACTCCCAAATACCGTCTTTGGAGGCTTGAATAATTCGCGCCTGTCGCGCTTCACTCTCGCGCAGGGCCGCCTCGACGTTTTTTAATTCGGTAACATCGAAGTTCACACCTGAAATATACATTGCCCGACCCGAGTCATCGCGTATGGAGTCTGCCCTAACCTGGGTCCAGATGTAATCGCCCGATTTGGTTTTAATGCGGTAACAGGTATTTAAAGGTTCCGCGGTGCGTAAATGCTCCCGCACAGCTTCATACATACAGTCGATATCGTCAGGGTGAATAAACTCAGGCAACCGGTTGGCATCGGTGACTATTTTTCGATCTTCATCGCTATAACCTAGCTGCTCCCAAAAAGTCCCCGACCAATCGATATAACTGTTGGTTAAATCCCACTCCCAAAAACCGTATCCACTACCGCTGAAAATTCGGCGATAGCGTTGCACCAAGTCGCGCAGCTCATCCGGCGTCATGGTGTCGAGCGTCTGACTGGCACTGATCGTATGCATGGTTTGGCTCATTTAAAACAGCATTGTTAAAGTTAGCATATCGCTGATTCTAGAGTAAAAAAAAGCCCACCGTAAGGTGAGCTTTTTTATTTAGGCATGGCGCAATGAAATAGGCGCCTAGAATTCACCGACTGCCACTAGGGCATTTGGTCAATTTCAGCACCTTCTTTTTCCGGTGGCATTAAGTCTTCTTTATCGAGCTTCAACCACATTAGTGTGTTGGCTGAAACGTAAATTGACGAATAAGTACCCACAACCACCCCAACAATCAGTGCAATAGCAAAGCCGCTGATCAACTCACCACCGAAAACGAACAACATTCCCAATACCAGCAATGTGGTCAAAGAGGTGATAAAAGTTCGCTCTAAGGTTTGGGTTAACGATGCATTGATCACATCGGTAGTCGAACCTTTACGCATTATGCGAAAGTTTTCACGAATACGGTCAAACACCACAATGGTATCGTTCAGAGAGTAACCAATAACGGCCAGTACCGCCGCTAACACAGTCAAATCAAAGTCAATACGCATCAAAGCAAAGAAACCAAGCACGATAATCACATCATGCGCCAGTGCCAATACCGCTCCAACCGAGAACTTGTACTGAAAACGAACCGCCACGTAGAGCATCACCACGACCAGGGCAACCAGCATACCAATGCCACCTTCATCACGAAGCTCAGCACCGATTTGCGGCCCGACATACTCACTGCGGCGCAACTCTACGGCGGACTGGGTCTGCTCAGCCAACACCTCAAGCAGCACTTGCGTATAGGCGGAGTCGAGATTATTTTCGATCAGTGCCGACACACCTTGCTCGCTGGCAGAAAGCTCCACTTGCCCATAAAACCGTGGCGGGAATAGCTCGTTAGTATTTAATTCACCGGGACTGACGCCAGAGATAAGTAGCTCCTGCGAATAGCCACTCACACCGCTGGGAGCGCGATTAACGGCAACCAGTTGGGCATCGCCGTATTGAGCCGTCAGGCGGGTTTGCAGGGCATTTTCAGCGCCCTCGGACATAGCGCCTTGAGTGCGAATCAATACCTCAGTATCAGAGCCAAACAGCACTGCAACGGGGTTTTTGAGCCCTTGTTCATTTAAAATACTGCGAATTTTAGGGATGTCGGCCGGTTGAGAAAAACTCACCTCAACCTGAGCGCCACCGGTAAAATCCAAGCCCAGTTTTAACCCATTAACCGCTAGTGCGCCTATAGCCACGACCAAAAAGATAACGGACAGGGCTGTGGCGGGAATTCGGGCTCCCATAAAATTTAATGCTTTTTTTGAAGACATGGCCACAATCCTTAAATCCAGAGTTTTTTCAGGTTTTTACGGCCACCGTAGACTAAATTAGTCAGTGCACGGGTGCCCATAATGGCGGTAAACATTGAGGTCAGAATACCGATCGATAAGGTAACAGCAAAGCCTTTAACCGGACCCGAGCCGATAGCGTAAAGAATGACCGCCACGATTAGCGTGGTTATGTTGGCATCGAGAATGGTGACATAAGCACGATCGTAACCGGCCGATATAGCTGCCTGCGGACTGGCACCATTTTTAATTTCTTCACGTATTCGGGCAAAAATGAGCACATTGGCATCCACCGCCATACCCACCGTCAAGACGATACCGGCAATACCCGGTAAGGTCAGAGTTGCCCCCAGAAGAGACATAACTGACACCAATAGCAATACATTCACCGCCAATGCCAGATTGGCAAAAACCCCAAAGGCTTTGTAATACACCAACATAAACAATAAGACTAAACCCAAGCCCCACTGTAATGATTTAACCCCGAGTTGGATGTTTTCTGCCCCCAGTGATGGACCGATGGTGCGCTCTTCAACAAAGTACATAGGCGCGGCCAGAGCCCCGGAGCGCAGCATCAGCGCCAGTTCAGAAGCAACGGTAGGCGAATCCAAGCCGGTAATACGAAATTGAACTCCCAGCGCGCCTTGAATAGTAGCCAAGTTTATCAAGTCTTTTTCGACATACTGCTCGGTAACCTGAACCTGCTCGCCCTGCTCGTCAACCTCGGTGCTCATCCGGGTTTTGTATTCAATAAACAGTACACCCATTCGACGTCCGATATTAGAGCGGGTGGCGTGGTTCATTTTATTGCCGCCCAAACTGTCCAGAGTAATATTCACCTGTGGCATGTTAGTTTCAGGGTCGAGCGACGCGTTGGCATTGGCGACATGGTCACCCGTTAAAATAACTTTTGATTCGATTTTGGCCGGGTAACCTCGGTACTCGAAGGCTTCGGTGGTTGAGACTAGCGCGTCGCGCTCGGCCTCCAGGCGAAACTCAAGGTTCGCGGTTTTACCAATCACACGCTTAGCTTCGGCGGTATCTTGCACACCAGGCAGCTGGACAATAATGCGGTTGCGCCCCTGACTTTGCACGATGGGCTCGGAAACCCCCAGCTCATTCACCCTTTTACGCAATGTCGTCAGGTTTTGGGTCAGTGCGTACTGCTCGATTTCTCGCCGAGCCATTTCGCTTAAACTTGCCTGAAAGACAAAGCGACCCTCGGTTTGCGGAGCGTCTGTATTGAAAAGCATTTGTCGGTATTCACTGCGCAAATGGCTGATGGCTTGGTCGCGCAGCTCTTCACTGCGAAACTCCGCCACAATAGTCATTTCATCAAGAGTAACGCGCGAATAGCGAATTCGCGCCTCACGCATGCTGTCTTTCATTTCTTCTGCACTGGTCTCCTGACGCTTGGCAATGGCCGAATCGACATCGACTTCGAGCAGAAAATGTACGCCACCGCGTAAATCGAGCCCCAGCTTCATGGGCTCACCACCCATAGATACGAGCCAGCTTGGCGTGGTAGGCGCTTGGTTTAACGCAACAACGTATTCGCTGCCCAGCGCTTGCTGAACCACTTTTTTACCGAGTAGTTGCGCCTCACCGCTGGCAAAACGCAACTGGGCGCTGCGCTCACTCTGAATCGGGTCAAAATACTCAACACCCGCCTCGGTTAGAGCTTTTTCAGCTTTAGACAAAATCGGGGCACCGATCACCATATCGCCGGAGCTACCGGAAATCTGAATCGCATCATCGGGTGGATAGAGGTTGGGTACAGCATAAATAAAACCAAGTATCGCAATAACGACAATCAGCAGATACTTCCAAATCGGGTAGCGGTTTGACATACGAAAGTCCATCGTGAGCACTGAAACAACCAAAGGGAGGCATCAGGCGTTTATTTTCTTTGTTCGAACCTATATGGGACTGATTGCCCTTATCTCAAGTCCCTAGGCCTACTCGGGGGCGGATTATACCGAAACTACCCGCAACAACAATGAATGTTACTCAGGCGCTGGTGGTACTTCGAGCCCTTGGCTCTGATAAAAATCGATCACAAATTGCTCAAGGCAGCCCTGCTCTATGGCATTGCGCAGACCGCTCATCAGGTTTTGGTAGTAACGCAAGTTATGAATTGTGTTGAGCTGGGCACCCAATATCTCGCCACATTTATCCAAATGGTGCAAATAGCTGCGACTAAAATTTTTGCAGGTGTGGCAATCACACGTTGAGTCCAAAGGACCGGTATCGTATCGATGCTTGGCGTTGCGAATTTTAATCACACCTTCGCTGGTAAATAAGTGACCATTGCGGGCGTTGCGAGTAGGCATCACACAGTCAAACATATCGACACCACGCCTAACGGCTTCTACGATATCGGCCGGCTTACCCACACCCATTAGGTACCTGGGGCGCTCTTCGGGCATTTCGGGGGTTAAGTGCTCCAGCACCCGCAGCATGTCTTCTTTGGGCTCGCCCACCGATAGACCACCAATGGCATAGCCATCGAAATCGATATCGACCAAGCCCTTGAGAGACTCCGTGCGCAAATGCTCGTACATTCCACCCTGCACAATGCCGAAAAGTGCAGAAGGGTTGTCTCCATGGGCATCTTTAGAGCGCTGTGCCCAGCGCAACGATAGCTCCATCGATTTCCGCGCCTCATCAGGAGTGGCCGGGTACGGTGTGCACTCATCGAAAATCATCACAATATCCGAGCCTAGATCGCGCTGCACCTGTATGGAGAGCTCTGGGTCCATAAAAACTTTACTGCCGTCGATAGGCGAGCGAAAAGCCACACCTTCTTCGGTAATTTTGCGCATTTTTCCTAGGCTAAAAACCTGAAAGCCACCTGAGTCGGTCAATATAGGGCCGCTCCAGCGCATAAAATCGTGCAAATCACCGTGAGCTTTAACCACCTCAGTCCCCGGGCGCAGCATCAGATGAAAGGTGTTACCCAGAATTATCTCGGCTCCAATCTCCTCAATATCACGTGGTGCCATGCCTTTTACGGTGCCGTAGGTACCCACAGGCATAAACGCCGGAGTCTGTACCTTGCCACGCGGGAACACCAGCTCGCCGCGACGGGCGCGCCCCTCTGACGCTTTTAGAGAAAAACTCATCTGGCACTGGCGGGTCATATATTTGTACTCTTTCTGCGTTTTTTCATAAATAAGGATTAATAAAGGCCCCGACTACGGGCCATTGGGCGCCGGATTGCGCTGAATAAACATGGCATCGCCATAACTAAAAAAGCGATATTGCTTCTGCACCGCGTGGCGATAAGCGCCCATAGCATTATCGTAACCGGCAAAGGCCGACACTAGCATCAGCAACGTCGACTCGGGCAAATGGAAGTTAGTGACCAAGCAATCCACCACATTAAACTGGTAACCGGGGTAGATAAAAATGTCTGTTTCTCCCTGAAAAGGCGCTATTGTACCGCCGTGAGCTCTAGCGGCACTCTCTAGGCTTCGGACCGATGTGGTCCCCACCGCAATCACCCGCCCGCCGCGCGCCCGGGTAGCGGCAATTTGCTCACACACACACGCACCGACCTCAACGACTTCGGTATGCATGGTGTGATCTTCGATATTATCGGCTTTAACCGGCTGAAACGTCCCCGCCCCAACGTGCAAGGTCACAAACCCCTGCTCAACCCCCATCGCTTTGAGCTCAGCCAGCATGGCTTGGTCAAAATGCAAACCCGCTGTAGGCGCAGCTACCGCGCCCTCACGACGACCGTATACAGTTTGATAACGCTCTTGGTCTTCTTCTGTATCAGCCCGATCAATGTAGGGCGGCAAAGGCATATGCCCCACCCGATTCAACACAGGTACCACCGACTCGGCAAAATCCAGAATAAACAACGCCCCCTCTCTACCTACGACCTTGAGCTGGGAGCCGTCTTCGAGGTGCAGGCAACTGCCGGGTTTAGGTGAGCGGCTGGCTCGGGTATGGGCTAAAACTCGAGTTTCGGACAATACTCGCTCCACCAGTATTTCTACCGAACCACCGGTTTCTTTGCGCGCAAATAATCGCGCGGGTATCACCCGAGTATCATTAAATACCATTAAATCACCCGGCTCCACCCAATCGAGCAATTGGGCAAAGGATTGATCCTGTAGTTCACCGGTAGCCCCATCGAGCGATAACAGTTTACTATCGCGGCGCTCTTTTGCCGGATGGTTGGCGATTAATTGATCGGGTAAGTCGTAGTGGAATTGCTGGCGCTGCATAATTAATAAGCGATTGATTAAGTCGAGGCGCGCAAGATTAGCTTAAATGCGCAACAGTTGCCAGTATTGTGCAAATTGGCAGTTGACGGCGCAAAACTCGCTGCTATAATCACGCCCTCTTTGCCAGAGTGGTGAAATTGGTAGACACAGGGGATTCAAAATCCCCCGCCCTTAAAAGCGTGCCGGTTCGAGTCCGGCCTCTGGTACCAAAATATTAAAAGGCCCATATTATTATGGGCCTTTTTTTATGCCTGTCATTTCAATTCGCTGTCACCTCTATCACTTTCAATCGTCACGATTGTGTCCTATGCTGATTTTTCATGTTTATCTGGAGAGCATTGGATGTTCTATGAATGCACAGAACCTGTAAATAAACAGATAGCAGCACAATTCGGCGCTGTGCGTGCCCGCACTTTAGCCCTAACCAGCGGGCTTAGTGCTGAGGACATGATGCTACAATCTATGCCCGACGCCAGCCCTACCAAATGGCACCTGGCGCATACCACCTGGTTCTTTGAAGAGTTTATCCTCAAACCGCACTGCCCTAACTACACCGTTTTTCAGCAAAACTTTAACTATTTATTCAATTCTTACTATAACGCTGTGGGCTCGCGCCACCCTCGCGCGCAACGCGGCTTGCTCTCGCGCCCCGGTCTCTCTCAAGTGCTCGACTTTCGCCACCATGTCGATGACGCTATTGAACAGTTACTCGCGGCATCTGACTGCCCCAAGGTACAATCCTTAGTAACCACTGGGCTGCACCACGAAATGCAGCATCAAGAACTGATCCTGACCGACATCAAGCACGCGCTATGGCTAAACCCAGCCGCCGACATTGTTCCCAATCATGCGCTTAAAACCATTAAAGCATCACCTAAACCGCAATTTTGCACCTACCCAGAAACATTAACGACGATTGGTACCTCGGGCGCTGGGTTTCACTACGACTGTGAAGCACCAGCTCATCAAGTGTTTATTTCTGCCTTCTCTTTACGGGATCTGCCCATCAGCAACGGCGAGTGGTTAAATTTCATTCAAGATGGCGGCTATCAAACGCCCGGCCCCTGGCTCAGTGACGGCTGGGACCTCGCCCAACGTGAACAGTGGCAAGCCCCTCTGTACTGGCACCCTCAGGATAAAAACTGGCAAGAGTTCACCTTGCACGGCTGGCAACCTTTAGACCCTGCCGCTCCGGTGTGTCACATCAGCTTTTATGAGGCCGATGCATTTTGCCGCTGGGCCGGCTGGCGCCTGCCTACCGAATTTGAATGGGAATACGCCGCGCGCCAGCAAAACCGTACAGTCGAAGGAGAATTTGCCGAGAGTGGCCACTGGCAACCAGGTCCAGCCACACAGCCTTCATTGTTTGGCAATGTCTGGCAGTGGACATCCAGTGCCTATGCCCCCTACCCAGGCTTTAGCGCCGAGCAAGGTGCGCTGGGAGAGTACAACGGTAAATTTATGGCCAATCAATTTGTGCTTCGTGGGGGTTCTTGTGCAACGGCGCAAGCTCAAATGCGTCACAGTTATCGCAACTTTTTTCACCCGCACCAACGCTGGCAGTTCAGCGGTGTACGACCTGCTAAAAATAACCATTGATTCACACTAATAACTCAGGGAAACCACAATGCAATACGCCGAAAGCCGTGACGCAAGAGAATTACCCGATAATGAATTTTTAGCCGATGTAATACTGGGCTTAAGCCAAGATCAAAAAACGCTGTCGCCCAAATATTTTTACGATCAACAAGGGTCTGAATATTTTGACGAGATTTGCGACCTGCAAGAGTACTACCCCTACCGCACAGAACTTGCCATGCTGCCCACCGTTGCTCAAGATTTGGGCAATTACTTTACCGGCAACGCACCCCGGGGCTTGGAAATTGTTGAGTTCGGAGCGGGTTCACTGCGAAAAGTAGGCGCCCTGCTGCGCTCCCTACAAAATGTTCGCAGTTTTACCGCGATTGATATCAGTGAGGCGCACCTGATAAGCGCTTGTCGAGTGCTGGAGTCTCAATACCGCGAGCTAAGCATTCACCCCTGTGTGCATGATTTCACCAAACCTCTATCGCTGCACCCTAGCGAACGCACGCGGTTAGGATTTTTCCCTGGCTCCACCATCGGTAACTTTACCCCACAACAAGCCTCAGTGTTTTTGCGCAATGCCGGCACCACACTGGGCACTGGCAGCTTTTTACTGATTGGGGTGGACACCCAAAAGCCCCCAACCATTCTCAATCAAGCCTATAACGACCCCAAAGGCATTACTGCAAAATTTAATAAAAACGTTTTAGAACGTATTAACCGTGAGCTCGACGGAAACTTTAAGCTGCATAACTTTGCCCACCACGCTTTTTACAATGAAACCGTCGGCCGCATAGAAATGCATTTGCGTAGCCTTAAAGAACAGCAAGTAAATATTGCCGGCCACACGATTGAGTTCAGCCGCGGTGAGAGTATCCACACTGAAAATTCGTATAAATTTAAACCCGATGATTTTACCGAGTTGGCGAGACAATCTGGCTGGGTTAAGCACCACTTATGGCTGGACAGTGACAAACTGTTCGCCGTTTATTTATTGCAATATGCCCACTAAACAACAGGAGTATCGGGCTTTTTGCACCAGTAATGGCAGCGGGGGCAACTGCCATAATGTTGTATTTACTACGGAAGACACTCCACCGCATCTCGACCCTAATGGTAAATGGGTGGTGGCTACCCAAGCTCGCCACAATAAAAACAACTACACTGATGCGAATGCTGACACCAACATTGTGGTCAGCCATTTCGACCGAAACCACAAGGTAAAACGCTGCGGCTCGGGCTCGATAGCCTTAGCCCGGGCCTTACAACAAAAACTCGGACACAACTTTGCCTGTAATATTGAAACTGATAGCGGCCCTCTAATGATTGGCTGTGACACCACGGGCCCTTATTACATTGACCAACCACTATCTATTTCACCCGCCAAACATCCCAAGTTTTGGTCCTGGGTGGTCCCTGCGCCTATTATTGATAGTCGCTACTGCGGCGGCCCCCAAGAATATTGCCTGATTCAATTAACACACAACACCAATTTGCGAACAATACAGCCCTTCGCTCGTCGCCTGACAGCCCTGTCGGGCCGCGCCCTCATTTTGGTGGTAGGAAATACTCAGCACCCCAATATGCGTTACTTCGCCCCTCAGTACGGCGTTGGTGAAGATACAGCAACAGGCTCCGCCGCCGTGCAAGTGGCTAATTTTTATTGGCAAAAATACCGTTTTAAACAACTGTATATTGAACAGCAGTCACCTCAGGGGGGGCTGATTCACACTCAGCGACTCAACTCACATCGCATTAAAGTGCGCGGCAACTGTATCCGTGATGTTCATTAAGCCGCAGATTCTAATGATATACTCCGCCTGAGACTCAATTTCAGAGACAGGACCTATGACTGCAACCCGTAGTTTACAAGCGGTAATGTTCGCCGATGTATCCGGCAGCAGCCGCCTGTATAAAGAACACGGTAACACCCAAGCCAAACAACAAATCGATGGAACTTTAGGCGCCACACGTGAGATCATCGAAAGCTATGAAGGGGTAGTCATTAAAACCCTGGGCGATGAAATCATGGCTCGTTTTAGTTCCCCTGAGCAGGCCTGCCGCGCCGCCATTGAACTACAACGCCATGCTCTTAAATATGGCCAGCTCTCATTGCGTATCGGCATGGCTTACGGTGAAACACTAATGGACAGCACCGGTGATGTTTTCGGCCAAGTGGTCAATGATGCCGCCGATGTATCCCATATCGCACGGGCCAACCAAGTGGTGCTGACCGACACTTTTAAATTACAACTTCCGCCTGCATTAACGCAACAGTGTGAACGCTTTGACCAAGTCAGACTTAAAGGTGCAGAACACAGCAGTATTGTTTACCGATTGCATTGGGAAACCTCCACCCACCCGCAAAACGCTACCGCGGTTATGGATATACTGTCATTAACCGACCTACCCGTACCGCAAACGCTCGAACTCCACCACGACTCTCACCAACAAACTATCAATATTGATGATTTGCCTTTGACCATTGGCCGCGATGAAAGCCTTGTAAAATGGTTTGCCGATAACACCAAAGTTTCCCGCGAGCACTGCGAAATTATCTATAGACGCGGCAAGTTCGTGTTGATCGACCACAGCACTAACGGCACCTACATAACCCAAGAGCAACAAGAGTTGGTATACATTCGGCGCGAAGAGACACCTTTAATGGGTTCTGGCATAATCACGCTCGGCCAAAGGCCAGACCGAGCAGGCGCGTACAGCATAAGCTTTACGATTAATCACTCAAGTAGCTAGCCCAAACAATTATGTCCGAGACGACAATCACCACTCTGTCCAGCGCCAAGATTTCTAAACGCTTAGCCGCCATGTTATATGACAGCCTACTTTTGATGGCCGTCAGTATAGGTTATGGAGCCGCCGCCCTTGCCATAAAAGTTAACGTGTTTGGAGAAACCTTACTCGAAGGGGAAAAAGCCAGCCTAGGCCCCATCGGTTTTATTGGTTGGGTCATTGTCCTAGTGGCTTTTTATTGTGTATTTTGGAAAAAATTTGGGCAAACACTGGGAATGAAAGCATGGCGCTTAAAAGTAACCGATATTCACGGCAAGCACCTAAGCGTCAGTCAAGGCTTGCGTCGCTGCGCGTGGGCCAGCCTGTCTATTGCAACACTGGGACTCGGCTACTTATGGCTGCTGGTCGACAGAGAGCAACTAACATTGCACGACCGGCTCAGTGCCACCCGAGTTTGGCAACTGCCCAAAGGTCGATAGCTGGCTGAACGCGCATGACGTTGGTTCAAACAACCAGCAGCCGGCTAACCTGCTCGGCGCAGCAGGTAGACACCCAAACCCGCACAAAGGGCAATTGGCAGCAGTACGGCAATCAGAGGCGAAAACCCAAACACAATACTGGAGGGACCCAGTAAGCTTTGCAATAGCCGAAAACCAATACCAAATACCACCCCGGTAAAGATTCTCTGGCCCATGCTGACCTCCCGCAATGGACCGAACACAAACGATGCGGCAATGAGTACCAAACTGGCAATGGCTAATGGCTGTAACAACTTTTGCCAAAATGCTAACTCATACTCACGAGTGTACAACCCCTGCCCCGCCAAATACTGAACATAACCATGCAAACTGGTCATTGATAATGTTTCCGGCTCTACGGCAACGGTATTTAATAATGTTGGCGTCAGCTCCGTATCCCAGCGCCGCTCAGCAAACTCTTGGGAGGCTGTGCCCTGGTCGGAAAACGCTGTAACCGCTACGTTTTTCTCCAGCCAAACTCCCTCCGCTTCGTTAAAGGCGGCGCTGCCGGTAAAGCTTGCCTCGGTCAGCTTGCCGTTATCGGAAAAGGTGTAACGACGAAAGCCAAAAAGCTTACCATCTGGCTGTACCACACTAAAATAAAAGAATTGATTGCCTTCGCGATGCCAAACCCCTCGTCTGGCTTGATCATCAACCGTATACCCCAAAGCCAAAGCCCGCCGACTGTCGGCGACCTGATCAGCGTAGGGAATGACGAACTCTCCCAGCGAAATCGTACAGATTATAAACAGCATTACCGGCTGTAACACAATACCAATAATCCGGGCCACAGAAATGCCTGCAGCCCGAACAATCACCAACTCACTGGAACTCGCAAGCGCCCCTAAACCGATCAGACACCCCACCAACACAGCATAGGGCATATACTGATAAACACTGGTGGGTAATCGCCAGAGTATGTACATCAACATCTCATAGAAGGTGTAATTTCCCCCTAAGCGATCCAACTGATCCATGACCTGCCCAATAAAATCGAGACAGAGCACCAGCAGCAATACCGCCAATATAGAAAAAAACACCTGCTTGGTAATATAGCGTCTTAAAATTCTCATGCAGCGCCCCGTTTAAATCTCGATAGAATATTGGAGGGGCCGATAAAAATAATCAGTGCAAGCAGTAAGAACACCCCGTGAACTAACCATAGTCCGGGCCATAGGGGGAATCCGCCTTCTTCAATGGATGAGCGCAAACTACTTAAGCTTGCGACATAGACCAAATACAAAATAATAGCGGGCAGCATTTTTAAAAAACGGCCCTGTCGGGGATTGGTGCGGCTTAACGGAACGGCAATTAGAGCCACAACCAATACCATAATCGGCATGGATAAACGCCACTGCAGAGCCACTTGGCTGGGAGCATCAGTCGCGCTCAGCAAAGAAAGGGTTGTTTTAGAATCGGCCTCATTAGTTTGAGCAGCGGTAACCTCTGGCTCTGGAACAAATTGGCCTAAGCGTTCAAATTCGGTCACTTGAAAGGCCGCAGAGCCCGGCACCCCCTGGTAGCGGACACCGTGATGTAACTCTAAAAAACGCTGATTGTATTGCGGATGAAAAAACTGATTACCACTTTGTGCCACGGCGATCGTTGGACCATCTGGAGCCAACTGAGCCAAAAATAAGTTATTCAGTTTCTCACGATCATTGCTGACACTTTGTACATAAGCAAAACTGTTATCGCCTATGGATTGAAAGTGGCCAGGTCGGAGCATGGTAAATTCATTGCGTGAGCGTTGCTCAGCGAACAACAATTCAGTTTTGGCCGCCCCCCAGGGGCTCACCCAAAGGCTCATAGACCCAACAAAAAGCGCCACCAGTACAGTGGGTAGCATGGTCAGTTTTAACAATTTGGCCGGACTCATCCCACAAGCAGAAAGTACGACCATCTCACTGTCCATATACATACGCCCATAAGCCAGTAAAATGGCGATTAAAAACCCCAGTGGTATGACCAACTCAAGGAAGCCTGGCAGACGGTAGAACATAATTGAAAAGAGTACATCCACCGCCAGTTTACCCGTAGCGGCCTCGGCGAGGTATTTTACAAACCGCCCACTCATAATAATCAGCAACAAAGTCCCACTGACAGCTACCATTGTCAGTAGAATTTCGCGGGCTAAATAGCGATATATGATCAAATTATGAGCACCTCAATCGACTCTTAACGGGGACTATCCCCTTGCTTGTTTGGCCTGTGTTCCGAGCATGATAAACTCTGTCTAGACTCTCGTACGCGCGCTATTATCCCGTAAAGATGGAGCTTTGTCTTGCCACTGCGCCGCATGTTGGGCACTACCGTAACATTTATTCAACACTGAGGATTACTATGCAAATTCAAGCCAAGTCGAGCGATGCCCTCAAGCACAAGGCAGATGCTCTTGTCATCGGAATCTTTGAGGGTAAGCAGCTGTCTGAGACTGCCGCCAGCCTAGACGCCGAGTCAGGTGCAATTAGCAAGATTCTCAGTCAAGAGAAGTTTACCGGCCAAGCGGGCGCCAGCCTCACACTGCTACAAAATATTGGCCAGAGTGCCACCCGACTTGTATTACTCGGCCTAGGCAAGGCCACTGCTGGTGAGGTATCACAGCAAAACTTCAAAACAGCCCTCGGGAAACTACCTGCCCTAGCCAAACAGTATCGACATATTGCGCTCGATTTAAACGGCATTACCGTTAGCGACAATGACGCCAAGGCCTCCGCCAAACTTGTTGCCAAAACACTGGCAACAAGTTTGTGGCAGTTCAGCGCCTTTAAAACCGACAAGCCGCAAAAACCGGCTCTGCAAAAACTTACCTTGTTATGTGACAAAAAATCCGTTGCTCCATTCAATACTGGCAGTAAAGAAGGCATAGCACTGGCATCAGGTATCAATCTTGCTCGGGAATTAGGCAACTTACCGGGCAATGTCTGCACACCGACCTATCTTAGCAAACAAGCCCGAGCCATGGTTCGTGGCCACAGCGAAGCCACCGTCAAAGTCCTGTCAGAAAAACAAATGCAAGACTTAGGCATGGGAGCCTTTTTGTCAGTCTCGGTCGGCAGTGACGAACCCGGACAAATGATCATACTGGAATACCGCGGCGGGGCTAAAAACAAGGCCCCTTTAGCCCTAGTGGGCAAAGGCGTCACTTTTGATACCGGTGGCATCAGCCTCAAACCTGGGGCTGGAATGGACGAAATGAAATTCGACATGTGTGGCGCCGCCAGCGTGCTCGGCACCTTTCAATCGATTTTGGACATCAAACCCAAAATTAATGTCGTCGCCGTGATTGCAGCGGCTGAAAACATGCCCTCGGGCAATGCCACTAAACCCGGCGATATTGTCACTACCATGTCAGGGCAGACAGTGGAGATTCTTAACACCGACGCCGAGGGTCGGCTGGTTCTGTGCGACGCCCTCACCTATGTGCAGCGCTATAAGCCGAGCGCCATTGTCGATGTTGCCACACTAACCGGGGCCTGTGTCGTAGCTTTAGGCAGCCACGCACACGGCCTATACAGTAACGATGAAGCCTTAGCGGAAAAATTGCTGGCTGCAGGTAAAGCCGCCGATGATAAAGCGTGGCACATGCCCCTTTGGGACGAATACCAAAAGCAGTTGGACAGCAACTTTGCTGATATGGCGAATATCGGCGGCCGTGAGGCCGGCAGTGTGACCGCTGCGTGCTACCTTTCACGCTTTGTGAAAGATTGTAAGTGGGCTCACTTGGATATTGCCGGCACCGCGTGGAAATCCGGTGGCGCAAAAGGTGCCACAGGCCGCCCCGTTAGCCTATTGCTGGAATACCTGACAAGCTAATTATGACGCGCATCGACTTTTATGTTCTACAGTCAAACGACACGCAAACCCGATTTGAATTTGCGTGTCGTCTGCTTGATAAAGCGGTTAAAGGCGACCACCAAAGTGTGGTAGCCCTTAATTCCAGCCAAGACCAAAGTACTCTAGAGCATACGCTTTTGCACTTTCGTCCCGAGACATACCTACCCTTTCGCAGTCATTCCGACAAGGACAGTGCCGAACCGATCATTTTAGACACTTCGGGTCAGGGGCCATACCACGATATATTAATCTGCCTTAAAGACGAATTACCGGAAAATTTTAGTCAATACCAACGTGTGATAGAAATTGTCACTCAAGACGCGCACACGTTAAAAAGCACACGTGCCCACTGGGCCTTTTTTAAAGATAGAGGTTACCCAGTTCACCACCACACTGTGTAGCGACTTGGCAACCTATATGGAGGCCTATCAGCACTGAAAGATTTAAAAGCGCTCATACCGCTGAATGATGTAAGGTAAATACTTATGACGTCGGATCGTGAAAAAACCAAAACGGAATTACTGCAAGAGCTGGAGTCGATCCAAGGCCTGCTGGACGATCACGATATACCCATGCTTAGCGAGGTGATCGATAAACTCGAGCCTCAAGGCCAAACGACCCTAAGCGAACAGTCCGATCGACGCTTAAATAAAGATGAGTACGCCGATTTACAAGAGGCCTACCAAGTCATTAAGCAGGAAGTGGCAAAACAAACTGCGACAGACGAGCTTGCCCAACTAGCCGCAACCCTCGATACTGGCTCAGACGAAGAAAATTTAGAGCTCGATCTAGGGGCGCGCACTACTGCCGATAACCAACAAAAAAACATTAATGAACCAACCGCCGTCGATGGTAATACCGAAGCCAACATTAAATCAGGCGACCATAAGAGCACGCACTACTCTGAACCACCCTTACCTCTGCCCGGACAACAAGCGCTCTTTAATCCAGCCACCGATCAGACAGCCGCAGATAATCTGACGCAAGACGAACCCACAGGTGAAAGCGAACACCATGCAGAGTCCACTGTAGCTTTTAATGAGTCAGACTTAATAAGTACAGGAGGCAACTTAGAGTCAGAACAAGAAATAAACAACGAAGCAGACACTGAAATTAAAGAAAAAACCCACTCGGTAAAAGCCAGCGGAGAGAACCCATTTTTACCACAGCATATTCGCGAACGCTTACAGGGAAACCGGTCCGCTGAGTTTCAAGCTATGGCCAACGCTACTCAGCCTCGCACATACAACCGCAGCCAATTGGTGAATGAACTAATCGAGACGGTTCTGCCAGAGGTCGAAAGCACGCTTCGTCTAAAAATTGCCGCCATGAGTGAAGAGCAAATCCGAAAACTTCTGGACGACACTTAAAATCCACCACCGCTTATCATCGTACGACAATTAACATTAACGTCAGACACAAAAAAGCCCAACTGAAATAAATTCAGCTGGGCTTTTGGCTCGTCGCTATAAACGATTACAACAGTAGGCGGCGAACATCGGCAATGACAGCCGTCAGGTACGTAAAGAATCGACCGGCGTCTGCGCCATTGATGGCACGGTGATCGTAAGACAGAGCCAGCGGCAACATATTGCGCGGCTCAAAGTCTTTACCATTCCAAACCGGCTTCATTTGCGCTTTAGACACACCCAGAATGGCCACTTCCGGAGCATTGACAATCGGTGTAAAACCGTTGCCGCCCATGGCGCCCAAGCTTGAGATGGTAAAACAACCACCCTGCATATCGGCCGCAGTCAACTTGCCTTCGCGAGCCTTTTTCACCAGAGCGCTAAAGTCATCGGCCAATTCCCACAAGCCTTTTTTGTCAACATCGCGAATAACCGGAACCATCAAGCCGTTAGGCGTATCCACGGCCACACCAATGTTCACATATTTCTTCTGCACAATGTGCTCGCCATCGTGATGGATAGAAACATTAAAACTAGGCTCTGCGACTAGGGCTGCACCAGCGGCTTTCAGCAAAAACGGCAGTGGCGTTAACTTACTACCACGCTTTTCTGCTTCGGCTTTAAGACCTTTGCGGAAAGCTTCCAGCTCAGTGATATCAGCGTCATCCCACTGGGTCACATGAGGAATATTCAGCCAATTGCGAACCATGTTGTCAGAGGTGAGCTTTTTAATTTTGCTCATCTTAACGGTTTCGATTTCACCAAACTTAGAAAAGTCTATCGCTGGCATGGCGGGTAGCCCACTGCCGCCACCGGCTGTACCGCGACCTTCCTGAGTAGCGCTAACAATGTTTTTCACATAGCTGCGCAAATCATCTTTAGTGATACGCGAACGCGGGCCTGTACCTTTTACCTTGCTTAAATCGGCACCTAATTGACGCGCTAATTTACGCACCGAAGGGCCGGCATATACATCGGCACTATTGTTAGCAACAGCTTCGCTGTCGGCCACAACCGGTGAACCAGCAGACGTTGTTTTAGCCGGGGCCTGAGCTGCAGGCGCGGGCGCAGGTTCAGACTTCGCTTTGGTAGGCGCCGCGGGCGCCGCACCCTCAAGCTGACAAATAACATCACCCTGAGAAATTTTGTCGCCTTCTTTAATGGCAAGCTTGACGATTTTACCAGCAGCAGGCGCTGGAATTTCCATCGAAGCTTTATCGGTTTCCAATACAATCAGAGTATCGCCTTCAGCGACCTCGTCGCCTTCGGCCACAGACAACTCGATAACATCAACACCTTCGGCGCCACCGATATCGGGCACGGGTACATCCTGTATGGATGAACCACCAGCTGCAGGAGCAGGCTCCGCCGGGGCAGCACTAGACTCAGACGCAGCCGGCGCAGCGGCGCCCCCGGTCATAACACCTAATGTATCGCCCTGTGAAACCTTATCACCTTCTTTTAAAGCGATACTAACAATGGTGCCGTCAGCAGGAGCAGGGATTTCTAATGACGCTTTGTCGGTTTCCAGAACCACCAGTGAGTCACCTTCGGCGACTTTATCACCCGCGCTTACACAAACCTCGATAACATCAACGTTATCTGAACCACCTAAGTCAGGAACTATAATGGGCTGCTCTGATGTCTGTGCAGGTTCTGACTCAGCTGCAGGTGCGCTTTCTGCTTTAGCTGGCGCTTCGGGCTCAGCGGCGGCTGTGGTTTCAATTTCTACCACCAGGTCACCTTCTGATACTTTATCGCCTTCTTTGACTTTGATAGCCTTAACCACACCGGCAACGGTGCTCGGCACTTCCAAAGAGGCCTTGTCGGTTTCCAGTACTACCAGAGAATCGTCCAGCTCTACGGTATCGCCTACAGCAACCGAAATTTCGATGACGTCTACGTTTTCAGAGCCACCAATATCGGGGACCTTTACTGATTCAATTGCCACTTTAAATCCTCGCTTCTTTTATCAGTCCGCCCAGGCTTTTGGCCCGGACGCAAATTATCCATTGATCTTGCAACCGCCCGCAGGCGGCTACTGGGCCGCGGTAGCGACTATACGGTCAATGGATCGGCTTTGTCTGGATCGATACCAAACTGCTTAATGGCTTTGGCGACGACATCCACTTTGATTGCGCCTTGATCGGCCAGCGACTTAAGCGCAGCGATCACAACAAATTCGCGGCTCACCTCAAAGAAGTGGCGCAGTTTCTGGCGCGAATCACTGCGACCGAAACCATCAGTACCCAGCACACGGTATTCACCAGGTACAAAAGCACGCAGTTGTTCGGCGTAGTTTTTCATGTAGTCGGTCGCAATAATGAACGGACCTTCGGCACCTTCAAGCTGCTCGGTAATATACGCCTTGCGCGGCTTGGCAGTTGGGTTTAGCAGGTTCCAGCGCTCGGCGGCCTGACCGTCACGGGTCAGTTCGTTAACACTGGTGACACTCCATACATCGGCCTCAACACTGAAGTCGTTGCGCAGAATCTCTGCCGCAGCACGCACTTCGTTAAGAATAGTACCCGAGCCCAGCAACTGCACACGGTTTTTCTTCTTACTGGTGCCTTTCTCCAGCTGGTAAAGCCCTTTGATGATGCCCTCTTCCGCACCTTCCGGCATATCCGGATGAACGTAGTTTTCGTTCATCAAGGTGATGTAGTAATAGCCATTCTCTTTATCCTGATACATGCGTTTCAGGCCATCCTGCACAATCACTGCCACCTCATAAGAGTATGTGGGGTCATAACTGCGACAGTTAGGAATGGTGTTCGCCATAATGTGGCTGTGCCCATCTTGGTGCTGCAAGCCTTCACCATTAAGGGTGGTGCGACCGGCAGTACCACCCAGCATAAAGCCGCGCGCCTGAGCATCACCGGCTAACCAGGCCAAGTCACCAATGCGCTGGAAACCGAACATTGAGTAGTATATGTAAAACGGCAACAGTGGCTTATCGTGGTTGCTGTAAGAGGTTGCGGCAGCAACCCAAGCGGCCATAGCACCGGCTTCGTTAATACCCTCTTCCAGAATTTGGCCTTTTTCATCTTCCTTGTAGTACATGATTTGGCCGGCATCTTGCGGGGTGTACTTCTGACCGAAGGCCGAGTAAATACCCACCTGACGGAACATACCTTCCATACCGAAAGTACGTGCTTCGTCTGGCACAATTGGCACCACTTGCTCGCCGATATTTTTGTCTTTCAACAGAGTATTCAGAACACGCACGAAAGCCATAGTGGTTGAAATTTCACGCTCACCAGTGCCCTTCAATTGAGCTTTAAAAGCTTCCAGCGATGGAATATCAAGCGCTTCAAAGTCAGCCTGACGTTCGGGCAAATAACCATTCAGCTCCTTACGGCGCTGTTGCAGGTACTGCATTTCGGCGCTGTCTTCCGGTGGACGGTAGTAAGGGATATTTTCCAGATCTTTATCTTCGATCGGGATATTAAAACGGTCGCGGAAAGTCTTCAGCCCTTCCAAATCTAATTTTTTCACCTGGTGCGCGTTGTTAACCGCTTCACCAGTGGGGCCCATGCCGTAACCTTTGACGGTTTGTGCCAATACAACAGTCGGCTGACCTTTGGTGTTAACCGCTTGATGGTAAGCGTTGTACACCTTGTGTGAATCGTGACCACCACGAGCCAGATGCAGGATTTCATCGTCTGACATATCCTTAACCAGCTCCAGCAGTTCAGGATACTTACCAAAGAAGTTCTCGCGGGTGTAGGCACCACCGTTGGCTTTGTAGTTCTGCATCTCGCCGTCACAGACTTCGTCCATGCGCTTTTGCAGCAGACCGGTTTTGTCTTTTTCCAGCAGTGCATCCCAGCCACCGCCCCACAGAACCTTAATCACGTTCCAGCCGGCACCGCGGAATACGCCTTCGAGCTCTTGCACGATTTTAGCGTTACCACGGACGGGGCCATCGAGACGCTGCAGATTACAGTTGATCACAAAAATCAGGTTGTCCAGCTTTTCGCGGCCAGCCAGAGAAATCGCACCTAAGCTTTCTGGTTCATCACACTCACCGTCGCCCAAGAAGGCCCAGATCTTGCGATCGGCCTTGTCGATCAGGCCGCGCGCATCCATATAGCGCATAACGTGCGCTTGGTAGATGGCGCCAATTGGGCCAAGGCCCATAGAAACGGTCGGGAACTGCCAGTAATCGGGCATCAACCAAGGGTGTGGGTAAGACGAGAGGCCTACGCCGTCCACTTCGCGGCGGAAGTTGTCCAGTTGATCTTCACTCAGACGACCTTCGACATAGGAGCGAGCGTACATACCGGGCGAGCTGTGGCCCTGGAAGTAAACCAGATCGCCTGGACCATCTTCGTTGCCGCGGAAAAAGTGGTTAAAACCAACTTCATATAAGGTCGCAGCGGATGAGAAAGAGGCAATATGGCCACCCAGCTCATCGGAATTTTTGTTGGCACGCACCACCATCGCAATCGCGTTCCAGCGAATTATCGAGCGTATTTTCTGCTCGATATAAGAGTCACCGGGACTCTGAACTTCTTTAGCAGGTGGAATAGTGTTGCGGTAGGGGGTAGTGATAGCTGAGGGCTGGTCAATACCGTGATCGGCAGCGGCCTCGGACAGACTTTTCAGAAGAAATGCAGCTCGCTCCATTCCTCCGTGGCGAACAACAGATTCCAGGGCATCACGCCACTCTCGGGTTTCCAGAGCATCAATATCTTCTATCATATAATCTCCTCAGTCATGCGCCTTTTGAGCACATTTAGACAAAGCGTTAGTACCAACGCGGACCTAGCCTGGCAGGATAAACCAGTGGCCTCGCCCTCATTAAGCACTGCAATCGCTGGGTAATACCCCCTATACGGGGACCGAAAAATGCGCGAATTTTTACATATTTAACGCCTATTTACCAGTCCCGTGGTGTTTTAGACACTCAGTCGGAACACTTTTCCCCATCCCCGGTACGATTATTGCTCAAGCAGGTTTAATTTTTGTGCAACCTTTAAGTCATAATTTACACAAGATTAACGTAAGCCTATCAAAAAAACGTTCATCGGGCTTACCAGACGCAACTTATGATGATAAGAACTAATCAAGCCACAGTGGTGGAAACATTTTAGGCAGCCGAAACCCAATGGGCGACGAATCAAATTGTTGCCGGTATTGCACCAAACCACTGGCATTAGAGGTCATCAAGCGAATCTCGGCGGTAAATAGATTTTCAACATAGCGTTCTACTGAGGCGGTATTGAGTGCCGCCAGTGCTGCTCGATTGTCATCGGGCAGCGGTTGAGTCAGATTTTGCCAAATTGCCGATGAGGCCGCCCTACTTTGAGCAACATCAATTTCTTCCTGACGCCACACACGTTTTAACTCCGCCAACCTGTGAGCAATATCAGGCCCCGCCAAGCGGCGTTTAAGCGCCTCCAACAAAGGACCTGTAAGCACATCAGCGGAGGTGGTCAAGGTTAAACCCGCCATGCCAGCCGTAGTGCTTGGCTCGGCTCGTATGGCCACAGGTGTCCCTTCACTGAGTCCCGGGCCATGATCCCCCCCTTCGACATTAATTAGCTCACCATCGAGAAGCCTGGCAATCGTGCGCAAAAACACAAAATCACGAGCGCGACTGGAGCCACTTTGTAAGTACAGCGTTAACTGTTCCTCGCGACGCTCCAGCCCCTGTGGTCGACCACCTTTAGCCAAGATTAGGCGCGCCGGTAAAATGCCAGTGGCCTCGTCCGCCAGCAGCCTAAGCTCGGCCAGCGCCGCTAAGCGCTTAGCCTCTTGCTGGTAGAGACTACCGGCGACCAACATTTGCAATGACTGCACATCAACCGAGTGGCGCCAAGAGTCTAAGCTCACCTCCTCAAAGGCCTGTAACAATTGCTCGGCCGACCAGTAGGGTTCGTATTGCCACAAAATAAACGGGTCAGTAAAGGCCTCCCCCACCTCGCCTGGTGAGGTGAGCTGCATCTCTAGCCAGCGATGCGCACGGTTTAATGGTTTGCCCGAGGCCATAGGTTGGTCCAACGCTTCAGCCAATCGGCTAATAACAAGCCCTAATTGCGAATTATAACCAGAGACTTCAATGTCCAACCCCAACACAGTGGGGCGTATGATGTAGCTCACCCCGGCGCGCTCCGCCTCATCAAATTGAGCTTTCAGTCTATCGGCCAAGAGATAGCTGGCTAATAATGTATCAACCGCTTGCTTTGCTGTGGCACCCCCGCCTTGGGTCAGTAAGCGTAAATAAAGACTGGCATCCGGCAGGCCGGACTGAGCTCCACCCTGGTACCAAGCCGTGATAGTCGACTTATTCACCAAAGTAAATGGCACCGCGTTTTGATTATTTTGTGGGCCGAGTAAAAGCTGACTGGATTTGGCAATCAGCTTTTGTGGGATAAACCTATTGGCATCTGGGAAGTGCAACCTGCGCTTCACCTCCGGCTTAATATCGGGCTGCCTAACTTCGGCCTCCATCAAACGATAAGCGGTATGGCTCTGCCCGGCAATATTAGCCCCCTGAACAGTATCACTGACCAACATCACGATCACACTCTCGCTACTGAGTGACTTCAGGGCATCTCGCACAACAGATTCATTAAATACCCCAAGCTCATAGGGGGCCACTAATACTTTAGCCGGCTCTGTATCTTGCAGTCGATTGGCCAGTACTGGCAGGGATCGTTCGGCAAAGGCGTCGCGATAGAGAAAATGATTATTGGCCGCCCGGGCAAGCTCGGTAAAACGCCACTCATCCAAACCTCGTTGTTGGATATTTCGCAGCACATAAAACAATAGAGCTTCAATTTGTGGGCTGGCTCTAACGCCAAGTGACGTCAGCCCCACCTTAACAACAGCAAAGCCATCACCACTAGGCTTAATATGAGTGTTAAATGTGATCGATTCACCCCAGCCCAAAGCTTGCAGCAAGGCCACGAGACTGCCCTCACCTTGACGAGTGATAAGCGCATCGACAATGGCAAAGGTATGCTGACGCTCAAGCTGATTCAGGCCCGCTACGGGAAAATAAAAGTACAATGCCGGAGCTTCCACCAAGCTATTCACATGCACTTCTATGGGCAATTTTTCAGTTTCAAAGGCAAGTGCATCAAAACCTGCCAACGGATTGGCAGGTGTAGACTTGGCAAATTGGAATATGGTTTTTATTTGCTCCGCCATTCTATCCAGCGAAGCGGCAGAGCGCACCACCAACGCAGCCCGATCAGCGCGATAATGCTGCGCCATATACTGGCGCAATGCCGGCCCTACATTTACCATAGGCGCGATGCTTGCTGACTGACCCGGCAAGTCCGTTCGCGCTATGGCTTTAAGCACATCAGTGCGATGCTCATGGGGCGCCACCTGACGGGCGGAGCGAATTCTTTCGGCCAATAATTGTTGGGCGCGGGCGATATCTACATCGCTAAAATCACTGGGGCGTAGTAATTGCAACGCCTGCTGCAAAGTCCTCTGACGGGCGTAAGTGGGCAGTTCAAATACGGTATAACGAGGGGTTACTGAAAAATCGACCTCCCCTGTCAACTGACCTTGTAGCGCTATAGCCGCCAACCGGTGCAAGCCCGGAAAAGCCAACGGGTCACTGGCAGCCCCAGCTTTAACACTCAGAGCCCAATCCAAATCAGTATGGCTTTTATCTTGAATCAGCAGGACTTTCAGCCCACTGGCAAGAGTCAGAGCCCGGTAACTTCGCTCATCTAGGGTGCTGGTCGTAACCTCACCGGCCTGTGGCCAAGCCTGAGCACTGAACAACCATAGCAATGTAGCGAGCCCACAGAGCCTTAGATGCTGACCTATTGACCTCATAATGCGTCCGTCTGCGAACTCTTCTGCCGCAAACCGGCCTCATGTACGCCAATAGGCCAAGCGTAGAGTATGGCTTTCACTAAGGTTGCCAACGGGATGGCAAAAAACACCCCCCAGAAACCCCACAAACCGCCAAACACCAGCACCGCCATAATGATGGCAATAGGGTGCAGATTTACAGCCTCTGAGAACAACAAAGGCACCAGGACATTGCCATCCAGTGCCTGGATGATGCCGTAAGCGAGCAACAAGTAGAAAAACTCAGAGCCCCAGCCCCACTGAAAGAAGCCAATCATCGCCACCGGCAAAGTGACTACAGCAGCACCGATATAGGGGATCAAGACAGACAGACCAACCGCTATGGCCAACAGAGCAGCATAATTAACCCCGAGCAAAGCAAACACCATGTAAGTCACAGAACCTACAATCAAAATCTCAATGGCTTTACCGCGCACATAATTGGCAATTTGCTGGTTCATCTCCTGCCAAATCTTACTCATAACGGGCCGCTTGCGAGGCAAAAAACTACCCACCCAGTCGACGATAAGGCTGCTGTCTTTTAAGAAAAAGAAAACCAAAATGGGCACTAAGACAAAGTAAACAAGCACCGCTACTAACATCGGCAAGCTACTGACCGAGAAACTCACAATCCCCTGCCCGAGACGCCCCAATTCGGCTGTAGTCACCGCCATTAGCTCTTCTACCTGAGTTTGTGTGACCAAATTGGGGTAGTTTTCCGGCAATAACAGTAAAACATCTTGCCACTCGCCGATCATGCGGGGCATTTCGGCAATAAAGCGAACCGATTGCTGCCATATTACCGGCAGTAAAATAAACAAGACAGACACCAACATTGCCACCAAAATCACAAAAGCAACGCTAACAGCCAGCCAGTGCGGGGCGCCCCAAGAGCGTAATCGTACCACCACCCCCTGCAATAAAAACGCAATGATAATGCTGGCAATCATTGGTGCCAGCACCATACCCATGGTCAGTAAAATAGCTAAACTGGCAATAATCAATACAACCAGCAACACGGCCTCTTCGTCGGAGAAGTAGCGGTCAATCCAGCCGCGAAATATTCTTAACATTTATATCGGCTCCTGACCGATGGCGCCTTCAGTGGCACCTTTTTGAATAATATGACAATAAACGCCTTGCCCTTCACTCTGCTCAAGTAAAGTATGTGGGGACAGTTGTACATATGACTGAAAATCACGCACCGATCCACTATCTGTGGCCTCAATTTGCAACACCTGCCCGACCTGCATCTGATTGAGCGCTTGCTTGGCTCGCAACAAAGGCATGGGGCAGCGCAGGCCGCGTGCATCCAGGTGCTTATCGACACAAGGGGAACTAGCTGTCTCGGTGTAGGTCATAGAATCATGCAACTTCTTCATCTTAGTCAAAACGCTCTAGAACACGGGAGCCACGGGGCATAGCACCAACCTGTAACACTGACCTATAGTATCAACAAAACATGCTAATGAACCAAACAGGGTTAGACAAGTATCGCCAGCAGCCCCAAAGCTGCGGCCATTATCCAGTATGTGTCCGGCAAACGATACCAAAACAGCCCCTAGCGACGAACGACTCTCAAAGAGTTGGCGCCAAGTGGTAAGATATATACAAATTGTACCTATTAATGGCCTTCTAAAATAACCATTCGGACCCGCGGAGTCATTCTGTAACGTGAGAGCAGTTTTTTTTGGCGCTATTTTATCCGTCATAGCAACACCCAACCTGCAAGCCGATGAGTTTAACTTACCGGATTTGGGCGATACGACATCAGGCATAGTCTCTTTACAGGAGGAGCGACGTCTGGGCCAGATGTTTCTACGCAGTTATCGCAGCCAAGTGCCCACCTCCAATGATCCTCTACTACACCATTATCTGGACGCATTGCTAAGCAAGCTGGCCCAACACAGCCCGCTAATCAATCGCAATTTCGATTTAGTCATTACCCAAAGTGCCTCCCTCAACGCTTTCGCCGCTCCGGGCAATATCATAGGCGTTAACACCGGCCTGATGACTCACACCCAAAATGAGGGTCAATTGGCATCGGTTCTGGCTCACGAGCTGGCCCACCTAAGTCAAAGACATTATGCGCGCCGGTTAGAGCAGCAACAGAATATGGCCCTTCCCTTCTACACCGCGCTGCTGGCAAGCTTGGTGATTGCGGCCAGTGGCAGTGCCGATGGAGGGTTAGCGGCCATGAGCGCCACGCAAGCTGCCGCGGCCAACGCACAATTAAAATTTAGCCGACAAAACGAGCAAGAGGCTGATCGTCTAGGCATTCAAACATTGATTGACGCCGGCTACGACCCCTACGCCGCTTCCGACATGTTCGAGCAGATGCTGCGCGCAGCGCGTTACTCACGGCGCCCGCCGGAATTTTTGTTGACCCACCCAGTTACGGAAAGCCGTATTGCCGATGCCCGCGCCCGCGCCATGCGCTACCCCAAAAAATTAGCCCCAAACAATTTGGAGTTTCATTTAATGCGCTCACGTGTTCGCGCGCTTCAAGCTGAAACACCACAGCGAGCTATTGATGTTTTCCAAGGTGAACTCAATGGCAATTCAATGTCAGTTGATGCCAGCCAATACGGTCTCGCCCTCGCTTACAACTTGGCCAGCCAACCGCAAAAAGCGCATAAGGCATTAGCACCTTTACTGCAAAAAGAGCCTGAACGATTAACTTATCGGGTTATGGACATCGACATTGATATTGCCGCTGAACAATACGACCAAGCTATCGAAAAGTTGCGTTCAGGCTTGCGGACATTGCCCAACTATTATCCTTTTAATGTTCGCTATGCCGAAGTATTAATGCAATCTGGACGCTATCAAACCGGCGCTCACTTTTTAACGCAGCTGGTGCGACAAATAAAAGACGATCCGTACCTTTGGTATCTACTCGCCGAAGTCAATGGTTTAGCAGGCGATGTACCCGGTGTTCACGAAGCACGCGCCGAGTATTTTATTTTGATTGGGGTGTACGACAAAGCCATTTTACAATTGCGCAACGCTCTTAAACTCAGTGAAAGCAGTTACCAAACGGCTCTTTTGCAAGAACGCTTACGCTATGTGGAAAAATTGCGGGCCGATATCGACCGAGGCTAGAGCGAATCGCCGAGAATTAGCGCTCTAAAAATTGAGGGGAATAATTTTAAGGACACTAGGAATCGCTGCGCAAACAATGACACCAATCAGACTCAGCAATCCAGTGCTTTATTCCATCGAGATTCATAGGGCGGCCAATAAAATACCCCTGAGCATTATCGCAACCCATGGCCACCAGTCGGTCGAGCAGCTCTTGATCTTCAACACCTTCTGCCACCACTTTAATTTCCAAGTTATGGGCAAGCTGTATGGTGGATTTAACGATTATGCCGTCGCGCTCTGATTCTTGCATCTGACGTACAAACGAGTTATCGATTTTTAAGGTTTGAATTGGCAAACGCTTTAAATACGCCAGCGAAGAATAACCCGTACCAAAATCATCGACCGAGAGCCCTACCCCTAAAGCGTGCAACTCATCCAAATTACGCAGGGCTCGATTGGGGTCAGTCATTATCGCACTTTCGGTGATTTCTAAATCCAGTGCGCTACCAGGTAACCGGTAATGTTCCAACAGTCGGCGTAGCATGGAGGGCAAATTATCATCCAACAGATTTCGTGCCGACAAATTAACCGCCATGGTTAAGTGGCAACCCTGATCGTGCCATTGGCGGGCCTGCTTAATCGCTTCATCCAACACCCAATTGGTTAGAGGGTGAATCAAACTGGTTAATTCTACAATAGGAATAAATTCTGCCGGCGACACAAGCCCCATAGTGGGATGAAACCACCGAATTAAGGCCTCCACACCGTAACATTGTCGATTGTGCAAACTGACTTTAGGCTGATAATACAGAGTCAGTTGATTTTCCCGAATCGCACGCCCTAAATCACTCATCATCGCCAAACGCTTGGGCGAGTGCGGATCATACTCGGCGTTATAAAGCGACAGCCCGCACATGTCTTTTTTGGCCCGGTACATAGCCACATCGGCTTTGCGCATTAAGGTACTAACATCTTCGGCCTGACTGGGCGCCAAGGCCACGCCTATACTGGCGCTAATTTCGGTGGAGAACCCCTCTAAATTAAACTCATTCCGCAGTGCATCCAGAGTGCGGTGAGCAATAATGATCGCTTGTTGTGAATTACGAATTCTTTGCAAAAAGATGGCAAACTCATCGCCTCCGAGGCGGGCAATGGTTCCCGGCACTTCTGCCAACTCGGCTTTTAATCGAGGCCCCACTTGCTGCAATAATTGATCACCCACTTGATGACCAAGAGTATCGTTAATTTCTTTAAAGCGATCCAAATCAATCAGCAACAGTGCCCCTTGCTGATCAGGTTTTCGAGCGGCCAACCACTGCTCTAGATCTTTATATAAACTGGCTCGGTTAGGCAGCTTGGTCAAGGAATCGTGATTGGCTTGATAAGCCAGCTTTTCTTCGTAAAGTTTACGCGCTGTAATATCTTTAGTGGTGCCCCACACTCGCATCAAGTGGCCACCATCAACAACTCCAACACAGGAAATTTGTCGATAAGTCGCGTCACCTTGTTTATTTTTTTGAGTGATCTCATGATCACCCAGCTGATAGTGATTACGGATAAACGTATGGATATCAAAAAAGTAATTCTGTGATCCAATTTGCGACAAATCTGTACCTAAGACTTGCTGTTTATTATCCAACCCCATCATTTTAATCAGCAAGTCATTGCACTGCGACAAACGAGCGTGATTAGCAATGGCCTTGGCTTGCTCATCTACCGACCAATGCAAAGGTATCGGAGGCTCCATATCGTAGCACCAGATAGCGTCGGTGCTGTTGGCTCGATAGGCTTTATAACGGGCTTCAATATCCCGTAAATTTTGTGCCTGCTCTATTTGCTCGGTTACCTCGCTCATGGTTAACAGCACACCACTAATAACACCGCGATCATCTCGCGTGGGCACTTTATCAACACTGTACCATCGGGTGCGCCCGTGCTGAGTAACGCTCTCCAAAGAGTCGGTCTGGGCGATGCCCGTTCTGGCCACATGCATAATTTCACGCTGTCGCTCGGACGAATCGTCCCAACCCTGGGCGTATTCCACAAAGTGCTTATCGTTAAATGCCTGTGCGCCAAACACTTGGCGCGCCGCTTGGTTAACTTCTTTTATCACCCCCCAACAATCAAGATAACAAATAGCAGCGCGCACGGCATTGAGTAGCCGCTGCACATCATGTCCTTTGGGCGTAGACAGTACTTGATCGGAATGAGGGCTAAGTAACTGAGCATACAACCCGGATTTTTGACCTTGAATCTGCAGCGGCAGATCTAATACCGTGTATCTCTGCTCCATTGACTGCGGTGGTAACGCGAGTGTCATTATATCGGCCAAAGCAGTTTGCCCCGCCAAAGACTCTTTGCCCAGCCGGCGCAACGCCATTGCCGAGTGAGCCGAAAAACAATCTAAATCGGTCTGCCTCACGACCTCACTGACACCACTATCAGTCTCACAAGCATAATAAAGCGGGTAGAATTCAGATAGATAAAAACCTTTTTGATTTTTAATGGTAAGAGCCGTCTGGTCACTAAGCACCAAATTGTCAATATTAGCGAGCGAGTCGTGCTGACCTGCCAAGTGTAAATGCATTAAAAAGGCGCCCCCCGACTCTTCGCTCACAAGCGGAATAAAACGGACCCGGAATTGGCCAAAATTCAGCGGCCCGCCGCCTTGCCGAGTTGGGTAGCGAACCACAAACGCGCCGCCAACTTTGTCCGAGCTGACACGCTCAAGAACATCGGTTAGTGCGATTTGCTCAGTAAGGTGGGTATCTTGCAGGAGGTTATAACGATTAATCGCTCGAGCTTGTTGACGCAAGTTCATGCCAAGCAGTTTGCGGCTGGCAGTGTTTAGCCAACTGAGGGTTCCATTTGCATCAAACAATGCGAGCCCATCACAAGCCAACTCCATCACCGAAAGGGTATATTGGCTCAACCCTAAATTACCCGCGTGCCGCCCTATAGGAATGGCCACTCCCTCGGCAATACGAGCATTGATATCACCGGCAGGAGTAAATACAAACAGTAAGGATTGGGGCTGGGTGTCTTCATGCAGGAGGTCTTGACGCAAGGAAATAGTACAGAAACAATCGCTGGGGCTGGCACGATCAAAATGCGCTAAAGTACCGCAGAAGGCTGAGTAATCCTCCTCACTGAGCAAGTCAGGGAGCGGATCAAACAGTATGGAATGCAACTGCTCGGCATCAGTTAGATACAACCGGGTAGTTTCTCGATCAAAGCGCCAAAACCAATTGACGCCAGTCAAGCTAAGTTGATCAGCAGCTTGATTTGATCTGAGCGCCACACCGCGCCTATTGTCTATTCCCTGATTCATCCGTGGGACTAACCCTTTGGCCTTTATTAAATAAGTGTAGTCACTGTATGGCCAATATTAAAGCCCTACAAGTACTCTCAATCACTTATCCATCAACTTGCGGCATCCCGTCACAAACAGTCATTAATAATGCGGCGGTTTTTCATCAACGGCGCCCTGTGATTGCTCGCGCTCAAACATCAGGTCATCGTACTTTTGCGCCAGTGACTTTAGCGCTGCCATTAACGCCTGTAATTGCCGGTCTTGCCGGGCAACCACGTCGTTCAACTCGCTGAGGGTGTCTTCCTGAAAAGCCATACGGCTTTGAATATCTTCGATTTCCTGACTCATAGGCACTCCGATAATGTGCGCACCAGGCGCTGAGCTCTGGCGTCAATCAATAAACTCTGCCCCAGGCGGGCTGTTACATAGGTAAAGCCAATTCCGGTTTCAGGGTCAGCGTAGCCCACACTGCCCCCGGCACCCGGGTGTCCAAAGCCTTCCGGGCCACCGTAACGGCAGTCGTCGACATCCTGCGACAACATAAAGCCGAGGCCAAAACGCAGATGCACACCCAGAACATTATCAACGCCGGCGGTGGACTCGGCCCTAAACTCCTGCAGGCTAGCCGCCTTACCGTAGGGACTATCATCGGCCACCAGAGCGGCGTAAAAGCGCGCTAACGACAGCGCATTGGTGTGCAAGTTGGCCGCTGGAATACAGGCTTCACGCCACACCTGGCTATTGGTGCTGTTCATTAGCGTCATAGGGTTGGTAAAGGCGCGGTTGGTTACCCCGCGCGGGTCCGATTTCATCAGCTGCCCCAGGGCCGCGCTATTGGCCCCCTTGCTGGCACTACCCTGTGTGCCCAGTGGTTTTTTTAACGGCGCAACATCAGCAAGCACCCCCTGCTCTGACTCAGGCACGCCCAAATAAGCCTTCATACCCAGTGGTTTGGTCAGCCTTTTAGCGAACAATGTGGGGTAATCTTTAACACCACTGACACGCCGCGCGACTTCGGCCAGAATCCAACCATAGAGAAAAGGCGAGTATCCCTGCTCTTGCCCGGGCGACCACCACGGCGTTTCGTACTGCAATAAGCTAACAATAGCCGCTGCATCGAAAATAACCGGTTCTTTCACTCGCGGGTGAAACGCACTTAAACCGCTAGTGTGATTAAGCACTTGCCGGGTGGTTATTGACTCTTTACCGCGGCTGGCAAACTCTGGCCAGTAATTGCCTATCGGGCGGTCCAAATCCAGCTTGCCTTCTTCGACCAACTGCATGATTACCACAGCGCATAAAGGTTTTCCGGCGGAAAACACATTCACGCAGGTATCTTCCAGCCAGGGTTGCTCGCCCGCTCGGTCTCGGGTGCCCGCCCACAAACTGGCAAGCACCTCACCATTTTTTATCACGGCAACTGCCGCCCCTTCTTCGCTAAACTCACTAAAGTTAGCGGCAAACGCCTTGGCCAAGGGTTCTAGCTCAGGTTTGTACTGCCCGTGGATTTCCATTATGGCTGCACCTTTGCCGGAGTTTGAGCGGCAAAATAAGCCGCCAGGTTATGGATGTCCTGCTCACTGAGATTGATCGCCATAGAACTCATCATTGGGTTTTGCCTTTCACCGGATTGAAACGCCTGTAGCTGCGCCGCTATATAATCGGCATCGAGACCGGCAAGTGATGGGTATGACGCTATACGGGAAACACCCTTGGGGCCGTGACACCCCATGCAAGCACGCGCTTTTTTGGCTCCCATCGCGACCGGATCGGCCGCTAGTTCAGGAGCCGACGCCTCGCCCTGCTCGCTACAGGCTGAAATCAGCCATACCAGCGTTAAACAGATGATTAACCGCATCTACCCCCCCAATATCGTCGTCGCTTAAGTGGGCGCATTATACAGGTTATAATCCCCCACCAAACGACCAATTACTCAGGAGGTAGCAGTGAGCAAAAATTCACGACTGGTGTACTCCACCGACCAAGGCCGCATCAAAGAAACTGATGAACCCAGTCAGCCCAGCACCCCAACCGACGGGATAATACGCATCTGGAAAGAAAGCAAAGGCCGCGGCGGCAAGGTCGTAAGTATCGTAAAAGGCTTGCCGCTGGCGGGCAGCGAGCTTAAAACCCTCGCCAAAAAACTCAAACAAGCCTGTGGCACCGGTGGCGCCATTAAAGACGGCAATGTTGAGATACAAGGTGACCACCGCAACACTCTCAAAACCGAACTAGAAAAAGCCGGTTACACCGTCAAGCTGGCCGGAGGCTAAACCGCAGTCCGCCAAATAATGGCTCGCTTTTTGCTGAATAGGGATATTAATTGGTCTAACGACGGTTTTATGACGCACCTGAAACAGAGCCCCGTCATGAGCATTATCGACAGCAGCGCAGCACTGTGTGAGGAACACCATGGACACCAGCATCACCTTCGCCATTATTGACAGCACCTTTAAAATCGCCGCCGGGGCAGGCATTGCCTTTGCCAGCGCCTGGTGGTGGCAAAGGCACAACAATGTATTGGGCCCGCGCTCGCTGCGCGAGCAAAAACGCCTGGACGCGTTTGAAGAAATCTCAGGCTTTGTGGGTGAAGTGACACATATATTCAGCAAGTACGCCTCACTGGCGGCAGAATCCGTCGAATACGGTAAGCACTGGCCCGCCGGGCGCAAAATTGAATTGGAGAAGGTCAACGAAGACCTAGTGGCCACCTTCCAAAAAATGGCGGCCGCCGAAGCCAAACTGCTGATGCTGGGTGAAAAGACCCTGGAGAAAAGCCTGAAAATTTACGCGGGGCAAATTGTCGCCTACCGCCGCCAAGTCTATGCCGGGCGCAAAGACATTACCCCCGAGCAAGCCACCGCCCTGCGTCAAGGTGTACTGCAAGCCCGAGAGAGCTTTTACGATATCCTCAGCCGCAAGTACGACAAAGTGCTGTCCGGCGCGGTGTAAAACCGCCGGCCACCTTAACTTACACACAGCACAATTACCGTAAGGCCACAGCCGTCGTGATTCCACAACCGCACCGAGCGACTCTAATCGACACCCCTGCAATCAACATGGCGCTCTAAAATTCGATAGTTACGCCCCACAGATTAGCCATTGTTAACCAGCATCAGCGATTGGGTTTAAAGCGTTTAAACAACGAAACGCCAGCCAATAACATTAAAACCAGCCAGTGCACCGCACCGCCACCCTGCCCACCACTGCCCTGACCGGACGTTGAACCACCGGCGGTACTGGAACTGCCGATACTGCTTGAGCTACTGGCACTGCTTACACTACTGGAAGAGCTAGACGCGGCACTTAAACGCAGCGCCAACTGCGCCTCAAACAACGAACTCGGCTCCACTTCTTCACCGGGCAACTCATTGGCCCCATAAGTGCCCTCTTCCATTGTCACCGACTCGCCGCGCAGTCCCGAAAAATAAGGCAGAGCAAAGGTGTGGCCATTGCGACTTGATGGCCAAAAGTGATAGTGACCAGGGCCGCCCTCAATAATATTATTCCACGCCACAAAATGTTTGCCGTGGTGCGGATAACTTTCATGGGGGCCACCATTGCCATCAAAGTGTCCGTTCACCACATTGTCGAACAGGTTGGCATAGGGGCTACCGGAATGACTGTCCATCCGCTGACCGGGGAACATCGTGTAGCGCAGGTAGACAGTGCCGCAACCCCAGTAACCTAAGCCAGGGCCATGGTGAAACCAGGCGAGGTCTTGACTATCTTTAACCAGCACACCGTAAGACCGGCGGGTATGAATCGAGGTATGACCGCGCTTGCCTAAAAAAGTAATATTGTCGATGGTGAGCGCTGCCGAACCGTCAATATAAATGCCCTGATTCCAATCCTTTAACTCGACATTTCGAATCCAGCCGTTGACCACATTATCAAACCGAATGGCGTTCCAGGCGTAGTCATGAATATCATCTTTATGGTGAACAAATTCTTCTGGGTAGGAATCCCAATTGCCCTTAAAGTGGATATCCTCAATACCCACATTCTCAATCACTGAATAACTGCGCACTGCGATAGTCGTACCATCGGTATCCAATGTGATATGCAGCGGCTCGCGCAGCGTAACGGTATTGCCATCAATGCCAGCAACGGTATGCAGCTCCCTTAAATTAAAGCCGCGCGACACATCCAGCAGGCGCGTCCAGTCGGAGTCTATGCCTAAATCTTCGTAATAGCTTTGCGCAAAGGCCACACTGTTAGTTCTTAAAATAATACGCTGCCCAACCGACAGCGCCGAACCGTCGGCCACCTCAATAACATAGGACTCGCGCGCAGCGTCAGCCGTTACCGTGGTTAGCGTTGATTCGCTCACACTTAAAGGCGAGACCTCAAACATATAGCGGCCGTTATTTACCTTCATCTTATCGGCGAATATTTCCGTGCCGCCAGTGCCAGAGCCACTGCCCTGCAGCACAATATTACTGCCATTGATAAAAATATTTTCGCCAACAGTTTCATTGGGGCTTACCATAAAGCGCCCTGCCGGGAAAAACACAACCCCACCGCCGGCCGCCTCGGCCGCATCTATCGCCGCCTGAATCGCTACATCATCGTAGTTACCATCATTAGCGACCGCACCGTAATCGGTGACATTAAAAACAGCCCAGCTAGTGGTGTCGGGAATATCACTTTCGGAGTAGTCGTAACCGGCATAAGAGAAATCCGGCAAAATAGGCTCAGAACCTGAAGCTTTCGCCGCAACAAAATTCTGCCAAAGCGCCGACTCCACCGCCTTGGCAGTAGGCGCTAACGAAATATAAGCGACCAACAACAGGTCAGCCAGAGCGGCCGCCAAGACAAAACGAATAATACGGGGTGAGGATAGATGATATGACATAGGTAATATTGCTCTTATGGGCCTATAGTCAGTAAAACACCAAACCCATAATAAGTAAATTACTCGCAAAGTGCAGGCTAAGCGCCCTAAACGTAGCGCGGGCGAGACTCAAACTCAGGCCAACAAGGCAACAAACTAACCCGCTAACCCAAACGCTTTTGCCAGCGGCCGTTATCCTCGCGCGCGCAACTCTCCTCACTGTCAAAACGCACCTGGCGACTCAAATCGGCAAGCTCAACCCCCATCGAGTGCAAACCAGTTGCCACCAAACGCCTTACGCCTGTTCGATCAGCACTTGCCAGCTGTGCATCGGTGTCATACACACACAGCACAACCAAAGACGCAGGAAAGTCTTGATAATTTACCCAGTGAGTCAACCATTCAAACCCCGCATAGCAATCCTTCGCCAACTCACAAACCTTCGTCAACTCGCGACAGAGTTGATTGTCGAGCTTTTTATCGGTTTTTTTCATACCATTAACTTTACAATTTTTATTTACGCTAACAAAGAAGACGACTTCAGTGCGTAAGTAACTTCGGGCGTCTCGCCATCCTCAAGATGAAAAACACTCTTAGGCCTCCACGTCTATGCCATTATAAAGAGTCATAGGTTTTACCGTCGAGGTTGTGTAGTCGTGGTAGAGCGCCCCATTACTGAGACGCCCCACTCACAGATCCGGATGTGCCGCTGGAGCAGGGAAAAGCTCGGGTTCGAGCCAAGGCTGAACATCCTTGTCGTCGCATCAAATATCAGCTTGGGAGTAACACAGCCCAGTACTCGACCGATCACGCTATACAGTGGTCGAGCCTCTTAGCTTATCGGCCGTGCGCTAATGATCCGAACAGCCATTATCATAAGAGCGGGTTAAAGCGCTTCGGTGGCATTCTCTCGCGGCGTTCAGACGGCACTACATTTAAAATTGGCAGACGTGTCGCGAGCACCACCGGTCGATCACGTTGCGCTCTGCATCGCATTAATCAATATTTCGCTCGGACCATAGGCCCCAAAAATACCGCCCTCATGGCTTAGGCTATTAAGCGTGTGTTGATGCAATGTCTCATTGGCCGCACCACAGCAATCACTTAGCAACAGACAGTCATAGCCGCGGTCATTCGCATCGCGCATGGTGGATGAAACACAGACATCGGTGGTCACCCCTAATAAAATCAAGTTGCGAATACCCTTAAGGCGAAGAATATGCTCAAAGTCAGTTGCGTAAAAGGCACTATTACCCGGTTTATCGACTACAATCTCTCCCGCATGCGGAGCAAAACCTGGATAAAAATCACAGCCGTCTTCGCCACGCACCAGCAGACGCCCGAGAGGGCCTTCACTCCCTACCGGCGAGTTTTGACGCAAGGCTTTGCGACGTTTATTGTCTTGTAGATCGAGCAACTCGGGACGGTGACTTTCACGCGTGTGGATAATTAAAAACGGTTCTTGTCGAGCAGCTTGCAGTACTCTCTGCGCCGGCTCAATAGCCTGACGCAAATGATCGATATTCTCACCCAAACTGGCAAAGTATCCCTCGTCGGCTAAAAAGTCGCGCTGCATATCAATGACCACTACCGCCGTATTGCTGGAGTTCCAATGGCCCGTTAAAGGCCATGGGTAAGGGGTCGACTGTTCCAGAGCGTTAAACTCATTCATTGTGCGATCTCGGTTAACCACTCGGCATTAAAACGCAACTTAACGTTGGTATCATTGCCGAGAATCGCACCACTGCCGGTTTCAATACCGATAAAACTGGCATCGGGCGCACTTTCACCAAGCAAACCATGCTGAAACGCAAACTCGGTAATGCTATTCATTGTTTGACCCAGTGCATCTGAGGTGACATATTTCAGTCCCTGCTCGGCATTAAAAAACTCAATGGTGCTAAGCTGTGACCTCAAGTCATCGGATGATGTGTTCAACTGCTCTGCCATGTAAGCAATAAACTCATCGTGCTCAGGGTGACTGGGAGAAAGCATAGCCGTGGTCTCGTACCACGCTCCAGCTATGGCTCTACCTAAATTGGGTTCGCGCTCAAGTGTTTCGGTATGAACAATTAACCCATCGACAATTTCTCCGCGAATATCGGATGAATCAAAGACCAACGCTGTATCGCTAAATTGTTGCAGTATCTGACTGAGTTGAGGTTTCCATGTAGCGACAACCTCTGTCGTACTATCGGTAAAAATAGAGCCGATATCGGCATCTGATGTATTCACAATAGTAATATCTCGTTCACTCATGCCTACACGATCGAGGGCACGGGCCAGCATATAATGCGAACCCGACAGCTCAACCAAATTTACCTTCGCTCCCTTAATATCCGCCAAGGTTGCATTTTTGCCCCGCATCACAATGCCATCGCTGCCCACCGAGGTGCTCATCGGCACTACCACCGTGGTATCCACTCCAGAGGCAGCGGGTATGGTCAGTGCGTCAAGTGTAATAGCGACCGAACCGTCAAAAGTACCTGCGGCAAATTGAGTTTGTGCTTCAATATAATCATTGAGCTGAACAGCCTGTAAATCGAAGCCGTATTTATCACCCCACTTCTCCAAAATACCGTGGTCTTGTGCATACCCCAATGGCATGGTGCCAGCGTAAATAGTCCAGGCTATCTTATATTCTTGCTCGGCATAGACAGTAGGTGCTGCGGCCACCACGCCCAGTGCGGCACAAGCTAGCGACTTTCGGAAAATTGTTAACATAGTGTATGACCCTTGAGGTAATAATCGTTAAAGCCACTGTAGCGCCGAACACTGAGTCATAAAATGACAAATTGGACCTGTTTACTTGTTCATTTTTGCATGTGTCGCCGCGTTTAACACCGTCAGTGCTGTAGCAATAATGGGCCGGTCCTTGTCTTCTCCACGGCGATAAGCCAGCGCCATGGTCGAAACTCGCTTAATTTGATTGGGCAATATCGGCGTGAGGCGCCCTTCGCTAACAAAAGGCGCAGCGTACTGAGCCGGCATAAATCCAACATAGCGTCCAGATAGGACTAAAAATGCAATGGCTTCAAGGTTGGCGGTATAGCTGATATCCCCCAGTAAGTCATACCCGAGACTGCCAATATCCGACTCATTGAGAAAGTTACGCGCTGCAAAATTCTGGTGTTTTAGCGCCTCTTGCAACTGCTGAGATGAAGCACCCTCGGCTTGCAATGTGGCGGCAGGACTCCCAGGAGCGGCGTAGAGATAATCTAACTCCTCATAGAGTGCGCGGTACTCAAGACCATCGTGATAGCGCTCAAATATCCCAAGCGCAATATCGACGCGCTTATCCAGCAGGTATTTTTCAAGCTCATAGGGATTCTTTACATATAAATCAATGTGAAAACGATCATCAAAATACTGGCTCAGCTCGGTAATCGCGCGATCCAGACAAAACCGTGACTCTCCTATGATATTGTCAATCACCCCAATCGCAAGTCGGCCCGACCCACGCCCGCCCAAACTTTCAGTGCGATTCTCAAAGGAGCGAAACGCTGCAAAAAGCTTTAATGCCTCATCGGCTACCTGCTGGCCTTCTGGCGTTAGGCGAAACCCTTGTCGACCGCGCTCACACAATGTCAGCCCCAAGCGAGCCTCCAAAGCACTCAGGCTGCGACTGATCGCCGAAGCGTCCTTGTTAAGTAATGATTGAGCATTGGACACGCCATTGGCCTCGATCACTGCCATAAACACTTCCAGCCCTTTAATCGCGCTGCCATCTATCTTAATCATCCCACCCTACTCTGCTGCAACTAACTTTAGCTATTAAGGTTAATAGTACAGGCTAAACGCGGGCAGCGTTAGCCCAGAGTTCCCTCTAGGACTTATGCTCAGCACGGTTAGGGTGACACACTGATGTGGCCAAAAGTTCGTCAATAAAGAACGATGCATTCGTGACCGTGTCGAAACCATGGCTTGGGTAAGTCAACGGATAATAATCAAGCAAGACAACTCCCTTAAACAATCTTCACAAGTGACACCAGAGATCTCAGGCAGGCCCAAAACGTTAAAAGAAAGGCCGTAAACTTGCCCATTGTGGCCTCAACTTTTGCTCGTACTAAACCGCTTGCAAGTGTCATTAAATAATTCATAAAACTTGAAAAAAATTAAACGCCTTTGTGTAACTTTTACCAGAATCTTCAACCTTTTTTCTAAAACAGACAGCACAGCTTTTTACTCTGTACGCATTTCATACAGAAAATCACCATTTATCGCAATTTATACGCATAACTGTGAAACCAGTCTAACTCTAAGCGGTAAAAATTATATTGGCACATAGGTTGCGATAAACACCGCACCCTTAAACGATTTTGTAATATTCTTAGGAGTAGTATCGATGATTAAATCTGTCGTTTCCGCCTGTATTATATTTGCATCCTCAACCGCTGTTCTCGCGCAATCTCATGCTGACAATGGCTGGCGCTTCGAGCCTGAGTTTTCCGTAGGTGGTGGTTATGGTGTCACCACATTAAAAGATGAGGACTTTGACGAAGACGAAACAGCAAAAAAGGCATTTGCGCTGGTGAAATTTAATGAATATATAGGCCTTGAAGGTGGTTATATTGATTTCGATGAATCCAGCAACGAAGCCCTTAATTTCGACCCATCTGGCGCCACCCTAGCGCTATTGCTAGAAGCTCCGATCACCCAAAGATTTTCTGTTTACGCCAAAGGCGGCCAACTGTGGTGGGACGGTGAAGTTAGCCTTAATACAGACCTGGTAGATGCCAACACCGACTTTGATGGCGATGAAACATTCTGGGGGCTGGGCGCCAAGTTTCAATTAGCAGAGCATTTAGACCTTCGGGTGGAGTATGAGCGCTTTAACTTTGAGATAGAGCAAGATGAAGTTAACGTACTGCAGTCAAACGCACTGGATATGGACGTAGATTATGCCAGTGTAAACTTGCAATACACATTCTAAGTCAACATATTTTTGGGGATGGACATTTTTGGTAACTTGTCAGTAAACGCAGAAGCTTAACTCGCCCCAACTCCACACCACATAAATCCACACTATTGATTGATGGAAAATAACGCTCAAGGAAGAGCCATAACCAGCACCGAAACGGTTTACCCTTAAGAGCAACGCATACTACCACTGCGATTCCGTGAATCATTTGTAGACTATATTCAAGCCCAACTTCAAGCCCCAAATAATATTAAGAACCTGAACCGCCGATGCTTCCTCCATTACACGCCGAGCTTCATTCAACTGGTCACTTCTACCCATCCTTCAATTCCTTTTCGACTATTATTTTTCAACACTGCCTCAAGGATTTTTCACTCCCAACAACCAAGCCTAACAACAATGTTAACCTCAGCCGCTCCATATTAACCATATAAAGACTTCATAATGCGCCATAATTTTTATCTGAATCCACATTTACATTTATTCGATAATGTATACAGCTATACATGGATTTACGAGTAAGTAACGCCACGCCATACACGGCGTGGCGATACAAAATTAACGACTCTGACCCTATTGACCAATCAAGCGGCGCTTGTAACGATTAGCACCGAACGACGAGTACTAAGGGGTTAGGAGTCGCACGCTCCTACCCATATGCAGAGTTGACTCAACACGTAATCAACCACCATAACGCCAGCAGTGTCTAGGCCAACAATAAATGCGAGCGCCGCAGGAGCTGTAACCCCCGCAAGCCCGGCAGTGGCAACGACCAGTGCACAATCGGCCGATAAAAACGCCGCATCTGTCCCCGCAATAACTGCCGTAATGGCTACAGCCAAACCATAAGTTGCGATTTTGCAGCCTGCACACTCCCACGACGATATTGATCGCTTATGACTTGGCTGGAATACACTCTCTAAAGCCGCCCCGGTATCTGCAGCCATGGTATTCATTCCGCCGGTTAACGGTGTTGCCCCAGCCATGACCTGAAGTGCCGGAGACGTGTCCGACACAGTGTAATCAATTCGCCAATCTCCCGGCTCCGGATTGATGATAACGGCTGACTGAAGCTGAGATGTGCCGCTAGATTTGGCAGGCCAAACAAGTTGGTTTGGGTTATTAAGGTCTGTCGATACCTCAACGACTGTACCGTCGGGGCGGTATAGCCGAATCCAAGCCCCATCCACACTACCCTCCTGCCAATTGCCAATCCCCAGTGTAAGTGAAGGCGTACCACTCGTTACAGTTACATACTTAGTCCCGGAGGATGAGATTGACTCCCCCTCCACTGAGGCTAATATTAGTTCTGATTTAGTTGCGGTTGACTCCCTTACATCAGATACATTTGTCGCAATAAATGCACTGAACGTACCTTCTATGTCGACTCCATGAACAGCTGTTGTAGTCATTGCTATACTCCTTTATTGGCTTACTAGACGGCCACCTAGAATTAGATGGTTTTTAAATGGCTTTTGGCCGGACAACTATTTATAAAGCTAAACCTGAGTGCAAGAAAAATAGACACGTAGAAATTACACCTTTCACTTTCTCTAACTGTCACCCTCTCATTTAAAATTGTGGATGCTCATCCCATCTATAGATAGAGGAAAATCTTGAAAATGGGATCAGATGAAACTTATGACATAATTATCATCAATTTAACCCCAGCTGCCTCATATCATCCATACAAAGACTTCATAATGCGCCATAAGTCTCTTCTGACCCTACATTTCCTGACTCAATCAACAACAAGTTAACCCCCGCCACACCGTATTAGCCATAGAAAGCATTCATAATACGCCATAAGTTTCACCTGACCCTACATTTATGTTTTATCGGAATTTTTTCATGTAATGAATACTTCAATATTTATGTGCGCTGACAACGTAGACAACACGTACTTAAAACGGCCACTTGGTTGAGCTGTGAAATGTAGGCCTGCCCCTCACTTATCAGAATTCGTTGCTGTAGAGAGTTATTTTTTATCACAGTCGCTTGCTATACACGCTCGAGTCCTTCAGGTGGAGTAGTTGCCATACCAAAGCAGTATGCATCTTCGTAGGGTTGCACTATTGCCCAGCAAGGTTCACTAGTTGGGTATGACCAGTAGTGCGTTGGCACACCTTCAAGTAAAAATATGCCTTCATAATTGAGATCAGACAACTTCAATGCATCATCATCTTCGGGACATTCGCCATACTCAAGATGCAAATACTCTAAAACATCTTCTTCTATGTCATTATCCAGAGTCATAATTTCTCCCGTCGGGATAGCACATAACGCGTAGCTCACCGCAAAACCACAAGATCACTGCGAGCATTCTGTTTCAGCGGAGTTTATTTGTTAGGTTATTTTCCGTATTCCAATGAAGCCATTCGGATGCCGGTTGATATCAGCGTGACACCTGTTGCTTTATTTATAAATGTTATAACCCATGATTTCAGTTTTTGTTTTGCTATTCGATCACCCAACCGACCGAACACGCTATACACAATAATATCGGCCAATAAACAAGACGCGCCCATAAGTAGTATTTGAAACAGTACAGGCTTTGACGGATCAATGAATTGTGGGAGCAGCGCCGTGAAATACATAAGTGCTTTCGGGTTCGCTAACTGGACCACCAACCCTTGTGAAAAGATTTTTTTTCGACTGCTTTCTTTTCTTTCCACCGAAAGCTTAATGACTCCCGATTGGCTAAATAGGGCCGAGATGCCAAGATAGAGCAAATAGACCACACCGAACCACTTAATTACTGAAAACATAAAGTTAGAAGCGAGCAGTAGAGAGGCGATACCTGTGGCCGATAAAGCGAAAAACAGGACATCAGCACTTGCCACCCCAAGCACACCCCAACATGCTTGCCGAGAACTATACGAAGCCCCCTGTGCTGCGACCGTGATAGCAGCCGGACCGGGAACCAAAATTAGCATGACCGTAGTAACAAGAAATATAGAGTAAAGACTTATTTCCACTTTTGTCCTCTTTCTAGCCTAACGAACCTGCAGAAGTACAATTTTCTTAAAGCGGCAATTTATTGGCTATTCTCATTTTATGGATGCTCATCATTTGAGCATATTCGCTTCGGAAATAGATCAGATAAAATAATATGACTCAATTAACAGCAAGTTACCCCCCGCCACTCCACATTAACTATAGAAAGCATTCATAATGCGCCATAAGTTTCATCTGACCCCATTAATCATTGAAGCTGTTATCCTTTCACCACTTGGGGATTTCGCTATATACATAGACTAATGTAAACATAACTCCCGGCTCACGCGCCGGTTTGGAGCTGCGAAGCGGCGGAAACCGGTCGCGGTTCAACCGATGGTTATGTTTTCCTCGAAATGTTGCACATTCTAATCAATGGTGAAAGAGAGAACGAATCAACCACCCCAGAAACCTGAACAAGATCGCCCTTATTAATTGCAAGCAAAACTTCTTTATAGTTTTCCTCGAACACTGCAATGACGTGGACTCCAAAACGTTCCTTATTTTTGGACGCTAAGCTTACCCATAAGTATCTATCTCTCTCCTCACTTACGGAGGAAAACGTAGCCGTCCAAACCACCTTCTGCCCAATATAGTTCTTCTCAAATTGGTCCCGTTGTAACTCTGTTAACTCCTTATCTTTCCATGACTCATAAAATAGATCCATATCATTCAGTAAAGAAGTTGCCTCGACTATCTTCTCAAACTTATCGGCTTTATCCTCTGAGGTTCCTCCCGACATTGCCCTATCCCGGGGGAGGGTCAGAGTGGAGGCCGGGTTGACACTCACCCTTTCCGATTCATTTTTCTGTAGTTCCTTTCGAATCTCTTCCACGTTGTTCTCGAGAACCGATATCCGAAAATCCCGTGGTTTAACAAAAAGCACATCCATGACCTTCCATATACCCGCGACCAAAGGAATTAATCCTACAAGGAAGCTAAGAACAGGATTTTGTTGGATTATTTCCAGCACAAACTGTGTCCTCTATGAAACATAACATTTGTATATCGCGCATGCGCGTTATCACTCCTTGAGAAAAGGGCAGAAATACGACACAAGCTTTTGATTTTTAAGCGATTTAACTTACTTATTAGTTCCAGGAAGGGAGAGCAAAGCGTGCGTGCGCATTATCTCGCACACGGGGTCTTGTTATCTAACCTTCCGATTTGGTTAAGACACTGACTATAAAGGTTTTTTTATATATTGAAAACCGCAAAGCGTGCGTCTGCTTGTGGATAAGCGTGCGAAGCCAACAATTGGGGTTGAGCGTCTGATGAAAAATGAAAGCCTGACGGCTGATGTCTGACGCCTGATGTCAGATGCAAAAACAAAACCCGCTACGAAGTCCCCTCCCCCATCTCATCCAGCCGAATTCGAGTTAATTTTGTGGGTTAATTGCACATGGACGTGCAATTAACCCACAAAATTGGCTTGAATTCGGGAACCCGAATAGCTACATGGACGTAGTGTATTAGAGCAACGCAGGAGCAGTTGCCGAGGGCTGAGATGTGCGGGGTGAGTTTCTTGGGTACTTCTTTGCTCACCAAAGAAGTACCTCGCCCGCCCGGCGACCGAGGGCAAAAGGTTAAAATACAGTCTGATGTCTGACGAGAACTGAAGGTCTGACGTCCGACGTCCGAAGTCTGACGCAAAAAAAAGCCCCTTCAAAAAGGGGCTTTTTCACAAACAACACTAACCGTTACGGATTCCCGTAACTCATCAACCGCTCATAGCGCTTCTCAAGCAACTCCTCAATCGGAACCCCAGATAAACGATCAAGCTGATCGGACAAACGCATACGCAGGTTATCGGCCATGACATCAATATCGCGATGCGCACCGCCCAGTGGCTCAGGAATGGTTTCATCGACAATACCCAGCTCTTCCAGAACACTGGAGGTAACCCCCATTGCCTCGGCAGCCAGCGGCGCCTTGTCGACGGTTTTCCAGATGATATTGGCGCAGCCTTCGGGCGAGATGACAAAATAGGTGGAGTATTGCAGCATGTTGAGGTGGTCGCCCACGCCAATAGCCAAAGCACCACCGGAGGAGCCTTCACCAATAACGGTACAGATAATCGGCGTTTTTAAACGTGACATGACCGCCAGATTTTGGGCGATGGCCTCACTGATGCCGCGCTCCTCACTGTCGATGCCGGGATAGGCCCCGGGGGTGTCGATCAGAGTTAGCACTGGCAGTTTAAAACGCTCGGCCATTTCCATCAGGCGCAGCGCTTTGCGATAGCCTTCAGGTTTAGGCATACCAAAGTTGCGGGCAACCTTTTCGCTGACGCTGCGGCCCTTCTCTTCGCCGATAACCATAACCGGCTTACCATCTAAACGGGCAACGCCGCCGACAATGGCCTGATCGTCACCGAAGTGACGGTCGCCGTGCAACTCGTCCCAATCGGTAAAGATCCGCTTAATATAGTCGGTGGTATAGGGGCGCTGAGGGTGACGAGCCACCTGCACAATCTGCCACGGGGTCAGATTGCTGTAGATGCTTTCGGTCAGCTTAGTGCTTTTTTCCTTCAGCTTGGAGATTTCATCGGTAATGTTCAGGTCGTTATCATTGCCGACAAGCTGCAGCTCTTCGATTTTGCCTTCGAGAACGGCGATGGGCTGTTCAAATTCTAGATAATTCAGATTCATAATTGTCAATGAAGCCTTGTCGGGCCGCCGTAGCAGCCCCAGATTTAATCGGTTTTAGGCCGCATAAGATACGCGAAATAGCGTTAATAGTCGACCCTTGGCGCATTTATCAACAGCCAGCCTCAACAAGCCGCCCACCGCCTTAGCTTTACGTACAAAGGTGTGCATAAATTATACAAAACAGGGCGCACCGGTCCTGCCCTGGCCGACCCATCGAAATAGCTCTGCTTTATAGGTAAACCGATTAACCCACTAGCGGTCTTCCCGATCGCGTCGCTCGCCCATACCGCGCAAGTAGCGCGATACAACCCAGTACCCCACCAGTAAAAAAGCCACCAAGGCAAAGCTTGCGATGGAGAAGTGAATATGGTCGGACACATCACTGCTGTGATGTGGATGTGCTTGCGCCACGCAGGTCACCAATAAGGTCATTAAGCCGGCAGCGATTTTTATTACAGTGTTCATAAAAACTCCTAACATCAAATATAAGGGCAATAGGTTAAAGCTTAAGCCGATAACATGCCGGCTTGCTCAATAAAGGCAATCACATCGGCCACACCGGTTTCGTCTTTTAAATTAGTAAAGATAAAGGGTTTGTCACCGCGCATTTTTTTCGCATCGCGATCCATTACATCGAGATCGGCGCCCACCAACGGTGCCAAATCAATTTTATTGATGATCAATAAATCGGATTTGGTGATGCCCGGCCCACCCTTGCGGGGAATTTTATCGCCGGCCGATACGTCGATGACGTAGAGAGTTAAGTCGGACAATTCTGGGCTAAAAGTTGCGGCCAAATTGTCGCCACCGCTTTCAATTAAAATAACATCCAGCCCCTCGTGGCGGCGCTGCAATTCGGCGACGGCGGATAAGTTCATGGAGGCGTCTTCGCGGATCGCTGTGTGCGGGCAGCCGCCAGTTTCGACCCCCATGATACGATCGTCTTCCAGCGCTTTGTGACGCTGTAAAAACTCCTGATCTTCGCGGGTATAAATATCGTTGGTGATAACCGCGATGTTGTATTTATTTTTTAAATGCGCGCACAGGGATTTTACCAATGCGGTTTTGCCCGAGCCTACCGGGCCACCAATGCCCAGTCGTAATGTGGGTTTTTGCATAACAGTTCCTAAATTTACTCTTTTAATAAGATTAGAATTATCTCGCGTTACGATCTAAATAATCGCGAATATTGTCTTTCGTGCAGGCTGGAGGCGAGCGCCACGCCGGGCAAACTTTGCCCCAAACGCTCATCGGGCACATCACTTGCCCCTTTACACACCGCTGGAATATGGGGCAATAATGCCACCAATATTTTTTGCGCCTGTGTTTGCCCCAAAGGCACTATTTTAGTCGCCGCGGCCACTTGGTTTTCCAGCCAGCTCCACACAAAACCTTCGGCCAAATCTTCGATGGCAATATTCCAATGCACGCCGGCCAATGCAAACTGACAGGTAAAACTGGGCGTGGCGCGATAAAGGTTAATATCCGCTTGCGCTACTTCTAGTGATTGCAATAAACGGTTTAGGGCAACGCCTAGCTGCTCGTCTTCCAACAACAGTTCGCGGGTTTCGCGGCAGGCGCGCAGGTAATCGTTAAGCCGATTAATCTCGTCAATATTATTAGATTGCCAGGCGGCGAAAAAGCGGTGCAGCAAGGGCAAATCCAAAGTCGCTAAGGAACGCTGCATCAGTGACAGCATCCAATCTTCCAGCTCGTCTTGCTCCTTGAGCCAGCCGCTGTCAATGGCGTACTCCAACCCTTGCGAATAGGCATAGGCACCGACCGGCAGCGCTGGGCTCACCAAGTGCATTAAATGCAACAGCGCCTGGCCCGCCATTTATCCGACGGCCTCATCATGGCTATGTGAATGGTCGTGGCTGTGCCCGTGTCCGGAGCCATGATAGGCACCGTTTTCAGGGTGAAATGGCAATTGCGCAACGTTTATCGTCAACCCGAGTCCGTGCACCATATCATCCAGAACATGATCGTGCTGGTAGCGCAGAAAACCCGCGCCAATTTGCAAGGGCACATGCCGGTTACCCAAGTGGTATGCGGCACGCATTAGGGCCAAGGCGTCATTCGACTCCACCTGGCTGACGTTTTCATTGGCAGCAACGATTTGCACTAAGGTGCCATCGCGACACTCCAGCACCTCGCCATCGGCCAAAACGTGGCCGCGCTCTAAAAACCAGCCGAGGGGTTGTCCGCAGCGAGTTTGACAGCGGTGACGACTTTTTTGCCGCTGCTCAAAGGTCAGCTCGGCTGTGGGCATAGTGGGCTCGGGCTGGCGCTCGACAATATGAAAAGCTTCTAGCATAAAAACCTCTAAAACAAACTGTAGCGCTGAGCCAAGGGCAACTCGGTGGCCGGCTCGCAGGTTAGCAACTGGCCATCGGCCCGCACTTCGTAGGTTTGCGGGTCGACTTCCATATGGGGCTGATAATCGTTGAGCACCATACTCGATTTGGTCACCGAACGGCAGGCTTTAACACCAACCAAACGGCGCTCCAACTCCAGCGAACCTTTAATACCTGCCTCTATTGCGGCCTGACTGACAAAAGACACCGAGGTGCCGGTACAGGCCTTGCCGTAAGCGCCAAACATGGGCCGGTAATGCACCGGCTGCGGAGTTGGGATGGACGCATTGGGGTCGCCCATGGGCGCTGCGGCAATGGCGCCACCTTTAATAATCAGCGATGGCTTGCTGCCGAAAAACGCCGGCTTCCACAACACCAGATCAGCCAACTTACCCACTTCAATTGAGCCCACTTCGTGCGATATGCCGTGTGCGATGGCTGGGTTAATGGTGTATTTGGCTAAGTAACGTTTTACTCTAAAGTTATCAACGCTGGAGGTTTCACCTTCCAGTGCGCCGCGCTGTTGCCGCATTTTGTGTGCGGTCTGCCAGGTACGGCACACTACCTCACCCACTCGCCCCATGGCTTGCGAGTCGGAGCTGATCATGGAGAAAGCCCCTAGATCGTGCAGAATATCCTCGGCGGCGATGGTTTCTTTGCGAATACGCGAATCGGCAAAGGCGACATCTTCTGGAATGTTAGGGTCCAGATGGTGACATACCATCAGCATATCCAAGTGTTCGTCGATGGTGTTGACGGTATAGGGCCGGGTCGGGTTAGTGGACGATGGCAAGACGTTGGACAGACCACAGGCTTTAATAATATCCGGCGCGTGACCACCACCGGCACCTTCGGTGTGGTAAGTGTGAATGGTGCGGCCGCCAAATGCGGCGATGGTGTCTTCGACAAAACCCGATTCGTTTAAGGTGTCGGTATGAATAGCCACCTGTACATCGTACTGCTCGGCGATATTCAAACAGTTATCAATCGAGGCCGGCGTGGTGCCCCAGTCTTCGTGCAGCTTTAGGCCGAGCGCACCGGCGCGCACCTGTTCTTCCAGTGCCAGTGGCAAGCTGGCGTTGCCTTTACCGAGCAAGCCGATGTTCATCGGAAAGCTTTCCACCGCTTGCAACATTTTACCCAAGTGCCAGGGGCCAGGGGTACAGGTGGTGGCGTTGGTGCCCGTCGCCGGGCCGGTTCCGCCGCCAATCATGGTGGTCACACCACTCATTAATGCTTCATCGATTTGTTGCGGACAAATAAAATGAATGTGGGCGTCGATGCCACCGGCAGTAAGGATCTGCCCTTCACCCGCAATCACCTCTGTGCCTGGCCCGATAATAATATCCACGCCCGGTTGTATATCCGGGTTGCCCGCTTTGCCAATCGCTTCAATGCGGCCGTTTTTCAGGGCGACATCGGCTTTAACAATGCCCCAGTAATCCACAATAAGCGCGTTGGTAATAACGGTGTCGGGGGTGTCGGCGCAACTGGCCTGAGACTGACCCATGCCGTCGCGTATCACTTTACCGCCGCCAAATTTAACCTCTTCGCCGTAGATAGTGTGGTCTTTTTCCACCTCAATCCACAGACAGGTATCCCCCAAGCGCACTTTATCGCCCGTGGTGGGACCAAACATATCGGCGTAAGCCTTGCGATCTATTGTAGCCATGTTTTAAAGCCCCCCCATGACGTCGCCACGGAATCCGTAAATGATTTTATCGCCGCTCACCGCTACCAATTCAACCTCGCGCTCTTGGCCGGGCTCAAAGCGCACGGCGGTACCGGCGGCAATGTTTAAACGAAAGCCACGGGTGCTATCGCGATCGAAAGTCAGCGCTGGGTTCACTTCAAAAAAATGATAGTGCGACCCCACCTGTATGGGGCGATCGCCGGTGTTTTCCACCATAACCGTGACCGTTTCGCGGTCCGGGTTGAGAGCAATACTGCCCTCGGCAATTTGATATTCTCCTGGAATCACAAGCGCCTCCTAAACAATGGGGTTATGGACGGTTACCAACTTGGTTCCGTCGGGAAAGGTGGCTTCAACCTGTACCTCGTGCACCATGTCGGCAATACCATCCATAACATCTTCACGGGTTAGGATTTGCCGACCGTAATCCATCAACTCCGCCACGGTTCTCCCGTCGCGGGCGCCTTCCATAATCTCGGCACTGATCAGGGCAATGGATTCCGGGTAATTCAACTTCACCCCGCGCGCTTTGCGACGTTCAGCCAAAAGCGCTGCGGTAAACAGCATCAACTTATCTTTTTCTCTCGGATTTAATTCCACCGCTCTCTCCCCTGTATTATGTATGCCAAATACGAGGCTCAACCGCCTCGCGACCACAAACCTCAGGCCGGATTGCCTGCCAAATGTGAATAAAACCTTTGCGACATTCATAGGCACTGGGGCCTATATAACGCGCGATAAATAAATCTTCTTTTTGGGTTAAACCCCAATTGGGTTGACTGCCGTTGGCGGCTTGGTTGAGCTCTTCAAGCAATTGATCCACCAAATCGCGACTGGGGCTACCAGAAGCCACCAAGGTACCCAGACTGCCGGCGCCATTAAGGCCCCAGGGTTGCTGCATAAACGCATCACCACCGGTAATATGGTTGCGCTCAATTAGCCGGGGCACGCCATCTACCCACACCTCTAAATCCTGATGCACGCTGCCGGTATCAAACACCTCCTGACAAGCCGGGCGCCCCAGACAAGCTATATCCCACGCGATAAACGTAGCCCCAAGTGCGGCGGTTAACTTGGTGTGTAGCCGTGCGTTAGCCCCATTAAACACAATGGTTTCTTGTGGCAACCATTCCAAATGTCCGTTCTGGGCCACAGTAATATCAATGTGTTGCGATTGCGTGGTGGTACTATCACTGTGCTGTAAACCCGCGAGCGAGTAGACCTTACCCGCGGAGGGCGTGGTGACCAGAGCGGCAGCACCACTTTCGGCACCGAGAGAAATATGAAGCGCATCCCCCACCACCAATCCACCGGGCGGATGCAATAAATACACATGGGCACAGTCGCACTCGGGGTAAAAGGGGCGCTGAATTCTCAACGGGCCATAATGCTGCGCCCGGGTGACCGCTGTTTTACCGGCCCTGTGCGCAAAGCGCAGCGCGAGACTTGCCTGCCAGGAGCGCGAGACACGAGTGGTGTCCACAGCGCCGGCAGGCTCCGCGACTTGTCGATGTGACGTAACTGAGGTCAATGGCTTAACTCTATTGTTTTTTACTCGGGCGCTTGGGGCATACCGCGCCAACTTTTTTCGCGTTTTATCAATCCAGTGTGGCTAATCCGCCGACATTTTCCTCAGACATGAACAAGAAGCATGCCAAAGGCTCAAGAGGCCACACAGCCCACGGCCACAGGGGCCGGACAAGTATCTTACACCGTAACGCCGACAACCAACGCACCGTTACTGGTCACGATTTTAATTTTGCCCATGGGTACGCCCCATTTTAGACCAACCTACTCTATTGATACGAAGCCTTAACACAAAATAGAGTACACTTAAGTAAAACCCGTGCACGGTTAACGTCAGGTTCCCAACCATGCAATACGATCAGTCTGAGCTGTAGAGGACGCGATGCCAAATACTCAATTACCCTATCAACACGCCCACCAAGAAAACGGGCAGTACGACACCATAGACGCTATAGTCTCTCCCCAAAACCAACTCAATATACTCTCTAAAACCGAGGCCTCTCGTTTATTGGACGCCAGCCAGGGCGGCCTGTACACGCTGTTTCGCAGCTGTGCGCTGGCGGTACTCAATAGTGGTAACACCCTGGATGACGGTAAAGAGTTGCTGGAGCGCTACCCCGACTTTGCCATTCGGGTCATTCAGGAAGAGCGCGGCATTAAGTTGGAAGTAAATGGGGCTCCCAGCAGCGCATTTGTTGATGGCAAAATGATTCACGGTATCAGTGAGCATTTGTTTGCCGTATTGCGCGATGTGTTATTTGCCAGCGGCGAACAAAAGTTATTGTCTAGCGAGCAAACCAAGGCCCCTGCAGCGATTACCGACGCGGTGTTTCATATGCTGCGCAATGCCAAAATCATCCGCCCCAAGGTCGACCCCAATATTGTGGTGTGCTGGGGCGGCCATTCGATCAGTGTGGGTGAATACGACTACACCAAAAAGGTCGGCTATGAAATGGGCCTGCGCGGCCTGGACATTTGTACGGGTTGTGGCCCGGGCGCAATGAAAGGCCCCATGAAAGGTGCCACCATCGGCCACGCCAAACAGCGCCTGGGGGTTGGCCGCTATATCGGCATTACCGAACCGGGCATTATCGCCGCCGAAGCGCCCAATCCCATCGTCAACGAATTGGTGATTATGCCGGATATTGAAAAACGCCTAGAGGCGTTTGTGCGCAGTGGCCACGGCATTGTGGTATTCCCCGGTGGCGCCGGTACGGCCGAGGAGATTCTCTACCTATTGGGCATTTTACTGCACCCAGACAACCAGCAACTGCCCTTCCCCCTAATATTTACCGGGCCCGAATCGGCCCGCAGCTACTTCGAACAAATCGACAATTTTATTGGCCTGACTCTAGGGGCTGAGGCGCAAAGCCGCTACACCATGATTATCGACGATCCGGCTGCGGTAGCACGCCATATGGTTGAGGGGATGGGCGAGGTTCGGGCATTCCGTAAAGACACCGACGATGCTTATTACTTTAACTGGCAGCTAAAAATTGCACCGAATTTTCAACTGCCGTTCGAACCCAGTCACGAGAATATGCGCAACCTCACCTTGCAGCCACAACTTCCTAAACACGAGTTGGCCGCGAACTTGCGCCGTGCTTTCTCGGGAATAGTCGCCGGCAATGTAAAAGATGCCGGCATTCGTGCCATTGAAGAGCACGGCTTATTTGAGATCTGTGGTGACGCTTCCATAATGGGCCCTGTAGATGAGTTGCTGGATGCTTTCCAGCAGCAAGGGCGAATGAAGTTGCCGGGCAGTAATTACGTCCCCTGCTATCAAATCATTCGATGATGGCATCAAAATCCACTTTGTAGGAGATGTCTCACAAAAAGTAACGTCATACACCACTGTTCGTCGTCACGAGGTTTGGCGATACTGTTTAGCACAGGGACGTTACACGGATGACCAAGGGGCCAGGAAGGTTCACAGGATGTTAGCTACGGACTAGCCAGGGAAAATAAAATTTAATAGGGAACGACAACGGATTTGTCATATCGAGCAAACCAACACCCAGGTGTAGGAATCTCGAATAAACCACCGCGACAGGGGTTTAAATAATTTTTAGGCAGGATGCCAAGCCGCAGGAAGCGGACTTATAGGGAAAAACGGCCAAGGATGCCGACACGAACAAGGATTGGATATCGTTCACCAAAAGGTCCACTTTAGTGGGCCTTTTTTTCGCCCCACTTTTAACCTCACCTCGACACACCCAAGTAAAACCATGTAAATGCTTAAAATGCCACTACCCACCACACTGACACCACTTTCGCCTCTAAACTGAACACCCATAAAAAAACCAGCTCGAAAGCTGGTTTTTAACGATCTAAAACGCTAATGCTCAGAAGTTGTCTTGCAAATACCGCTGAGCCAGACGCGATGCATCCGCATTGCTGGCTGCGACAATATTTAAAAGTTCTTCTGCGCGGGCGCTATCGCCCTGCAAGTGGTAGACCTTACCAAGCTTAAACTGTGCGTCAGACACTTTACGACTATCGGGAAATTCAGCCAGTAAATCGCCAAACCAACGCTGCGCCTCGGGCAGGTTATTCTTTAACAGGTAGATTTCACCCAGCCAATAATAGCTATTACTGGCGTATTCACCGCGTGGGTACGCTTGCAAGTGACCTTTAAAAGCCTCAATAGAAGCGTCTATTTGCCGCTGCTTAAGTAAATCGTAAGCCGCGCCATAGACATCCGCTTCGTTGGCATCAGAGACTGTAGGGGTCTGTGAGAGCGCCGAAGGCGCCGTCACGGGCATGCTGAGCGGTGCTTTCCCGAGCTCAGACTGGCCGTTTGCTTGTGTAGATTCACCCGATGTGTTTGTCATTGGATTAGCAGTCACTGCAGATGCACCACCGGTTGAACCACCTGTGGTTAACGCACTGATGCGCTGATCCAAATTCAAATAATCATCCAACCGTTGTTGCTTGAGCCGTTTAATCTCAAACGATTGCTCCTCCACCATACCGCGCAGGTTCATAACCTCTTGCTGCAGGGTTTGTAGTTGGAAAAATAACTGTTCGGATTGCTCAGTCGCTTGCCCCGATGATACCGGCGCACCTCGAACGGGAGACGATACAGACTGCGGCGAAGAGTCAATCACTTGCACCTGCGCCACAGCCGCTGTACTGACAGCGGCCGCGATTGCGGCCGCCAACAACAGGGTATTTTTCATACCGCGACTCTTAGTAGTCGATTTCTACACGACGGTTTTTGCCCCATGCAGACTCACCGCTACCCATAGAAAGAGGACGCTCTTCACCGTAGCTGATCACTTCCAGGTTACCGCGGCTTACACCTTGCAGAACCATAAAGTCACGAACCGCATTGGCACGACGCTCACCCAGGGCCATGTTGTACTCGCGCGAGCCGCGCTCATCAGCGTGACCTTCTAAACGTACAGCAGTATCAGTACCGCGCAGCTTCTCAGCGTGCGCCAGCAGCAGTGAACGCGATTCTGGCAGCAGTACCGCCTGATCAAAGTCGAAATAAATAACAGTTTCTAAGGCTTCCATAGACTCTTCAGAGCCATCAGCCGAGCCCAGCGAACCACTACCAGAAGTACCGGTTGTTACACCACCGTTAGCATCTGCACCAGCAGCGTCTGAATCTTTAGTGTCTGTGCTAGAACAGCCCACTAAGAACGCCATTACAAAGGCTAAAGTCAGACCCTGTTTCATTGCTTTAGTAATCATGTTTGACTCCGATCAAGTTGTTGATTTTTTGGCTTACTAAACGTTTAAAAAAACGGTGACCAAGCAGGCTCCCTTACATCACCCTGCTTGGATGGCAAACGATACTTCGTGCCTGCGTCGAGCGAGACCGCAGCCAGTATACCTTTTCCCCCAAATCGTGTCGCGTACAGCAACATAGCCCCGTTAGGTGCTATAGTAGGCGATTCATCCAGGTTTGTCTCGGTCAGTATACGCAAGGTGCCTGTGGTCAGGTCTTGAGCGGCGATATGAAACACACCTCCGCGCTGATGCACCATGACCAAAGTCTTGCCATCTCTCGAAACTCGCCCGCGAGCGTTGTACTCGCCGTCAAAGGTTAAGCGTTCTACCCGCCCGCTGGCAAGTGTCACTTTATAAATTTGTGGTTTACCGCCTCGATTTGACGTAAAAACCACCCCTTTTCCGTCTGAAGTCCAGCTCGGCTCGGTATCAATAGCGTAATGATTGGTGATTCGGGTAAACCGGCGGCTGTTTAAATCCAGTGTATACACCTCAGGATTTCCGTCTTTTGACAGAACCATAGCCATTTTTGTGCCATCTGGAGAAAAGCTTGGAGCGCCATTTAGACCGGTAAAGTTGGTTAATTGCTCGCGCTGCCCAGTGGCTAGATCTTGCATAAAGATAGCCGGACGGGTGGTCTCAAAAGACACATAAGCCACTTTGCGACCATCAGGTGACCAGGTAGGCGACAACAGTGGCTGGTCAGACTCCAGCAATTGTCTCGGCCGAGCGCCGTCGGCATCGGCCAACATCAGGCGGAATTTATCCTCGCTGCCGGTATTTTGAAAGGCTTCAACATAGAGCACCTGTGTGGCAAAAGCGCCGCGAATACCGGTGATTTTCTCGTACACTTTATCGGAGATATGGTGGGCTATATCGCGTAACTGGGCGGCGCCACCATCCACCTTACCAGCACTTACCACTTTGCGCTGAGCGAGAATATCGTATAAATGATAAGTGACATAATAGCGGCCGGCTTCCTCTTTAATATCGCCAATCAATAGAAACTCGGTGCCCATCACCCGCCAATCGCGGTAAAACACATCGGCCTCAAAGCTGGGAAAAGACAGCATACTGGTACGGGGCACAGGGTCAAATTGGCCACTGCGCTCCAGATTAGAGGAAATAATTCGACTGACATCTTCCGGCAATGGCTGGCTACCACTCCAGCCCATAGGCACCACGGCAATACGAGTGGGGTTGTCTACCCCCTGAGTAATTTCAATGGTCAGCTGGGCCTGGGCGGCCGACACAAAACAAAAAAGTAAAAGTGATACAAGCTTTCTCACAGTCGCAAGTCCTTGGGGTCAAATACCAGTTTCAATTGACGGAAATTTTCTTCAAATAATGTAGGTGGCATATTGCGTAACTCGCTAAAGCGATCAATACGTCTTACCGCCTGCTCAGCGGAGCGATCAAAAGCGGCATTACCGCTACTGCGCACCACAGTAACATTAACCACCTGTCCGGTGGGCACTAACTGTATCAAGAGCTCGACTTTCATGCCACGTCGCGCTGAGGGTGGCCGGCTCCAGTTTTGCTCGATGCGCGACGAGATCATATTGACGTAACTTTGCGTCTGCTGGGCTGCCAACTGCGCCTGGCGCTGCTGCTCTTCTTTGCGCATGGCGTCGTCTAGTCGCTCCTCGGCAATACGCTCTTGGCGTTCACGCTCAGCTTTTGCCTTAGCGGCGTCTGCTTCGGCACGGCGCTTAGCTTCTAGCGCCTGCTGACGTTTGCGCTCGGCTTCTTGGTCGCGTTTTTTCTTGGCCTCAGCTTTGGCTTTGCGCTCGCGTTCAACGCGGCGCTGGCGAGCGGCCTCCTCTTTCGCTCGCTTAGCGGCCTCGGCACGCTGTTGTTCAAGCTCGCGCTTTTTGGTTAGGTCAATCACATTGTTCTTTTTTTGTGCAGGTGCTTTAGTATCTTGCGCCTTAAGCTCTACCAGTTTGGCCTCAACATAACGAGGCTTAAATACCCGTGGCGTTGGATCAGAGGTACTTTCCCAGCCCAGAGTAATACCAGCCAACAGCAGCGCATGTAAAAACACACTGACAATGGCAGCAATGACAAACTGGCTCTGATTATTCATAAGGCATCTAACATTTATTGTGGCGGCTCAGTGACCATGCCCACCGAAGGGGCGCCAGCATTTTGCAGCTCCGTCATCAGCTTGATAACCACACCATAATTCACGGCCGTATCACCCCACACCAGCACTGGCGTGTCAGGCTTTTCGCCCAAGACTTTAGACACCATTGCGGTAATTTGCTCCAGCGGCTTACCTACTTTAGGATCGCCACCAAGCTCTACGTAATAGTTGCCGTCTTTATCCACCGACACAATTAAGGGCTCATCGTCTTTGTCGTCCATCGGTGCCGACGGTGCCTGCGGCAGATCAACTTTCACCCCTTGCATTAACATAGGCGCGGTGACCATAAACACCACCAACAGTACCAACATCACGTCGATGTAAGGCACCACGTTGATTTCCGCCATGGGTTTCTTTTTTACTTTGGGTCCGAATGCGGCCATTAGACTACCCTACTTAACGGTTGTTCGAGGTTCACGACGAGACTTGTTTGCTGTGCACCTGGCGGTGCAATATCGAGGAGAATTCCTCGGCAAATGTCTGGTAGTGATTTTCCATCGACTCGGCGCGGGCCGAGAAACGGTTGTAGGCCAGCACTGCGGGAATCGCGGCGAAAAGACCCATGGCAGTTGCCACTAGCGCCTCGGAAATACCGGGCGCCACCGTTGCCAAGGTGGCCTGATGCACATTGGCCAAACCGCGGAATGAATTCATAATGCCCCACACGGTACCGAACAAACCGATGTACGGGCTAACCGAAGCGACACTGGCTAAAAACGGCAAGTTGGTTTCGAGCTTTTCTTCTTCGCGGGCTAACGCCACACGCATAGCGCGCTGACAACCTTCCATGACCGCGTCGGAGTCGGCGCTGCTTTGCGAGCGCAAGCGCATAAACTCTTTAAAACCGGCCCGGAATATATTCTCCACCCCATCGACAGCGTTATTGCCATTGCTTTGTCGGTAGAGCTGGTTCAGGTCAATCCCCGACCAAAACTTTTTCTCGAAAGCGAGAAATTTAGCGCGAGCCCGACTTTGATACATCCCCCGTTGAATGATCATCACCCAAGAGACGACCGAGGCTAAAAACAAAATTGCCATGACCAGTTGCACCAGCAAACTGGCGTTGGCGATTAACCCCCAAATAGATAAAGAGTGTTCGTTCGGCATAGCGACTCAACTTTTGTCAGTGATTGTATTGGTAGCCAACTGCTCACGCATGGCGGCAGGCATGGCACAAGGTTTCATGGTTTCTGGTGCAATACAGGCAATGCGTATTAGACCTGCGCACATCAATTCGTTCCCTTTGAGTATACGTTGGCGGAACACTACATTGGTGCGCGCCAGCTTTTCAATTTCGGTGGTGACACTTAGCAAGTCATCAAGCCGGGCCGAGCGTTTGTAATCCACCTCGGCGCGATGCACAACTAACAGCTTTCCATCATCCAATATGGCGGGCTTATCATAACCGTATTGGCGCAAAAATTCAGTGCGCGAGCGCTCCATAAACTTGAGGTAGTTAACGTAATAGACGATACCACCGGCGTCGGTATCTTCAATATAAACACGCACAGGAATGGAGAAGATGTCCGAGGTCACGAAGGGTCCTTAAATCGATCCGGTGTGGGCACGCCAAAATGCTGGTAAGCCAAGGCGGTTAAAGTGCGCCCGCGCGGCGTGCGGCTGATAAACCCCTGCTGAATCAGGTAGGGTTCAATCACATCTTCAATAGTGCCCCGCTCCTCGCCAATAGCGGCAGCGAGAGAATCCACCCCGACCGGGCCGCCGGCAAAGTTGTCCATTAAAGCGGCCAACAGGCGGCGGTCCATATGATCAAATCCGCGCACATCTACATTAAGCATATTGAGCGCTTTGTCGGCCACATCACAACTGACACGTCCGTCGGCCTTAATTTGAGCGTAGTCGCGCACCCGGCGCAGTAATCGGTTGGCAATACGCGGGGTACCACGCGAGCGCTTGGCAACTTCGGCCGCACCGGCCTGATCCATCTCCACCCCGAGCAAACCCGCCGAACGGCCGACAATGTGAGTCAGATCAGCGATATTGTAAAATTCCAGACGCTGTACAATACCAAAGCGATCGCGCAGTGGTGAGGTCAGAAGCCCCGCACGGGTAGTGGCACCCACCAGAGTGAAAGGCGGTAAATCCAGTTTAATTGAGCGCGCTGCTGGCCCCTCACCAATGACAATATCCAGCTGAAAATCTTCCATCGCCGGATACAAAATTTCCTCAACCACGGGGCTTAAGCGATGGATTTCGTCGATAAAAAGCACATCACCAGGCTCTAGATTGGTCATAAGTGCCGCCAAATCCCCGGCTTTTTCCAGTACGGGACCAGAGGTGCTTTTGAGGGCTACGCCCATTTCTTGAGCAATAATATTGGCCAGCGTGGTTTTACCCAATCCGGGGGGGCCAAACACTAAGGTGTGATCAAGCGATTCCCCGCGCTGATGAGCCGCCTGAATAAATATTTCCATTTGCTCACGAACGACAGGCTGCCCCACGTATTCGGCCAGAGATTTAGGGCGAATGGCGCGGTCTATTTGTTCTTCCTGTGGAATCGCATCGGGGGCGATAAGTCGGTCGGTTTCAATCATGGCGTACTAGCCTGCCACCTTTTTTAACGATAAGCGAATCAGTTCTTGCGCACTGGCTGCGGGTTGAGCTTTTTTGGCCGCGTTTACCATGCGACTCGCCTCGGTGGGTTTATAGCCTAATGCCACCAAGGCGCTTTCGGCTTCGCTGTCAGCATTGGTCGTCAGGCGAGCCCGAGGCTCGGGATTAAGCAAATCACCTCCGGCTGGCGCGGGCAGTTTATCGCGCAGTTCAATCACTAAACGCTCAGCGGTTTTTTTCCCCACGCCCGGCACTTTGACCAGCGCGCCGACGTTGTCTTCATGCACACAGTGAGCAATTTGCATCGCATCCAAACCCGATAAAATAGCCACTGCCATCTTGGGCCCTACGCCATTTACTTTAATTAAGGTTCTAAACAGGTCGCGCTCGCTGCGCTGGGCAAAACCAAACAGCTGTTGGGCAGTTTCACTGACGGCCAGATGGGTAAACAAGGTGGCGGGCTGATTGAGTTCGGGCAAGGCGTAAAATGTGGTCATTGGAGCCTGCACTTCATAGCCCACACCGCCCACATCCAAGAGCAAAAATGGAGCCTGCTTTTCGAGCAATGTGCCGTGTAATCGTCCAATCATAATGTCGCGCGTTCACCCAATCGTTAAAAGCCCTTTATACCATACGGCCACGGCGAAAGCTGCGCGCGCGCGCGGTTTTTAACAAATGTTGTTGGGAGTTTACATGGCACAGAGCGATGGCCAGTGCATCGGCTGCGTCCTCTTGAGGCGTACCAGGCAACTTAAGTAATGTTTTCACCATATGCTGCACCTGTGATTTATCCGCCGCACCAGTGCCTGTGATTGCCTGTTTGACTTTGCGCGCCTCGTATTCGCTAACCGGTAAATTCTGATTAACCGCAGCCACAATCGCCGCGCCGCGCGCTTGCCCCAATTTAAGAGCCGAGCCGGCGCTTTTAGCCATAAACACTTGCTCAATAGCAAACTCTTGCGGGATATATTGCTCAATCAATTCGGTAACACTGTCAAAAATCAGTTTTAAACGCTCAGGAAAGGCGATATCCGGTATGCGAATCACCCCGCTGGTGACATATTCTGTGCGCGAGCCTACCGTATTGACGATACCAAACCCGGTTTTGCGAGAGCCTGGGTCTATCCCCATTACTAGCGTCATAAGAATACGGCCTTAAATGAATCTAACTGCCCCACCCTAGACATCGGCGGCAGGAGTGCGAACCCTTATAATACGGCAATACGGTGCTCTACTCCATCGGCGGGCCGAAACCCACCGACGCACTGAAAACAGCCTGAGCTGTTTTGCGTTGTTTACGATGGATCTCTTAGCTGCGTTTGGCGATACAGAGCAATTATGTTACTTAAAAAAAAGCCGGGCATAAGCCCGGCTTTTTGGGTCGTGCGGTAATTACTCGGCCGCTTTTTCTTGCTTTTCTTTCTGACGTAAACGAATGTGCAGTTCGCGCAACTGGGTGGCATCAACCGCACCCGGTGCATCGGTCATAACACAGGCCGCACTCTGAGTTTTAGGGAAAGCGATGACATCGCGAATGGAGCTGGTACCCGTCATCAACATAATCAAACGATCCAAACCAAAGGCCAGGCCGCCGTGTGGTGGCGCACCGTACTTCAAGGCGTCGAGTAAGAAGCCGAACTTTTCGCGCTGCTCATCACTGCTAATACCAAGAATTTCAAATACTGCCTGCTGCATGGATTGGTCGTGAATACGAACCGAGCCACCGCCCAATTCAGTACCGTTAAGCACCATGTCGTAAGCGCGTGACAGCGCTTCGGCGGGACTGTCTTTTAGAGCGTCGGGTGAGCACGATGGTGCGGTGAACGGATGGTGCAGCGCCTGCATGGAACCGTCATCGTTTTCCTCAAACATGGGGAAGTCCACTACCCACAGCGGCGCCCACTCGCAGGTGTAGAGATTAAGGTCTTCACCCAGCTTACAACGCAGTGCACCCAAGGCTTCAGTGACGACATTGGCTTTGTCGGCACCGAAGAAAATCAGATCACCGTTAACCGCTTCAACACGATCCAAAATAGCTTTGCGCACATCGTTGGGCAGGAATTTCACAATGGGTGACTGCAAGCCATTTTCCATATCGCTGGCGTCATTGACCTTGATGTAAGCCAGACCTTTGGCGCCGTAGATACCGACAAATTTGGTGTAGTCATCGATTTGCTTACGGGTTAAGGCTTCGTTACCGCCAGGCACTTTCAGTGCAGTAACACGACCTTTAGGGTCTTTGGCAGGGCCGGAGAAGACTTTAAACTCAACCTCGGTCATCAGATCTTTGATATCAACCAACTCCAGCGGGATACGCATATCCGGCTTATCGGAGCCGTATTTGGCAATAGCCGTAGCGTAATCCATACGCGGGAACTCACCCAAATCAACGCTGAGCATATCGTTAAATAAGGTTTTGATCATGCCTTCAGTGATAGACATGATGCCCTCTTCATCCATAAAAGAGGTTTCGATATCGATTTGGGTGAACTCAGGCTGGCGGTCCGCGCGCAAATCTTCATCGCGAAAACACTTAGCAATTTGGTAGTAGCGGTCAAACCCCGACACCATCAGCAATTGCTTAAACAGTTGGGGTGACTGAGGCAGTGCGAAAAATTTGTTCTCGTGGGTGCGCGAAGGCACCAGGTAATCACGCGCACCTTCTGGGGTGGCACGGGTCAAAATGGGGGTTTCTATATCCAGAAAGCCGTTTTCGTCCAGGTAGTTGCGAATGGCAATAGTCACCTTGGAGCGGAACTGCAAACTTTTTTGCATCTCGGCACGACGCAAATCTAAGTAGCGGAACTTTAAGCGCACATCCTCGCCCACACTGGAGTGTTCCGACAACGGGAACGGCGTGGTTTCAGCCTCATTAAGAATTTCCAGCCCAGTGCCGTAGACTTCAACTTCACCGGTCGCCATATTGGCGTTTACCGTGGCGGCATCGCGAGCGCGTACTTTACCGGTCACCTGCAAGACATATTCACCGCGAACCTTATCGGCCAGGGCGAAGTTTTCTTTGGCGTCCGGATCAAACACTACCTGTACAATGCCGTCGCGATCGCGTAGGTCGATAAAAATGACACCGCCGTGGTCGCGGCGGCGATCAACCCAGCCGCACAGGGTGACTTCTTGATCGATAAAAGAGGCATTCAGAGCGCCACAGTATTGACTGCGCATAATTGTATTCCCGTCTATTCGCTTAGGGGGTGTCCCCGATTTAACTGGCCGGCGCTGCCGGTTTCGATTCACTTTTGCCGGCAGCCGGTTTGGCGGCATCGCCCGCAATATTTTTCTTTTTGCCTGACTTAAAGTCCGTTTCGTACCAGCCACCACCTTTTAGGCGAAAACCGGCCGCTGAAATCTTTTTGATTAAACTCGACTGCTGACAAGCCGGGCAGTCGGTTAGTGGCGCATCACTGAGTTTTTGCAGTGCTTCGAGCTCGTGGCCACAACTTTCACAACGGTATTCATAGATAGGCATAGTCTGTTACTCCGCAAATAAACCTACCAACAAACAGCGCTCCAGGAGACCTGGCCGCCAAAAAGGGCGCAATTATACCTCAGTGACAAGCTTCGAGAAACCGCGTAAACACGCTTATGGGGGCGATAGGCAAAATAAACCCATGAGTGGGCACCACACTGGCGTTAGGTACGCTTAGGGCGGTGGTTAATCCACCTCTACTCCCACTGAGTTACCTTCATAAACCAGAGGAAATGCCTGTAGGGCCCCCTGGCAGGTAGCCGGGTTGGCGGCACGGCCGGTATCGAGCGAGAATTCCATGCCGTGGGCCGGGCAGCGCAGCCAAGAGCCATGGATCGTCGCTTGATCGAGGCGCGCCTGCTGGTGTGGACACTGATTCAGCAGCAGCAAAAGCCGCCCATCCTCTTGCAGCAGCAGTAAATCTACGCCCTTAATGCGCAGCGATTGGCGATAACCATCGTAAAGTTCGTGCAATTTTGCCAAAGGAAGATAAGCCATAAATACCACTATGCCTCATAGTTGTACGCCAACAGAAGATTAAATTGGGCTCGATATACCCCTAATGGAATACCATTTAACCACGACCATGTCTTAATTTGCAGAAATACAGGCGCCAATGACTTAGCTATAGCCCTAGGTTCCGACTAGACTTTCAGCTATGATGCCGCCCGCCCAAGTATCACCGACCCGTGTGGTCGCTAAATTTATGGGCACTGGCTGTGGAAAGCCCCCCTTACGAACTCAACCTGGAAGCTTTCGCAGCACTAGGTCTGGCGCGCTCAAGGGATTTTACTACAGCCGGATAGACCGCCATCCATGCAGTTTGACAACCAAGGTTTCTCGACAACTATGCCCAAGCTATTCGACGTGATTGTCTGTGGTAGTGAAATTTTTTTTGAAAACCATACCGAGAGTGCTATTACCGGCTTTCTTACCTGCCGACGAATTGAAGCGACCGATGAACAACAAGCAGCGGTTCACGCCTGCCATAAAGTGCTTATTGACTGGAACCAGAATCACAACAGTGATCGCAAGCTTGGGGTTCCCAGCCTACATGTTGAGCTCATCAAAAATGCAAACCGCTGGGTAAACCGCGCCCCCACCGACGAGTATTATTTTTACGATAGTCAAGCGCGCAAACGCGAACACTTCCAGCACTTATGCCAAAGCACCCGTCCCTGGTATCGGCTCAGCCGTCCTGCTCGTAAACCTGAGTAACCTCCTGCGCGATAATCTGTGCCGCTCGCTCAATAACATCCGCCGGCTGTGCGTAGCTTAACCTTATACACTCGTAACGGTGGCGCCAGGGCTCGGTCAATCCCGGAAAAAAATGCTCGCCGGCGATCACTAACACCCCTTTCGCTTTTAAGCGCTCATAGAGCGCCTGCGAGGTGATTGGCAAGCCCTCAAACCACAACCAGAGAAAGATTGCTCCTTCCGGTTTGTGCAGACGGTAAGGTAAATGAGCCAGTGCCCGCTGGAGCACCTGCACGGCCTGATGGCAGCGCTGCTGGTAAAAAGGGGCAATACTCTGACGCCCCATGGCGAGCAGCTGTTCGCGCTTAAGCAGCTCGTGGGCCACCGCCGGGCCGATATTGCCTGCAGCCAAACTAATGACCGTATTGGCTTTGGCGAAGGCTTCAATCAATGGCTCGGCGGCAATCACAATAGAGGTTCGAGCGCCGGGAAACCCTAGCTTAGAGAGGCTTAAGACCAAAATCGTATTGTCATTCCAGCGACAGCTGGCCTCGGTAAAAACAATGCCGGGAAATGGCAGCCCGTAAGCACCATCGATTATTAAAGGCACTGCGGCGCTTTGAGCGAGCCTATCCAGCGCAGCCATCTCGGTATCGCCAATCATATTGCCCGTGGGGTTAGTGGGCCGCGAAACACACAATGCTGCGCTATTGGGCTCGACCGTCAGACTGTCGAGATCGAGATGGTATTTAAATTCGTGCTCACTTAAGCGCTCTATGCTGGGCCGGTTGGCATGAAAAAAGTCCGGCGTAAGCCCCAGCTCGCTGTAGCCCAAATACTCAGGCACCAGAGGTAATTGTATTTGCCGGTTAGAGCCGTCGCTGTGGCGTCCGGCCAAGAGGTTGAACAGGGTAAAAAAAGCGCTCTGACTGCCGTTGGCTAAGGCAATATTGGCAGCACCTACCCCCCACTCGAACTGCTGATTTAAGTGCTCGGCCAGGCTCTTGCGAAAAACAAGATCACCCGCGGGCGACTGATAAACGCCAAACATCTCGTGGGCTCGCTCAGGCTGGTCCAGCACATGACGGGCCGCATCACTCAACAAGGACTCTACCGCCTCAATCCGAGCCGGATTACCACCGCCGAGAAATAGCATATCGGGGTTTTCACGCAAAGCTGTGCCAAGATCGTCCATCAGCGAGACAATACCGGAGCCGGCGGTCAAGCGCTGACCAAATTCAGAAAACTGCATGTGAAAAGATACTTCTAGATAAGCCCAAAACGGCGCAGTGTATCTTGCAACTTATCGGCGTTAATGGGTTTTTGAATAAAATCGAGGGCGCCTAAGCCGGTCACCCGCTCTAGTGCGTCGGGTTGAATATCACCCGAAATCACGATGATCACGCTTTTTAGATTTTCCTGTTGAACGGTCTCAAGTACTTGATAACCGTCCATTTCAGGCATGGTGAGATCTAAAAAGACCATTTCACCTTGACCGGCACGTATAGCCTCCACCGCCTCAAGACCATTAGTGGCGAAGGTAATGTCTACCTCCCACTCAGGGGGCAGTGAGCGCGCAACCTGCTTGCGGGCCATTTTCGAGTCATCACAAATTAACAGCGGTGTACTCATTGAGGCTTTTGAGTCCATTTAAATTTATCTTGAGGGCGACTGCGTATTATTAAAGATGCCCTTCGCAGTATAGCGAAGAGATACTGTCCAATAACAAGACAATATACGGTTTTTAACACTGTGCGCAAGACTCAAGGGAGCAATAAGACTTTTAGCCGGTTACGTTAAGCGCCCGCTTACCGATATAATCGGCTTTTACACTCTTAGCTTGAGCTGGAATTTCTCTATGCAACTTTATCACAACCCTCGCTGCTCCAAGTCTCGGCAGGCACTGAGCCTACTAGAAGAGCGCGGCGTTAGCCCCCAAATCATCAAGTACCTAGACGAAACCCCCAGTGTGTCGGAGCTGGCCGAGGTTATTAAAAAATTGGGGATTACTCCGCGCGAACTGCTACGCAAGGGAGAGGCGGCCTACAAAGAGCTAAATTTGGCCGATCCGGCACTCAGTGACCAACACATTATTCAAGCGATGCAGCAAAACCCAAAGCTGATTGAGCGCCCTATTGCGATTGTCGACAACAAGGCCGTCATTGGCCGCCCACCAGAAAACGTGCTGGAGTTATTGTGACACCCTACGTTCTTGTACTGTATTACTCGCGCCACGGTGCCACCGCCGAGCTGGCCCAAGCGATAGCGCGCGGAGTTGAGTCGGTTTCTGGCATTGAGGCCAAGCTGCGCACCGTGCCAAGCGTCTCCCCTGACACCGAGGCAAGTCTGCCCCAGGTGCCAACTGACGGCGCCGTGTATTGCAGCAAAGACGAGCTTAGGCACTGTAGCGCTCTGGCACTGGGCAGCCCCACCCGCTTCGGTAATATGGCCGCTCCGCTTAAATATTTTCTCGACGGCACCAGCGATTTGTGGCTCAACGGTGACCTGATTGATAAACCCGCCGGTGTGTTTACCTCCACCGGCAGTTTACACGGTGGGCAAGAAACCACCTTGGTCAGCATGATGTTGCCACTGCTGCATCACGGCATGCTAATCAGTGGTATTCCCTACAGCGAAGCTGAGTTAAACAACACTCGCCACGGCGGCACACCCTACGGCGCCAGCCACTGGAGTGATGCGAGCACCGAGCTGAGCGACTCCGAGCGAACGCTGTGTCATGCTCAGGGCGCGCGCTTAGCAAAGCTGGCTTTGGCACTGGGGGCTCAGCGATGAAAATCCCCCAGTACGAAGCTCACGATATTGCCCCTTTAACCCGCAAATACCACATAGCGCGTTTGGTTTGTCTGTGCTCGCTGTGCCTTTTGAGTGCTCTTTTCACCTGGGTTAACTTAACCGAGGCAAATGGCAGTTGGGTGCGATGGAGCATTCAAACTCTGCCACTCGCGCTGTTTATTCCCGGCTGTTTTAGAGGCCACTATCGCACTTACAGCTGGCTATGCTTTGTGGTGTTGTTTTATTTTATGGGGTTTGTCGTCAATGCTATGTCGCCCACGGCCAGCGTGCTCGATTACCTCGGAGTTTTGGTTACCGTGGTAGTGTTTTGCGCCGCCATGATGGGCAGCCGCTGGCGCCAACACAGTTTATTGGCAGCTCGACAAAATCCGAACGCCGCCCCCCTTTAACCCGCTAAGAAAGGACTCATTCTGTGAGTGATACACATTCTTCACGCAACCCCGTTGCTCGGTTCTTTTCCTTCATTTGGCGGGGACTAACCTGCTTGCGCCGCGCCCTGGCCAACTTGATATTTCTCGCTATTATAGTGGCCATTATTGTCGCCATCAGCCAGCGCGAAGCGGATATATTGCCCGACAATTTTGCGCTTTATATCGCCCCCTCAGGATTTTTAGTCGATGAGCGGCAGCCCGTCGCGCCACTGGCTGCGCTAAACGGGAGCGATCCTTATGAATCGGAAACTTTGGTCAGTGATCTGGTACAAGCCATTACCAATGCCCGCACGGACGAGCGTATCACCCATTTAGTATTAGATCTTAACTACCTCGCCAGCAGCGGCATCAGCAAATTGTATGAGGTTGGCCAAGCCCTGCAGAGCTTTAAAGACAGCGGCAAAGAGATCATCGCCTATAGCGATCATTACAATCAGGCTCAATATTATTTAGCCAGCCATGCCAACACCATTTATTTACACGATATGGGCCATGTAATGTTAATGGGCTATGGCAGCTACCGCAGTTATTTTAAAGAAGCCATCGACAAGCTCGGCATTAACTTTCATATTTTCCGTGCCGGAAAATTTAAAGATGCGGTCGAGCCATTTATGCGCAATGACATGTCCGATGCCTCGCGTCAGCATAACCGTCAATGGATCAATCAACTATGGAACCTGTACACCAGTCGGGTGGAAACACAACGTTCATTGCCCGTTGGCGCTATTGATAACTTAATTGAACATATCCAACAGCGTCTCGAAGTGGCCGCAGGTGACCCCGCCCAAATGGCACTGACAGCAGGCTTAGTGGATCACGTGCACAGCCGCCAGCACCTTCGTGCCGAACTGATCGATCAATTCGGTTACGACCGGCAAGCCGACAGTTTTAAAGCCGTTAACTGGTACCGCTATTTAGATCATCAACATTCTTTACCTTTGCCTGGTAAGTCCTATGTTGGGGTCATCAATGCCAGTGGTACTATCTACGACGGTGAGCAGCCACCGGGTACTGTAGGCAGCGATTCCTTTATCAATTTATTACGTCAAGCCCGTGATGATGGCGACATAAAAGCCTTAGTGATTCGTATCGACAGTCCCGGTGGCAGCGCATTTGCCTCCGAAGTTATTCGAGCAGAAATTCAAGCGGTGCGCGATTCCGGCATTCCCGTTTTAATTAGCATGGGGGGCGTTGCCGCCTCGGGCGGGTATTGGATGGCCACCAGTGCCGATGAAATTTGGGCGCTCCCCAGCACCATCACAGGCTCAATCGGAGTATTCAGTGTGATTCCCACCCTCGATCAATCGCTGGATAAGCTCGGCATCCACACCGATGGTATCGGCAGCACGTCACTGGCCGGAGCCATGAACCCCGCCCTGCCTATGGATAAGCAAACTGCTTTTATTATGCAAAGTAGTGTCGATGGAATATACCGCCGGTTTATAAATACCGTTGCCGAGGCGCGCGGCCTCAGTGCAGAGCAGGTGGATCAAATTGGTCAGGGGCGGGTTTGGAGTGGTGCCAAAGCACTAGAAATAGGATTGGTGGATAAGTTGGGCACCTTAACCGATACCCTTGAAGCGGCAGCGGCCTATGCCAAGCTAGAGCAGTGGGAGGTAAAAACCATTGAACAACCGCTCACGCCCTTCGAGCAATTTATGCAACAGCTATCAAGTGTGAGTATTCCACTACCCGAGAGCGCCGAGCGGGCGCTATCAAGTTTAGCGCAACTGGACTCCGCCACCTCAATCGGCGCAGCCCTGCAGCTTGAGCCCAACCGTGTTTACGCCCAGTGTTTAGACTGTACGGTATGGTCTGAACAATAAACCCGACTATCAGACCCCGCCCCCCAGCGTGCGGACGGGGCCTGATCAAGTAATCTGAGAGACTAAGACTGGAGAGTCAGCCGAAGCCACCCCTGAAAACCGTACAACGGTTTGGAGGTGGCAGCGACAACAGTTTTACCCACCCCTACTTCAGACCGCGCTTATTTCCCATCAACTTGCAGAATAAACTTTGACGTCTTCCAGGGTTGGCTAATGCGGTGCTCGATCAGGTCGCAACCGAATTTATCTTCACACAGATCGAACAAACTCAAAAAGGGTGTACGCCCCGGATCGGCAATCAATATATTCTTCACGCCCGCGGCCCGCGCTCTTTTTATAAGATTAAACAGCGGCTTGGTCATTTCATCCCAGAAACAAATCTCACTGCCAATCAGTGTATGGACACCCTCAAGATCTTTTTTGGTGATTTTCTCAAAGCGCTTCGTCATAAACTCAACACGCTTCACCTGATTGGCCGATTTTACAAATTCAACGTAAGGCGCCAAGGCACCGTCGGCGTCCAATGCCGTCACTCGGGCGTCAAAGTGCTTTGCCATAAAACAGCTCAGCCCACCCCAGCCACAGCCTATTTCCATAACACGGGCACGCTTTTTAATAGGGTTATCCAGCAAATAATCCATTAACACCGCGCTGGAGCGCCACACTTTATTACCGTGCAGCGAAGGCTCCTCCGCCTCGCGCTTTAAGCGACGAATTTCCGGGTGCTGGCCTTTGGGCAACAGTATGCCGCGCAAGGAGTGAAAGTGCTTCTCGGTACTGTCCGACTTATTTGTTTGCGTTTTTTTTGTTTGCGACTTCTTTTTTGCGGCCACGATTTCCCCCAAATAAATCAAATTAGCCAAGCAGACTGTTGAAAAATTCTATGCATGCTCAGTGTAAAAGCCTGAGTACGTATGGGGTTTTTCAACAACCTGCTAGCACTGCATGTTAGCACGCACAGGCACAATGGTTCTATCTCACTGAATTTAACTGCGACGCCATAACAATCGGTCGCCGAATGATTTGCTCATTAAACAGAGACAATAAAGATGGATGCGATTGCCGCGCTCATCATATTGGCAAAAAAACCGGCAAACACAGCCTTAAGCCCCATGCTGGCAACTTCGGCGCGACGGGTTGGTGCCAGCGTGGCAAAGCCACCCAGCAACACCGCCAGCGACCCAAAATTGGCAAAGCCACATAGAGCAAAGGATGCGATGGCTTCTGAGCGGGCCGATAAAGCATCGCGCTGAGCGGCGAGATCAATAAAAGCCACAAACTCATTTAGTACTAACTTCTGCCCGATCAAACTGCCCACGATTCGGGTTTCTTCCCAGGGCACACCCAGCAAAAAAGCTAAAGGCCGAAAAATTCCACCCAACACCCATTGCATACTGAGATAGTCCATCCCCAACCAGCCGCCAACCACAGCCAACATTCCATTTACCATCGCAATAAGGCTGATAAACGCCAGTAACATAGCCCCGATATTGGCGGCCATTTTCATACCATTACTGGCCCCTGTGGCCGCAGCGTCAAACACGTTAGCATTGCCCTCAGAATCTTCGGCAATAGCCAGGTCGTCGCGCGGTGTTTCGGTTTCGGGCACCATCAGCTTGGCCATCAAAAAACCGCCGGGCGCCGCCATAAAGCTGGCCGCAAGCAGATACTTAAGCTCCACACCTAAACCGACATACCCAGCCAGTACCGACCCCGCAACGGTCGAAAGCCCCCCAACCATTACCGCAAACAACTCAGACCGTGTCATGGTGGGCAGGTAGGGTTTCACCACCATAGGAGCCTCGGTATGCCCCACAAAAATATTCGCTGTCGCGGATAATGATTCGGCGCGGCTTGTATTCAATAAAAACCGCAATGCGCCCCCGAGCAAGCGAATAACCCACTGCATTATGCCGAGGTAATAGAGTACGGAGACAAAAGAGGCAAAAAAAACGACCACTGGCAACACATTAAAGGCGAAAATAAAACCGACAGAATCCCCGCTCAAGCCACCAAACATAAATTCAATACCAGCGCGGCCATAGCCAATCACACTGTAGACACCATCAGACAAATGTTTAAGCGCAGATCGCCCCCAGGAGGAGTACAACACCAGCGCTCCCAACCCCAACTGAGCCGCAAAAGCCACCAGAATCGTGCGCCAGTTAATTTGAGAGCGGTTTTCACTCAAAGCAAAGGCCAGCAACAGCAAAGTCGCCATACCCAACAGACTAATCAGAACGTGCAAGTCACATCTCCTTAAGGAGTGAATCGTATACCCAGCGGTTTGAACCACCGTCACTGGCCACTATATCGGCCCACTGTCGCTGCGGAGCAACATATTGCTCAAACATTGGCTCTACATGGTTTTTAAATTGTGCCCGGACCGATGACTCTACTCGCCCCCGCTGCTTCACATCCCGCGCCAGTCGGCGTTCAAAACAAGTCTCAAGCGGCGTTTTCAGGTACACACCAGTGTCAACTAAGCTTCGTATTTGTGGCCAGTGCAACGCCAGAATACCTTCAAAGATAATGACATCCACAGGTACTTGCTGGCACACTTTGGAAGCGCGTTTGTGTTCGGCATAGTCGTATTGTGGCATCTCAATCGATTGACCGGCTTTCAATGATTGCAGAGACTGAATCAATGTCTTATGGTCGAAACTGGCGGGATGATCAAAATTGATAGCCGCGCGCTCAGTGAGACTGCGGGCAGAAAAATCACGATAATAACTGTCCTGAGCAAGGACACAACAGCTGTATTGCCCCTGCTCCGTAAAGGCAGTCTTTAGATAGTGAGCCAGGCTTGTTTTTCCCGAACCTGATACGCCGGCGACGGCAAAGAGTAAACTACGCAAACAATATTCCCCCAATGAAACGTCATTATAGAGGTCGTTGCGCTGTGAATGATGACAATTTGATTGCAAGTCACTGTGAAACTCTATTGCACAGGGTGCGCCAGTGTACGGAATGCGCCGAACACTTGCCCTTTCCACCCCGTCCAATCCTGCAAGCCAGTAGCCGTTCGCGTATTCTAATTGCCGCACAGGCCCCGGGGAAACTGGCTCACGACTCTGGCTTGGCGTTTAACGACCCGAGCGGTGACCGCTTGCGCCGGTGGTTGGGTGTGGACTCTACAACATTTTATAATTCGAACAATTTTGCGCTATTGCCTATGGGGTTTTGTTTTCCGGGGGCAGGTAAAAGCGGTGATTTAGCGCCGCGGCCAGAGTGTGCCCCGCTCTGGCGACAGCCCCTGCTGGATCATTTAAGTCATATTAGACTCACACTGGTTATCGGGCAGTACGCCCAAGCCTGGCACCTGCCCAACAGCGGCAAAAGCGTCACCGAGCGCGTACAGCAATGGCACGTACTCTGGCCCGATATACTGCCCCTGCCCCACCCCAGCGGCCGTAACAATCGCTGGTTAAAACGCAACCCATGGTTTGAGCAAGAAGTCGTTCCCATGCTACAGGAGCGGATCAAAACCTTATTATCAGTTTAAGATCATCATTAACGGCGGGTTTCAGCGCAACAACACCGTCATCGATGGCGTCTCTTTTTGTTCACCGCAATTCGTTTCCCGCCAGCCTAACTTCCTATGACAACCGAGATTTAAAGTCCTCGTAGCCAAACTCACGTATCACCTGTAACTCTTCGGTGCGCGAATCCCAAATGGCGATAGCCGGCAGGTTAATGCCGTTAAATGTCGTGGTTTTAACCATGGTGTAGTGGGCCATATCGTCAAACACAAGGCGCTGGCCGACTTCGAGTGGGGCGTCAAAGCTGTAATCGCCAATCACATCCCCGGCTAAGCAAGTCATCCCTCCCAGACGGTAGGTATGGGCTTTTTCGTCGGGCATGCCCGCGTTCAATATATCGGCACGATATGGCATTTCTAAGGTATCCGGCATATGGCAGGTAGCGGAGGTATCCAGTATGGCTTGGGGAACCGTACTGACAAAAGTATCCAACACCTCGGCCACCAAAACACCGCTGCGAATGGCTGTGGCCTCACCCGGCTCAATATAGACCTGCACGTTATATCGCTGGGCAAAGCCGCGAATTAATGCAATCAGCTCGTCCACTTGATAATCTTCACGAGAGATATGGTGACCACCGCCAAAGTTTACCCACTGGGCTTGATGCAGGAGTGTGCCAAACTTTTCTTCGACCACTTTAATGGTTCGCGCTAAGGGCGGCACGTCATGTTCGCACAAGGTGTGAAAATGCAAACCGGTAATGCCCTCGGGTAAATGTTCGGAAAACTGGGCGCGGGGAATGCCCATACGCGATTTGGGGGCGCACGGATCGTAAATAGGAACATCCCCCTCCGAGTGCTCCGGATTAATTCGCAGCCCAAATTGCATTGATGGTCGTTTTTGTTTGGCCGCCATGGCAGTGGCTTGAAAACGCTCCCATTGCGATAACGAATTAAACAATACATGGTCCGACAGCTGCAGTACCTGTTCTAAGTCTTCAGGTTTATAGGCTGCCGAATAGGTGTGCACTTCGCCACCATAGTACTCGCGGGCCAGCCGCGCTTCGTTCACCCCACTGGCACAACTGCCGGATAAATAACGTTGAAATAAATCGCCTAAAGACCAACAACTAAACGCTTTAAGTGCGGCTAAAACTTTGGCACCACTGGCCTCGCCGACGCGATGCAATATTTTTAAATTGTCCTCAACTGCGGCTTTGTCTATGACAAAACAAGGGGACGGCACTCGGGTCGGGTCGAAATTATCAAAGTATCGGCGCTTATGCATAATTTACTCACTGATAAAAAAGCCCGTCTTAGACGGGCTTTAAAACACGGTTGGCAGGCAAAAACGTTAATCTTCCATGCCGGTCACTTGATTTAGCTCAACCACCTGCCAGGGCAAGCCGTACTGGTTTAAATCTTCCATAAAGGGGTCCGGGTCTAGCTGTTCCATATTCCAAACTCCGGCGCCGGCCCATTTTTTCTCCAGCATCATCTTGGCGCCAATCATCGCCGGCACCCCGGTCGTGTAAGAAATGGCTTGAGATTGCACCTCGGCATAGCAGGCTTCGTGATCGCAAATATTGTAAATATAGTAGGTTTTTTCTACACCGTCTTTCACCCCGCGCGCCAGGCAGCCAATGCAGGTTTTCCCCTTGGTCAGAGGCCCGAGGCTGGCCGGGTCGGGCAAAAGTGCCTTAAGAAATTGCAGAGGTATAATTTCTTTACCTTCAAACTCGACCGGCTCAATGGATGTCATGCCAATGTTACCCAGCACTTCTAAATGCTTTAGGTAATTATCAGAGAAAGTCATCCAAAAGCGGGCCCGCTTAATTTCCGGCAGGTGCTTGGTTATAGACTCCAACTCTTCGTGATACATCAGGTAGATTTGTTTGGGGCCGATGCCGGCGGGAAAGTCAAATGAGCGATTTTCTTCCAGTGGACCGGTTTCTTGCCAGTCGCCGTCTCGCCAATAGCGACCATTGGCGGTCACTTCCCGAATGTTAATTTCGGGGTTAAAATTAGTCGCAAAGGGCTGGCCATGATCACCGGCATTGCAATCTATAATATCCAGATAGTGAATTTCATCCAGGTAATGCTTCTTTAAATAGGCGGTGTATACATTAGTTACCCCCGGATCGAAGCCCGAGCCCAACAGCGCCATACGCCCGGCACTTTTGAACTTATCCTGATAGGCCCACTGCCACTTATATTCAAATTTAGCTTCTTCTGGTGGCTCGTAGTTAGCCGTGTCTAAATAATCCACGCCGGCTGCCAAACAGGCATCCATAATGGCCAAATCCTGATAAGGCAAGGCCACGTTTATGACCAGATCAGGTTTTTCTGCTTTGAGCAGTGCGGTCGTTGCCTCGACATCATCGGCATCGATTTGCGCCGTTGTGACCGGGCGCGGCAATTGCGCGGCAATTGCCTTACATTTTGCCTCGGTGCGACTCGCCAGTACGATTTCGGTAAATACATCGGACAATTGAGCACACTTGTGTGCCACTACACCACCGACACCGCCGGCGCCAATAATCATTACTTTAGCCATAATTTTCTGACCCTTTTACCGTATTGAACTTATCGTTCAAAGTAAGTGTAACCACGCAAACTTTCAGAATAAGCCGCCAGCATATTCTGACGCTCTGATACCGTTATCCGGCCATCGCGCACGGCTTGTTCGGCCGCCATTCGGAACTGGCGAAACATAGACTGTGGATCGTACTCCACATAGCTAAGTACATCGGCGATACTATCACCGTGCAACTCATGCACAAAATCAAGACTGCCATCGCTGTTGATTCGAACGCTGGCCACGTTGGTGTCGCCAAATAGGTTGTGCAAGTCCCCCAGGGTTTCTTGATAAGCCCCGACCAAAAACACCCCTAAATAATACTCTTCGCCGCTATTAACCGGGTGCAGGGAAACCGTATTGGTCTCCCCCTCGGGGCCAGCAAAACGGTCTAGCTTACCGTCGCAATCACAGGTTAAATCCGCGATGGTTGCCTGCCGGCTAGGCTGTTCATTTAACCGGTGGATGGGCATGACCGGGAACACTTGATTAATCGCCCAGGAATCCGGCAGCGATTGGAACACACTAAAATTACCGTAGTAGATGTCGGCCAACTGTTCTGGCAGCTGCTCCAACTCAGCGGGTATTCTTTTCATTTCTGGCAGCAGTTGCATAATACTTTGCAACCCCGACAAACACAGATTTTCGGCAAATGCGCGGTCACGCAGGTTAATTTCACCGCTAAAAAAGCAATCGCGCACCTGATCCCGGTAATAAATAACGTCGTTATAGCACTCTTGCAATTTTTCCAGACGTACACCCTTGACGGTGTACCACAGGTTAGAAATTTGCTCGTGCAAGTTTTCCGGCAGCTGTTCAGGCACCGGGCCCGGTTTGAAATGGCCGACGTCGAGTATGTTAAACAAGAGTACTGAGGTGTGGGCAACTGTGGCCCGCCCGGATTCGGTGACAATAGTCGGGTGTGGCAACTGGTGGGCATCAAGCTGTTGGGCGATTGCCTCAACCACATCGACACAATACTCCTCTACCGAGTAGTTGCGACTGTGCCCACTGGCACTGGAGGTGCCGTCATAGTCGATTGCAAGCCCACCGCCCAAATCCATATAGCTTAAGGGAGCGCCCTCACCCACAAGCTCGATATAATAGCGGCAAGCCTCCAGTACTCCGGTTCGAATATTGCGAATATTCGGTATTTGTGAACCCAGATGAAAATGCAACAGTTGCAAACAGTGCAGCAACTGGCTGGCTTTGAGCTGATCAATCACTTCAACCAGATCTTTGGTCGTAAGGCCAAACAGACTGCGATCACCGCTGTCCTCTGCCCAGTGACCATCAACCTTAGTGGATAGTTTTAGGCGTACACCTATCATCGGGTCAATGTCGAGAATCCGGCTGCGCTCAATGACCAATTTAACCTCAGCCAGAGTTTCCAGAACAAAAATGCATTTAAAGCCCAGCTTGCGTGCCTGCAGCCCCAAATCGATAAATTCGGCGTCTTTATAGCCGTTGCAAATAATCAGGCTTTCGCGGTTTTGCAATACCGACATGGCAATCATCAGTTCGGCTTTACTGCCCGCCTCCAAACCGTGATTGTATCGCTCGCCAAAACGTGCGATCTCTTCCACGATATGGCTTTGCTGGTTTACCTTAATCGGAAAGGCGCCGCGATACTCGCCTTGGTAACCCGTAGTCGCTATCGCCTGAGCAAAGGATTCATTGAGAATACTGAGGCGGCTATCCACTAGGTTTTCAATGCGCAAGAGTACCGGCATTTCCAGACCACGCTGGGACAAGCCATCAATAATATCGGTCAGGGCGACAGCCACTTCACCGTTGTCACCCGAAGCGCGCACCTCGACATTGCCTTCGGCACTGACGCCAAAATAGCCACTGCCCCACTCATCGATACCATAAAGCTCTGCCGACTGCTTGGCAGACCACCGGTTAACTTGTGAGTCGTTCAATCGCATATCTCCTTTGAGGGCAGCACGAGCGCAATGAGCTCGCTAAAGTCGCGCAATTTCCCACACTTTCAGATAAATGAAAAGCGGTTTTACACCTTTTTATAAGCTGTACAGAGTATTGCGGCGGATACAAAAAAGGCGGCCCAAGGCCGCCTTTTTGACTGCAGGTTAAAACTTACCAACCCGTCAGCTCTTTCAGTGCATCGCCGATACCGGCCAGGCTGCGCACAGTTTTTACACCGGCGTCTTCCAGGGCGGCAAACTTATCATCAGCGGTACCTTGACCACCAGAGATAATAGCACCGGCATGGCCCATGCGCTTTCCTGGAGGCGCGGTAACACCCGCAATGTAAGAAACAACCGGCTTAGTGACGTTGTCCTTGATGTAAGCGGCCGCTTCTTCTTCAGCGGTACCACCGATTTCACCGATCATAACAATCGCTTCGGTTTGTGGATCTTCCTGGAACAACTTCAAAATATCGATGAAGTTAGAGCCCGGAATTGGATCGCCACCAATACCGACACAGCTAGACTGGCCATAACCGAAATCTGTGGTTTGTTTAACCGCTTCATAGGTCAAAGTACCAGAGCGAGAAACAATACCAACCTTACCTGGCTTGTGAATGTGACCGGGCATAATGCCGATTTTACATTCGCCTGGAGTAATCACACCTGGGCAGTTAGGGCCGATCAGGGTAACACCCAGCTCGTCACACTTCACTTTACAGTCCAGCATGTCCATAGTGGGCACGCCTTCGGTAATACAAACGATCAGCTTAATGCCGCCGTTGGCCGCTTCCAGGATTGAGTCCTTACAAAAAGGCGCTGGCACGTAGATAACAGAGGCCTCGGCACCGGTTTCGGCAACCGCTTCGGCTACTGTGTTAAACACAGGCAGACCCAAGTGCGTTTGACCGCCTTTACCTGGAGTTACACCACCAACCATTTTTGTACCGTAGGCAATCGCTTGCTCGGAGTGAAAGGTACCCTGAGAACCGGTAAAGCCCTGACAGATAACCTTAGTCTCTTTATTGATCAATACGCTCATTTATTTACCCTCCGCTGCTTTTACCACTTGCTCGGCAGCGTCAGTCAGACTGGTCGCAGCAATAATGTTCAAACCGCTGTCTGCCAATACTTTAGCACCCAGCTCCGCGTTGTTACCTTCCAGGCGCACAACCACGGGGATTTTAACACCCACCTCTTCGACTGCTCCGATCACACCTTCAGCGATCAGGTCACAGCGAACAATACCGCCAAAGATGTTAATCAATACGGCTTTTACGTTGTCGTCAGACAGGATGATTTTGAATGCTTCAACAACACGCTCTTTGGTAGCACCGCCACCTACGTCGAGGAAGTTAGCAGGCTGACCACCGTGCAGTTTAACGATGTCCATGGTACCCATGGCCAAACCAGCACCGTTTACCATGCAGCCAATGTTGCCATCCAGAGCAACGTAGTTCAGCTCCCACTGGGCTGCGTGCGCTTCGCGCTCGTCTTCCTGGCTAGGGTCGTGCATTTCGTGCAGATCTGGGTGGCGATACATAGCGTTGCCATCCACGCCCACTTTGGCGTCCAGACAGTGCAGATCACCGGCCGGGGTAATAACCAGCGGATTGATTTCAACCAGAGCCAAATCTTTTTCTTTAAACATTTTGCCCAGACCCATAAAGATCTGTACAAATTGTTTGATTTGCTTGCCTTCCAGACCCAATTTAAACGCTAAATCGCGCGCTTGGTATGGCTGTGGGCCTACCAGTGGATCGATGGTTGCCTTGAGGATTTTCTCAGGGGTTTCTTCGGCCACTTTTTCAATTTCAACGCCACCTTCGGTCGACGCCATAAATACGATACGACGGCTGGAGCGATCAACAACAGCGCCCAAGTACAATTCTTGGTCAATGTCGGTGCAGCTCTCAACCAAAATACGGCTGACCGGCTGGCCTTTTTCATCAGTTTGGTAAGTAACCAGATTTTTACCCAGCCACTGCTTAGCAAAGGCTTCAATTTCACTTTTCGATTTAACCAGCTTTACACCACCGGCTTTACCGCGGCCACCAGCGTGTACCTGGGCCTTAACAACATACTCTTCTCCACCGATGGTATCGGCAGCGGCTACAGCCTCAGCAGGTGTCTGCGCAGCAACACCCTGGGAGACGGGCAAACCGTATTGTGCAAACAATTGTTTGCCTTGGTACTCATGCAGATTCATGATGCTCTTCCGTTTATTAACGTGAATTAAATAACGACAGCGAAACTAGGCTTGCGCCCTTTTCGCCCCTTGTTTCTTCCCAGCTACCGGTGCCTTGTGGCTCTAAGGTTCGGCAGCCACAGGGCCCAAGAGCATTGACTCATGGGACCTGCATTTTTCTTTGTTGTTGGAATAATTATTACTTGCGCTTTTTGCGATTCGGCATGTGAATGGCGTGACCACCAACCGCCAAAGCGGCCTCTTTCACAGCTTCAGAGAAGGTCGGGTGACCGAATACGGTCATGCCAATGTCTTCAGCACTGGAGCCAAATTCCATCGCAATCGCTACCTGCTGAACCAAGTCAGAGGCGGCGGGACCGACAATATGAGCACCCAAAACACGATCGGTTTTAGCGTGAGCGATGATTTTCACCATGCCTTCAGCTTCATCCGAAGCTACGGCACGACCTACCGCCATAAAGGGGAAGGTGCCTACTTCATACTCTTCACCTTCGGCTTTAAGTTGCTCTTCGGTTTTACCCACAGAGGCGACTTCAGGGTGAGTGTAGATCACGTTAGGAATAATGTCGTAGTTCACCAGAGGCTTTTGGCCGGCAATACGCTCAGCAACCATAACGCCTTCTTCGGAACCTTTGTGAGCCAGCATCGGACCACGAACAACATCACCCACAGCCCAAACGCCCGGGGCGTCGGTTGAGCACAAGTCGTTAACGTAAACGAAACCGCGCTCATCCAGATTCACACCACTGTCTTCCGACAACAGACCTTCGGTGAAAGGTTTACGGCCAACACACACGATCAGCTTATCGAACACTTCTTTTTGCTCGTTGCCGTCTTTATCGGTGTAAGTCACTTCGACTTCTTTTTTCTTGCCTTTGCCCTTAACTTCGGAGCCCGTTACACGGCTGCTCAGACGAATATCAAGACCTTGTTTGGTAAAGATTTTTTGTGACTCTTTGGCAATCTGTTGATCCATCATGGCCAGGAAACTGTCCATGGCTTCGAGCAACACGACTTTTGAACCCAGACGCTTCCACACACTACCCAGCTCAAGACCGATAACACCGGCACCAATAACACCGAGGCGCTCAGGCACTTCTTGAAATTCCAAAGCGCCAGTAGAGTCAACGATAACGTCGTTATCAACCGGGGCCACTGGAATGTTCACAGGGATAGAACCCGAGGCCAGAATAACGTTGTCAGCTTCCAATACGGTGGTTTTACCATCGTTATCGGTAAACTCAACTTTTTTACCTGCCAGTAATTTACCTGTGCCATACAAGCTGGTGACCTTGTTGGACATAAACAGGCCAGCAACGCCGCCAGACATTTGCTTAACAACAGCTTCTTTACGTTTGATCATGGCCGGAACGTCAATGGCCAGTTTGCCAGTGCTGATACCGTGCTTCTCAAAACCATCGTGGGCGTAATGGTATTTGTGGGAGCTATCGAGCAGTGCTTTCGATGGGATGCAACCGGTGTTTAAGCAGGTACCGCCATTAATCCCTTTACCGTCTTTATCTTTCCACTTTTCGATACAGGCAGTTTTTAAACCCAGTTGAGCACAGCGGATAGCACCTACATAACCGGCAGGGCCAGAACCAATTACAATCACATCGTATTTGTCAGACATAGTCTTCTTCCCAATTGTTTTGCGTAGCCGGCGTTGGTGTTCCGGCACTTAAATTTTCCGGCGACGGGTAAGCCGCCGGTAGCCTCTGCTATTAGATTTCCAGCAGGATACGCGCTGGATCTTCCAGAAGCTCTTTAATCGCCACCAAGAATTGTACAGCTTCTTTGCCGTCAATTAAGCGGTGGTCGTAAGACAGAGCCAAGTACATCATTGGCAAGATTTTCACTTCGCCATTAACGGCCATCGGACGCTCTTGGATTTTGTGCATACCCAAAATAGCGGTTTGCGGCAAGTTCAGAATCGGCGTTGACAACAGTGATCCGAACACACCGCCATTGGTGATGGTAAAGGTACCACCGGTCATTTCATCGATCGACAGTTTGCCGTCACGGGCGCGCAAACCAAAATCGCGAATGGTGGACTCGACCTCAGCCACACTCATTTTTTCGCTGTTGCGAAGCACCGGTACAACCAAACCTTTTTCGGTCGATACGGCTACACCGATATCTTGGTAGCCGTGATAAACAATGTCGTCACCATCCAGTGAAGCATTAACCGCGGGGAAACGCTTCAGCGCTTCGGTCGCAGCCTTTACAAACAAGCCCATAAAGCCCAAACGAGTACCGTTATGTACTTTTTCAAACTTGTCTTTGTATTGCTTACGCAGCTCCATAACCGGTGCCATGTTCACTTCGTTAAAAGTGGTCAACATGGCCGTTGAGCTAGTGGCATCGAGCAGGCGCTCAGCAATGCGCTTACGCAAACGCGTCATAGGCACACGTTTTTCAACACGATCGCCTTCGGCCGCAAGTGGTGCAGGTGCCGCTGGTGCACTGGCAGGAGCAGCGGCGGGTTTACTGCTGGCAGAGCTGATGTGGTTCATCACATCTTCTTTGGTCACTCGACCATCTTTACCGGTACCGGCAATTGAGCTTGGCTCAATATTATTTTCTTCCGCTAACTTGCGCGCCGCCGGACTCAGAATTTTATCATCGGCTGAAGCCGATTCAGCCGCTGGGGCTTCATCTTTGGCAGGCTCAGAAGTCTCTGTAGAGGCTCCTGTGCTACCGGCGGCACCGGCTGTAAATACCGCAATAACTTCATTTGACAGGACGGTATCGCCCTCGCCTTTCATCACTTCGCTCAATACACCATCAGCGGGAGCGACAACTTCCAAAACCACTTTATCGGTTTCAATATCAACAATCAGTTCGTCACGTGAACAAGCTTCACCGGGTTGCTTGTGCCAGGTCGCAACGGTCCCATCCTGTACGGATTCGGGGAATGTAGGGGCTTTAATTTCTGTGCTCATTACGTTTCCTTAGCTTTCGCTAGCTTTCTCTATTCAGTTGCGTGCTTATACACTCAGCGCTTCATTGATAAAGCGCTTTTGCTCTTCAAGATGCACCGAAGCGTAGCCGGATGCAGGTGCCGCTGAAGGATCACGCCCTACATAACCGAGGTACAAGTTCGGGTTCAGGTCATAAACCACACGGCGCATATGGTGTTGGCTCGAATACCAAGCGCCTTGGTTCATGGGCTCTTCCTGACACCACATGATGTCTTTTATGTTAGTGAAAGGCGCTAATGCGGCTTTCAATTCCTCTTCCGGGAATGGATAAAGTTGTTCTAAACGCACCAAGGCGACATCGTCTTGCTCGCGCTTGTTGCGCTCTTCCAGTAAGTGGTAGTAAACCTTACCACTGCACAATACCGCGCGCTTCACCTTAGCAGGATCCAGATCATTGTCGCCAATGACATTCTGGAAGCTGCCGTGGGCCAAATCTTCCAGACTGGAGGTTGCCAATGGGTGGCGCAAAATCCATTTCGGGCTCATTACCACCAACGGGCGACGCATGGGTCGAATCGCCTGACGACGCAGCATGTGGAATACCTGAGCCGGCGTGGTGGGTATAACCACTTGAATATTGTGCTCGGCGCACAGCTGCATAAAGCGCTCAAGGCGAGCCGATGAGTGCTCTGGCCCCTGTCCCTCATAACCGTGCGGCAGCAACATAGTCAGGCCGCACAAACGTCCCCACTTATGCTCACCGCTGGTAATAAACTGATCGATCACAACTTGCGCACCGTTGGCGAAGTCACCAAACTGCGCTTCCCAAATAATCAGGGCATTGGGTGTCGTCGTGGCGTAACCGTATTCGAAGGCCAGCACCGCTTCTTCAGACAAGTAAGAATCGTACAAATCGAAAGCGGGTTGATTGTCATACATTTTCGCCAATGGCGTGTAGCGCTTGCCTTCTTTTTGGCTGTGCAGTACGGCGTGACGATGCGAGAAAGTGCCACGACCGACGTCTTGCCCGGTCATGCGAATTTGATGCCCCTGCTCTAACAATGTTGCATAGGCCAGTGTTTCCGCAAAACCCCAGTTAATGGGCAATGCACCACCGGCCATTTTGCGGCGATCGTCGTATATTTTCGACACTTGGCGTTGCAGCACTATGCCGTCGGGCACATCGCACATTTTGTGTGCCACTGCCTGTAAGGCTTTTAATTCGAAACCGGTTTCCGCGGGCGTTTTCCAGTCGTGGCCAATATAAGGTGACCAGTCGACAAACAGTGAGCTGTCAGGTTCGCTGACCAGTCCACTGGCTACGCTTTCGCCACGATCCAGCGAGGCGCGGTAATCGTTCATCATTTTGGTCGAGTCTTCGGCACTTAACACACCGCTATTGACCAATAAGTCTGAGTACAGGGTGCGCGCGGTTTTTTGCTTGCGGATGGCCTGATACATCAAAGGCTGAGTCGATGAAGGATCGTCCGCTTCGTTGTGACCACGACGGCGATAACACACCAGATCGATAACCACGTCTTTTTTAAACTCATAGCGATAATCCATCGCTAATTGAGCCACAAACAGTACGGCGTCTGGGTCATCTGCATTGACGTGGAAGATCGGTGTTTCGATCATCTTGGCCACATCGGTACAGTATTCGGTAGAGCGAGCATCTTCGCGGAAACTGGTGGTGAAGCCCACTTGGTTATTGATCACCAAGTGCAGGGTGCCGCCAGTTTTGTAGGCGCGGGTTTGCGACATTTGGAATGTCTCCATCACCACACCTTGACCCGCAAAGGCCGCGTCGCCGTGAACCACAATAGGCACTACGGTTTTACCCGATGCGTCTGAGCGCCGATCTTGACGGGCCCGTACCGAGCCTTCAACTACAGGCGAAACAATTTCCAAATGCGATGGGTTAAACGCCATCGCCATGTGCAGCTCGCCGCCGGGAGTCATAACATTGGAGGAGAAACCTTGGTGATACTTTACGTCGCCCGAGGTATCCACCAAGCGCTTGCCCTCAAACTCGCCAAACAGTTCGGCCGGGCTTTTACCAAAGATATTAACCAGTGTGTTCAGACGACCGCGGTGGGCCATGCCCAACACAATTTCTTTGGCGCCGTAGCCACCTGCACGTTTCACTAGTGCATCGACCAACGGAATAAAGCTTTCGCCACCTTCCAGACCAAAACGCTTGGTGCCTGGGTATTTGCTGTCCAGATGGCGTTCAAGACCTTCAGCGGCGGTTAAGCGCTCGAGCACGGCTAAGCGCTGTTCGGGGCTGAAGGTAGGTTGAGAGCGAACGCTTTCGAGGCGTTGCTGCAACCACTGCTTTTCCGACAGGTTGGTAATGTGCATTATTTCTGGGCCGACATGGCCACAGTAGGTTTGCTCTAGCGCAGCGATGATCTCTTTTAATGGCGCCTCTTCACGGCCAATAAACAGAGGGCCGGTTTGAAAAACCGTGTCCAGATCAGCGGAGGTTAAACCATGAAAAGCAATATCGAGGTCGGGAACGTGCTCGCGCTCCATCAAACCGAGGGGGTCGAGCTGGGCTTTTTGGTGCCCGCGGAAACGGTAAGAGCTGATTAATTGCAGCACTTTAACTTGTTTGCGCTCATGTTCGACGGAAATTGAGCTTGCCAGAGTCGGCGAGGCAGCCCTGGATTTAGACTTGGCTAGTTGAGCAAACTGCTCGCGAATCACCGAGTGTGGTGTATCTTGGGAAACGACGCCCTCTACCCGAGGCAACTGATCGAAGTAATCACGCCATTGCTCCGGTACACCATTGGGGTCGTGTAAATATAAATCGTAGAGATCTTCCACATACGAAGCGTTCCCACCAGAAATATGGGACGTGCTCCAAAGCTGCTCCATAATGCTGTCTTGCATTCCACCCACCTTGTCATGGAGATTTGGTCAGCCTCAGCCGACACAGCCCGGGCGATAACCTGGACTCCCCTGCTATATAGATATAGCCGTTAGCTTCCAAAAACGCGTTCAGCTTTTGGCCGAGCGCGCCGCTTAGTTTGTACCAAGTTTGAGTCTGGCACATACACAAATGCGCTGCATGCGAGTATTGCTCCCAGACAGCGCACTGTGTTACTCAAAGGCAATTAATAACTGCCTAGGTCGCACTGCGCAATAACATAGACCGGATATGACCGATGGCGCGTGTCGGGTTTAAGCCCTTAGGACACACAGCTACGCAGTTCTGAATGCCGTGGCAGCGAAATACGCTGAACGGGTCATCCAGTTTTGACAAACGATCCTCAGTGGCCTCATCGCGGCTATCCACCAAGAAGCGGTAAGCCTGCAACAATCCCGCGGGACCGATAAATTTGTCTGGGTTCCACCAGAATGACGGGCAGCTGGTTGAACAACAGGCGCAAAGTATACACTCATACAGCCCATCAAGCTTAGCCCGATCTTCGGGAGATTGTAACCGCTCAATGGCCGGTGCGGGGCTTTTATTCTGCAAATACGGCTCAATTTTCTTGTACTGAGCGTAAAATTGCGACATATCAACCACTAGATCGCGAATAACAGGCAGCCCCGGCAGAGGCCGCAGAATCAGCTTACCCTTTTTTACGCACTCAGACAGCGGCGTAATACAGGCCAAACCGTTCTTGCCGTTAATGTTTAGCCCATCGGAACCACAAACACCTTCGCGACAAGAGCGGCGGTAAGCCAGTGTGGAGTCCTGTGCTTTTAACAGCTCCATAACATCCAACACCATCAGGTCTTTGCCCTGTGTATCCACCTCATAAGACTTCATATAGGGCGCGGAGTCTGTCTCCGGGTTATAGCGATAAATTTCTACTTTCAACATAACTTATCCACCCTATTAATAAGTGCGAGCTTTTGGCTCGAATGCATCCATCGATTTAGGCGCGAAGTTTACACTGCGCTTACCCACCCGCTTCTCAGCTGGAAAAAATATAGAGTGACACAACCAGTTTTCATCGTCTCGCTCTTGGAAGTCATCGCGAGCATGAGCGCCGCGTGACTCTTTACGCTCTTCAGCAGCAATGGCGGTCGCCTCAGCCACTTCCAATAAGTTTTGCAACTCTAGCGCTTCAATTCGGGCGGTGTTAAAGGCATTACTTTTATCGTCCAGAGTGACATTGGCGATACGTTCACGCAAATCCGCCAGTTTTTTAATGCCCTCTTCCATAAACTCGCCTTTGCGGAACACACCGAAATGATTCTGCATAACATTTTGCAGCTCGGTACGCAGCGCAGCGGTCGATTCACCACCCTCAGAAGTATTGAGGCGATTGAGTCGTGACATGGCAGCTTCGATATCCGCTTGGCTAGGCTCGCGCAACTCGATGCCCTCGCGCAGACTCTTCTCAATGTACTGGCCCGCAGCGCGACCAAACACCACCAAGTCCAACAGCGAGTTACCACCCAAACGGTTGGCACCGTGCACAGAAACACACGCCGCCTCACCACAGGCGTAGAAGCCTGGAATCACCTGATCATTGCCATCGGCATCAAGCGTCAGGGCCTGGCCGCTTACGTTGGTTGGAATACCGCCCATCATATAGTGACAGGTTGGCACCACAGGGATTGGCTCTTTAACCGGGTCGGCATGGGCAAAGGTACGCGACAACTCAAGAATACCGGGAAGCTTAGCGTTTAGCGTTTCTTCGCCCAAGTGATCAAGTTTGAGGTAAACGTGATCGCCGTTCTCACCACAACCGCGTCCCTCAAGAATTTCCAAGACCATGGAGCGCGCCACAACATCGCGGCCCGCCAGGTCTTTGGCATTAGGTGCGTAACGCTCCATAAAGCGCTCGCCGTCTTTATTGACTAAGTAGCCACCTTCACCACGACAACCTTCGGTCACCAAGGTGCCCGCACCGTGAATACCGGTGGGGTGAAATTGCCACATTTCGATATCTTGTACCGGGAAGCCCGCGCGCAGTGCCATACCAATACCATCACCGGTATTGATGTGGGCATTGGTGGTCGAAGCATAAATACGACCCGCACCGCCGGTAGCGAAAACAGTGGCTTTTGATTTTACAAAAACAACCTCACCGTCTTCGATATTGATAGCGATAACACCAACAACCGCACCATCTTCGTTCTTAACCAGATCAACGGCGAACCACTCGTTCAAAAATACGGTGTCGTTTTGCACATTTTGTTGATACAAAGTGTGCAACAGCGCATGACCGGTACGGTCAGCCGCCGCACAAGTGCGAGCAGCCTGGCCACCGCGACCAAAATCCTTCGACTGACCGCCGAAAGGACGCTGATAAATACGGCCATTATCGGTGCGCGAAAATGGCAACCCCATGTGCTCCAGCTCGAATACGGCCTCGGGACCTACCGAGCACATATACTCAATAGCACTCTGGTCACCGATGTAATCCGACCCCTTAACGGTGTCGTACATATGCCAACGCCAATCATCTTGCGGGTCATCACTGGCAATCGCACAGGTGATGCCACCTTGAGCCGAAACCGTATGAGAGCGAGTTGGGAATACCTTGGTAATAACAGCGGTTTTATAACCGGACTGAGCCAGTTGCAGCGCAGCGCGCATGCCCGCTCCGCCACCGCCAATGACGATACCGTCAAAAGTAATTGTACGCATATTAGCCATTGATCAAAGCCCCCAAAGAATATCGAAACCCCAGACCACATAAGTGACTGCAACTAAGGCCAGCATCAGCTGGACAAAGACGCGCACTGCAGTAGCTTTGCTACCGAGGGTCTGAGTAGTAATGTAATCGGTCAGAACCGCCCACAGGCCGATCCAGGCGTGAGCGACAATCGACAACAGAGTAATCACGCTAAACACACGCATCCACAACTGAGCGAACAGCGCGCGCCATTGATTGAAATCGAGATCCGGGTTGATGACCAAATAGGCCACCAAAAATACAATATAAGCCACCATAACGACGGCGCTTATACGTTGAATAAACCAGTCAGATAGGCCACTACGGCCTAAATTAGTAATCGAGGTTACCATACCCAAACTCCTGCCAATACGATCAGTACAACAGCCACCACCAGTGCAAGCTTGGCACCCAGGCGACCCCCTTCATAGGACTCACCGACACCGCAATCCATAATCAGGTGACGTACACCCATGGCGGTGTGGTATCCCAGGGCGGCGAGTACACCCCAGAGAATCAGTTTGCACACCGGGCTTGCCAGTGAGTCTTGAACAGAAGCGAAGCCTTCGGCAGAGCTTAGGCTGGCGTCAAGCATCCACAACAACACTGCGACACCCGCAAAAAGTGCCACCCCGGTTACGCGATGCGTAATCGAAACAAGTGCTGTGATTGGAAATTTAATGGTTGAGAGCTCGAGATTGACAGGTCTTTTTTTGTTCACGGTAGCTATTCACCTTTATGCCCAAGGGCCGGTTTTAAGAATCGGTGTCCGACGGCAAATCCCAATCAATAAGGAGGGCAAGTATTGAATGCGCAACATAAGTGCACCAAAGGCTGCCGCCAGCCACATCCTGCAAGTCGCGGCGTATTATAGGGATTCGACTTGCGAAACACAAATAATTTGGCCCGACCACAATTTGGATTTTTTACTGATATTCCAATCACTTCGCCCCCTAAACACCAACATCAAAACATCGAAATTTATGCCTCACAAGCGTGCAGTTTTGCGCCACCGCCCCATTCTGGACGCAGCAACCGCCCCAAAACAGGACAGCACTTCTGTCCATACCTAGCTTGGGAGCAATAATTTGGCAAAAAAAACCTGTTTTCACGCCCAACGCTATGCCTGTATAGCAAATCTCATCTATAATGCCGCCTCCTCAACGAAGTAGTTACTGCCGAATTGGGGAATGCAGTGCCTCACAAAGCAATGTCTAGGGGCATTACAGCAGAGCCGCCGAAGCGTAAGTTCGACCCATCTCGGGCTCGAAACCAAGAGCTGGCAACAGCGAGAGAGCCCTCCAGGGGCCGGAAAATACTCGAGGTAAGTCTAGACAGTAGCCGCACAGGCTGCGAGCTTACCCTCAACACTAATAAGCAGTGCACCCTGCCGCCGGCATCCACAGGACGCCGTATGGGGCAAACTTGTGCCACTGACTCATGAGCCCGGCCATACTTGCCGAGCCCGCAAAGTAACTACAGGAGTCCGTAATGACTGACAAAAAAGCACGTTTAACGGTCGACGGCCAGGATACGTCGGTAGAGCTGCCAATTTACGCAAGCACTGCCGGTCCTGACGTTATTGATGTTACCAGCCTGACCAAGAACGGTTTTTTTACTTACGACCCAGGCTTTATGTCAACAGCTTCATGCGAGTCTAAAATTACCTTTATCGATGGCGGCAATGGCATTTTGCTGCACCGGGGTTACCCCATAGATCAGCTGGCCGAGCACTCTGACTACTTGGAAACGTGCTACCTACTGTTAAAAGGTGAATTACCCAGCGCAGACCAAAAGCAATCGTTTGTAAAAGCCGTCAAAGAGCACTCTGCCGTTGACGCCTCCATTGCCAAGTTAATTCAAAGCTTCCCCAAAAATGCTCACCCCATGGCGGTCCTTTGCAGCGCTGTTGCCGGTCTGGCCGCGGTGTACAATGACGACATCGACATCACCAAAGCCGAAGATCGCGACACTACCGCTTACCGCTTGATCGGACAGATGCCAACCTTAGCGGCCATGAGCTATAAGCATTTGAAAGGCGAAGATTTTGTTGAGCCTAACGAAGCTCTGGAGTATGCGGAAAACTTCCTCAACATGACTTTTGGCAGCTCAGCGGCCAGCAAAGTAAGCCCAACACTCGCCAAGGCAATGGACCGCATTTTCTTGTTGCATGCCGATCACGAGCAAAACGCATCTACCTCTACGGTCCGTTTGTCTGGCTCATCTGGCACCAACCCATTTGCTGCTATCGCAGCCGGTATTTCTACCCTTTGGGGGCCAGCACACGGTGGTGCCAACGAAGCGGTATTAACCATGCTGGAAGAAATCGGCTCAGTGGACAACATTGACACTTATGTTGCCAAAGCCAAAGACAAGGCTGACCCTTTCCGCCTGATGGGCTTTGGTCACCGCGTTTACAAAAACTTTGACCCACGCGCCAAAGTAATGAAACAAGCCGCCGACGAAGTTCTGTCGGAACTGGGGCTAGAAAACGATCCCCTATTGGCCATTGCCAAGAAGCTGGAAAAAATCGCACTGGAAGATGAGTACTTCATTCAGAAGAAACTCTACCCCAATGTGGATTTCTACTCGGGCATCATCATGAAGGCCTTGGGTATTCCCACCGAAATGTTTACCGTTATTTTTGCCACTGGACGCGCCGTTGGTTGGTACGCCCACTGGGACGAGATGGTAAGCAGCTCGTACAAAATTGGTCGCCCACGCCAGCTCTACACCGGCTACGCAAAACGTGACTACCCCGCCTAAGGTTTCAGCCTTTTTGTGCTGACACTGCCGTACGGCCACAAAAAAGCCAACCTGAAACTGGTTGGCTTTTTTTGTTTTAAGGTGAGGCGCATACCAGAACCACCTACCACTGTCTCATTAATGTAACAAACCACCCTTGCCATAAGCGTAGGGCTTTATCTACAGACCCAAAAAAACCGCCCGAAGGCGGTTAAGAGAGAGACGAGAATTCTTTTTAACATTGACGGTTTATAATTCTAACTACCCCGTCAAAATTTAATCCTGGCAGCTAATAGTCGCATCGGCGGCTTGATATTTCTCAACTCGAACATTGGCAAAGGTAAAATCCAACTCACCCTCGGTGTAGATGCTAAATGGGCGAACCACTTGCGTGATAAACTCTTCTAACGGTTGTCGAACACCAAAACGTTCGCCCGAATCGGGGAAGCAGCTCAAATCAACGGACACTGTCTGCCAACCATTACCTGCCAAGTGTTCATTCAAGCCGGTGGTGGCATCCAAATCAGAGGCGCAGTAGCTGCCACAACCCAAGCGTAAAAAGGCTTCTTTTGTGGCTGGGCTGTCGACTTTTATATCTAAGATCAACGCCGCGTTGTCACTGACATATTCGGTCCAATCTTGCAGCTCTTCGGTAAACAAAGCCACATGACCTGGGCCACGACCATTAAACACAACCCGGCGAGCGTCTTCTTGCTCGTTGCGGTCAACTGCGGTTACGGTCACTGTGGATGTACTCATGGATTTGCCTTCCATCACTAAGCGATCATTTTCGGCACCCACCGCCTCAATGGCCCAAGGCTCAATAGGACGACGTTCAAACAACTTAAGCACATCGGTGGTTGTGGCAACGCTAAGCCCCTGCTCAGAAAGATTATCGCCTAGCGAATCGGTATCTTGATAAGTCAGACCAAAACCGTATGCGAACAAAGGATCGTAATGGCTATCACCGATATTAAGTGGTGTTTGATCGGGTAATTTGGGCCATGAAAAAGATAACTTGCCGGACATCGGCACATTAACTTCGCCCTGGTTGTTCCGAAAAATCACATCAGAAACACCGATGCCTTCTGTTCCTGGATGCCAAATTACGGCAAAAGCATCGGAGGCATTGAGTTCACGGTTAATCCAAAGAGGACGACCGGTAATAAACAACGATACCACTGGAATACCAGCATCCTTAAAGCTTTGCAAAAGCTCTAAATCCGTGGTTTTGCCGCGATTGTAAGCCAAGTGTGCAACATCGCCCTGCATTTCTGCGTAAGGGTTTTCGCCGAAAACGACAATCGCGACATCCGGCTTATCGGTAAAACTGCCGTCTTCACTTAACGTGACACTACCACCACCGGCTTCAACGGTTGTTTTTATGCCGTCGTAAACAGAAGTAGCACCAGGGAAGTCAGAGTTTTTATTGCCTGTACCCTGCCAGGAAATCGACCAGCCGCCCGCCTGTTTTCCGATATTATCAGCACCATCTCCTGCCACCAGCACGTCTAATTCGCGCGACAAAGGCAATAGGTTATTGCTGTTTTTAAGCATCACTAAGGATTCTTGGACAGCTTGTCGAGCGATAGCGCGATGCTCCGGAGCACCAAGCAACTCAGATTTTCCGGCGAGTGGACGAGCCGAAGGCTTTTTAGCCTCAAACAACCCAGCACGTAATTTAACTCGCAAAATACGACGCACAGCATCGTCGATGCGAGCCATGCTGATTGCCCCATCCCGGATATCCTGCAAAGTGTTGGCATAGAGCTCTTTCCAATCGGCATCCGGCGCCATGAAAATATCCAGGCCAGCATTAACAGATTGCGGACAGTGAACTGATGTACAGCCTTTGACAAAACCATGTCCGGCCCAGTCACCAACCACTAACCCGTCAAAGTTCATTTGGCCCTTTAGCACGTCGGTCAAAAGGTACTTATGACCATGCATACGCGTACCATCCCAACGAGTAAACGATGCCATAACTGTCTGCACCCCAGCCTCAAGCGCTGTAAAGTAGCCAGCACCGTGGATATCGCGCAAATGAACTTCATCACCGGTGGTATCACCGCGGTCAATACCATCTTTGGTGCCGCCGTCGCCAATAAAGTGCTTGGCCGTGGCGATAATATGCCCTTCTGCCATAAAATCTTGGCCGTACTGCCCCTGTAAACCGCGCACCATTTCACCGGCATAGGCTCCGACAATATCAGGGGCCTCAGACCAAGACTCGTAAGTGCGTCCCCAACGATCATTACGCGCAACAGCAACCGTAGGGGAAAAATCCCAATCAATACCTGTAACGGTGAGCTCACGGGCAGTTGCCCAACCTATTTTCTCCAATAATTCGGGGTTGTTGGTGGCCCCCAAACCAATATTATGAGGATATAGAGTTGCCCCAATCACATTCCCTACGCCGTGTACGGCATCTGTGCCCCACATAATGGGAATTCCGGCGCGTCCGTCGGTTTTATCTACCGAGGCTAGATAATAGTCATCAGCTAATGCCAGCCAATCTTCGACTTTGGCATGCTTATCTCCATTGGGAAAACCACCGCCGCCATTAAGCACTGAACCAATATGATATTTTTTCACATCTTCTGCGGTCAAATGGCGAATTTCGGGCTGGATCATCTGTCCCACTTTCTCTTCCAGTGTTAACTGAGACAAGATTTGATCAATTCGGCTTTCGATGGCTGGCGTCTTTGTAACCTCACTTTGAATGGCGGGCCAAATACTGGCGTCATTTTTTCCAGATTCGGAAAAATCCGCCGACTGGCGATCAGATGCGGGGCTGCAGGCGCAGAGAGTTGCTACTACAGCGCTCGCAAGCGCAATACAGTTAAGAGTCTTTATTGCCATTGAACGGCTCCTATAATTTTATAACACTCAAACAGTCGATAAATTAACAGCGCCACCCAAACAAAGCGCCCCACATTGTGTAGATTTTAAAAAGTGGTTCATTGGCCGCCGGGCCAAAATAAAACTGGGAATTTGCTGCATTCCTTACAGGCTCAATCGCCGAGTCAGTATAGTCTTTAGGCCTACAAGAAATGGCCCGCTTTGCTTAACTTAATAATATTTAGGGAAAGTCAATACTTCCCACTATTGGGTAAAAATCATCGCGACTAGCAGCTTACGAATACACCGGCGCCACAAAACTATTCACGGTTAAACGCCCGAGTAATGGGTCGCTTGTAGGAATAAAATCAGTGGGTATACGTCCTGAATGCAGTGAATTACCCCGATAAACGAGTAGTCGATTGTATATGGCCCCGGGATTGGCAATCTCTTCAAATAAGGGAGACTCACTTCCAATATAAGCGGCTGGGGGAGCAGTTTCACCAGTGCACTCGGCCTCTAGCGATCTTAAGTACAGGGGCTGGCGCGCGTGGTCTATATTTTCAAAGCCCGTGCTCCGATGACGATAAAAAGCCGTACCTCCTAAATCCTTATTAAAAAAATAATGTACCGCTGCAAACCCATCCTCACCGACAACATCAACGTGGGGAATTCGTTGCATTAACGACAGCTGGTCAGGTGGCGTAGTGACCAGTGAATAATGGCACATCATCATTCGAAAGGTGCGAGTTGGCACATTGAAGTATAGGGGCAGAACGTCGGCCAGCTCCTGCATTAGGAATTCAACATACGCCTCACTCGCAACGGCCCGAAGCCCCGGATAAGCCATGCCGGCGGCGGAGAATTGAGCGCGACTTGCCTCTTGCCGAACCGAATCGGGGTCATCAATGCACGAATCGATCACCAATAAAGTAGCGCCCTCCTTACCGAGCGACACCTGCTTTATCTCAAAATTTTTATGTCGGCTATAACCCACGATCGTCCTCCAAGTTAACGATTTAACCTTTGAATCAACCAAGCTCTAAGCTGACGCGCGGTTTTATCATCCAGCGGTGCTAGCTCGCCCTGAGCCTCGGGTGGAATATGAGACCGGTTGCTTTCAGCATCGCCAAATATGTAGTAATCAAACAGCGCCTGCCAGGCCTTGCGCTCATTCAGTGGGCGATCTCGTAAACTCAAAATAGCGTGCTTTAAAACATTGGCAGGCGTGCCCATAAAAGCGGGAACAGTATTCCACCAATAATTAATCATCACATTAAAGCGATCGATCCCCTCAACCTGGTGCCACCACATACTGGGGTAAAAAAGTGCATCGCCCGCCTCCATATCGGCTACTTGTCCAGCCTCTAAGGCATGGCGAACCTTGGGAAAGCGCTCGAAATCTGGATTATTTAAGTCCACCAGACTTATCGCCTGCCCGCCGGGAGTTGGCTCCAGTGGCCCCGGATACAAATTGTCGACCTGTTCGGGCGGGAATAAGGTGAAACGACGCATACCGGTGACACAACAGGCCAGATTATTGGGGGAATCGTAATGCGCCGAAATAACTGAGGGGTTACCCAACCAAATACTGGCCAGCGGGTCATTATCGGCAAACATAGGGTGATTAAAGCTAAGATCATTGTCTTGGCGGAAGCCGGGCAAACAGGCGTCAATGGTGGTGGAACCTACGTAGCGACCCGGTGGATTATCATCCTCTAAATGCTGCGCAATACTGTCCAGCACATCGGTCAGTGGCACTCGCTTTTTCTCAAAATTGAAGCCTGAAAAATCGTCGGTATAGGTATATCGCCCTCTAATAGTAGAGTCTGCCCAGAATGAACCGACATTGAGTCCAGCATAGAATGACTTTAAATAATCCATCGCGGCCAAAGGTGAGTGTTGGCTGGCTTCAACAAGCCCCCACTTTTTTACCAAACCTTTCAACAAGACAGGCTCACCGGCTTCAACCAACTCCTCCCAGGGGATGGTCTCGGGCGTAATACCGTTTAACTCACGGGTTTTACGCGGTACTAAGGACGCATGAAATTGAGTCATAGGAGTACCCCTCGCATTAAAGCGCGGCTCGTTTTCTTTCCACCAAGCTTTTAATGTTTGATAGAGATGATTTCAATAGGTAAACGCCTTCTAAAAAGCCCATTTTGTTCAGCTTTTCAAGATTGGCCGCGTCTAAATCACGCAATTTATCTTCATTGATCGCGTAATATCCGGTTAAGTTATATTGGGCTTCAGGGGTGATTTGTATTTCCAAGTTAACAGGCTCAATCAGCTCTAGGTCTGCCAGTGCCTCGTACATCACCTTGCCGTAACCTAGCCCTTCGTGAATGGCGTTAAGCGTTTTAACCACTTTCTCAAGGTATGGAGAATTACCACCATGCTCTAAAAATACGGGCTCCCCTTCACTTTGGCTGACCCGCGGGTTGTCCATATCGACATGAATAACTGTCTCACGCTGCAGCTCGCCATCCATCTCTTTTTCTTGAAAACCAATCAGGAAGGGCCCACGAGCAACAATCGCGGGAACATAGCTCGCACCCCAATTGTCATTGTTTAAATATAAGTTTTCCCCGGCCTCAAACCCCAACACAGCATGGGTTTGAAACTCTCCCGTTTTATCATTTTTGCGCAATAAAATCGGATATTCGCGCTGCATATCCGCAAATTCAGTGGGAAAGGTTAAAACCGAATTTAGGTTGTCACCAAACTCTGCACCGTATCGATTAATAACCTTAAGATCTTTATGTGCGACATTATTAAGTAATACTGCATTGGGCATTAGAACCACCATCTATTTTTTATTTTCAATTGTCGGCTCATTTATTGGCAAATAAGTAAAACCGACGTCAATGACTTGAAGCTTAAACTGAACCAACCTTACTCGGTCGAGCAGTACTGGCTAATAAATTGTTTATGACTGGGCATCTTATCGACAAACCCAGCGATGGATTTGCGATAGTTTTGCATCATTGCAGAAAACTCCGCATCAGGTATATGATCCGCCGCCGGATGATAATGCTTAGGCATAACGCCCTGCCCTAGTAATACCTGGTTCCAGGAGTTAACGGTAAAAAGTTCATGGCTATCCCAGTAGATTCGACCAGAATCTCGATAAATTTCCATCCGGGTACGCAAGCTATCGGGAATATCCATTGCCTGACAGTATCGCCAAAATTCACTGTCATTGCGCCCGGTGGCCTTATAGTGCAGTAAAATAAAATCTCTTAGACCTTCAAGCTCCATACGGCTTTGTCGGTTAAATTCATCAATTTCCAGCTGCTTTGGGCTTCCCATCGGAATCATTCGCATTAAGCGAATAACTGCCGATGACACCAAATGTATACTGGTCGACTCCAGAGGCTCAATAAAGCCGCTCGACAAGCCAATTGCCACACAGTTCTTACGCCAAATTTCTTTGCGCCTGCCCGGCTGAAAGCCAATAAATCTTGGCTCGTTGATACATTCACCTTCAATATTGCTTAACAATAAACTACGCGCTTGCTCATCGCTTAAATATTTACTGCTAAACACCAGACCATTACCCACCCTGTTTTGCAATGGAATACGCCATTGCCAGCCACTTTCATGGGCTATGGATCGCGTATAAGGCACAGGGTCTTGGACGGTTTCGGTTTGTACGGCTACCGCTCTATCGCACAAAAAGTAATCGGACCAATCTTCGTAACCAGAGTGCAGTGCTTTATTGATCAATAAACCTCTAAAGCCTGTGCAGTCTATAAACAAGTCACCTTTTATTTCATCCCCTTGTTCCAATAAAAGCGATTCAATATCGCCCGCCGGGGATAACTTAACATGGTTAATATCACCTTCAATTCTACGCACCCCGCGCGACTCACTGATTTTGCGTAGGTACTGCGCGTACAGCCCGGCATCTAAATGGTAGGCATAGCCCAACCTTGGATTTTTGGTAATGGCGAATTTATTGGCGAAAGCCGCCTGGGCTTCAGCGGAATAATCAGCGTACGCTGTATGCTTGCCGGATAATGTTTCTCGCAACCAATAATGTTGAAACTGTCCGGCCCAAAACTCATGGCCGGTATCTCCAAACGAATGAAAGTAGTCTTTTCCTACCTCACCCCAATTTTCGAACTGAATCCCCAGCTTAAACGTGGCATTGGTGGCTCGGATAAAATCTTGCTCAGACAATTGCAACAACAGATGAAAGGACTGCATGGTAGGAATAGTGGCTTCGCCCACCCCTACAGTGGGGATATTAGCGGACTCCACTAACACTACTTCAACACAGTGCCCCATTTGGGAAACCAAAGCGCAAGCTGTCATCCAGCCCGCCGTCCCACCACCGGCCACGACGATACGCTTGATACCTGATTGCTGACTGTTTTGCATTGAACCACCCATTCCCGTATTAAATTTTACTCAGTCGATGCTCAGAGATCGCGGTTAATAATTCGCGATTACTCGGCAGACCACTGAGGTGCCTATCGAGCTTCTTGCCAACCTCCGACACTGCCGTTAATCCATACTCAATATTGGCAGAGGACCGTTGCTGATTCATGCTGGAAGTTTCAAATCCCATACCGTAAAGCACAAAGGCGTAACTGGCGGCGGGGAACAGCTCTTCTGCGTGCAAAAAATCGCGTACAGTCGGCGAGCGGTCTCGCCACAACAATAACAATTCTTGTAAAGCTACTGGACACGTCTCGCGTGCGGTCACATCGCGCCAGTATTCGGTGTCTCGGCGCTCACTCAACACATAATGTAGCTTTAGAAATTCAATAATTCTTTGCCAGCGATAGTTAAATACAGCATTAAAGCGTTGACTGACGATCTCCATCGTTTCGCGTGATTGTGGGAATTCATCCCGAATCATATTGGCCGACAACTCAACCAATGCCAGGGCTGAGGCTTCCAGAGGCTCAATAAAACCGGCCGACATCCCGACAGCAACACAATTGTGATGCCAAAACTTCTGCCTATGGCCGGGACTGATCGTTAACACTCGAGGGCTAAGCGTATCGAGCACTGATGCCGATACGCTATTACGCAAGTATTGCCTCAGCTGAGTTTGTGCCTGCGCCTCGGTACTGTGAGCACTGGAGTAAACATAACCCACACCGCGCCGGGTGGTTAAGCCTATATCCCAAGTCCAACCAGACTCTTGTGCGGTAGCAATGGTTGCACTGGCGACAGGAGCATTATCCTCTGCATAGGGCACCTGCACGGCCATTGCTCGGTCATTGATTGAATACTGCGAACAATCAACAAATGGAATTTGATAATGATCGCCCAATAACAAGCTACGTGAGCCTGTGCAATCAATAAATAGGTCTCCCGCTATAGCGCCGTGCTGTCGGGTAACAACCGCAGCAATATCGTTGTTCTCAGCGCTTTCTATCCGTTCCACATGATCTCTAATATGCCGAACGTTTAAATTCTCGGTGCAGTACTCTTGCAATAACTCCGCAAATTTCCCTGCATCCAAATGATAACCATAGTTGAGCGCGCCTGCATATTCAGGCATTACCATGGTTTTAGGCGCACTGTTGTGCTCGCATACTTGAGCCTGCATACCAGCCACATCAGCAAAACGCTGCCCAGAAAAATGGGCACACCATACCGCATGAATATCAGATTCAGCGCTCGCCGTTGGTAAAGTGAACGGGTGATAGTAGTAATCATTTGACCCACCCGCTCGCCAATCGACGAATTTCGACCCCTGCTTAAATGAAGCCGAACACCGTCTCAGAAAATCCGTTTCAGATATTCCTATACGCTTGAGAGTAGTCCGCATAGTCGGCCAAGTTCCCTCCCCCACACCGATGGTGCTCACCTCCGGGGATTCAATTAGGGTGATAGAAACCGCCTCTGTGGCTTTAAACTCAGCCGCTAGAATACCTGCTGTCAGCCATCCGGCCGTGCCGCCGCCAACAATAACGATATCTTTATTCATACCCACACTTCTTTTTTGTTGTCACAGGTATTCGATTCTCCCATGAAAAAAGCCGCTGTTTCCAGCGGCTTTTAACGATCGACTCTCTAATTAGATTAGAAAGTGTAGCGAGCTCCAACGGAGTACCGAGCACCAAGGTCTTCCAGGTTAAACATCTGACGCTCTGAGCGACCGTACAGACGCGAATCTTCACCTGTGATATTCAGACCTTCAGCAGAGAGAGTGACATTGTCGCTCACTTCATAGCTGATAGAGAAGTCGATTTGAGAGTAATCGGCCACATAACCTGGCGCATTATTACCACCCTGAGAAAGGCTGGTTAAGTACGAATCACGCCAGTTATAAGTCAAACGAGCTTGCAAGCGATCATGATCATACATTAGTGCCAAGTTAGCAGTATCGCTCACACCCAGCATCGCAAACTGCTCAATTTGTGAGGTGTTGTCCACTTCAAGGTCAGACTCTACGAAAGTGTAGTTAGCCTGTACACCAAAGCCTGTGTCACCAAAGAAGTGCTGCACAGAGAGTTCCGCACCGGTAATACTGTCGTCGCGGAAGTTGCTTGGCAATGATACATCCCACTGCTGGACAGGATCACTTGAATTAGCCAAGATCGATGTGGATTCGTTATTAGGATCCAAACCTTCATTCAGCAACATCTGATCGTGCTGATGAGCTTCATTATTAGGGTTCCAAACCGAACCATCACGGTTTATGTCGCCATTGGCAGCCTTAGCTTCAATATCGTTAATAGCCTGCTCAAAGCGTGGACCATTACGTGGATCACGCAGTCCGTATACTGGCAATTCCGATACGCCACCACCAATAAAGTCAGACACTTCTTTTTGGAACAACGCGACCGAGAAGTAGCTCGCATCATCGTAGTACCACTCAGCTGACAGGTCTAAGTTCTCTGACTCGAGAGGAGTCAATAGTGGGTTACCACCGCTTGCACTGCGATCGTATTGGCCGCCGATAGTGATCGTGGAGCTTAAATCTGAGTAAGATGGGCGAGCAATGGTCACACTGTAGGAAGCACGCAATTTGATAGCTTCAGTCAGCGCAATATCAAAATCAACATTAGGCAAGAAGTTATCGTAGCTGTTCTCAACGGTAACCGTTGTCAATGGACCTGGCTCATAAATCAGCGCGAAATCGTTATCACTGAGCCAGCTTTGATTATCGGGCGTATTAACAATCGAGCTTGACAGCAACTCAGTCTCTTCTTGACGCAGACCGATCACTAAGTTGGACGCCATGTCGCCAATATCAAAAGAACCCGAGAACTGCACATAAAAAGCCTGAACATCTTCGGCAATAGTGCGGTCGACGGAAACAACATTATTGGGCTGAACCTTTCCATTCGGGAAGCTATTGAAATTATCCGGTGTCAGGTCATTGACACGGTTGTTCCAATGCTCACCATTGGGCTCAAGTGCAGTCACCCAATAATGGCCTTCTACATTTTCCACTTCTTCTGTGGTTGGGTCATCAACCGTAGTTGGATCATCCCCGTTAATACGGATACGAGTTTGGGCAATAGCATAAGCACCTTCGATGGTTTCTACAATCGCGTCATAATCGCCCACTACACCGCCACTAAAGAATTGGGGATTACCTGTAGATTCGCTAAAGCTTGGGAAGGCGTCACCAAAGTCACGAGGCGAGAAATAGCCCTGCCAGTCAGCACCAAACGCATCGGGATCAACACCACTCCAGTTACCCATAGTGATACGAGGTGAAGTACCTGTATTTACCAGAGCTTGGTTAGTATCTTTACGATCTTCAATACCGAAAGTAACGTCAGCTTGTTCGAAGAAAGCAAAACCACCTAAATCTAGCGCACCATCAACACGTAGCTGCTCGATATCTGTATTAACTCGATCCCAGCGCGCAGAACCCATCGCAGAGGAGATATCACCACCATCGACATAACCGTTATTGTTGCCTTTATCTTCTCGGGAATCATCAATCGTAACACCCATAATGCCTAGGTCATTACGCCAATCTGAGTACTCGCCGACCGTAACGTTAGCGTTCAAGCCAAGTTCGGTTTGCGTGGTGTAATTTCTCGCGCTTGAGTCATGATAATCTAACGCCAGTGAGAAATTGTCAGTCACGTCCCACTCAAGGTTTAAGCCAGCAGACTCCATTTTGCTACTGCCTGAGTATTTTTGCTGCGCAAACGAGGTATCTTTACCAGCCCCTACACCATAAGTTTCGCTGTAGATAACAGGCGTATGTACTTCTTGATTAGAGTCGAAGGTCAGAGCTGTGATGGCAGATTCATTATACCAGCTCGATTGCTGAGCGCGCTTAAAATCAAGATCGTACTCAGTATAAGTGTAATCAACGGTCGCGGTAAAAGAGTCAACCGGGCGGTACTGCATGGTCAATTGACCATTAGTACGCTCACGGTGGCCATCTTCTACGGCATAACGGATATCAGTCGGGATCGCGTATAAATCACCTGGCGATAACGGATTAGTAATGGCCGCACCAGCAGGGGTGTCGGCATGAGTACCATCGGCACCCACTTCACGCATTTGCCAGTTACCCACAAATGCATTAGATCGCACATTGTCGCGCACCTGGTAGGCAGCACTCAAAGCGACACCAAAGGTTTCGTCGTCATTTGCCCAGCTAAATACACCTGAAGCTTCAGGAGTAATGTCACGGCCAGCATCGCTACGACCAACCGTAGTATCGTGAACGGCTTTTACGCCAACAGACGCTTTCACATCGCCAACATCTAATGGACGCAAGGTTTTCAAGTTAACAGTTGCACCCAAACCACCACCGGAAAGATCCGCGCGGCCAGTTTTATAAATCTCAGCACCACTCACACTTTCAGCTGCCAGTGAGCCAAAATCAAAGGCACGGCTGGCACGATCTCCGGCGCCGCCGTCGTTGGTTACCGATGGCATGCTACGGCCATTCAAAGTCACCATATTCATCGACGGATCAATACCGCGAACCGTTACGCGCGCACCTTCACCATTACTTCGAGTGATAGACACACCCGCCACGCGCTGTAGCGATTCAGCCAGGTTGGCATCGGGCATTTTACCGATATCTTCGGCAGAAATGGCATCAACCACACCGGTTGATTCACGCTTAACATCCATTGCGCGATCCAAAGATGCACGGATACCAGTTACTACGACCTCTTCGATTTGACCAGCGTCGTCTTGTGCGAATGATGGGGCACTAAACCCAGCCATAGCACAAGAAGCCACCGCAGAGGCGATCAACTTGCGCTTAAAGTTGGCATTATATTTAGACATGGGACTCTCCTTCGTATTATTAAGATTATGCTGTGCTTTAAATTGTGGTGCTTAACATTATTAATATTTAGTGTTCTTTGCACTTAATCAAACAGGTGGTCATCCTTTAAACAACGAACCATCCCATCGCGTACAGCTGTGCATTTATCATTGTTATGCGTTTACCAAGATGATGTTTAAACCAACCTTGCGTTCAGAGTTAACCCTGTTTTTTTTACCGCACCCATTGCATCAATTGAGCAATAAGTAGGTTGAATTTGAATTTTATTTTGGCTCTTAAACACGCTTTATAACTTCGACTCGTCAACCAATTTACGGCAAGGATTTCCACTATTCAATACTCCAATTCACATCACCACAAATGTATTCGGTTACATTTCCTATGTTAACAATAACGCAAACATTAACGAGGCCTACTGGGCCCCACTTTTCACGAGGTAAAGCAAGCCGTTGAAATTAATCCTAATTAAGCCATGTTATGTTCCATCATTAGCTTTCCAACACTAAAATATACTCATAACCTGTTGTTATTATTATATATATTATCCATCTAGTAGCCGCCATGCTTAATGCCAGTGTCGCCACCAATGACAGCGCTACCATTGCTGTAACTCCAAAGGCTACTTGATTCATTGGTAGAATTAATTTTTTTTAACTTTTTTTCTTGTTAACGCTAACATAATCACCTTAATATCGATGGTAGTGGGAAATCATTCTCAACCACAAGTAAAGCCGCACCAGATAAGGCCTACAGAGGGAAACTTGAGCCCTCACTATTCAGCAATAGTAATGTAATCGTTTACACCTATGACAGCGGTGTCAATTTAGCCTTAAAAATGATCTGAAAGATCGAGAAATGGCGCAATTATCAACACACGGGAGGTAACTAAAGGCTCAATCGAAGACGCAGAAAAATACAGCGAAACCGCCTTAACAGGCATTTAAAAGATGGATAGAGCCACTCTGAAGGTACTTCCCCACCACCGGTGGAATCGAACTAAGAGTGGTTAATCTGAAATAAAAACTTGATAGCGGGTGAGTAAACGTACGAACAAAATTTGGGGAGAGCGTTGCAACGAACTGGGGGCCCCGCCGATACAATCAACACTGCGCTAGACGCTTAAGCATTTGACCTTGCTAGACACCAAGGTCAATTTTCATACCTGTACCACGACCCATTGCTAGCGCCGACGTTAAACCGAGTGAAAGAAACCGTAGATTTCTTCAGCTAAAGTGCGGCTAATCCCTTTGGTTTTGGCCAAATCAGTAATGCTCGCCTTTTGCAACTCCTGCAATCCGCCAAAGTGGCGCAGTAACTCCCGACGCTTGGCGGGCCCTACTCCGGGTATATCATCCAAAGTGGAACCCCGACGTTTTTTATCGCGGCGGTTTTTATGCCCGGTAATCGCAAAGCGGTGCGCTTCGTCGCGAATTTGCTGGATAATATGCAGTGCGGGTGAGTCGCTGCCGAGCACAATCTCCTGCCCTGTTTGGGCATTGTACAGTGTTTCGAAGCCGGGCTTGCGAGTGGTACCTTTCGCCACCCCCACCAATTGCACACCGCTTACCCCCAGCTCGCCCAATACGCGCTCTGCCACCCCCATTTGCCCTTTACCACCATCGATAAACAAAATGTCGGGTAGCTTGCCCTCACCTTTTTGCAAGCGGGTATAGCGGCGAGTGAGGGCTTGCTCCATGGCGGCGTAGTCATCACCGCCGGTAATGCCGTCTATATTAAAACGGCGGTAATCGGATTTTGCCGGGCCTTCCTTATCAAACACCACACAGGAGGCCACCGTAAGCTCACCACTGGAGTGGCTGATATCAAAGCACTCCATACGCGCTGGGATTTCATCCAGGCCCAGTACATCCTGTAACGCCAGCAGCCGCTCGGTCACGGTTTTACGGCTATTAATGCGAGCAATAATATTCTGCTCGGCCGCTTTTTGCGCCATATCCACCCATTTAGCCCGATAGGAGCGCACCTTATGGGTAATCATCACTTTGGCCCCCCTGGCGGTTGCCAACGCTTGACTCAGCAGTTCGGCGTCCTCCAACGGGGCACTGGTTACCACCGCTGCGGGCACTTCGCGCCCTGCGCTTAAATAAAAGGGGGGCAGAAACTCACCCAGCACATCGGCATCTGTCTCGCCTAGCCCGAGCTTGGGGTAATAACTACGACTGCCCAGTATCCGCCCTTGGCGAATAAACAATACATGCACGCAGGCGTTACCACTTTTGAGCGCGACCGCCACAATATCCATATCGCCGGTGCCTTCTTCGACACTTTGCTGAGCTTGTACAGTGCGCAATGCACTGATTTGATCGCGCAATTGCGCCGCCCGCTCGAAGGCTAATTGCTCCGAGGCCGCGTCCATTTCATTGGCCAGCTCTTGCAGTAACTGCTGGTTCTTGCCCTGCAAAAATAAGCGCGTATGGTGCACATCCTGAGCGTAATCCTGCGGGGTAATCAGATCCACGCAGGGACCGGTACAGCGATCAATTTGGTATTGCAGGCACGGGCGTGAGCGGTTGCGAAATACGCTGTCCTCGCACTGGCGTACTTTAAAGGTTTTTTGCAGAAAACCGAGGCTATCGCGCACAGCGCTAACATTAGGGTAAGGCCCATAGTAATCGCCGGTTTTCTTTTTCGCACCGCGGTGCAGCGCAATCCTAGGATAGGGCTCGGCGGATGACATAAATACGTAGGGGTAGGACTTATCGTCGCGCAGTAAAATATTATACGGGGGGCGGTTCGACTTAATTAAATTCTGCTCAAGTATCAACGCCTCACTTTCGCTGGTGGTGATGGTCACCTCAACCCGAGCAATGCGGGCCACCAGCGATTGTGTTTTTGGTGCCAGGCCTGTGGCTCTAAAGTAGCTCGCTAAACGCTTTTTTAAATTCTTCGCTTTGCCGACATAGAGAATGTCCCCCTCGGCGTTAAACATTTGATATACGCCGGGGGCTTGGGTCTGATGAGACAGGAACTGTTTGGGGTCAAAATGAGCATCTACCATGGGGGTATTATACCCATAATAGTAAGCCTAAAACCCACACGGATAAGGCTATCGTTATACTACGGCCTCTGGATCTAAATAGTTGTGCTTGACTGCCAGAAGTGCCAACTCAACATCGGAGTTGATGCCCAGCTTTTCGAATATTCGATAGCGATAACTGTTAACCGTTTTAGAGCTAACACAGAATATATTGGCGATATCCTGCGCTTTACGGCCGCCGGCGATCAGCATTGCAGTTTCCAGCTCACGTCGCGAGAGCAGTTCGAAGGGGCTGACATCGGCCTGACCAGAAATATTCTTTAAGGCAAGCTGCTGAGCAATGGCGCTGCTCATATATTGATTGCCACGTACCACTGTATCAATAGCGGTTGTGATATCGCCAAAGCCGGTACCTTTGGTGACATAGCCAACGGCGCCGGCTTGTAGTAATCGGGAAGGGTAGAGATCATCATCACAGGCCGTCACGGCGATGATTTTAACCCCGGGGTTCGCGGCCAGCATTTTTCGGGTCGCCTCTAAGCCCCCAATACCGGGCATTTTCACATCCATCAGTACAACATCTGGGGTGAGCTCCCGAGCCTTAGCAATGCCCTCCTCACCGCTTTTGGCCTGACCTACGACTTCATACCCATTAACGTCGTCTAGCATACGGACAATGCCCATACGCACTAGGTCATGATCATCTACGACCAGTATTTTCGTCACCGGATACTCCCCCGCAAAATAGGCACTGCCTACCTTGTTTTTAATACGACTCGGGCTGTATAAGCCACTTTATGTTTATGCACAGAGAATATTAGCAGTTTATAGCTAAAATGGGGAACTGTTATCCTTAACTATCCTTAACGGAGGGCTTCACCAGACGAAAGGTTAGGTTAATTCTAGGCTTTAATAATCGCTGAGATTTGACCAGTTGGTGTTGCCAATGATGTTGTAAGCGCCCCCCATTAGCAATAAATCACCGGAAGCCAATGCCACCCGGCAAGTGTGCCGACTTGTTTTGTGACGCAAAGTGAAGTGGCGTGTCTGCCCCAAGCTAAGCGAGGCTATGGTAGGCTCTGGCCCCAGTTCTGGCTCATCATCACTGTGCCAGGCCACACTGTCTCGGCCATCGCGATATAAGTTAGCCAGCACACTGTTAAATTCACATTCACAAAAATCTTCAAGCTGGCAGCGCAAAGTGTGAAGTTCTGCCGTCCAAGGCTTGGGCGTGAAACTCGCTCCGGAATAACGGTAATGAGCACTGGGCTCACCATACCAGGCATTGAGACGCGGTATAGGCATTGATTTGCCATACATCCTAAGGACAGTCTGCTGCCAAACAAGCTCATCACTGAATATCGACAATAGCCGCTCAGCCTGTACCTCGGGCAACCATTGCCGGTGCAAGGTAGCCCAACCATCATGCTCGACCAATACCTCGGGGCCTGAACGGGCAAACAAATCACGTTGCATAAGAGTCAGTGGACTTCTAGGGGTAAATACGCGGCTCTATCTCTAGTGTTACTTCAAACCGATCTTGTATCTCTTTTTGTATCGTGCGGGCAAGCGCCAAGACTTTTTCGCCCTCGAGCTTAGCCGGGTTGGTCAGGACCAAAGCTTGCTTATTGTGCACACTTACCCCATCCAAGCTACGACCTTTAAAGCCGGCCCGGTCGATCAGCCAGGCGGCGGCCAACTTTACGAGATCATCGCGTTGCGGGTAACCCACCACGCCTGGCTCAGCGCGGCGCAACTGCTCAAAGTGTGAACGGCTGATGACGGGGTTTTTAAAGAAACTGCCCACATTGGGAAGCGTGTTAGGGTCAGGTAATTTCTCTCGGCGGATATCGCAGACTACATCGCTTACCAACTGCGCGGTAATCTGACCAGGGGCTACCGACTCTAAGCGCTTGCGCAGCACGGGGTATTGCAGTTGTAGATCCGGGGTTTTACTAAGCTTAAACAACACACTGGTAATAATGTATTGGTCGCGCAGTGCCTGCTTAAAAACACTGTCGCGATAAGAAAACCCACAACCGTCCCGCGTAAAAGTTACCGGCAAGCAGCTATCGATATTCACCGCACTTAATTCTGCAAAGACCGACTCCAACTCGACCCCGTAGGCACCAATATTTTGAATGGGGGCGGCCCCTACCGTCCCCGGAATCAGCGATAAATTCTCCAAGCCGAACCAATTCATGGCAAGGCTATAAGTCACAAAGTCATGCCAGTTCTCACCGGCCTGTACCCGCACCCATAGATGTTTATCATCTTCTTTTTCGAGCTCTATACCCTTTAGGTTAATGTCCACCACCATGCCGGGAAAGTCGCCCGCCAACACAATGTTACTCCCCTCACCCAAAGGCAATACCGGCCAGTTTTCTGCGCGGGCAAGTTGGATGGCCTCGACTAACTCCTGCGTTGTCTTAACCGATACATAGGCCTTCGATTTGGCCGGAGCTGCCAATGTGTTCAAGCGAGATAGGTCGAATTCAGGGAGTATCAAGGGCATGGTGTTTCTCTTGTGGCTGCTGCGGCATCGAGCTGATGAAGCTCAGGTCAAATGTCGTTGGCGAATATCGGCGAGCAACCCCTCGGCGGCCTGCTCGATTAAGTCCAATACATGCTCAAAACCTTCATCACCGCCATAATAAGGGTCAGGCACTTGTGTTTGCGCGGTATCCTGAGCGTAATCTAAAAACAGGCTCAGCTGGCCGGTAAAGCCCTCTGGCCTAAGCGCCTGTAGATCCGACAAGTTGGCGCTATCCATGGCCAGTACATAATCGAAACGATCAAAATCAACCGCTTGCACCTGGCGTGCACGCAAGACACTGATATCAATTCCTCGTTCAGCGGCCGCTGAAATAGCGCGTTTATCTGGCGGGTTGCCCGTGTGCCAACCGCCAGTACCGGCCGAATCGGTGGCTACCACATCCTCGAGGCCAACCTTTTCCAGCTGAGCCTTAAACAGCCCTTCAGCGGTTGGAGAGCGGCAGATATTACCCAGACAGACAAACAAAACACTAACACTCATAGTGACTCCTAGTAAAAACGGCCGCCATTAAGCTTTCGAGGATAACAAAACGGCTTGAACCCGGGCCAGATCTTCCGGGGTATCTACCCCGCCGGGTACCGCGGCAACCGCATCCGCCAAATGGATTTTTTCACCGTAGGCCAACACTCGCAGTTGCTCCAAACTTTCGGTTATCTCCAGTACGGCGGGCTGCCAGCCGACAAAGCGATTTAATAAGGCCACCCGATAAGCGTAAAGACCTATGTGTCGACGAGCGGGAAAGTTTACCGGTAGAGCGAGATCACTATCCGTGTCTTTATCATCGCGCGGCCAGGGAATAGGCGCACGGGAAAAGTACAGGGCGTAGCCATTGCGATCACACAATGCTTTGACGATATTGGGATTGCGAAAATCGCCATAACTGGTCAATGGTTCACACAGTGTGGCAACGCTTGCCTGAGGATGTTCTGCTAAGTTTACCGCCACCTGATCAATCACCTGCGGCGGTAGTAAGGGCTCGTCGCCCTGCACATTAACGACAATCTCTTCATCGCCCAGCCCCAGACTTTGAGCCACTTCCTGTAAACGGTCGGTACCCGACACATGGTCAGCCCGTGTTATTAAGGCCTCACCGCCAAAAGCCTCTACCGCCTGTTTAACTCGGGCATCATCAGTCGCCACCAAGACCCGGCTCGCCCCGCTTTGTGAGGCGCGCCGGTAAACATGCTCGATCATAGGCTTGCCGGCAATATCGGCCAGCGGTTTGCCCGGCAATCGGGTGGAGCCAAAACGAGCGGGAATAACCACGGTAAAATTCATAATACAGGTCCTGAAGGCGCCGATGTTGAACTGTCTTCCAAGTGTTTAAGGGCGGCATCCAAGGCGGGCCAGAATTTCTTATCGATCACGGCATCTACTTCCAGTGCAAGCCAGTTAGGTGACGCAAAAGGCTGACATTTTACGGCGTCTTTGCTGGTCATCACCACCGGTAAAGGGGCTTTAAAGGCAAAGTTCGCGGCAGTAAATTGATGATGATCGGGGTATATGTGCGGTTGCGGAGCTAAATTTAAGCGCGCCAGTGTATCGAAAAAGCGCTGCGGGTTGCCAATACCCGCCACAGCGTGCACTCGGGTACCCGGGACTAGAGTATCGAGCGGTAGGCGCTCTAAGGTTTTGACCCGAAACCAATGCCTTGGCTGTAACCGCATATGATAAGCGCCGGTGGCGATATCAACCTCACCATCTAACTGAGTTTGGTTGGCAATGACAAAATCCACACTTTTTAAACGCCCAGGGGCTTCTCGCAGTGGTCCCACCGGCAAGCAGTGGCCATTGCCCATACCGCGGGCGGCATCCAGTACCGCTATTTCGATATCGCGCCCCAGCCGGTAGTGCTGCATGCCATCGTCGCTAAGCAGCAGCGTGCAACCGGACTGCACTAACGTATGAGCGGCGGCCACCCGGTTGGCATCAATACAAACGGCACAACCGGTGGCGCGCCAAATAGACAGAGGCTCATCACCGGCCTGTTCGGCGCTGGAGGCCGCGGTAATCACGTAAGGGTATTCAGGAGCGCGCGAGCCATAGCCGCGACTAATCACCCCAACCTTGTGCCCGCGTGACTGTAGGTATTGAACCAGAGCGATAATAACGGGGGTTTTACCGGTGCCGCCCACCGATAGGTTACCCACCACAATGACCGGCACAGGGATTTTTTTCTGGCAGTACTGACGGATAAAAAAGCGTCGAATAAAGCTGATGCCACGAAATAACCCTTCCAGCGGTAGCAGCCAGTAAACCCAGCGCTTACCACCGTACCAAGCCTCTAACCAGCGGGCTTCCCGGTCATTGTTCATAGTTTATTCGGCGCTGCCCTCTGGGCGACGTGTAGTGAGACTGAGATTAGAAAACCCCAACTGACCGGCGGTGTCCATTGCCCGCACCACATTCTCGTGGGCGGCCTTGGCATCGGCGGTAATGATAATACGCTGCTCGGTATCCCCACCGGACACCTCACTCAGTGCTGCACTCAAAGTCGCCGACTGGTTGTTCACCAAAGCTTGACCGTTGATGGCATAGCCGCCTTCGGCACTGATAATGATCTCCAAAGGTTCGCTAACCTCTGGTGCTGGTGCACCCACCGCTTCCGGCAGATCCAATTCTAAATGGGTTTCTTTGGTGAAGGTGGTCGACACCATAAAGAAAATCAACAACAGAAAAACCACATCAATCAATGGTGTGAGGTTAATAGAGTCTTCATCACGCGACTGTCTGCGAAACTGCACTATGCTTTCCCCGCTCAGCTTTTGGTTTTGACGTCGACACGACGGTCGCTGTGCAAGGCATCAACCAACTTAATGGCCTCTTCTTCCATGGTCACAACCAGCGAGTCGATATGGCGCTGAAAATAGCGATGGAAAATCATGGCGGGAATCGCGACACACAAACCCGCAGCGGTGGTGATCAGCGCCTGCGAGATACCACCGGCAAGCACACCGGCATTGCCCGTACCCTGCAGCATAATCGCGTTAAACACCTCGATCATGCCCAGTACCGTACCCAAAAGCCCGAGCAGTGGAGTAACCGCGGCAATCGTGCCCAGTATGCCGATAAAGCGCTCCAGCTCATGGATCACTTTATTGGCGGCCTCTTCGATGGAGTCTTTCATGATCTCTCGGCCGTAGCGCGAATTGGAAAGCCCAGCCGATAAGATTTCACCCAGCTGCGACGATTGCTTTAACTCTTTTAAGCGCTCGGCATTGAGTTCATTGTTTTTAATCCAACCCCACACCTGTGCCAAAAGATGGCGCGGTGCAATTTTATTGGGGTTGAGACTCCAGTAGCGCTCAGCGCTGATTGCCACAACGGCGATTGAACATAGAATGATCGGCAGCATTAACCAACCGCCAGCGGCAATCACTTCAAACACTCAGCAAACCCTCTTCAATGGTTTTATTATTGCCCGTTGTACAATTCGGGGCGTCAATTAGTAAAGGCGGTAGACTACCACAGTCCTAGGGCCTGTTAACACTAATTAGATGCCGACTGTTGGGCCTAAAAATTTGCCAATTAAGGCGCGAGGCCAATGGGTTATAGCGCCGGTTCACACTTGCTCGGCAAACTTCAACGCCAATATCGTTGCGCCATTTGACGCTGCCCGCGAATGATAAGTTCCCCCTGCGGCGTGCCCGTAACAATCACTGCCCCATCGGTGGCGGTATTATGTAAGTGGGCCCCCGCGCGCCGGTAACGCGCCACCACATCCTCATGCGGGTGACCGTGGCGATTGGCAAAGCCTGCCGAGAACACAACATAATTTGGTTGCAATGCACCTACCAACGCAGCACTGGAAGAGCTGCGACTGCCGTGATGCGGCGCGACGACCACATCAACCGCACCCACCTTTGCCGCTAAAGCAGGCTCCAGTGCCGCCTCGGCATCGCCTGGCAACAACACTCGATAACCGCGCCACTGCAACAGGACAATACACGAGGCGTTATTTCCTTGCGCGCCGTGCTGCTCGGGCAGCGACAGTATCTCAACGTCTAACTCACCCAGTTGCAAAGATTGTTCGGCATCACAGCGCTCTGCCCGCCCACTATCAGCGGCCTGCAAATACTGCAAGGGCTCGCCAATTATCAACCTTGAGACAGGCAACTCTTCGAGCAGCCCCGCCGCCCCACCGGCGTGGTCACTGTGATGGTGCGACACCACCAAAAGCTCCACACTCGACAAACCCAGACTGCGAATATAAGGGGTCACAATATCTGCCCCGGCATTGAAATTTTCCCCAAACCAAGGGCCAGTGTCGTATACCAACGCTTGCTGTTGCGACTGCACCACCACGGCCAAGCCCTGCCCCACATCCAATACCGTCATGGCAAAACCAGGTGGCCGTGCCGGTGGCAGGAATAAAGCCGAACTAACCAAAAGCACAGCCAAGCTCCTAAAGCGCAAACCCACCGGCAGAAGCAATAACAAACACCCCAGTGCCAACAGAATTAGCGCGCCGTCAGCCAACTGCAGGCGCAGAGTCGCCGCTGCGCCGAACCACTTCGTTATCGCCACTAAATGCTCCAGCCACCACCAGAGTACCTGCAAGCCTAAATCTGCCCCTTGCAACAGCCCGTAAGCCGCAGCGGGCCATACAAACGAACAGACAGCTGCGGCAAACAATAAGGGCACCACCCACACACTCACCAAAGCAATCGCAACAATATTTGCCAGCGGTGCCACCAGTGAAAATTCACCAAAGAACAATAACAAGGGCACCAATAATGCGACAAAAACTGCCAACTGCGAGCCAACCCAAGGGATCCAGCGCCGGCGGACAATCGGTTTTTGCCCAGCAAACATCAACAACAGACTAAATACAGCAATAAATGATAACCACAGCCCCGCATCCAGCACCGCAAGGGGATCCAACACACCCACAATGATCAGAGCTCCAGCCAAGACCTGCATGCCCGACAGTGGCATACCGCGCCAGCGCCAGAAATAAAATAGCAACAGCATAGCCAGGGCCCGCTGAGTGGGCAGCGCAAAACCTGCCAAAGCGCTGTAGACGATAGCCAGCAGTGCACCACCGGCAAAAGCCATATACACCGCAGGCCACGGACAAACAAGGCTCAAACATCGGCCCAACCACACGCCCAGGAAATAACCGATAGCCGCGGCTAAACCGACGTGCAAACCAGAAATTGCCATTAAATGATTGGTGCCGGTGGCGCGAAATAACTGCCACCGCTCATCACTAATGGCCGAGCGATCCCCCACCAATAGCGCTGCCAACACATCGTCGTTATTAACCTCTGCCCGAGCCAACCATTGGCGTAAATAATCGCGCGGGGAAGAAGATGTCGCCGCTTGTGCAGCCCCCCTAAGTGATATTCCATTGCGCACATAACCCACTGCACCTACCTGACGGCGCAGCTGCCAGAGTTTGTAGTCAAACCCCTGCGGATTTAAAAAACTGCGCGGCGGCTTAGCCCTCACCACCAACTCCAAAGGCGCCCCCGCTGGCAGACGCGCCAGCCAATCGGGAGCGCCATACCAACTAAGCTGCCAGCGCTGTGGCAACCCGGGGGCTTGCGTTTGCAAATCAAAACGCCAGCGCCGCCCTTGACGTTCAGCCTCATTGACTAAATGTCCTTGTAGCGTGATATCTTGCCCGGCCAGGTGATTCGGCAAAAGGTTGGCCGTTAACTGTAACCCGTGCCACACCGCTAATACCAAACCTAAACTCAATCCCAGCAACGCAGGACGGGCTGAGCGGTAACGCCAGGCAAGCATTAACGCGATGGGCACAGCGAGATAAATACCGATCAACGGGGGTAATTGGGGCGCCAAGGCAATGGCGAGTAAACTTGCGGTAAAGGCGATGGCAAATAAATACATATTCATCCTTGAATACGGGGTTTTGTGCCTTCAGTGTAGCAAGGGTTGCTCAGTTATGCGGTTATCGGCAATGAGAGATAGCGACCCGACACATTTACGGGTAAAATGCGCGCACTTTTGAGGTGAAGAAGTAACTATATGGCTCGCAAGGTAATAAGACGGTATCTACCTGACCCTGCCGCCTTCAAAGAAAAACCAGCCCTGCAGTTTTTAGGCGACCTGCTCCACGACCCTAATCTGTTCCACTTAAACCGTCACTCGGTTTCGCTGGCCTTCTTTTTTGGGGTGTTTTTTGCATTTCTGCCGCTTCCAGGACAGATGGTGCTTGCAGCCCTGTGCGCCCTTTGGGTGCGTTGCAATATGCCTATTACCCTCGCGTTGGTGTGGATCACCAACCCTTTGACCTACGCGCCGGTTTTCTTTGCCACCTACCAACTGGGCCGCTGGATACTGGATGCGCCCCCGCTCGAACGAACATCGGAACACAATTGGGCTTGGCTGCTAGAGGAGTTTTCACTGATTTGGAAACCCTTGATGCTGGGCTCGATTTTAACCGGCCTGGTGTTAGGTGGGGCCAGCTATATAGCGATGCAATTGTTTTGGCGCTGGCATGTCGTGCGCGCTTGGGAGCAACGCAAACGCACACGTCAAAACCGCGAACAATAAACTATTCGTACCGCAAGGCCTGGGCCGGTTCAATTCGCGCCGCTTTTAGCGCTGGATAGATGCTAGCCACCACACTCAACACCACCGCTGAGCCACAAATGTAAGCAACGTCCTGCCACAAAATTTGTGAAGGTAGGTAGCTGACTGGATACACATCCGAATGCAAAAACTGAATGCCGGTTAGCCGCTCTAAGCCGGCCACCGCCGAGGTAATAACCTGCGACAAAGCAACCCCTAAGAGCGCACCGATAACCGTTCCCAATAAACCAATGATCGCCCCCTGTACCACAAAAATACCGACAATATCACCACGGCGTGCACCTTGAGTACGCAAGATAGCTATGTCCGATTCTTTATCCACCACCACCATAACCAAGGTGGCAATTAAATTAAACGCAGCAATACCAATCAGTAGCAGCAGCAATAAAGCCACCAGCTTTTTTGACATTTGAATGGCTTGGTAAACATCGCCGTGAGTGCGCATCCAGTCGCGGCCGTAATAGCCCACCGGCAATTGCGCGGCAAGATCAAGAACCGTTTGGTTGGCTTTAAATAAATCTTTAACGGTAAAACGAATACCGCTGACCATCCCTGGATGCAAAGTTAGCTTTGAAGCCGCCATTAAATTCATCAGGGCGAGGTGTTGATCAACCTCTGTGCCGGAGTCAAATATATCGACTACAGTTAAAGCCACAGTATTGGGCGCGCCGCGAGCACCACCGCGCGGTACAATTAACGTGAGCCGGCCGCCCACATCAAGACTTAATTGTTGAGCTAGAGCGCCGCCTAAAATAACCGCTCGTGGATCATCGGCGAGAGCATCAAGTGCTTTTAAGCGCAAAAATTTATCGATGGTAGACGTTAGCCGCTCCTGCTTAGGTACTACCCCAAACGCCTGTACCGGCACCACTTTACCGCGCGCATTCATTAACCCCTCTAGACTGACATAAGGGGCGCTGGCAACGACTTCTGGGTGATCTTCTATTTGCGCCATAACAGCGCCCGGGTTTTTGATCCCACTGTAATTATAGATAGTACCCTGGGGCATCAATTGCAGAATTTGTTCGCGTAATTCGCGGTCAAAGCCATTCATCACTGACAATACAGTAATCAGCAAAGCCACCGAGATAATCAGCCCGCCCACCGACATGCGGGAGATAAAACTCACCAAATGACTGCCGCCTCTGGCCAAGGCGTAACGAGCACCCACCTTTACTGTAAACCGATTAAACACTCTGTTCGACCTGAGTGGCTGAGGGGGTTGCAGTCAATGTCCCTTCGTGCAAGGTCAGGGTACGATCCATTTGCGCGGCCAGGTTTAGATCGTGAGTCACAATAATAAAACTGATGCCGATGCGAGTGTTCAGCGATTTGATTAACGCCTGTATATCCGCTGCGGTATGAGTATCGAGATTACCGGTTGGCTCATCCATGAGTACGCAGGCAGGTTCTGTGACCAGCGCTCGGGCAATCGCAACGCGCTGTCTTTCACCGCCGGAGAGTGCCGATGGTTTGTGACCGACCCGGGACTCCAGCCCAACACTTGCTAACATAGCCCGGGCACGCTCTTGGGCTTGGGCTGGGCTCAGCTTGCCAATCACCAATGGCATGGCGACGTTTTCCAGCGCGGTAAATTCGGGCAGCAAGTGATGAAACTGATAGACAAAACCCAACGCCTGATTGCGCAGCCGCCCGCGGGCATTATCACTCAGGCCGGACAAGTTTTGCCCCGCCACACTCACCTCTCCCGTATCCGGAGTATCCAAACCGCCCAAAATATTCAGTAAAGTTGATTTGCCCGAACCCGAAGCACCGATAATGGCAACCCGCTCGGCGCGCTCAATGGCCAAATCAACGCCCTGTAAAACAGACACCGCCTCTGGCCCCTGGCGATAAGTTTTCGCCACAGATCGACACATAAGCACCGGTGAATTACTCATAACGCAAAGCCTCTGCAGGTTGTATTTGTCCGGCCCGCCAAGCGGGGTAACAGGTTGCCAGCAAACTCAAAATAAAAGCCGCCAGACAAATAATAAATACATCTGACAGGTACAACTGTGAGGGTATTTCACTGATGAAATAAACACTGGGGTCGAATACTTTAAGCCCCACCATGGTCTCAATCGCACTGACCAGAGCACTGATATTGAGCGCAACCAGAACACCCAAGACACCACCAATGGTGATACCCAAAAGCCCTACGCCTACCCCCTGCACCATAAAAATCTTAATGACTTGCCCTGAGGTCAGCCCCATAGTGCGTAAGACGGCAATATCGGAGCGCTTGTCGGACACCATTAACACCAAAGAAGAGACGATATTAAACGCGGCCACGGCAATTATGGTACTGAGCAAAATCCCTACAATCATTTTTTCCATTTTAACCGCTTGAAACAGACTGCCTTGACTGTGACTCCAGTCGGTTAGCGTCATATTTTGTTGCAGGTCTGTGGCCATTTCCGATTGCAATTGAGCCAGTACCCGCCCCGTCTGATAGATATCGTTTACCTCTACTTGCAGCCCAGTGGGTGCGCTTAATCGCAACAAACGCTGCATGTCGTCCAAATGCAACAAAGCCATGCGTTGGTCCACCGGCGCTCCGACTTCAAACACACCTATCACCTCGAACCGTTTTGCCCTTGGGTAGACACCTGCCGGGGTGATGCGTACCTCAGGCAAGGTGACGGTGACTTTATCGCCGGGCATCACCCCGAGCTGACGGGCTAACAACACCCCAAGCACAATACCAAAACGCCCCGGCTGCAACTGCTCCAAATCCCCGAGAATCATACTGCGCGCTACTTGTGACACCTCGGGCTGTAAGGTCGGCTCTACAGCGGCGTACTCAATTCCCGTGGTGCGTCTTGCGCTACTGGCCAGGGCATAACCATTAATACTGGGCGCCGCACCCACAACATCGGGGTGCTGCAAGACGTTTTGACGCAGCGCCTGCCAATCGTCTATTCCGTTTGGTTGCTCAATAAAGCCGTGTGGAACCACTTGCAAGACGCGGGATTTCATTTCCCGGTCAAAGCCATTCATTACCGAAAGCACCACAATCAGCGCCATCACGCCCAAAGCCATCCCCAGCAACGAGAAGCCACTGACGAAAGAGATAAATTGAGTGCGGCGCTTAGCACGGATATAACGCAAGCCGATCATTAGAGGGACGTTTTTTAACATTCGCGCATTTAACCTTAATGGCGGCACTATCACAAGAGACGCCGCTTGGCAGGCTGTGCTATTGTGAGATAACCGGTGTCGTGTTGGCGGAGAGATAACAGTGAAAGAACGTCGCGAATACTTCCGAATGGAAGTACAGGCCAGTATCAATATGGCAACCCTAGCGGGTAAACCCACAGAGCAGGCTGATCCTGCCAGTCATTTTTCTGCCAGCCCAGTGCTGCGCACCATGGCCGAACTTAAAAAGCTCGATGGCGATGCCATGCAGCTACAGCAGCAAATCAAAGTCAGTGATCGTGCCTTGGGCGAGTTTCTGCACGTTTTATCGCGCAAGATCGATGTACTGGCGATGTACTGCCTAACCAGCAGTGCCGAGGAATTAGGTAGCTACCACACCACAACACTCAGTGAAGGCGGCATCAGTTTCGCCTACTCCACCCCTGCCCAAGTGGGTGACTGGGTCGCCCTGATGGTGATCTTCAGCCACCCTACCATGGCAATTGCCTTACACGGCCAAGTAACACGATGTGAACCAGATCCAGACACAGGCTACCAACTTGCGGCAGAATTCAGGTACGAAAACAGCGCGCAACGTCAACAGATTAGCCAGCAGATTATGCGATCCCAGATGGAGTCCATCCGCAGCAGCAAATCTTGACCGCGCCCCTTTAACGTTTAGGAGACGCCAGATGAAACACCGGTATAGCGCTTTGCTGCTTTCATTGATAGCAACTTTTATCACAAGCACCAATGTCAGTGCCGACGTAGTGGAAATACCTATCGGCCAGCAAACCGAGCAAGCCGAGCTGAAAACCCCAACCACCGGTCAAACCAAAGACACCGTCGAGCAAGCGTTTGGTGAACCCGAGTACAAATCGGGGCCAACTGGCGAGCCCGCTATTTACCGCTGGGAGTATTCAGATTTTGTGGTCTACTTTGAAGATAACTGGGTAATTCACTCAGTGGTAAAATTTACCCCCAAGCTCACCAGCAGATAGAGCATCGTTATTAGAAACCGATGAGGTTCACAATATCGGCAAATAAAAAAGGCGACTCAATAGGTCGCCTTTTTTATTTGAGCGCTGAACGCTCGAGAACATTGCTCATGCTTTTTGAGTTTGGTAACAGTGGTCACCAGTTCAAAGTCTGAATCTGTGCCCTACCCAGTTAAAAGCTATAGTTGACCGACAGCCGGATATCACGCCCCGCCTCCCAAGGACCAACCACCAAGCCATAACCCTCTACCGCTGAATAATCCCCCACACTGGAGTGATCGCGGTAATGCTCGTCAAACACATTGATGATAGCGGCATTAAGGCTCAAGCCATTAACAACTTCCCACTCGGCAAACAGATCAACTGTGGTATAGCCTTCCTTTTCTAATTCATAGAGTGAGGGCAACCAACCTGCATCAAAATCTTGATAAAGTGTACCGATGGTTAAATCGTCAACGTAACCGATGTTAAACCCCGCTTTAAAACTCTCTACCGGACTGTACTCCAAACCCAGGTTCCAAGTGTCACCGCGGGAATTACCCAAATGTCTAAACTCATAGGCACTTAAATGAATAGTGCCAAAGTCTTGCGTATAAAAGCCCGCTTTGGGGTCGAACTCGGAGTCGACATTGGAGTAACCCATATGAGCATAGAAATCACCCAAAACGTAACCGAGATCGAACTCAACGCCACTGGTGTTTACCGTGCCCGCATTGTCGTAGAACGGGCCGCCGTAGAGTTGATCAAACATAGCGTTTTCAATTTCCGAATCGAAAATCGCTAATTTTGCATTCAAGTTTGACCCCGTGTACTCCACCGATGCTTCCACATTACTGACCGTTTCACCGACGATATCCTCAGCAAAGGGAGAACCTGCCGCTTCAGGCGTTTCAATGGTAAAACCATCGCCAATTTCTTTGCCTCGAAAGGCTTCAGCGTAACTCAAACCCAGCGCCCAATGCTGAGTCACTTCATACAATAGGCCGGCATTGAAGCTGACATCCGAGTCTTCAAATTCACCCGGCTCGCCCGCGGCCCCGGCCAGCACCTGCTGTTGGAATTCATAGTTGTCGTAGCGAACGCCATAGCTTAGTAACAACTGATCAGTGACTTGCGAGTAAGCCTGAACATAAGCGCCGAGCACTTCACCCTTCTCTTGTGCATACAAAGGGTCGCCACTATCGACCTGGTCATCGCGATAATCAACACCATAGGTCAGGCGATGATCGCCTATTTCGGTGGTATTTCTCAGATCAAAACCAAACGTAGCAATTTCGGTATACCAATCGAAGCGGCCACCTTTAAAGGATGAGACCGTATCGTATAGCGTGGCCTCAAGGTTTAGCGCCGGCCCCTGGTGTAGCGCATAATTAGCGACAACAGTGTCGCGCTCGGCCTTGCTCGGGTACAACAGCTCATCGGGCTGTACGTGCCAATTGGGGCGGCTGCTGAACATCGCCTCTTCCTCACGGGTTTCATAACTCAAGGAAAGATTTTGGTTCGAGCCAATCGCACCGCTGAGTTTCACAAAGCCCATATTTTGGTCGGATGCTGTGCCCAATACCTCGTCGCCATTACCGTCTTCAAAATTGTCGCGGCTGGTGTCGTTGTAATAACCCAGTAAACCCCAATCGTCGGTCAGACGGCCATAGAGACTGACATTGTACTGCTCGCCGGCATTGGTGAAATGGCTGGCACTGAGTTTGCCGCCAAAGGATTCATCGCTCGCTAGCAGGTCGTCAACACTTTTCGTTTTAAAGCGGATCGCACCACCAATGGTTCCGGCCCCACTGCTCGCCTCGCCGGCGCCCGCTTGAACATCCACCTGCTTTAACAGATTGGGGTCGATGCTAACCCGGCCAATATGATGAAACAGGGTTGAAGCTTGGGGCGCACCGTCGACAGTGACGTTAACGTAGTTATCTTCCAGGCCGCGAACATAGATTTTCTGCGCGATTCCGAGTGAACCGCCGACATTGACCGAAGGCGTCAAACGGAACACATCTGACAAATCGTTCGCCTGATAGGACTCTAATTGCTCCGAGGTGACCTCAAAGTTGGTTGCCTGCCCGACCACGGTAACCGTTTCAATGGTGCCCAGCTCGCTGTCATTGGCCAGAGTTGATGCGGACACACCGCTCAGCGCTGCAATAAACGCGGCGAGAATTCTTTTCTTTCCTACAGTAATCATAGACACCCTACGTTTAAGATAATAGAAGAACACATGATACTGATAATTATACTCATTTGCATAATTATCTCAAGCACCAGACGTAAGACTTCACAGCCCGCCAGTTAATGAGCCGACAAACCGTCAAGAAACGTAATACAAGTGGGCTTTTAGCCACGCACCTGCCACCCCTCAACGCAGTGTGCTACATTCGTTCTACTTCTAATAACCCTTCGGAAAACGGAGACAGCGATGAAACTCGAATCCCTTGCCCTGCATTGTGGCTATACATCAGAACCCACCACCAAGGCAGCAACCACGCCTATATATCAAACGACGTCTTATACCTTTGACGATACCCAGCACGGCGCCGATTTATTCGATTTAAAGGTCGCCGGCAACATATACACCCGTATTATGAACCCGACCAACGCAGTGCTAGAAGAACGCGTAGCAGCAATGGAAGGAGGAATTGCCGGCTTGGCCCTCGCCTCGGGCATGGCCGCCATTACCTACGCGATTCAATGCATTACCGAGGCCGGCGACAATATCGTCAGTACCAGTCAGCTGTACGGTGGCACCTACAATCTGTTTGCCCACAGCTTGCCGCGCCAGGGTATTGAGGTACGCATGGCCTCGTTCGACGACTACGACAAACTGGAAAGTCTGATCGACGACAAAACCAAAGCGCTTTTTTGCGAGTCCATCGGCAACCCGGCGGGCAATATTGTCGACCTACAAAAACTGGCCGACATCGCCCACAAGCACGGCGTGGTTTTAATTGTCGACAACACGGTCGCCACGCCCTTTTTGTGCAAACCTTTCGAGTACGGCGCCGACATCGTGGTGCACTCGCTGACCAAATACATCGGCGGCCACGGCACCACGGTAGGCGGCATGATTGTCGACTCCGGCAAATTTGACTGGGTGGCCAACAAAGCGCGCTACCCCATGCTCAACGAGCCCGACCCCTCTTATCACGACGTGGTCTATACCGAGGCTTTGGGTGAAGCTGCCTATATCGGCCGCTGCCGTGTCGTGCCGCTGCGCAATACGGGCTCTGCCCTAGCGCCCCACAGTGCGTTTTTAATCATGCAGGGTCTGGAAACTTTGGGCCTACGCATGGAGCGCCACTGTGAAAACGCACTGGCCGTGGCCAAGCACTTGCAAGCGCACCCCAAGGTAACCTGGGTTAACTACGCTGGGCTTACCGACAGCCCCTACCACGCCCTCAGCCAGAAAATAACCAAAGGGCAAGCGTCCGGCATTCTTAGCTTTGGTATTCAGGGTGGTAAGGAAGCGGGAACTCAGTTTATCGATGCGTTGCAGATGATTCTGCGACTGGTCAACATCGGTGACGCCAAATCTCTGGCTTGCCACCCAGCGACCACCACTCACCGCCAGCTCAATGAAGAAGAGTTAAAGTCGGCCGGGGTTTCTGAGGACTTGGTGCGCCTATCGGTAGGCATCGAGCACATCGATGATATTATCGCCGACATTGATCAAGCACTAGAAAAAGTCAGCTAACCCTCTGCAGCCGGCGCGAGATAACGCGCCGGCTATCTTTTCACTCCTCGCCATCACTCCTCAGAAAAAATAGTTGACAATATCAACCTTACTTTTATATAGTTGACATTGTCAACCATTGGGGCGAGACGATGACTACAAATATTGCTTTAAACGACACCCTTCATCGACTTATTCATATCTACAAAAAGCAGCTAGTACAAAACATTCGGGCTGAGGGTATAGCCCTGCCCATCACTCATATCCGCACTCTCAAAAGTATTCGCGCCTACCCTCTCAGCACGGGAAAATCGATTGCCTCTAGCCTCAATCGAGACAAGGCCCAGGTTGCCCGGGTACTGAATGATTTAATTGCCACTGGGTTTATTGAAAAGCAGCCAAACCCAGACGACAAACGCAGCCAACTGCTCGCACTCACGCTAACGGGAAACCAACTGCTGGATGAAATACAACGCATAGAGCAACGGGTCGGCATTCAATTAACCCGTGGTATCGACCCGCTAGCGCTAGAGCAATTTATGCAAACCTCCGCTCGCATCATAAAAAATGGGGCTGAGGAATCTGATCACAACCAGTGTGGGGATTAATATTATGGCAAAACCACCAGTCTTTGACTTGAGTGTCGAGCGAGTCCAGCAAGTCTCTCGTCATATGCGTCGCGTAACGCTCGGTGGGCAGGCACTTGAAGCCTTTCCCGCCAACCAAGCCAGTGCCTACGTTAAGCTGTTATTCCCACAGACCGGCAGCTCCCCGTTGATGCGAACTTACACTGTTAGCGCCCAGCGGACGGGGGAAATTGATATAGACTTCGTCTTGCATGATGCGCCGGGGCCCGCTGCCCAGTGGGCCAGCACGGCGCAGCCCGGTAGTCGACTATCGCTAGCAGGCCCCGGCCCCAAAAAATTAATCAACCACAATGCCGATTGGTTTTTATTGGCGGGGGATATGACGGCACTGCCAGCACTCCACGTCAACCTCGCTCAACTGCCGGCCCACGCACAGGGATACGCCGTGATCGAGGTGCCCTGCAACGAAGATATACAACCCCTAACCCACCCGCCCGGGCTCGAGGTGCACTGGCTGATCAACCCAACTCCCGACCCAGAGGGCAACCCCTTGCTCAATAAGGTGGCCACACTGCCCTGGCTACCCGGAAAAGTTGCCGTTTGGGCCGCGTGTGAATTCAACAGCATGCGCGCTCTGCGCCAGTATTTTAAACACCAACGCGAAATCGAAAAAACGCACCTATATTTATCCAGCTATTGGAAGCTGAGCGACAACGAAGACGGGCACAAACGGGCTAAACAGCAAGCTAACCTATCGCTCTAAGGCGACAGGTTAGCCGATAAAATTATACTTAGACTAGGCTGTGTTGATCGCAATAAAGGCTTCTCGCTCAGCAACCGAATTATCGATAGGCAAGCCACCGCGCATAGGACCGTTCATTAAAAAACAGGCCTAGGTTATGATGGTAACGATAAGGTGAATCAAGTAAAAACTCGGCGATCGCTGACGCATCAAAAAATCCTATACTAGATTAAATGACGTTAGTCTGTGGGCGATTAAGCTTTTTTAATAACCCGTATCAGCGCCAGCAGTATGACAGCCCCCACAGTCGAAGTGATTATAGCCCCAATGATACCTCCGGCCGTGATCCCCAAAAGACCAAACACAAAGCCTCCGACTAGTGCACCGATAATACCGACAATGATATTACCCAGTATGCCAAAACCTCCGCCTTTCATAAGAGTACCGGCCAACCAACCGGCGATGGCGCCTATGGCTAAAAAAATAGCTAATTCAGTAATACTCATACCTTAATCCTCTGTGATTATTGTTATAACAAGACTGCAGGAACAACAGTGCCATAGCCCCCGGGGATTGTAAATACGATATAAACGGTTGCTAGAACGCCCATAACCTGCAGGGACGACAACCACCAACACCATCGTTGGCCAGCACTTCAGCCCTGTACGGTTTTTCGCAAAATGGGCCTTCGAGACAGGCCAAAGGCAATTTTTGGCCTTTGTTTTTCTGCGGGCAAATGACTGCCAAAAAGCCTGTCCCAAAGTGCCAAGCAAGTGCCAAAGTTTTTATTGCGGTGCTCGCTTAAGCGACTGTGATGCAGTTGATGCCCGGCCGGGGAGATAAACCAGCGCTCTAACCGGCCAAAGCTGAGCCAAATATGACTGTGGCGAAGGTTGGCTCCCAAAAAGTTAAACGCAAAACCTAAAGCATCGACTCCGAGAATATCCCAACCACTTAGCTGGCCGCCAAACAAATATACAAATACACCGCTTACGCTGCCAAACACGAGTAAACCGCGCAGATAATAAAGTGTCATCTCAAACGGATGAACACGAAACAGGGTAAGCGGCGTAAGGCGGCGCGCACTGTGGTGAACTTGATGCAAGCGCCATAAGAACGGCACCTTATGCATGGTTCGGTGCAGACCAAACCGACTAAAGTCTTCCACCAAAAAAAAGCACAGGGTATAAAGCGCAGCGACCGTCATGCCCGACAGGGCAAACTCAGGAGCATTGCCCAGCTCTGATTGTAAACCTCTGGTTACCCACAAAGTGACCAGCAGATGACTGCCGAACAGCGGTATGACGATGCCGAGCCGCAGTAAACTGTTGGCAAATAAGTAGGCAAGGTCCACCAAGGTCGAGCGCCGCCACCAGTGACGCGGCGAGAATAACTGCACCATCGCCCGGCCCAGATGAAGTTTTTTATCTCGCCACTGACTGTATAGAATAACCAGCAACGCAATACCCAGCGCGCTGCACCAGAATAACCAGTACATTCTACTGGCGGCATCCAGCGCATAGCCAAATGGAACCAGTAACCACTGGCCCATTGATTGGATAATTGCGGCTAACTCGTTAGTCATTAAAATTGAACACTCACACCCGCTTGCACAAGGCGCGGCGCATTAGAGCGAGCACCAAATGGGCGGCGAGATACAATCTGTTGCTCATCGGTTATGTTCTCGACCACTAACTCTAACCGCCATGCCTCGTTCAATTGATAATGGGCGGAAAGGTCAATGGTCATGAGAGAGTCGACTGCATAATCGGGCTCAAGCGCTCCCTGCCCGGGTTGCTCACGCATCTCGCCATTAAAATTGAGTGCCAGCGACAACTGCCAGTTGATCGCTTCCAGAGCACCCTGTAGGCGCAGCTGATGCTCTGGGGTGTAAGGCAACTCATCCCCAGCCTGTACACTGCCCCATTGAGAAAAGCCCGAAATAAAATCCGATTGAAACGCACTTTCACTGTAGGTGTACACCAAACTAAACGGCACATCAATACGCTGGTTAATAGAGCTTAAGTAACGAGCGGTTATCTCCACACCGGCAATCTCGACAGCGCCGCCGTTAAACTCTTCGCCCACCTCACAACCGGTATCGGATACGCGGCACCGCCCCAACAAGTTTTTATAGTCGCTAAAAAAACCGATGGCATCCAGCGTTAACGCTCCTTCTCTATAGCGAACACCGTATTCAACATTGGTGCTTTGTTCTGGCTCAATCGATGAATCGGCACCGGGGCCTGCGGGCGAATAGCCCTGATTAATACCCGCTAAAATACCCACCGAGTCACTTAGTGCATAGAAAAAACCCGCACCGGGGGTTAGTACATCCTGGGTGTTGCTCACCTGACTGCCATCCACATGGTCAATCACCTCGCCCTCAATTTTCTCGGCGCGAGCACCCATATTAATTTTGAGTTTGTGCCAGGTAATTTCGTTACGCAGGGATAACGCTAAGGCATCGCTCTGGGCGTGATTGATCACTTTCGCGGGGCGATCAGTTACGCCATCAAACACCAATTCACCCGAGCGCATCACATACCCCGCCACCTGATGATAGCGGTCCACATAGTCGTGGTGATAGCGCAGCCCCACTTTGACATTATGGGCAAGTGTGCCAGTTTGCACTTGCCAGTGCACCTGCGAATCCACCCCCGACGAGCCATATTCACGCGCATTATTGGTAATGTCTAAGGTTTCTGAAAGGCGGTCACGCAAATCGATTTCACCCCGCACAATCGCCATGCGGCGGGTAAAAAGCTCGGCGTTAGACATCAAAGTACCCGCATCCAGCGCGCCGGCATAGGGGTTATCTACGCCGATGGTATCCGGAAGAAAACCATCAAACTTATTCCAAGCACGATCAAACCGGTTGATATAAGCGCGGTTAATCCACTGCACATTACCCGTATCCAGCGAATGGATAATATGCAGCTGGCTGTGCTCGGATGTAAATTCGTCTAAAGTACTGGCGCTGTAACGGCGCAGTGAATTCTCGGCAAAGTCTGCATCGGTGGTGCCCAAATACGTTTCATCGGAGGTTTCGTCGGCGTAGCCAAGCTTGATCACGAGGCTCTGACTAATATCGGCGCCGGCCGCCGAGTGCCAGCCTAATTTGGCATTGATGTCATTGCGTATAAAACCAGTATCGCCACCGCCATCGAGTTGCTTAAAGCCATCGGCCCCATAACGCAGCCCATCAATAGCAAACTGCCACTGACCGACACCATCGCTATAGCGTAAACGTTCTTTATGATAGCCGTAGTCACCGGCCGCGAGAGAGAGCTCACCACTGCGCTCGGTGGCGAGCGGCGCGGTTGCCATATTAATCGCGCCGCCCACGGTATGGGGGCCATACACAATGGCGGCCGGGCCTTTAAACACCTCAACCGCATTCATACGGTTTACATTAGGCACATAGTAAGCCGCCGGCGCGGAATACGGCGCAGGCGCTATCAATATACCATCTTCCATCAGGGTAATTTTTTGACTGCGCTCCGCAGTGGCACCGCGGATACCGATATTCGGGCGCAGCCCAAAGCCGTCTTCTTGACGAATATAAACCCCTGGCACCTGTGCCATTAGATCACCCAAATCCGTGGTATCAAATTCGGCAATAGAAGTTTTATCGATATAACTGGCGGAGCCGGTGCTTGTACGCACAGCCTCTTGACCACCGGTCACCAGCATTTCTTCAATCAATGGCATCGGTTCAGGGAGTTGTTGCGCCTGTACCGCAGGCGTCAATACACACAGTGCCAATGCACTTAAACGGGTTGGTTTAATCATTGTCAGACTGCCCCCTGTCCGGTAAATCCAAATTCACAATGGTAATAAAATCGGTACGCAAACGATCGGTAATGCGCTTTAACAAACCATGCAGCTGACACGCTGGGTAGGCAGAATTAACCTCGGGATTGGCAGCGGCATTTAGACACTCGACTTCACCACCCATTGCCAATATTCGCTCACTTTGTGCCAGCAGTGGTTCATTGATTGATTGGACTAAGTCGATGGCGGCATCAATGTCTTGATTAAACGCATCGGCAATATCGGCAAAACCCTCGGTGCGAATAATATCGGCAAAGCCGAGAGCCTCTCCATTAAAGGCGCGCTTAAAGCCCACAAGATTGCTGTGAATATTATCGTTAGAGATTTGAGCATAAGGCGACTCGACAGCGTCGGGGCACGCTTGCGCCGAGCAGTCGAGATGAATAGACAGTGGCACACCGAGCTTGGCGTCTTTAGTGGCAAGCTCAATGTAAAACAATGCATCGGATAAAGCCTTTAACGACGCCTCGTGATTGGCAGGCAGAATAAACTCATAGCGATAATCTCCAGCGTCGCAGCGCCACGCTTGCTCCAACTCAGCCACGCCTGCCTCTACGTCTTCCGCGAGTAGCTGTGCGTACTGACAACGCTCTAATTGACGATCAGCTTCAGCGCGTTCATTCCAGCCTTGAGTTTGTGGAATTTGCGCAGGGCATGTGTGAGCGAGAGAGTCATTAAAAAGCAGATACTCAATCGCCGCTAAGCCCCGCGAATTAAAGGAACGAGAGGTCAGATCAAAACTATTCCCTTGGGCTAAGACCACAGATTGGTCCACGGCACAGCTAGAAAAAGAGGCGCTGCTAGCGTAGGCATAAACTCGATTGCGCAATGCTCCGCCATTAATTGCCGCCGGGCCGACCTGAAACAACTCCGCGTGCTGCCAGCTGGACATAGTGTTGCGCCATTGCGCACGAGCGTCGTCTAGCCTGGAGGCCATACTGGCTGAGTCTGCCACACAATATTGAGCTATATCGTCGGCCAACTTTTGTGCATTCGCACGACTTTGAGACAGCTGTGGAACGATGATGTCATCGACATAACTCGCCAGCATTTGAGTGTAATCGAACTCGGCAATTTCTTGTCCTGCCTGTTGGTTGCTGTCACCTTCACCGGCACAGCCACCCAAAAGTAGGCTCAATAGACAGCTCATCAAAATAGGTTTTACAGTCACCTTCTACTCTCCTTAAACGCAAAAAGGCGAGAGCTTTTGCCCTCGCCGTATTCTGATAGGCTTTACCGGTTTTACCAGCTTTCGACGTTTTCCTCATCAAAACCATAAGCCGAACGCAGTAAGTTGCGGATATGGGTTAAATCTTCGATGTACTCGTCTGTGCCACCGCTAAAAGCAACCCCAGCTTGAGTGCCGTCCGCCAGAACAGGGGCATCACCCATACCGTTCAAAATTAAGCGCAAACTATCCACACTATCTTGGTTGATGGCAAAAGGTGACTCGGGGCTAAACTGTAAACCCAGAGCAAAACCTTTCATTTCACCCCAGTGTTTGGCGAGGTTTTTAAAGTTGTCTAGGCTGGCGAATTTACCATTTTCGAATTCACCCATATCGGCAATCACATCGTTGATATAATGCACAACCGTAGCGGCAATACACTTTTCCCATACCACCGCCGCCGTACTAATGTGTATATCAAGCTCGTTTTGTTTCTGAGTTGTCATTTCACCCGCAGCAGAAGCTTGAGCTAAGATATGACGACCGGCCACAAAGGCGTCAAAGGCTTCTTGAGTAAAGTCGGTGGGGTTGGGGTTGCCTGCCGTGCCGACATCTCGTTTGGCACAGTTTACTGAGTTACCAAAGTTGTATTCACTGCGGATATCAATTAAGCCATCACCATTGGTGTCGTGATAGCCGTTTTCATAATCGACGCGACCGGCAGAGGCACGAAGCTCAGCATCGGTGTAATCGGCATAATCGCGCGCCGCACCAAAATAACCAAAAGCTTCGTCCCATTTATGCTCGGCATTGGTGTAAGTGTAGCCTTCTTCTGAATCCAGAATATTGGCAAAATCAGACTGCAAGTAATCACCGGTTCCCTGTGAAAAGCTAACCGCGCCCAGCAAGAACTTTTGAATTAGCTGAGCGTAATCTAAACCTTGTGCACTCACTGTAACAGTATCGAGCGGAACATCACCGGTCACTGTAGGAATCTGCGGCGTTACGCCGTCGGTAACATCAGTGGCAAGTTCTGCGATTAGGTAATCTACCAACTCGACCGGCAGCGGATCGGTATCCATACCGGCTTGCCAACCAAAGAAGTCATTGACTAAGGTGCCAGTCTCGCCGCCGCCTGCACCGTCACCACCAGCGATTTTACCCACCAAGTCTTTACCGCCGGCAATCGCACCATAGGTAAATTGGCTGGCGTCGTTCTGTGGCAGCAAACTCTCACCGTCAAGGGCAAACGCCGGCACTAAGTCATCAGAGGTCGCAGCATCGTAGCGAAAATAGAAATTCAACTGAGCTTCTACATCCGCCGCAGCGTCCTCCGTTAGCCCAGCCATTTCTGCAACCATATCGCTTATCAGAATTTGGCGCTTAGTTTGGCCTGTGTAGGACACCGTATCTTCGCTCTGTGCATTACTAAATTGATAAGCGCTCGGGGCCTGATCGTTACCTTCGTCGCCACTGCTTGGCTCATCGACAGTGTTGCCATTATCAGGGTCGGGAACCTCAGCCACAGGTTCCGGGTCACTACTGGAACCGCCACCACAGGCGACCAACACCAAATTCACCGACAAGATAAGTAAGACTGTAAGTAAACGTAAACCTTTCATAGTTCTCCCTTTTATGATTTTGTACAAAACCTAACAGATGTCATTGATTTTGATTCTCATTAACTACTGATGCGCACCTTAACCCAAATGAGATGCAATCGCAAACAGTTTAGAAGTGTAAATTTATACCAAATAAGAAAGCCCTATCAGCAATACCTGCGGGTATGCTTGTTCTGTAAGCACGCGTAATGATGAACGAGCCGTAGGCAATAAGTAGGAGCAAAAGCCGTGTGACGCAAAGCCGCCTGCTTGGCGATGTCTTGTAGCAATACACACGACAATAAGTGAGAATGACCAAAGCCGCGGACCTGAACTTACGATGTCTAGCTCGGAATGGGAGTCAAGGCGCTGAAATTTTATGCCAGCATTAGTCGACACACGGGGACAATCCTGCAAAATCGGCCTCCTCATGCCACTGTCCCTTCTCTGCGGTGGCGCAAACTGCTAATGTCGCTTCTCACTCTGGCGATCAAAACTGAATACTCGCCTAGAATAGACGCCTCTATAGGCCAACGTTAACGTCAATCATTGCAATAGGTATCCGCAAATGAGTAAAACCCCATTACTGACTGTATTGTTCGTGTTTATCAGTGCACTGATAGGAGGCACCGCTATGGCTCAATCCGAGCAACCAGCCACACCAACGCCCAAAGTTATTATTTTTGATGTTAACGAAACCTTATTGGACTTAACGTCTATGCGAGCGTCAGTGGGCAAAGCACTCGGCGGTCGCGATGAGCTTCTTCCGCTTTGGTTCTCTACCATGCTGCATAACTCGCTGGTGACTACCACCACTGGTGATTACCACGATTTTGGTCAAATTGGTGTCGCATCGCTGCTGATGGTGGCGCAAAACAACAATATTGAGCTGAGCGCCGAAAACGCTAAAACCGCCATTGTGGAACCTCTGCTGAGCTTACCCGCCCACCCGGATGTCAAGTCGGGCCTGCAAAGCCTAAAAGCTCAGGGTTTTAAAATTGTCAGCCTCACCAACTCCTCCAATAACGGGGTTAAGACCCAGTTTGCCAATGCCGGGCTTACGGATTATTTCGACAATCGCTACAGTATCGAAGATATTCAAATCTATAAGCCCGACCTTCGAGCTTACCACTGGGCCCTCGAGCAACTGGGTATAGAACCACAAGAAGCACTGATGGTCGCCGCGCACGGCTGGGATATCGCCGGTGCCGCCAAAGCGGGCTTACAAACAGCCTTTGTTGCCCGACCAGGTAAGGCACTCTATCCGTTAGCGCAAAAGCCAGATTATATTGTCAACAACATCCAAGAACTGGCGGCTATTTTCGAAAAATAAATCACCGCACAGGCGCCGGCTGCAATCTGGAGCCCCGCTCTAAGGGTGGCTCCATTGTTGGTTCCGGCGTTTATTCTTTATACAACTATCCCCCGCCACTTTAAAAGTTAAGCAAAGCGCGTTAGGCTTCGCACCCATCTTCCATCGACCCTAGGAACAGGTATGAAATTGCTCGTAAAACTGCTGCGCGTTGGCTTAGGTAGTATTATTGCCTTTATTAGCTGGCTCACCCTCCCACGTAAACTTAAGCGTAGCCCCGAGGCCCAAGCCACTGTCAATAGTGAGCTAAACAACCTGGCCCTGTACCAGTTCTTTGCCTGTCCTTTTTGCATTAAAACCCGGCGCACACTGCATCGCCTCAACCTGCCCATGCAATTGCGCGACACACAAGCCGGCAGCCCCCACCGAGATGAGTTGGCCCAAGGTGGCGGCCGGGTAAAAGTTCCCTGCTTACGAATTGATGAGGGCGATGGAGACATCCGCTGGATGTATGAATCATCGGATATTATTGCGTACCTGGAATCTAGATTTGGCTAGCCACCTTGTTACCAATCGGTTTTAGCACGCCGTTAATGTAAGCCAGAAAATACTGCACAATCTCTACCCTCGTGCCCATTTATTGTCTCACATCGGGTTTACAGAAAATGGGCCAGTTTTACCTGTCGATCCGCTTTCACGCTTGAAGTGCAATTGTACGTAGTGCATTTCAGTGTCTACTTCAAATACTACACTCTGCTCCCAACGCCTTTGTCCGGGCACAAAAAAACCGGCCTATAAGGCCGGCTTTAAAATAACCCCTAACGAGCGGGCTTAAGGTGTCGCTTCGGGCGCATTAGGGCCAACATCACTGGCGGTTAACGGAGTCGGGGCATCAATCGTGGGCTCACTGCCTAGCACCATAACCTCCGAGGCGCCCAGTGCACCGCCACCAACCGCAATCGCGGTACCGGTTGCATAAGCCTCGTTGCCAGACCAATCGTTAGACGCCTTATTGGCGTGGTTGTTAAACAGAATACCTGAGTTACCCATTACCACGTTATCGTCAATGGAGATATTACTCGGCATGTTGCCGTAATTATCACTGCCGATATGAATACCACCACCAACACTGTTGACGATAGTATTGTTATAAACCTCGATCATTGTCGGGGTTTCGTGACCATCACCGCCGCTGCTGTTAGAAGTATCACCTGAATCGATAAGAATCGGACGGCGCCAGCTTTCACCGGTTAAGTTCTCCATGTAATTATCAAAAACTCGATGGCCACTACCGTAGACGCGAATACCACCGGTCTGGTAGTTATCGTCTTCCCAGGTACTGCTCGCGCCTTCACCGTAGAAATAGTTACCGTAGGCTTCGTTGTTGGAGCCCAAACGGAAAGACAAAGAGCCCATAGAGTTTTTAAAGGTGTTGTAGCGGAAAGTGTTGTTCGAGGTCTTTACCGTGATAATTTCATTTTCACCATCGGTGTTCTCAAACAGGTTGTACTCCACAATATTGTTGGTCACAACGTCTTGTGAGTCAGAAATACCCATCGCCATAACTTCACGATCCGAATCACCCGCTGGGGTATCCTCGCCCTCCTCCAGGTACGGCAAAATATCTCGGAAATAGTTGTGATGAATATGCATGCGCTTGGTCATTTCCGGCTCATCGTACTGGGTTTTGATGTAGCTGCCCGTCAGTTTTTCACCATCACTATTAAACATTTGATTCTTGCCACGAAACTCGTTGTAACCAACTTCAATATCTTCACTTGCCTGCGTGGTCACCAAAGACGTTTGGTTTTCTTGCATATCAGTGTGGTCAAACACGTTACGAAGAATCTTAATATTGGTGGAGTTCACAATCTTTAGATATGTGCTTTCGTCATTCGGCCCAAAAACAAAACCCTGCAAAATAATGTTATTACTATTTTGAATTGCCGCGTTGTCCAGAGTAATGCCACCGGTAGTTTCTGCCCGAATGAGCACCGGCTCACTGAAATTCATATTTTTAATGGAGATTTCACCCGAACTGGTTACCACAATTTCATCGCCGGCAGCGGCCCCTGCCAACACATCACCCACATCGTCAGCTGGGGTATTATAGGTTGTCGTTCCGCCACCTGAAGGTGGAATAACCGAGGAAGAGGAGCCCTCGCTTGAAGATGACGAACTTTCACTGGAGGAAGAACTGCTAGAGCTGCTAGGCGTCGTCGGGCTATTGCCGTTGGCTCCGGACTCGCTAACGGTAATTTCGGTTACGGAATTCCAATCGCTGGAACTGTTGCCTTTACCGATATAGCGTATGTAGCGGGCATCTGTTTCGGCGAGCGCGAAGGTCTCTAAATCGTTACTGGTGCCAGAGCTAGCACCACCCTCGAGTACGGCTAACCAAGTGTTGCCGTTTTCGCTGGTGTGAATATCAAAAAAAGTATTGCGTTGATCACCATTGTGGAAAGCAATATTGATACTGCCGATTTGCTGCTCAGCGCCCAAATCAATTTGCAACCACTGCCCTACCCCTTCAGCCGACCAGCGGGTATTGAGGTCGCCGTCTAAAACATTACTTGCTTCATTACCATCATCGGCACTGGCCGTGGCGCTCATTGGCGCAGCAGAGCTATCACTGGATGAGCTACTACTAGAGGAGCTACTGGATGAAATCGATGAGCTAGAGCTCGATACACTTGAGACCACCGAGCTTACACTGGACGAGCTGGTAGGCGGGGTGACATCATCATTGCTAGAACCGCCACAAGCGGTAAGACCGGCCAACGCGAGGGCAAGTGTCGCCTGGCGGCTCATTAAACCAAGGGTGCGTGACATAACAGTTTATTCTCCCAGAAATACTTAGATTTATTGGTTCTGAAGATTAGTACGTCTACCCATAAGGGATGACGAAAATCGCTCTACACGGTAGCCGCTCTCCTGCCGTTATGCTGGCTGGTAAGTCGAGTTATCTAGTGATGAAGTTCGGTTAGCCAGACAACTGTTGACTTACACGACTATTAATTGGAGTGTACGACGGCATACTATCTTGCTACTGCCCTTGGTGGCAAATCAAACTCTAGCCTATAGCGTGTTTTTATTGATTTCTAGCCTACGGGATAGAGAGTGAAATACTGATATGGGATAAAGTTGTACAGCGTATAGACAGCTTTATCCTAATCCTACTCCAGTACACCGCATTTGATGCACTCCCAAACCAGCACAGCATCTGCTCTTTACGGCACCCTCCTCTCTACACCGTCAAGCTCATGGTTATAACCAGTAACGCCCTTAACAACAAACTTATGTAAAGCCGGTTGAAGCTTATCAGCCTCGCCTACATTAAAAGAGATAAGCCACCGATAAAACAGAGGCGAGACATTACTTACACTGGAGGCACTATGACCAAGCACACCGAAATTCAACTGAAACACTATTACGAGCAAGGCACTATTGGGCCCGATCTATTTGATGTGGTGCAAACCACCACGCCCGAGCCACAAGAGGGTGAAGTGCTAATTAAGCAAACCTATATGTCACTAGACCCCGCCATGCTCGGCTGGATGATGGACGACCATGACAGCTACATACCACCGGTGACACTGGGCGAGGTAATGCGCAGTAATGGCATCGGTGAAGTGATCGCCTCTAAGCATCCAGACTTTGCTCAAGGCGAGCGCGTTATGGGAATGATGGGCTGGTGCGAATACGCTATCAGTAACGGTCAAGGACTGACTAAGCTGCAACCTGGCCTTAACGAAGAAATGGCTTTAAGCGTACTCTCGTTACCTGGACTAACAGCGGTGCAAGGGTTACTCAACATCGGCCAACCCAAGTCCGGTGAAACCTTGGTGGTGACCGGAGCGGCCGGCTCAGTCGGGTCTATTGTCGGTCAGTTGGGTAAAGCTTGCGGTTTGCGAGTGATTGGCGTGGTAGGCAGTGAAGAAAAAGCTGACTGGATCGTCAATGATCTAGGTTTTGACGGCGCCATCAACTATAAAACCGACAATCTAGCGGCTCAATTAGAGGCTTTAACTCCCGATAAAATCGACGTTTTTTTTGAGAACACCGGCGGCCCCATTCAAGAGGTAATCTTTAACCGTATGAACACCCACGGCCGAATAGTGGTGTGCGGAATGATTGCTGATTACCAAGCCGAGCAGCCACGGCCAGGCCCGAACTGGATTACCGTTATTAAACAGCGCCTAAGCATTCAGGGCTTCGCCATGCCAGACCATTTGCAAGATGCCCCAGCACTGATTCAACAGTTAATGCCCTATGTACAATCGGGTAAAATTCAGTATCGCGCTCATGTGCTTGAAGGCTTAGTTAGTGCCGTTGATGGTTTGAACCTGTTTTTTTCCGGCGAAAACAAAGGGAAGTTAATGGTTAAGCTTTAAGGATTTTGATTTAAAGAGGTTACATTTAGAGCAATGTTAACTCAAGGGGTGGGTAAAGAGTTTGTGAAAGAAATTTATCACTCTGCACCTATCCTATTTGCTGCCTGACTATTTTTTGTAACGAACAACCGACAAAGCTCGATATTAGCCACCAGCATTAACTTAGACATAAAAAAATAGCGCCACATATCATGTGGCGCTATTTTCTGTAACTTAATTAAAAAGCGATTGCTTTAAAATTTAGTCATTCGCGATTTCAGCAACAGTCGCATCTTGCGTTCTATCCGCGAATACAGAAGCATTGTCTTCGGTTGGCACCAAGTCAGTATCGACAGCCATGCCCTCGAAGTCTTCACTAAACACTACGGATCCACCGTCTACAGCATCATAAATGACGATGTCATCAACATAGATACCACCTGATGAAATAACAGTACCAGAGTCACCAATGCGGAAAGCTACATTGGTCACCGAACCATCTTCGTCAGCACTAGAAGTACCCGTAGTGGTAAAGGTACCACCAGCTACTTCTTCACCATCAATCTTGATAGTAACTTCTGATAAAGTTGTTGCATCTGGTGCGGTCCAAGTGACTTCTACGTCAAACCACTGATCCAGAACCATTGCAGTTTCAATATCCAGATCGTCTGCATCTCGAATTTCAAAGCCACTGTCGCGAACTTTTAGATCGAGGATAGATCGGTTACCGCTCGTGCTACCCGTGCTGTTAAACAAGGTAACGTAGGCATCAGGGTTTTTCTCTTCACCATCTTTTGCTGCTGTGATTGGAGTTCTTAGCATCGATGCGGTCAAACGACCGGCAAGCTGGCCATCGCCAAGACTCACTCTAATTTCACCGGCATCATCAGTGGTGCTGTCATCAACAAAGGCCGCTTTGTTCGCGCCGCCTGAACCGCCTGTACCACCTGAACCGCCTTCACCACCGTCACTGCTTCCAGCCACTACGGCTTCGTGAGTATTGGAATGATAAGGCTCAGCGTCCAATGATTCATCTACACTGTAGCTTTCAAAGTCATCCTCAAAGACTAACGCTGTACCTGCAACATCAGAGTAGACTTTCAAGTTATCAACTTTGAAAGCACCGCCCGATAGAGTTTCGGTATTGAAGCCGTGTCTAAACGATACATGGGTTACACCACCTAACGCACCCGGTTGCGCGGTAAATGGGTCTGTTGTTACGGCTTCACCATCAATAGTCACCGTAATCACTGGCAGTGTCTCGCCATCTGGAGTATTCCATGTAATCTCAACGTCTTGCCATTGGTCATTGTTTGGTACAATGTCACCATCATCGATAGAGGCGATGTCTTGATCACGTATTTCAAAGGCATCACCTTTAACGCGAAAGTCTATAATTGCACCCGCATTATTAGTATTTTCGTTAAATAACGTGATGAAAGCATGTGAAGGGGTACCCACCTCATCTTCATCTCCAGGCTTGCGTGTTGCCCACACTGCAGAAGAGTCTTTTAAGAAAGACAGTGTTATTTTACCCGAAGACAAAGGACCATCGTCATCCAGTGCGTAGCGAAGCTCGCCGGTATCGCCATCAGTTGTGTCGGTAATGGCGGCGTATTTATTCGCGCCACCGGCAGCATCAACACCTGTAACGGTAATGGTCACAGTCGCTGCAGTGCCGTCAGCAGATTCAATGGCGATGGTATCTGTCAGCGTATCGTCGGCGCCATCTAAGGCGGCTACATCAGCACCAGCGGTATCTAAGGTGTAAGTCCAAGCGCCGTCAGCGTCTATAGTAAAGGTGCCATAGGTCGCGGTAGCATCAGTTAAGGCGACAACGGTGTCTTCACCCGCATCAGGGTCAGTAACAGTAACGGTACCACTTAAGGTGGCTGTATCGTTAGCCACAGTACCCTCAAGCCCAGCAAAAGTTGCAGAGGTATTCGCGGTAGAGCTAACGCTTGAGCTAGAAACCACACTGGAGGTGCTTGAGCTTGAAATAGAGATTGAGTTATTGCCGTCGCTGTCGTTGTCGCTACCACAGCCAACAAGACTAGCCGCAATAATTGACGCTGCTAAGAGCTTAAGTTTCATCACATTGTATCCTTTGCTTATTAGTTATATTTGATACAGCTAAAGGCGCATCCGAGAGGGCACTCGTTTAGTGCACGCCCACCGTACCTTCCCAAAACACGAAAATTAACCAATTATTCTGCATTTTGGTTTACGCCAGTCTATCTAACCACAAAGAATTAGCCGATTCTAGATGTCAGAGGGATTGATTTACACTTTTTACTACAAAACTAACTCATAACGCCTTTAATATGATCAACAGCGGTATATTTCTAAACTCCACAGGTAACAATTTATCTGTATGCTCCGAAATCGTGCGTATTCTCCTTGCGACAATTTGGAGCAACCGGCAAGGCCAAACAAAACCCATGGCGCATTAATCAACACTCTGGCGAGTAGTTAAGTATAATGATTGTAAGGGGTAGCAGCGGCTGGTCGCCCTCGCGGCCTTTTGGTGCACTGGCTGAGAAAATATGCCCTACCCGTCGGACGGTATTCCATGTGCAAACTAAAGCTGCCTCGTACTCAGAGCTAAACCAGTGATTGAGCAACAACATCGGCTAAATAAGGGGCCACTGAAAACTTCCCAGTATCTATGGGGTAAACTCGTCCAACCTCGTATGCAGTCATGCCCGTGGCATGAATGGCTATGCAATTCCCGCTTCACTTACGACGAGTTTTTGGTCATTTTTGCAAGCAGTGATTTTCCTATACAGCCCTCGGCGCTCATCTTAGCCCTAAGCCGCCGATGGCGGTTTGGTTTAACAACTCTCAGGCACCTCGGTTTTGTTCAAACCAAACAGTGGCTTTTGCAGCCCCCACTGACAGCTCTAAATGGCCTATAAAAAGTAAACACTAAAGATCAGAACACAAATGACCGGCGAGACCCGCCCAGTGGCCAGGGCATCAAAAATATCTCCCTTAACCACGCTGAATAATCCTGAAACGACACCACCCCTTAAACCAGATGAATTTCGATGCGCACGATTAATTTAGTATCGGTATCTTCGTAAAATTAATCTACTGCGATTCGTTACTTACTCAGGTTTGATGCGACGAAAGTCATGCCAAGAATTCATAATTTAAGGCTTGCCCCTTGTGATCGGTTTACGGGCAAGCCGGTAAGCCTTGCAAAAACTTGGCTGCATCTTTCAAACGCTAGACCTCGTAAGTGCCAAAAACACCACGTCCTACACCGCTGCTAGCCCTAACTTCACATTTAAGTTATTCAAAACATAGTCGATAACATGCTAACCTCAGGGTGCCCCCCTAATTGCGACCTTATCAGATGGAAATACTATGTCCATTAACCGAAAATTCACACTCGGACTGATCGTCCTTGTCTTTGCTCTGATCACCCTAGCCGCCGTTTGGATCGTATCAATCGAAACTAGCTTAGCCAACAGCGCAGCCACGCGAGCCGCCGCTGAAAAAAGCGCACAAGCTTTAAACATGCTGACAATTACCAACACAATCATGTCTGAGCGTGTGCAAAGCAGCATGAATGTACTGGTGAAACGAGGAAAATCTCTAGGCACTCCCAGTCTGGGCGCAATCACTGAGGTGGCAGACCGTAAGGCGCCTGAGCTGTATTTGGGGGATGATGAACAAAGTAACAACTACCGGTTGGTGGACGACCTTACCTCCGATATGGGGGGAACCGCCACTCTCTTCGCTTACGATGGGCGCGATTATATTCGAGTCTCTACCAACGTAAAAAAACAAGGCAAACGAGCCACAGGGACAATCCTGAACCCCGAGGGTGCGGCGTTTAAATCTATCGAAAACGGTTCGGCCTTTTATGGCCAGGTCGATATCCTAGGCTCTCCCTACCTGACAGGCTATGCCCCCATGCACAACCTGTCAGGTGACACCATCGGCATATGGTACGTAGGCTATTCGGCAGACTTAAGCTCTCTAAACCAGCAAGTGGCGAGCGCTCGTATATTAGAACAAGGATTTGTCGCCATTTTAGATAACAAAGGTCGACTTCGGTTCCACTCCGACAATCACAGCAAAATCGACATTGAATCCATACTCGCCGCCCCTAACGCCTGGAATCTAAAACAGACTGAATTTACACCATGGGGTTACACCATTGTCACCGCTTACTCCAAAAATGAAGTCGCAAGTGTTGCCCGAAATGTTTCAGCCAAAGTCGCAGCAGCTGTCGCACTGTCTGGCTTGCTGGTCATTGGCTTAGTGCTCTCGCTACTCAAAGTATTTGTCACCCGCCCCATGCAACATTTAATTAATGCCATCAAAAGCATTACCGAGGGTAATGGTGACCTCACGGTCCGGCTCGACAGTGCAGGCAAGGACGAGTTTGGTGTTGTTGCCAACGAATTTGATCAGCTAATGGAAAAATTTCAAAATACCATCCGGGCAATCACCGACTCTTCCGGCCAACTGCTCGACTCCGCCGATTCTCTTACCCAAATAGCCAAAGACTCAAAAGCCTCCGTAGAACAACAATATCAAGGCATAGACAGTGTTGGCGAAGCCATGCTGCAAATGAGCTTGGCGGCTCAAAACATTGCCAAAAGTACCAGCGATGCAGACCAATTAGCCAAAACTGCCAGCTTACAAGCCAATAGCGGACAAGACTCTTTACATCATACCATCGAGATTGTTCAGCAACTGACCCAGAGCACGCAGCAATGTGCCGACACGATCAACCAACTAGGCGAGCACAGTTTGAATATTGCTGGGGTGCTTGATGTCATTAACAGCATCGCTGAGCAAACAAATTTACTCGCCCTAAACGCCGCCATAGAAGCCGCAAGAGCTGGTGAGCATGGTCGCGGCTTTGCCGTTGTCTCCGACGAAGTTAGGCTTCTGGCCACCCGAACACAAAACTCCATTGGTGATATACGTGAACAAATAGAGAAGCTGCAATCGGGAGCGCAAGAGGCCACCCGAACAATGGCTGAAAATCGAAACATTACCACTCACTTAGCAGAAAAAGCGACAGAGTCTGGCCAAGCTATTGGCGAGTCAATGAAGTCTGTCAGAAATATTTCAGCGCTTAACACTGAAATAGCCAGCGCGTCAGAAGAACAAAGCCATGTATCCGATGAGATCAATCAAAACGTCGAAAACGTTAAGCAATTAGCGCTGCAAAGCTCGGAGCAAACCGAAGCTACCCGGCGCGCCGGTGATGCCCTAATGAACCTAGCCGAACGGCTAAAAGAGCAGCTAAGCCTTTATCGCGCATAATTCCCGTATCATAAAAACGGTAAAAACCTGCGCAGCCTAGTGAAATGTGAAAGTAGCAACCGCTGGCAGCGCTGCTGAGTAAAAAAAGGAACAACCTGTTAGCAGAGTTCTATAGTCTCTGGGCGCAGAATACTGACCTCTGCGGGCTTGATTAAGGTCCGGCAATACTGCCCAGGCGATACCCCCAATGTTTGCTTAAAGCGCTCGGCAAACCGGGTGCGCGACTCATACCCACACGCTATTGCCGCTTCGGTAACCGTATGCCCTTTTTGCAGTACAGTCAGACTATACCCCATACGAATATCCGCTAGAACCTGTCTGAACGAGCTATTTTCTTGTTTTAACCGCCGGTGTAATGTTGCGCGGCTAACTCCCAGCGCTTGCGCGACGGCCTCCAGTGAATGTGCGGCTCCGGGATCTGCCATCAAAAAACGGGCAACACGATCACGCCAGGTAAGCTCCTCACCGGGAAACAACAAGGTTAGCTTGTTGGCCTGGCGCAACTGGGCAAACAAAGCCAGTGCTAAATGCTGTTGGGCGGTCTCATCCACTCGGTGCGACACACCATTAACCAGAGCGTCAAAACAAAATGCCAACGCCGTGTTGGCGGCCAGACACGGCGCCTCCACGGCGGGCACAGCCTCGATCAGCCACTCCCCCGGCGGTTGCGCTAAAAAAGACAGAGTCACCGACTCAAATCCCCGATCACCTGGTTGATTAACAAACGTCAGCGATTGGCCTGCCGATAATGCCAACCAGCGTCCAGGGGTCACCTCTACCCGCTCACCGCGCCACACAAGCGATTTACTGCCACGCAGCACCCGCACCAGTGTCGGCGCGGGTATATAGACATTGCGCAGAAGTTGTTGCCGCTGCCCCTGGTAGCGAGTAATGTACACCGCGTTCTGGTGAGCCACAGGCTTAGCGAGCGTAGGTAGCCGTCAGGGTATCTTTGGCGATTACCGCGCTATTGAGCTTATACCCTACAACCGCCGCCGGCGTTTCAGCACTGACATCCAACGCAGACGTGTTCAGCGCCCAAACCGTAAACTGATAACGGTGCATTCCGTGGTCAACCGGCGGGCAAGCACCGCCAAAGCCAGGGGTGCCGTAATCGGTTTCCACCTCCAGCCCTTTTTTCAATTTGCCGGAAATACCGGCGGGCAAGCTTGCGGTATCCACCGGTAAATTCACTACTAACCAATGCCACCAGCCACTTCCCGTTGGGGCATCCGGATCATAAGCGGTAACAGCAACACTCTTGGTGCCCTCTGGCAGGTTCGTCCACTTAAGGTGCGGCGATATATTATCGCCCGAGCAGCCAAAACCATTAAACTCCTGAGCCTTATTCAGCATATGCCCCTCTTGCATATCATCACTGTGAAGCTCTAGTGCGTGGGTACTCGCAGCCATACAGGCCAATACCGTCAATAAACCAAAACGTCTCATAGATACATCCTTTATGTTGGTAAGTGGTATAGATGAGATAGTACGCGATTACAGCAAAAATGTGACGCCGAGAAGTATCATTATAAGACGCAAAACCCATTATTTGATACTTTATGCGCTTATTGGTAGTTATTGTCGGATCGGGCCAAAACAGCCCAGGCCTGCCTTAACGCCTTAATAAGCACGCCTAACGACAAAACCTTAGAAATGCGGCCAAACAAAAGTGGGATTAGAGGCGAAAGGCTCCTTGGACAAGAACCCCTCGGTCTTTTTATCTCGCACAAACCAGCTAGCCGTGGCAACGCTCAATATAAAAACGAGCAAAGTACCGGTAACAACGGCGATTATAATATGCCCATCGGTGGCAGAACCGAAATTCGCGGTAACGTTACTGACAAAAAGCAAGTGTACCCCTACTATTAAATACGCCATAAGCCTTCGGTCCCACTTATCCTGAGCCCACTTATCCAAAGCCAAGTAGTAAACCGAACCTGCCTATTGCACGTATACCAAACAAGCGCCAATACCCTGAACACACATTAGGACTCAATATGCTGTCACTCTTTCGCAAAGACCCCACGCAAAAACTGCAAAAAAAATACGAGGCAATCTTAGAAAAAGCCATGTACGCCCAACGCAGTGGCGACATTAAAACCTACTCCCTGCTAACTGAGGAGGCCGAGCAAATTCGCGCAGAAATTGAAGCCTTGCAAGCCAACAAACACTGAAAATATATCCTTCACAGATCTCTACAAGCTCCGCCATTCTCTCAGATAGGGAGTAAAATCGAGGGTAGGAGTTGGCCCCCTCAAATTTTCCACCAGGAAAAATTGGGGGCGGGTAAAAGATCACGGTATTTTTAAGCCGCGACAATTGAGTTTCCAATCTTGCCTGAAATAATTTTTGAGAGGTTATGCCCTTCACGAGCAGCAAACAATTCAAGACTCATCCCTAAACCCCCAAGGTTGGCGTCCGGTTTTATTAGACCACTACACACATGACGAGCTTAGGGATCGTAAGGAACTTTCTTACTGAGAGAAAAATCTACTCAGACCTGGAAGATAGATACATGACATTTTTCTTAATACACTCATTGTGACTGACAAGATGGGACCCCCACCCATCCCAACCCTTGGCCGCCATTGATGCTAATGCCAGATTGTTTAGGTTTTCAACAACCTTGGGTGCAGAATCGTTGAAAGGCTTCAGCCGTCTTTTCACTCGTTCATCATTGAGTTTTTTATAAATATTTGCTGCAATCCGTTCTATCTCATCATAATCACTGGCATCAACATCAGTGACTGCCCTGCCCTTTCTGAGGCGGTAGACCGTTCCTTCAATATGCATGTAATCACCTCTCAACGCGGTGAACTGGTGCCAGGCAAGCGAGCGCAAATACATCTCTTTTGCTTTATCCAGCTGCCCAGATTCTTTAAAAGCTCTTGCCTTGGCTTCATAAGCTAGCATTATAGGAAGCAAAGAAGGCCCGGTTGAGCCATAAACAGCGGATTCATACGCAGCTTGTAGCTTAATATCGTCTGCACCACTTGTAGCAAGCACTGCCATTGCGGTGGTGTCACCTTGATTCATTAATTGTTCTAATGTGTCTTGGCTATATGATGAATATGCATTTTTATTTTCCATGATATAACCGTGGTCTTTTAACCAACTATCGTGGTCTTCTTTAGCTTTTTCACTGGCCTCCTCTGTCAGTTGTATGCTGTTGCACCACTGCGAGTCATAACTCATGTTATCTTCAAAAATATCACTATCCTGCTCAGGCGGATTGAGTCTCACCTTTTCCACACTGTGACTGGCACTATCAACTCTACGGCTAGGCATAGAGCTTGGCAATCTAGAATCATGTGCCCGATACTTATTGGAATTCCCCAATGAGAATTGATAATTAAGAAAACACCAACCGAGACCACAAATACATAGCGCGGCTACGCTCGCTACAACCATCTTAGCCTTCACTTGTAGTCCTCCTACAGAAAATCGCAATTTTGACTGAGCTCAGCCTGCTTACACCTTAAAAACGGGCTCTGGCATATTCTCTAACACATTTGAGGACATATTTCTTCCCTCTAATTAGAGGATGGTCAATCTACAAGAGCACTCGTAAAATATCGTTTCTTGACAGTATAAAGGGAACGGGTATGGCTCAGCGGCATCGATTAATCATCGCACTAATAACAACACTCGCCAGTGGTCACACATTTGCCGGTGCTATCGAAGATCCGGCAGGCAGCGGCAACTGGACCATTAGTGGCACCAGCGGCCCTAGCGACCATTACTTGATTGACGGGGGGTACTGACCCCAACCCCACAATCACTGTGGACGCTACAACCGATATTGCAATCAACTCCTTCACCTTGCCTTTTATAAGCATAGCGGCACCAGATTACACCGTAAATATCGCTTCCGGCGCTAAAATGATCAACTCGAATTCTGGCGGATTGTTTACACTCGAAGCCGGGCATACAAACTTCAATATTGCCGGAGAGTTATCGGGAGGCGACTATAGAGTAATCGCTGCAAACGTGGCCGGCGCCCCAAGCTGGAGCATCAACCTAACCGGTTCAGTCATAAATACACATTTTAATTCACTGTTTCTCGGCCAGGGCGGAAATGACTCGCTCACATTAGAGTCCGGTAGCACGCTGGCCTCAGGTGGGGGAAGTGTCACTTTAAGAGGCGGGACCGATACCGTTACATTTAATGGCGGGACCATGAATAATGTAAACGGCTTTCGCTTCGAAGATGGTGACGATCAGCTTCAACTGAACTTTGCCCCATCAAGTACAACCCGATTTTTAGGCGGCAGCGGAACGGATACGGTTACTCTGACCAACAATGGTAGCTATACACTCGACACACTGGAGTCAGGTTGGGAAGTGCTTACCATGAACGGCTCCAGCTGGACCCTGACCGGCACCACCACCAACACCTTCAACGATGCCATTAACCTGAACAGTGGCAATCTCACCCTGAGCAATACCGCCGACATCACAATAGCCGGCGCTCTAACCGGAGCAGGTACACTAACCAAGTCTGGCGGTCATACATTGTTTTTAACGGGAAGCAGCACACACACCGGTTTAATCGATATTCAAAGCGGCCAGCTTACGGTTAATGGCAGTACAACCTCAAACATTCAAATTAGCGCTACAGCGCGCCTTGCCGGTGGCGGCAGCTTGGGGTCTGCACAAATGAACGGCACACTTGCTCCCGGCAACTCACCGGAAACGCTCACCGTTAACGGTGACCTCGATCTGACAAGCACATCTGTGCTGGAGTTTGAGTTGGACACCTCAGGCACCATCGGCAGCAGTGTCAACGATTTGGTGGAAGTGAACGGCAACCTAACTCTGAATGGTACACTCAACATCACCGATTTAGGCAACTATGGTCTCGGTACGTACCGATTAATCAACTACACAGGCTCACTGAGCGATAACGGCCTCACAATTGGCACCCAACCCAATGGTTTTTCCGGCAGCATAGACACAAGTACTGCCGGTCAGGTGAACTTAATCGTTAGCGCTTTAGGTACTAATACCAGCGGTAACGTCCACGCGCTTCCAGCTATTGGTATCCCAGGGCTCGCACTACTGATTTTTACCTTAATTTTAACGGGGCTAACCGCGGTTCGGCACGGAAAATTAACTCGGTAAAATGTTAAGAACGTTAAAATTGGTTTCACCGAAGGGCAAAGAATTTTGGCCGCCTGAGTACATACATTAGAATATGGCCTCAAAATACTTTGCCCTATTTTCCCTATCACCAAACCGATACAGGGCATGGGGCAGCACTCTGGCAAACAGAAGGCGTCAAGGTTTGGCCGTTAATACGACGTTATAGCTGTAAATGTGACTCACACTTCAAAACCTTATCTCAGCATCCGCACAACGCCCTAAACAGCCCCCGGAACTCGCCGCCATGCACAAAGTAATCACCTAAAGCGTCGGGGCAAACGCCTCGACAAGCCACAGCCCGATGGTAAGGCTCACCAAGCCGAACAGCGTTGTTTGCACAATCATAGTCGCCGCTAAAGCGGCATTGCCGCCCATGCCGCGAACCATCACAAAGCTTGCTGTGGCGGTGGGGGCAGCCGCCAATAAAAAGACCACCGCAACCGCATCGCCCTTAAGCCCCAACAGTAGCGCCAGCGCCACCGCTATGACTGGCGAGATCAACAGCTTCCAGCAGCTAGCGGCCAGAACGCCGTCGCCCATTTGGCCCAGCGATTTCATATTGAGCGTTCCACCGACGCACAACAGCGCCAGCGGCAAAGACATGTCTCCCAGATAGCCCCCCGCGCGCCGAACCGGCTCGGCAATAGACGGGCCCCAAGCGCCGTAAATAAGCCCAGCGACAATGCCGATAATCAAAGGGTTGCGCGCAATGGCCACAAATACGCCGCGAAAACCGCGCTCGCCGTCTAGGTCCCGGTTGAGAGCAACTACGGATAAAACATTGTACAGAACGATGGTGACGGCCAAGGGCAGAGCCGCCATAGCGATGCCTTTTTCTCCGTAAGCATTTGCGCAGTACGCCAGGCCGATAATAATCAAGTTGCCGCGAAAGGCCGCCTGGGTAAGAACCCCCCGGTCTTTTTTATCACGCACAAACCAGCAGGCCGAGGCAAAGCTCAACACAAAAACGAGCAGAGCACCGGTAACAACGGCGATCATAATGCGAGCATCGGTAGCCGAGCCAAAATCCGCGGTAGCGTTACTGAAAAACAAAAGCACGGGTAGCCCGACGGAAAAAACCAAACGTGAAGCGGTGTTGATAAACGCTTCATCTATCAGGCCCACACGACGCAATACCGCGCCCAGAGCAATCATCAGGAAAATCGGTGCGCTTACCGATATCGAAAAAATAAAGGTGGATAGTAGATCGCTGTTGTTCACGGAGGCTAGCACCAAGGTATGAGTGTTTAGGGCCTGTTAACACTAATTAAATGCACCTGCTGGAAGCCCCTGTTTTGAAAACAAGTGGTGTCTCCAGCTAGGCGCCGTGAGCGCAGTTTGGTTATTCCAAATAAGTGATCGCAACAACGCTGGGGGCAAAATTGGCTCCAGCCCTCGGCAATTACTCCTGCATTGCTCTAATACCTGCGTCCATGTAAGTATTCGGGTTGCGGCTAAAAATCCGCCACCCTGCGTTGCTCGTCGTTCATTTGGAGTGACCAAACCACTCTCCTCGCGCCTTGATTGGCAAATTTTTAATCGCAACAGGCTGCATCTAATTAGTGTTAACAGGCCCTAGTTAGCTTCCGCTTTTTAACGAGGTTTTGTCAAGGTAAAGGCGGTGGTTTAAAGCGTTTAGCTTGCCGTGAGTGTGTCTGGGTTGAGTTGGCTTTGTTCTTGGTCATTTTTTGTTCGAACCGGAGCGGTAACAGCGTCGCCTAAGCAAAATAACTATACCTCTACTATTGTGTACGCCATAGGTCTCAGCTGACGCCACTTATCTCACACTTATATCTCGACTTCCTCAAGTGAAAAATTACCGCTGTAGTTATCTAAAAGATTCAACGCAGATTCTGGCGACACTCGAAAAAACTCCTTTCTTCGATTAACTTGATTTATCCTCTTTTCTGAAAGCTGGTCATGGAAGAATTTTTCCAGCGTCGGAGCATCATCTGTATAAATAAAGTGATGAACGGTAAATAATTCAGGTACGGATGCATCGCCCAACTCTTTTACTCGGTCATTGGGATCGAGCCGACGAGTCATCCCAATCTTACAGATACCCGATCCGAAAGAGGCCTCATTAGTTATAATATAAACAAATCCTGACCTGGTCTGTTGAGCCATAGAAAGGGCGCGCCGTTCTTTTTCGCGCAATATCTCTAACTCTCTCTGATGAAGCGCCAGCCTATCCCGTTGCACTACCGTAGCTTCATCAATCTTGGACAGTTCCTGCTCAACCAATATCTCCATGCGTTGACGTTGTAGCTCAACTTTCGCCACCTCAGACTTAAGCCGCTCTTCGTCGCGTTGCTCTTCGCGGATGCGCTGACGCATTTCGCGCTCCTCCTCCTTCAAATCAGCCTTGAGCTTCTGAACCTCAAATGAAAGGCGAAGCTCCAGCAACTTCGCAGCTAGATATTGTTCTGTAAGGAATATTTTTACTAACTTACTATCAGTATTAATTTCCGTGAATTTTCGATGAATTCGCTCCACAAGTCGTCCGATATTGTTCCAATCGACAATCGCAATAGCTGCCTTCACCTCGTTATCCAAACACCGGATTCGAAGTCGAATTTCACGATTAATGAACGTTTTGGCGGCTCCCTTTTTCCCATTCAGCCTTAGATCATCCCCCAAATGGCACCGGCAGGCGCTATCCGCTTTAACTAAATCCTTCCCTCCCTTTACAGCTTCACTCAACCTCTGCTCCAACTCTGAAAGATTCCGAGTATCGTATAGCGGTTTGTAAGTTGACACGTCCATAGTCCCCACACCAACGTGGTAAGTATCAATGACTTTTTCGAACTCTTTCAATTCCCTTCTACCAATGCGATATTTACTCTGAAGATCGGCAAACTCGGAGTTCAATCTGCGGCAATCTCTGCGAAGAGAGTCCACAGGTGAAAATTCAGACTCTACAACGGCAAGAGATTTTTTTTGTTTGGAATACCTTAGATAAGAAAATATCAGAAATGTCAGAGCCGCCAGCATCAAAGTTATTGCTGAAAAATATTCTTTCTCCATGACTAAATATCCTCTGGCAGAGTTATAAGCGCGGCCTGCCTAGCCTCTTTAGCTTCTTCTTTTGAAGCAATTAAGAGAACTGATTCTCGGTATTCTTTAGCATCACAATCAAAATACCACGATGATTTCACTCCGAGACCTTCCATCGCCGTTTTAACTTCTGATGGAGAGACTTTAAAAAACTCTTTTCGATGGTTTTCTACATTTACACGTCGATCATGAAAGAGGCTGTGAAGATTCTTTTCAAGTCGTGGAGCGTCCTCGACAAAAGCCAGAGTATGAACATCAAAACGGAAAGGCACTGAAGCATCGCCTAGCTCTACAACACGATCCATTGGCTCTAGCCGACGAGTCATCCCAATTTTACAAATACCTTCACCAAAACTACCAATATTGGAAATGACATATACATAACCTGCGCGAGTGATTTGGGCTTGGGATTGAGCTCTGTCAAACTTAGCCGTGACCTTAGCCTTTTCCTCTTCAATCTCTCGAATCTTTAACTCAAGATTTGCCAGTTCATCTCCGGCGAGATTTTCTGCCATTAACTTCGCTTTCACAAGCTCTTCTGAACAGAATTCGATTTGTGCATTTAGCTCTTCATCGTACTCATCTTCGTCAGCGTCATCGGAGGCTCGGCCTAGAATCTTATTCTGCTCGCGAAGCAAAGCACGTTGTTGTTTGGCCTCTTCTTTTTCATTATTCTTACGAACTAGGTAGGAGTGCCATACATTAATTTCCTTTTCCTTTAGGAGAATGTATTCAGGTGAAATGCGAACGTTTACAGTTTCAGCTAGCTTTTCCAGCGCTTTAAGGCTAGATTCTAATTTTTTTATCGCAGCTTGCCCTGTCGAGTGACGCATTTTGCTTCTTATAATGTCGAATTCAGCATTAAATGCCCCGATTAACAGCTTGTTGTAAGTCTTGATCAGCATGGCTCCGTCAGCCTCGCTCCCAAACCAGGACCAACGCGACAAGGAGGTAGCGGCCCTGCCGGTTTTAATGACTTCGTACTGTTCAACCCGACAAGTGCGCACAGCCTCTTTTAGCTCTTCATCGTCGGTATACTTAAAATTAGGCGGAGGTAAGCCAACTTGAATTTGGCTGACCGTCGTTTTAGTTGCTGCATGAGAGGAACTTAGCTTTGCGAATATATATTTACCGCTTTGTATCTTTTTCTCCAACAAATCTTTTTCCGCGCTGAGGTCAGAAATCCATTCAGTTACCGACTTCTTTGAAAGATTATCTCGCTTAGTTTTTAACGCCTTTTGGACTCTATGTTTGAGCGCCCACAAAAACAGCGCAAGCAACACAATGAGCGCACTCATGGAAAATATTATTGCGGGGATGTTTTCTGTCTGAAAATTCATTGGTTTCCCTATTTGACCTCACACATCACCACTCACGCCCTAAAATAGATTAGGGAGCTCCGAGGACAGCTTCCACAATTCAGAATAACTAAAAAAACCAGTCGAAACTCTCAACTGACTACCATGCTTCAAGCCGCTTCCGAACTAGTACTACAGATTGCCTTAGACAGCTCGGCCGAGGAAGCCCCCAAAGCCAGCAATGATTTAATCAACGCGTCAATCGACACACTGGGATCACCAGCCTCCATTTTGGCAATGCGTGATTGGCTTGATTTTACTCGCTTAGCCAGCGCTACCTGACTTATTTTCTGGCTTTTTCGACGCTCTCTTAACGCGTTTCCGAGCGATATTTTCATATCAATATAAGCTGACTCTTCGGGCGTTAACCCGAGAAAATCGCTTGCGCCTCCAACTGCCCAGCCGGCGGCCTCTAGCTTTTTGCGTTTATCGGCACGCATGGTCGCACCCCCTGAATAAGGTAGAGCCGAAAGCATGCCATATATGACATACCATGAATAGCCCAGCAAATAACTCTGAGCAGACGTGACCCTATTCCCGTAGCGGTTCTAATTGGACTTAATATGGACTTAAATTTCAGTAGCTCATCTAAAACCCTCCAGATCTCAGCTACGAAGCGGCCACTACCCATGTGATCGAGCCGAGTGGAGGTCTGTTCTATTGGGTAAGCGAGCATGGATGCACGCGCAAGTATCTTCACGCCATGGAGGGCGTGTAGATACGGCCCAATAAAACAGACCGGAAGGAGGGAAGCCGAATGCCCGATCACCGGGTGTCCTCTTTTGGTTCCATTTCTGGACAAGCAGAAAAGGAACTCGCCATCGCCCGGCGATAGAGGGCGAGAATTACGGGAAAATGTTGATTTATAAAGATAAAACTGCAGAACTGAAAACAAAACCTGAAAACAATAAGCCGAGCTTCGAAGGTAATTGTGGGACTTTGACGATACGCATAGCGGTGGCTGCTCCTGCGCTCAGCCCAGGCTGCTCTCTCTGCGCTTGCAGCGCATTCACCTTGTCCCTGCGCCCGCGACAAAGCTGGCCCCGCGAGCGCAGCGAGTGTATTGGGTCTTCGTGCATCCATGCACATCAAACACACTGGCGTCAGCGGTCTCACCCACAAGACCCACAAACAAAAAACCCCGTCCAAGGGAAGATATCTATCGTAGTGGAGGGACTTCGACGATCCGCGGGATGCACTCGGGCCATCCTTGGCCCTCGCCCTTCGGGCAGCGTTCGCTGTGCAAAATGGCTGTCCTGCCATTTTCTGAACCGGAGCTAAACCTCGCTCCCGCTGAGCTTTCAGCGGAATAAACAAAAAACCCCCGTACTCTCGCGAGTACGGGGGTTTTTTGTTTGTTTGGTGGAGCCTAGCGGGATCGAACCGCTGACCTCAACACTGCCAGTGTTGCGCTCTCCCAGCTGAGCTAAGGCCCCAAAAGAGGTGCGCATAATAGGCCTGAGGCGGTGACCTGTCAATACTTTTTGCCAATAATTTTCAACGAGTTAGCCCATTTGCACGGTGATTATGCAATTTGCCGATTTTTTCTACATTTTAGGGATATCCCCTAACCTCCCACCTACTCTCTAGCCCACCAACAACCCTAGCTACGGAGTATTACCCCCATCGCAACCAGCCGAAGGGACGCTGATTTTGCGGGTGAATTGCACAAGGACGTGCAATTCAGGAAAAACACCGGGAGGTGATTTTTTCCGACCCGTAAAATCTGTGTGCATTCGGGAACCCGTAGGGCTGAGCTGCGCGGGTGCGCTTTTTCGTCTCTTTTTGCCGCATAGGAAAAAGGGGCTCGCCATCGCCCGGCGACAGAGGGCGAGAAGTACGCAAAGAATTATAAAATGGAAACCAAACGAGGAACAGAGAAGTAAAGCAGAAAAGAAACCGGCACATCCATGTGCCCACAAAACAATTAATCCGCAGGATTACTCCCCAAAGCCTGATACGCTTTCTCCAGCTTCTTAAGCTGCTTTTTACCTGGCTCCCCCAAAATATTAATCGCCTGACGCAAACGCGCGCGGCTCATATCCGGGCCCAGTAGGGTCATGGAGTCCATCACCGAGAAAGAGGCGGTGGTGCCGGCAATGGCGACGAAGATGGGCGCCAGAAAGTCTTTAAGTTTGATACCCATGTGCTCGGCCAGCTCTTTTAGGGTTTCAAAGATGGCGTCGCGCTCCCAGTGGCGCAGAGCTTCCAGCCGCCAGAGGGCAAATTGCAGCAGTTGTTTTTGCTCGTCCAGCTCGAGCTTATTGCTGGCAAAATGAGCTTCGCTGAGCGGCAGTTGGCCGGCGGCCAAAAATGCGACCAGCGGGATAAAGTCGCCCAGGGTTTCCATGCGCGACTGGGCGTGAGGCAGCACCTTTAACAGGTTGTCGCGGTTGAGTGCCCACTCGCCTAAACGATCCGCCAGTTGTTCGGTGCTTAAGTCTTCGCGAATCCACAGGCCGTTGAGCCAGCTGAGTTTTTCCACATCGAAAATCGGCCCGCCCAGGCTGACGCGATTAATGTCGAAGTGCTCCTGCATTTGCGCCAGTGAGAATTTCTCGCTCTCATCGGGCATGGACCAGCCCATGCGGCCCAGGTAATTAATCACCGCCTCTGGCAGGAAACCGGCCTTTTGGTAATACTGAATACTGGTGGGATTTTTGCGCTTGCTAAGCTTGGATTTATCCGGGTTGCGCAGCAGTGGCAGGTGGCACAGTACGGGAGCCTGCCAACCAAAGTATTCGTAGAGTTTTAAATGTTTAGGGGCGGAGTTAATCCACTCCTCGCCGCGAATCACGTGGGTAATACCCATCAGGTGATCATCCACCACATTGGCCAGATGATAGGTCGGCATGCCGTCGGCCTTGAGCAGCACTTGCATATCCACTTGCGCCCAGTCGATTTCGATGGTGCCGCGCAGCATATCATCCACCACACAGACGCCCTCTTCGGGCAACTTCATACGCACCACATAGGGCTCGCCGGCGGCGAGCTTGGCCTGTACTTCCGCCTCAGACAGCTTTAAACCCCGGCCGTCGTATTTGGGGGTTTCGCCGCGCGCTTGCTGTTCGCGCCGCATTTCGTCCAGCTCGTCACTGGTGGCAAAGCAGTAAAAGGCGTGGCCTTTTTCGATCAGTTCATCGGCGTATTGTTTGTAAATGTCCATCCGCTCGCTCTGGCGGTAGGGGCCGTGGTCACCGCCGACATCCGGGCCCTCGTCCCACTCCAGCCCCAACCAACGCAGGCTGTCGAAAATAGCCTGCTCAGACTCGGCAGTACTGCGGGTTTGGTCGGTGTCTTCAATACGCAGTAAAAACTGGCCGCCGTGCTGACGGGCAAAGCACATATTAAACAAAGCGATATAGGCCGTGCCTACATGGGGATCGCCGGTGGGCGACGGTGCAATACGGGTGCGAACGGTCATACGAGTCTCTTGTGTCGGTTCGGGAGTAAAGTCAGCGCTGAAGCGGCATAACTGTCAGCGTCTAAAAGCGCGCTATTGTAGCGTAAAGGACAAATGTGGGATATGGGTAGGATGCGGGACGCTGGACGCTGGACGCTGGACGCTGGACGCTGGACGCTGGACGCTGGACGCTGGACGCTGGACAATATCGTGCTGTTCTGCCCAAAACCGTGTCAACGGCTATCTATTGTTTTGCCCTCTCGCGCTCTGCGCCTTACGTTCTGCCTTCCGCATCCCGCGTTCTGCGTCATACGTTCAGCTTTCGGTCTGTAACGTTAACCGCTCCATTTCCACTCCCAAATAATGCCACACCGCATCGACGGCCCGGCTGCGCGCCTGGCGACCGAGACACACCAGATGTATCGGCGAGGCCTCGGGGTGGCGCCATTGCTCCAGTACGGGCACCAGCTGGCCGGCGGCAATCTCCGGCTGAATCAACAGAGGGTCGACAAAAACTACGCCCAAACCCATTGCGGCCAAGGCGGCAAGCGAGCGGCCATCGTCGGCGCAAATGGCATCGGTAATGGCCACGCTAACGGTGTCACCCTCGCTGCAGGCAAAGGTCCAGTGGTTCATAGCAAATTGCGAGTTTTTAAAAATTAAGCACGGATGCTGCGTCAGATCCTGCGGGTGGGTAATCCGCTGAGCACGAGCCAGATACTCCGGCGCGGCATAGCAACGCCAAGACTTTTCACCTATTTTTTTCGCCACCAAAGACGAGTTCGGCAAGCGCCCTACCCGCACCGCAATATCGACCCGCTGGCCAATCAAATCCACCAGTTCATCGGTGATATTAAGCTCTAGTGCCACCTTGGGAAAGCGCCGTTTGAGCTCGGGCACCAACGGCAGTAAATAGCGCTCGCCAATCAGGGTGGAGCTGCTGATTTTAACCCGGCCGGCGGGCTCGGTTTCGGGCGCGCGCTTTAGTTTTGCCGCCGTCTCTAGCACGCCCTGCAGAGCCTCGGCCGCGGTTAAAAGGTTGGCCCCCTCATCGGTCAAACTCAACTGCCGGGTACTGCGTTGCAGTAACCTTTGGCCCAACGCCTGCTCAAGCTGAGTAACCTTTTTACTGACTGACGAGCGCGGTAACTGCAAAGCACTGGCCGCCGCCTGAAAACTGCCCAGAGAGGCCACCTGCGTAAATACGTACAACTGCGGCAGGTGCTGGTGCAACTGGCGCACAATATCGATACTCATAGCTCGCTTTGCCCAATACTGTTTCCCATAAAGAAACACTAAATTTCCCTATAGGTCACTTATAAGAATTAATCAGCCAATTTACACTGGTTATCCAGAGCAACACAAGTACAGCAATCGATAAGGAGATTCTCTTGAGTAAAACCGTATTAATCACCGGGGCCACCTCCGGCATTGGCTATGCCAGCGCGCAAATGTTAAAAACAGAGGGCTATCGCGTGTTCATCACCGGGCGCAACCAAGCGCGCCTGGACCGCGCCGCAAACGAGCTGGGTGTGGATGCATTTCTGTGCGACAGCACCGATGCCGACGGCATCCATAACATGGCTGGGCAACTCAAGCAGCGAGGGGTCACTCTGGATGGGCTTGTGCTCAACGCCGGAATTTTTTATCCCCGCACACTGATGGACGAAAGCTGGGACAATATCCAAACCACGATGAATACAAACTTTGCAGGCCCGTATCTAACACTGCAAGCGCTGTTGCCAGTAATGCGTCAACCGGCAAGCGTGGTGTTTATGTCCAGTGTGGCCGTGACTAAGGCTCATCCGGCCTGTGCGGTTTACGCGGCCAGCAAGGCGGCATTTGAAGCTGCGGCGGCTGTTTTCAACCTAGAGCTGGCCGCCCAAGGTATTCGGGTCAACAGTGTTCGCCCCGGTGTCACTCTGACCGAAATTCAACAAAAAGCCGGCATGAGCGAAGAGGATATCGCCGGGCTTGCCGAATCGCTCAAGGCGCTACCAGTCGGGCGTATTTTATCACCCGATGATATCGTACCCGCCGTGCAATACTTGCTGAGCGATGCCAGTATCGCCCTGCGCAATAGTCATATTGCCATCGACGGTGGGTTTGGGTTGTAGGGGTGGACGCTGGACGCTGGACGCTGGACGCTGGACGCTGGACGCTGGACGCTGGACGCTGGACGCTGGACGCTGGACGC